>JBKBMG010000001.1:0-54187 GCA_046295975.1 Rhodocyclaceae bacterium
AAATAGGCAAAATGGAGCTAGATTCGCCCGCCTATTCCCGCCTTTTCTTCACGCCGCGCGCCAGCGCTGACTGCGGACCACTCGTCCTCACGGTGGCTGAGTTTGAATTGAGAACTGCTGCCATCCGCCACCGTCACGAATGCGCCCAGCCCCACCTGATATAATCTAGCGCTTTTCCCAACTCATCCGGAGTCGAGAGTGTTCATTTCCAATGCCTACGCCCAGTCCGCACAGGGCGACCCGACTGGCGGCCTGATGGGCCTGCTGCCGCTGATCCTGATGTTCGTGATCTTGTGGTTCCTGATGATCCGGCCGCAGATGAAGCGCGCCAAGGAACACAAGAACATGGTCGCGGCCCTCGACAAGGGCGACGAAGTCGTCACCCAGGGCGGCATGGCCGGTCGCATCACCGAGGTGGGCGACAACTTCCTCCATATCGAGGTCGCCGACAAGGTGAACATCGTCGTGCAACGCCATGCCGTTTCCACCGTTCTGCCCAAGGGAACGCTGAAGACCCTCTGACGTCGAACCGGGCGAGCGGCTTCCCGATCGCCCCCGACACGAGCCGGCGCCACCCGCACCCCACCCGCGGGGATGCCACGGCGCCGGGCGACCGCGGGATCGACGCTCCTCCCCCCATTCTCTCCCCCTCATGTCATGAACCGCTATCCGCTCTGGAAGAACATCCTCATAGGATTGATCCTGTTTTTCGGATTGATCTACACCCTCCCGAATTTCTACGGTGAAGTCCCGGCAGTTCAGGTCTCCAGCGGCAAGACCACGGTCCAGCTCGAGCCCTCGCTCGCCGGACCGATCGAGGAGGCCCTGCGCGCCCAGAACATCCAGCACACCGGAATGTTCATGGACGCCAACAGCATCCGCTTCCGCTTCGACAGCACCGAATCGCAGTTGCTCGCCCGCGATCTGATCGAGAACCGCCTCAACCCGGACCCCAGCGACCCCTCCTACGTCGTCGCGCTCAACCTCCTGCCGGCCTCGCCCAACTGGCTCACCGCCATCCGCGCCCTGCCGATGTACCTCGGTCTGGACCTGCGCGGTGGCGTGCACTTCCTGCTCCAGGTGGACATGCCCGGCGCGATCACCAAGCACATGGACGCTGCCTTGGGCGACATGCGCACGACGATGCGCGAGCGCGGCGTGCGTCACGCCGGCATCAGCAGGGAGGGCAGTGCGGTCCATATCCGCTTCCGTGACGCCGAACAGCGAGACGCCGCGCGCCGTGCAATCAGCAGCACCGGCAGCGGCGAACTACAGCTCAACGACCGCGACGACGGGCCGGACAATCTGCTGCTGATCGCGACGCTCACCCAGCAGGCTCGCCAGACGATCGAAGGGATGGCGATCAAGCAGAACATCAACACCTTGCACAACCGCATCAACGAATTGGGTGTGGCCGAGCCGGTCATTCAGCAGCAAGGTGCGGACCGCATCGTGGTGCAGTTGCCCGGGGTGCAGGACGTCGCCAAGGCGAAGGATTTGATTGGCCGTACCGCCACCCTCCAGGTCCGCATGGCGATCGGGGACGCCGATCCGCTGCAGCCTCCGCTGGGCGCAGAAGTATTCCCCGAGTCGCGGGATGGCCGTGCGAGTGCCGTCGTCGTGGATAGGCAAGTGCTGCTGACCGGCGATCACTTCGTCAGCGCGAGCTCCACCTTCGACAGCAATCAGCGCCCGGCCGTGTCGGTGCGACTGGACGCTGCCGGTGGTCGCACCATGCGCGACATCACCCGCGAGAATCTCTACAAACCGATGGCCATCATCCTGTTCGAAAAGAACCGGGGTGAGGCGATCTCAGTCGCCACGATCCAGGGCGAATTCAGCAATCAGTTCCAGATCACCGGCAATTTCAGTACCGACGAAACCACCCGGCTCGCCATGCTGATTCGCTCCGGCTCGCTCGCCGCGCCTATGGAGATCATCGAGGAACGTACCGTCGGTCCGAGCCTTGGCGCGGAAAACATCGCCCGCGGCTTTAACTCGGTGATGTGGGGCATGGTCGCCATCGCGATCTTCATCGTGGCCTATTACTCCGTCGTCGGCCTGGTCTCGGTCACGGCGCTGGCGGCCAACCTGATCCTGCTGATCGCCTTGCTGTCGCTGCTGCAGGCGACCCTCACGCTGCCGGGCATGGCCGCCATCGCGCTCACGCTTGGCATGGCGATCGACGCCAACGTGCTGATCAACGAGCGCATCCGTGAAGAACTGCGCAACGGCGTCTCGCCCCAGGCGGCGATCAACGCCGGCTACGACCGCGCCTTCGACACGATTCTCGACGCCAACATCACCACCTTCATCGCCGGCGTCGCCCTGCTGGTGTTCGGCTCCGGCCCGGTCCGCGGCTTCGCGGTGGTGCTGTGCCTGGGCATCATCACCTCGGTGTTCAGCGCCGTGCTGGTGTCGCGCATGCTGGTGAATCTCGTCTATGGCCATCAGCGCAAGCTCACGCGCGTCCGCATCGGCTGACGCCACATAGGAACGCCCCAAAATGGAATTCTTCCGTCTCAAGAACGACATTCCCTTCATGCGCCATGCGCTGAAGTTCAACATCTTCTCGGTGGTCACGGTCGTGCTCGCGATCATCTTCATCGCCACCCGCGGCCTGAACCTGTCGGTGGAATTCACCGGCGGCACGCTGGTCGAGGTGAACTACCCGGAAGCGGTGCAGGTCGAGCCGATACGCCAGACGCTGGTGCGCGAAGGCTACAGCGACGCCCAGGTACAGCACTTCGGCAGCGCCCGCGACGTGCTGGTGCGGCTGCCGACCCGCGAAGGCATGGACTCCAACCGCATCTCCGAAACCGTGCTTGCCTCCCTGAAGGCCATGGAAGGTCCGGACCCGGAACTGCGACGCGTGGAATACGTGGGTCCGCAGATCGGCGACGAACTCGCTGCTGATGGCGCACTCGCACTGCTGTTCGTGCTGATCGGCATCATGATCTACCTCGCGTTGCGCTTCGAATGGCGCTTCGCGGTGGCCTCGATCATCGCCATCCTGCACGACATGATCGTCATCGTCGGCTTCTTCGCGCTGTTCCAGTGGGACTTCTCGCTGCCGGTGCTGGCTGCGGTACTGGCGGCGCTGGGCTATTCGGTAAACGAGACCGTGATCATCTTCGACCGGGTACGCGAGACCTTCAAGAAGCGCCGCGGGCTGACCACCCCCGAAGTCATCGATCACGCGATCAGTCGGGTGATCTCGCGCACCGTGATCACCCACAGCACCACCTTGATGGTGGTGTTCACCATGCTGTTGT
Organism: Rhodocyclaceae bacterium; assembly: GCA_046295975.1. Lineage (GTDB taxonomy): Bacteria > Pseudomonadota > Gammaproteobacteria > Burkholderiales > Rhodocyclaceae > UBA2357. Next base: position 3,276 of record JBKBMG010000001.1, read on the forward strand.
TCGGTGGCGAAACGCTGCACTACTTCTCGCTCGCCCTGGCGATCAGCATCATCTTCGGGATGTACTCCTCCATGCTGGTTTCCAGCCCCATCGTGATGTGGCTGGGCGTGTCGCGCGAGCAATTCGTCAAGCCGAAGAAGGACAAGGAAGAAGCCGTGGTGTAAGTGCCACCGTGCGGCTGCAGCTTGCAGCCTGAAACGACAAGGGGCGCCACGGCGCCCCTTGTCGTTTCCAACGGCACTGGACCGGGCAAGCGCACCCGGCGGCCGTTGCCCGGGGCGGTCGATCAGATTGCAAACACCTGCTTCACCCGCAGCGTCTCGCCGCGTTCGATCAGACCGATCAGGCGGTCGATATTCGGATGCTTGCCGGGGTTCTGACGCGCATCCTCGGTATGCTCGGCATAGAGTTCCAGCCCCTTGGCCGCCGCCTCGGGCGTGATCGCACCATGCACTTGGGCAAGGTGGTTATAGACGGCCAGCGACCCAGCCTGACCGGGCTTGTTCTCGATGCACGCCACCTCGTGATCGCCTTCTCCGATCAGGCGGAGCGCTTCGAGGTGCGAGACCTTGGGCAGTTGCTTGAGATTGTCGGAAAACGCCATACGCCGCAGCCTCAGATACGGCGCGCGAGCTCGGCAGCCTTGCCGACATAGCTCGACGGCGTCATCGCCAGCAGGCGTGCGCGCTCGGGCTCGGGAATCGCCAGCGTGGCGATGAAGGTGTGCAGCGCTTCACGGGTAATGGCTTTGCCGCGTGTCATGGCCTTCAACTGCTCGTAGGGATTCTCGATACCGAAGCGGCGCATCACCGTCTGTACCGGTTCGGCCAGCACTTCCCAGGCCTCATCGAGGTCCGCCGCAAGACGCGCCGGCTCGGCCTCGAGCTTGTTCAAACCACGCAGGCAGGCATCGAGCGCGAGCACGGTGTGGCCGAAACCAACCCCCATGTTGCGCAACACCGTCGAATCCGTCAGGTCGCGCTGCATCCGCGAAATCGGCAGCTTCTCGGAAAAATGCCGGAGCACGCTGTTGGCGATGCCAAGGTTCCCCTCGGCATTCTCGAAGTCGATGGGATTGACCTTGTGCGGCATGGTGGACGAGCCCACCTCGCCTTCCTTGAGCTTCTGCTTGAAGTAGCCCAGCGAGATGTACATCCAGATGTCGCGGCAGGCATCGATCAACACGGTGTTGCAGCGGGCCATCGCGTCGAACAGCTCGGCCATCGCATCGTGCGGCTCGATCTGGATGGTGTAGGGATTGAAGGCCAGCCCCAGCGACTCGACGAAGCGGCGGTTGAAGCCCTCCCAGTCAAACTCCGGCCAGGCAGACAGGTGGGCGTTGTAGTTGCCGACCGCACCGTTGAACTTGGCGGTCAGCGCCACCGCGGCGATCTGTCCGCGCGCGCGCAACAGGCGTGCCGCGATGTTGGCCATTTCCTTGCCCAAGGTCGTCGGGCTGGCGGGCTGACCGTGCGTGCGCGACAGCATCGGCAGCTCGGCCAGCACATGCGCCAGCCCGCGGATGCGTGCGATCACCGCGTCCAGCGCGGGCAGCAGCACGGCCTCACGCCCCTCGTGCAGCATCAGCGCGTGGGAGGTGTTGTTGATGTCTTCCGAGGTGCAGGCGAAATGAATGAACTCCGATACCTTGGTGACTTCCGGGTTGTGCGCGAAACGGCGCTTCAGCCAGTACTCCATGGCTTTCACGTCGTGATTGGTGGTGGCCTCGATGGCCTTCACCGCCTCGCTGTCAGCGGGCGAGAAGGCCGCGACCACGGCGTCGAGTTCGGTCTGGGTTGCCTTAGAAAACGGGGCAATCTCTGCCAGCGCGGGCTCGGCCGCCAGGGCCTTGAGCCATTCGACTTCCACCCGCACCCGGTTGCGTATCAGGCCGTGTTCCGAGAAGTGCGCACGCAGGCCCTCCACCTTGCCGTGGTAGCGGCCATCGAGCGGGGAGAGAGCGACGAGGGGTGTGACAGACATGACGATATTTCCGGACAAAAGTGCTATTTTACCCGCCAAACACTCACCCGACCCCAGCGAGAAGAGTTCGATGAATCCGTCCGAAAAATACCGTATCCAGGTCGATGCCGTCGCTGAGTACATCGCGGTCCAGTCCGACCCGGACGAAAACCGCTACGTGTTCGCCTATCACATCACCGTCAGCAACACCGGCTCGGAGCCGGCCAAGCTGCTGTCGCGCCACTGGATCATTACCGACGGCGCCGGCAATCGCCAGGAAGTCCGCGGCGACGGCGTGGTCGGCGAGCAGCCGCGACTCGCCCCGGGCGAGCAGTTCCGCTACACCAGTGGTTCGGTACTCGAAACCCCGGTCGGCACCATGCACGGCAGCTATCAGATGGTGGCCGACGACGGCCACCGCTTCGATGCCCCGATCGCGCCCTTCACCCTGGCCGTGCCAAGGGTGCTCAACTGATCAACTACGGTAGTCGGCGTTGATCTTGACGTAGTCGTAGGAAAAGTCGCAGGTCCAGACCGTGGCGTCGGCCTCGCCGCGCGCGAGGTTCACGCGGACGGTGATCTCCGCCCCCTGCATTACCCGGGCACCGTCCTCCTCGCGATAGCTGGCCGCGCGGCCGCCGTGCTCGGCAACGAGTACCGACTCTTCGTCATTGCCCAGCCACACCTTCAGCGCAGAAACGTCCAGATCATCGATGCCGGCATAGCCGATGGCGGCGAGAATCCGCCCGAGATTGGGGTCGGAAGCAAAGAAGGCGGTCTTGACCAGCGGCGAGTGGGCGATGGCGTAGGCCACTTTGCGCGCTTCGTCGCGGCTGGTGGCGCCCTCGACCGCCACCGTCATGAACTTGGTCGCACCTTCGCCATCCCGCACGATGGCCTGGGCGAGGCGCACCGAAACATCCACCACCGCATCGCGGAACGCCCGGTAGGCCTCCGAGTTGGCGTTGAGGATCTCGGCGTTCTCCGCCTGGCCGGTGGCGACGAGAATGAAAGAATCATTGGTCGAGGTGTCACCGTCGATGGTGATGCTGTTGAAGGACAGCTCCGCCGCCTCCACCACCAGCTTGTCGAGCAGATCCTGGGCGATGAGCGCATCGGTGGCGATGAAACCGAGCATGGTGGCCATGTTCGGCTTGATCATGCCGGCCCCCTTGCTGATGCCGGTGATCGTGACCAGACGCCCAGCGATCTCCACGGTACGCGACACCGCCTTGGCGACCGTATCGGTGGTCATGATGGCGTGGGCGGCGTCATGCCAGCCGGCGGCGCGCAGATCGCCCGCCGCCGCCGGCAAGCCGGCGACGAGTCGGTCGACCGGCAGCGGCTCCAGAATGACACCGGTGGAAAACGGCAACACCTGGCGTGGCGCGATCTCCAGCAGTCGCGCGACGGCATTGCAGGTCGCCTGGGCGTTGGCCAGGCCGCTTTCGCCCGTGCCGGCATTGGCCACGCCGGTGTTGATGACGAGCGCGCGCACATGGCGGTCGCGCAGGTGATCCTTGCACACCTGTACCGGCGCGGCGCAAAAGCGGTTCTGGGTGAACACGCCGGCAACCCGGCTACCCTCGGCCAGCTCGATCAGGGTCAGGTCACGACGGTTGGCCTTGCGGATACCGGCCTCGGCCACTCCGAGTTGCACACCCGCGACCGGAAGCAGTTCGGACGCGGCAGGGGTCGAGTAATTCACTGGCATCGGGCGATCTCCAATCATTTGCGGCGCCGGCACGGCGCTGTCGAGCGCGAATTGTAGCCGCAGATCGGCGACGGTCGACATGCGAGATCGACACAGCACGCGGAAAAGGCAGGGCTGCGGTGCGAAGACGGCAGGCTGCGGGCGATCAGGCCCGGCGGCCAACCCCCAGCCGGTTGGCGGCAATCGACACCTGCTGTGCGAAAAGCTGAAAGGCCTCGAAGGTTTCACCGTCCAGCGCCTGCCCACGCGAGCAGCGGTCCGCATAGAACAGACCCACCGCATGGCCGCGCAACTCGATAGGAGCGACGCAGGCTTCCGTCGCGTTGGTGACCAGCGTCAACCTTTCCGCACGCAAGAGACCGTCGGGCGAAAGCGCCCGGCCCGACTCGATGCGCATGGCCGCAGGATGGGCGAAGAACTCATGAAAGAGATCACCCGGCTCGGAACCGATCGAGAAGATGAAGCGTTGCCGGAGCGATTCGACGCCGCTGCCCAGCCCTGCCTTGCCCACGAGTTGCTGACGGTTGGGCGTGAGCATCGCGAACAGCACACGGTCGAACCCGACCCCACGGAACAAACCCTCCAGCACCAGCGTAAGGATGTCGTTGAGCGGCGCGCCGGCGGCGATGGAAGTCGAGAGCTCACGCAGAATGCGCAGTTGCAACACCGGATCGGGCCCCGCCAGGGCATCACCGTCGTCTACCGGCACTACGCCGATTCCCGCAGGAATGCACTTGGCCGCATCGATGGCGCCAAAGCACTGCGCTATGCGCGCGGCCTCTTCGGTGCCCGCAACGAGTTCGCTCTGCATTTCCTCCGGGGAGATCGCGGCGAACTCGGCTAGTTCGTCGACCAGGACTTTCACATCCGGCGCATGCCAGCCGTGGCGCAATTCCTGCGCCAGTCGGTGGGCGTAGTGAATGGCCTGCTCCGTGGGTGCGGGGTTGCGCCCGCCTTCGAGCACTGAAAGCAACAACGGCCCGAGCTTCCACTCCCGTGCAAGCCCGAGCGAGATCTGGCGCAACTTGAAGCCCAACACCACCTGCTGGGCCTCGTCGAACGTCAATCCTCCGGACCTCAAGGTCGTATCCAGCCGCTCGGCCACCGTTCCACCAAACGCCCAGAAGGCCATTTCCCCCACGCGCGACAGCAACGCCGCGATGAAGACCTCTTCGCTGCGCGCGTCACGTCGCAGCCGCGCCAGCGAACGCGCCAGCACCGCCGAATGAAAACCGCGCGCCATGTCCTCGACCACACGCTGGCGCACGCCCCCCGACACCAGCGCGTCGACCAGGCGGATGCCGATGGCCATTTCCGCCACGACGTTGAGGCCCAGCACGACGATGGCGCGGCTGATGGTACTGATGTTCTGGCGTGCGGGGTTGTAAAAGGCACTGTTGGCGAGCTTGAGGACCTTGGCGGTCATCGCCGCATCCTGCAGGATGGACTGGGCAAGCTTGGCGGTGGAGGCCTTCTCGTCCGCCGTCACCGAACGCACCATCGCGACGGTGGCGCCAAGCGCCGGCATTTCCTCCTCACGGATGCGCGCTACCCATTCCGCGGCCGACGCCGGCTCCGGGCGTGGTGCCGCGGAAGTACGCAGACGCGGATCGTCGGTGGCGGGCATGGCGTTTTCCGGAATCGGGTGGCAAACGGTCCGAAGGCCGGATGGGAATCGGACGTGGCGTCCGCGCAATCGTGCATCGGTACGCCTCGTGCCCACATCCTCGCCCCAAACGGGGCCTCGTGCAAGCACTCCGTGATCGTGCCAGATCCCACAGCCCACACGGCATTCGGCGCGGCGCCGCGATCAAGCTGGACTGGATATTCCGGACGACTCACCGACGATGCCATTCAACCTGGAAACCTCAGTTGGACGTGTCCGAGTGTGCGTCTGGGGCGTCGTCTGGCAAGGCGCGACGACGCGGCATGGTTGTTCCCTGCAAGGAGGCGCAACGCAGCCAGGCGGCGCACCAGGCGTGCAATCGGGCGCGTAGCGGACTCACCCATTGGGTGACCGTAGTCGAAGCTGTGTAGCCCACGCTTTGTAAGGCACTCAAGATCATGGAGGGCGGGCAACTGAGGTTTCTAGGTTCAACCTGGATTCCGCGGCTGACCGCTTGTTGCCAGGCTGAATAGCGCATGCATGCGCGCATTTCGTGTTTCGTGAGGAGTCACCGAATCAGCGCGTGCGCTGCGGTTACGCCGCGACACATGCCGCAGCCGTTAAAAAGGGGAACATGCCAGCGCATGCTCCCCTAGTCGTACCGCAACGCCGCCCCGGGCACGCGCCTCATTTTCGAGACGCGTGCCCAGGGATCGTAATCAGCTCAGCTTGCCGTGGCAGTGCTTGTACTTCTTGCCGGAGCCGCAGGGACAAGGATCGTTGCGACCGACCTTCGGCAAGGCATTGACGTGCTGTTGCACACCGCTGCCGGCCTGTGCGTTGTCCTTGCTGCCCAGCGCGTCCTCGTAGCTGGAATGGTGGTATTCGACGTTCTCCACTTCGGGAGGACGCTCGGCTTCTTCGAGTTGCGACTCGGCGCGGATCTGAATGGTCATCAGCAGTTTGGTGACGTCGCGACGCACTGTGTCGAGCAGCGATTCGAACAGCTCGAAGGCTTCACGCTTGTACTCCTGCTTCGGGTTCTTCTGCGCGTAGCCCCGCAGGTGGATGCCCTGGCGCAGGTGGTCGAGCGCCGCCAGATGCTCGCGCCAGTGATTGTCCAGGCTTTGCAGCATCACGTTGCGCTCGAACATGTGCCAGGCACGCTGATCGACCAGCGCCGTCTTGGCCGCATAGGCTTCGTTGGCGGCAGTCAAGATGCGCCGGATCAGCGCTTCGTCGTCCAGATTCGGCTCGGCCTTGAGCCACTCGGCGACCGGCAGCTTGAGCTGGAACTCGCCCGCCAGAGCTTGCTCGAGCGCGGCGATCTCCCACTGCTCCTCCACGCTCTCGGCCGGTACATAGGTGCGGAAGACGTTGAGCAGCACGCCCTCGCGCATGGCGCGAATGGTGTCGGAAATGTCTTCGCTGGTCAGCAAGTCGTTGCGCTGCTGGTAGATCACCTTGCGCTGGTCGTTGGAGACGTCGTCGAACTCGAGCAACTGCTTGCGGATGTCGAAGTTGCGCTGCTCGACCTTGCGCTGCGCCGACTCCAGCGAGCGGGTGACCATGCCGTGCTCGATCGCCTCGCCTTCGGGCATCTTCAGCCGCACCATGATGGCGTTGAGACGCTCGCCGGCAAAGATCTTCATCAACGGATCTTCCAGCGACAGGTAGAAGCGGCTGGAGCCCGGGTCGCCCTGACGGCCGGAGCGACCACGCAACTGGTTGTCGATGCGGCGGGACTCGTGGCGCTCTGTCCCGATGATGTGCAGGCCGCCGGCAGCCAGTACCTGATCATGCACCTTTTGCCACTGCTCGCGCATCTCGGCGATCTTGCGTTCCTTGTCGGCGTCGGACAGGGCGGCGTCTTGACGGACTTTTTCGAGGTCCGGCTCGATGTTGCCGCCCAGCACGATGTCGGTACCGCGGCCCGCCATGTTGGTGGCAATGGTCACCACGCCCGGCCGGCCGGCCTGGGCAACGATGCCCGCCTCGCTCTCATGCTGCTTGGCGTTGAGCACCTGGTGGGCAACCCCTGCGGTCTTCAGTTCGCGTGACAGGAACTCGTTCACCTCGATCGAGGTGGTGCCCACCAGCACCGGCTGGCCCCGCTCGACGCAGCCGCGGATGTCTTCGATGACCGCGTTCCACTTTTCCTTGGCGGTGCGATAAACCTTGTCGTTCTCGTCCTTGCGCTGCATCTCCCGGTTGGTGGGGATGATCACCGTTTCCAGGCCGTAGATGGAGTGGAACTCGAAGGCTTCGGTGTCGGCCGTGCCGGTCATGCCGGACAGCTTGGCATACATGCGGAAGTAGTTCTGGAAGGTGATCGACGCCAGGGTCTGGTTCTCGGCCTGGATCTTCACCCCTTCCTTGGCCTCCACCGCCTGGTGCAGTCCGTCGGACCAGCGCCGGCCCGCCATCAGGCGGCCGGTGAATTCGTCGACGATCACCACTTCACCGTTCTGCACCACGTAGTGCTGGTCCTTGTGGTACAGCACGTGCGCACGCAATGCGGCGTACAGGTGGTGCACCAGCAGGATGTTGCCCGGATCGTAGAGGCTGGCGCCCTCGGCCAGCAGCCCCATGCGGGTGAGGATCTGCTCGGCATTCTCGTGGCCAGCCTCGGTCAGCAGCACCTGGCGGGACTTGAGGTCCAGCGTGTAATCGCCGGGTTCAACAATGTTGTCACCCTCGCCTTCCTGCTGCTTGAGCATGGGCGGCAACTGGTTGAGCTTGAGATAGAGGTCGGTATGGTCCTCGGCCTGGCCCGAGATGATCAGCGGCGTGCGCGCTTCGTCGATCAGGATGGAGTCGACCTCGTCGACGATCGCGAAGGACAGCCCGCGCTGCACCCGCTCGCCGAGCGAATACACCATGTTGTCGCGCAGATAGTCGAAGCCGAACTCGTTGTTGGTGCCGTAAGTGATGTCGGACGCATAGGCCGCCTGCTTCTCGACGTGCGGCATGCGCGACAGGTTGCAGCCGGTGGTCAGCCCCAGAAAGCCGTAGATCCGCCCCATCCATTCCGCGTCGCGGCTGGCGAGGTAGTCATTCACCGTAATCACATGCACGCCGTTTCCGGTCAACGCATTGAGATAAGCCGGCAACGTGGCGACCAGGGTCTTGCCTTCGCCAGTGCGCATTTCGGCAATCCGGCCTTCATGCAACACCATGCCGCCAATCAGTTGCACGTCGAAGTGGCGCATACCGTGCACCCGCTTGCCGGCCTCGCGGACCACCGCGAAGGCTTCTGGCAACAGGTTGTCGAGTTTCTCGCCGTTGGCCAGGCGCTGCTTGAACTCCGCCGTCTTGGCCCGCAGGGCTTCGTCCGACAGCGCGGAGATCTCGGGCTCCAACGCGTTGATTCTGCGAACGGTCTGGGAATACTGGCGGATCAGGCGGTCGTTGCGACTACCGAAGATTTTCTTGAGCAGGCCGGAGATCATGGATGTTTTTCGGGTCGATTCGGCAAATGTTGGAGTTTAGCATGCGCGGGTGACCGACTCGAAGACCAGCTTGCAATTCGGCGCCGCCCCCTCAGCCGCTCGCCCCTGCCGCACCCCCGGGTGCGAATCGGGCGCGAGTCGCCCGAATGCCCGGGAGACACGTCGCGGCGGACTTGCGCTGCGAGTGGCGGCAAGCCTACCATCGCCACATGACTCGCCAATTGCACCGCTATCTGGGCGCCGGCGCCACCCTCGAACGCCTGCAGGACCATGCCCGCAGGCTCATCCGCCTGCAGTCGCTGTTCGTGCGGCTGGTGCCGCCGGCTCTGGCACCCTACTGCAGTGTGGGCAACCTCAAGGGCGACACGCTGGTGTTGCTCGCCCGCAACGGCGCGGCCGCGGTCAAGCTCAAGCAACTCGCCCCGTCGCTCGCCGCACGCCTCGCCGAGCAAGGCGAAGCGGTGTCGCAGATCCAGGTGAAGGTGCAGATGCAGGCCGAACCGCCCCCGCCCAGACCGGCAAGCACCCGCAGCATCGGCGAGGATGCGCGCCGCAGCCTGGACGCCTTCGCCGCATCCCTGCCCGCCGATGCGCCCCTGCGCCTGTCGGTGGAGCGACTGCTGGCGCGCAGCCGCCCGACCTGATCGCGAGCGCCGTCGCCCCTCAGGGGTCGCACCCAATCATCTGGCGCGCGCCCTCTTCGCTCACCCGCCTTCCTCGCCCGCTCACAACACCGGCGCGGCGAGATACGCGGCCCGCGACGCCAGGCGGAACCACCACGGCCGTGCGCTGACGTCGTCATCCTCCATGCGTCGGGCGCGCTCGAAGTCCGCCTCGAACATCGCCTCCACCTCGCGCGCGAAGCTGTGGTCGATTACCCAGGCGGTGATCTCGAAATTCAGCCGGAAGGAGCGATTGTCCAGGTTCACCGTGCCGATGGCCGACGCCTGGTCGTCGACCAGCATTGCCTTGCCATGCAGAAAGCCCGCGTCGTAGCGGTGAATGGCCACGCCGGCCTCGAGCAGCGGGCCAATGAAGGCGTACGCGGCAAAGTAGGTCAGCAGGTTGTCCGGTCGTTCGGGAATCAGCACGCGCACGTCCACGCCGCGCAGGGCTGCCAGCTTCAGGGCGGACTGCACGCCCTCGTCCGGCACGAAGTAAGGACTGGAAATCCAGATCCGCTCGCGCGCCGCGGCAATCGCCTGCTGCACCATCAGGCTCGCCGTCTCGAAGCGGTCGGCGGGCCCGGTAGGCAGGAGCAGCACCGGTACGTCCGCCCGCTCGTCCACCGCCACCTGCCAGTCGAAATCGAGAATTTCACCACTTGCCCAGTGCCAGTCCTCGATGAAGGACAACTGCAGACCGAACACCGCCGGCCCCTCAAGTTTGAGGTGGGTGTCACGCCAGGCGCCGAAACGCGGGTCACGCCCCAGGTACTCGTCGCCCACATTAAAGCCGCCGACCCAGCCTGCACGCCCGTCCGCCACCACGATCTTGCGATGGTTACGGAAGTTGAGCTGGAAGCGGTTGCCGCTGCCCTGGGTGGAGTGAAACGGCCGGACTTCGACGCCGGCCTCGCGCAATTCGGCGAGATAGCTGCGCGGCAGACGGTAGCTGCCGATCTCGTCGTAGAGGAAATGCACCTTCACACCCGCCCGCGCCCGTGCCATCAGGCGCCGCTGCAGCGCCCGCCCGAGTTCGTCGTCACGCACGATGTAGAACTGCACCAGCAGATAACGCTCGGCCGCGTCGATGCCGGCAAGCAGGCTGTCGAAGGTCTGTTCGCCATCGATCAGCAGTTCGACCCGGTTGCCGCCGAGCAAGGGCATCTTGGCCAGGCGCTCGACCACCGTGAGCGCTTGCCAGGCCTCCGGCAAGGGCACCGCGTGATCCTGCACGTGTGCCATCTTCTGCCGCAGTTCGCGATACAGCAGGGTATCGTTGTCGCGGCGGCCGATCACGTAGCCATTGAACTTGCTGCGGCCGAACACCCAGTAGGCGGGCACCGCCGCATAGGGGAAGGTGCTGAGCGAGACGATCCAGGCAACCGTGCCCTGCGAAGTCCGGGTGGACATCAAGGCATCGATGGACGACAGCACGCCCAGCGTGTGCGCGATGAAGACTGCGATCAGCACCAGGCGCCGACGCCGCGTCATGGCCAGCGCCCCACGCCCGCCGCGTCACGCCCCGCCGCATCACGCCCCACCGCGTCACGGCCGGACAGGCCACCAGCCATCGCCACCAGCAGGAAGAACAGCGTGGCGAGCCGCGGCGCATCGAAAAGGCTGTTCATCGCCCCCACGCTCAAAAAGGCCAGCAAGGCCGCGAGCACCACCCCTTCCTGCCACGCCTGCGGGCCACCCCGGCCAAGCCCGTGCAGTGCGGCCGCGAGCGTGGCGACGATCAGCAGCGTCCACGCCACCAGCCCGACCACGCCCTGTTCGAACAGCACCTGAACCCACATGTTCTCGATATGCCAGGCAAGATGATCGTCGGAGGCGAAGAACCAGCGATCGAGTCCGGATTCGAAGCCGCCGTTGGCGAGCAGCGACCGGCCACCACCGACCTGGAACGTGCCGTCTGCCGGTCGGCCTCCGTCTTCCAGGCTCACCGCCTCGATCACCGCCTGACCGCTTCCGCCGACATGGTAGAGCACGAACTTCACCGGCCGCGCAAGCCAGGCCCGGCCGGAGATAGGCGGGCGCGACCGCAGCGTCGCCTCGAACACCGGCGCCTCTCCGTCGCCGGCGTCAGTCAACACCGCCCGGGTGCCGGAACAGCGCCGCGAGTAGATCAGCCATTGCTCGCACAGCAACACCCCGACAGTGGCCGGCCCATCCACCGCATGCGCGTGCAGGCGCAAGCGGTAGGCGCGATCCGGGGTAACCTCCAGCGCCTGCCAGTAGTAGGTGGGAGTGCCCGGCAGCAGCACCAGCGCCGGCGGCTGTGCCTGCATGCGGTGCAGGCCGGGCACCTGGCGCTCGGCATACACGCGCTCCCAGTACATCACCTCGGGAAAGCGCCCGACCCCTTGCCCCAGCCAGCGCGCCGACGGATCGCGCAGCACCGGCTCGAGTACCGCGCGCCAGTGAGCGGTACGCAAGGCCCAATCGCGCTCGATCTGCTCCACCTGCACCCGCCCGCTCATGAATGCACCGCCCTGCACCTGGGCGAACGCCACGCCCAACCCGGCCACTGCCACCAGCGCCCCGCCCGCAAGCAAGGCAGCACGGGCCCGCAGGCCACCGCCGAAGCGCCACAACAAGGCCGCGAACAACACCAGCACCGCCACCAACAAGCCGGCGTAGCCAGCGCGGGCAAAGGTGACCGCCACCGCGTAGATGGCCGCCGCGAACAACGCCGCGGCAACCGCCCCGCCCAGCCAGCGCCGGCGCCATGCCAGCGCCGCGACCAGAAAGGGCACGGCGGTGACCAGATAGGCCTCGATGAAGGCCCCCCCGGTGTGCGTATCGGAGAACATGCCGGTCACCCGATAGGCCTGGGAAAAATCCCGCAACCCCGTGAAGAGCAGCCGCTCCCACGCCACACACGCCACCGTCGCTGCCACGCCGGCCAGCATGCCCAGCGCGAACAGACGGAAGGCCCGGCTGCGCACACCCGCCGCCGCATCGAAGAACGGCCACAGCAACACCGCCCACGCCACCCCCTTGGCGAGACGGACGGCATTTGCCTGCGAATGCAGCGTGGTCCACGCCTCGGCCGGAAGCCACCCGGGCGGCCACAACGCAACCGCCACCGCCACCGCGTAGGACACGAAGTAAATCGACAGAAACCGCTGCTTCCAGCGGGCTGTTGCGCGCTCGCCAGTTGCCGGGATGGCGTTGCGCAGCGTCGCGAACCCGCCCAGGCCACGCCGCAACCACAGTGCCGCAAGGCAGGCGAGTACCAGCACGTCCCACTCGTCGACGTGCAGCCGCCCGCTCCAGGGCCGGAAGTCCAGCACCGGCAGCGTCGCCGGCACCAGTACCAGCCAGGCCGCCGGCCAGCGCAACACCACGCCGAACACCCCCAGCGCCATGACGAGCAGTAGCGGACGCCACAACGGATGGTTGAACACAATCCACAGCGCCGCCGCGGCGCACAGCAGGGCGAGCACGAGCGCCAGCGGGGCGACCGGTGCCAGCGCTACCCTGGCAGGCGGGGCCTCCCGGGGGGGCGAGATCACCGACCGCGCGCGCTCGGCGACACCCGCTGCCGTCGATCCCCGGGGGCGCAGCGGCGCGCCGTCTTCCTGCATCGCCCCCACCCCCTCGGCCATGCCGGCAACCAACGCGGGCTCCGGGCCCGCCGTGCGCCGCACCCGCGTTGCCGATTCGCCTGCATTCGCGCCATGCGTCTCCGCCGCCGCGGCGACCGGTGTGCGCGCTTCGTTCGGCAGCCCCGCCGGTCGACGCAAGCTGGCGGCAGCCTCTTCCAACCACGCAAACACCTGCACGCAACTCCAGGCCGCCACCGCCGCGATCAGCAGATTGGTGGGGTCCGGACGCAGGCCGACGGCGAACAGCTTGCCCGCCTCGATCACGCATGCCAGCACCAATGCCAGCCCGGCAGCCCGCCCCGCCATGGAATGGCCGCGTGCATGCCACGGCCAGCACAGCCCGCCCACCACGCCGTACAGCGCAAAGGTGTAAAGCATGCTTGCCATGGCCGCCTGCTCACGCGTGAAGTAGTGATAGTAGAACGGCAGGAAGTTGATGCGCCCCAATTGCGCGAGTGCCGCATCCAGGCCGCTCCAGCTCGCCCCCGCCAACCCGGTTACGACGACCACCGCCAGCACATAGGGCACCCACGCCAGCAGCGCCCAGGTGCGCAGCGAAAACTTCATGCGCACCAGATCGGCGTGCATCAGCACCGAAGCGCACACCGCGCCGATGCCAAAGCCGGCAGCCCGCGTCAGCAGCGACACCCCCTGAGAAATCCCGCTCAGCGTCAGGAACTGCAACGCCTCGACCAACGCACCGAAGACCAGCCCGAACGCCGCCGCGCGCAGCGCGCTGCGCCCGCCGGGCGGCCAGCCGCGCGACACCACCAGCAGCACACCGAGCGGCACCACCGCCAGCATCTCGACCAGCCACTGCGCACCGCAGCGCGCACCCGAAGCGCACGGGAGCGCCAGCCACAACCCATAGTGGCCGTTGGCGAGCTTGTGGGCGAACTCCCCGGCCCCGAGCACGAAATCATAGGGAAACGGACTCAGTGCGACATAGGCCAACGCGTAAAGGCCCAGGCCGGCCAGCAGCGTGCGTCGCGACGGATGCCGCGCCGTCCGCCACAACCGGCGCAAGCCATCGCCGGAGAGTAGCCACAACACCACCCCCAGGCAGCCCCCCAGTACCGCCGCCAGCAGATCGTTGAGCGATACCGTGCGCTGCGGCACGAGGATTTGCAGCACCTCGATCGCCGCCGCCAGCACCGCCACCATCACGCACGCCAGCGCCGCCGCGGCGAAGCGCGCCACGCCCGCCCCCGCCCTACGCCCCAGCGCTTCCGCCAGCAGCAGGCCGAACGGCACGAACATGAACAGGTTGGCGACCCAGTCCGCCCGCCCCCGCAACGACAACCTCAGCCAGCGCATGTTGCGGGCGCGCTCCATCCAGACATCGGGGTCGAGCAGACGGAATTCGAAAGGAATGAGATTGAGATAAACCAGGAAGGCCGCGAACAGGCATGCCGCCAGCCCCAGGCGGCTGCCCCGCGCCGGTGCTCGAACGGTGTCGAGGGGGGTCATGCCCGTCACCGCCTCCGTGTCACGCAGCCGCTTGTTCAGGCCGTCTTGCCATCCACAAAGGCGACCAGCGAGCCAACCGTGGCGAAGGTCTCGCCATCGATCTCGTCATCCTCCACGACGAAGCCGAAGCGCTCCTCCAGCAGATTGATGATGCCCACCACCGCCATCGAATCGAGTTCCGCCACCGCCCCCAGCAAAGGAGTGTCCGCGCCGAAGCTCCGGGCGCGTCCGTTCAGGCTCAGGATCTCGTCGAGAATTGCCAGCACTTCGTCCTTGTTGCTCAACACCATTCTCCTATCGCGCCGGCGCGCACCACGCGGCATCGGCTTGGCATGAAAATCCGGGGATTATAGGGCGTGACCGCGCACGATGTACCACCCTCGACCTGAAAGCGCCCGCATGGACGCGTGAAACGCGCCATGGCTGGGGAAATCCGCTGCAACAATGCCACGCTGTCGCCACGGTGACGGCTGCTAGAATGCGGGCATGCAGATCGTCCTGTCCATCCATCACCCGTCAGCCCGTTCCGGGGAGGCCGGCCGATGAGCCGCCCGGCTTTCGAGGAACACTGGCGCCGCAAGTTCACCCAGCGCGGACTCGCGCTGGACGGCGATGCCGGCATCGCGGGCTGGAGCGAATCCGGCCTGGAAACGCGATTCCGCGCCTTCCGGCGGCTCTGGCGGGCGCCGCAGAATGGCCACGGCACCTGGATAGACGTCGGCTGCGGGGCCGGAACCTACAGCCGCTTTCTTGCCGGGCACGGGCTGCGTGTCGTCGGCGTGGACTACTCCCAGCCCAGCGTCGTGAAGGCACGTGCGCGCAGCGACGCGGTTGCCGCCTGGATCGTCGGGGATGCCACCCGCCTGCCGCTTGCGCCCGCTTGTGCCGACGGGCTGTTGTGCTTCGGCGTGCTGCAGGCACTGAGCGGCCCGGACAAGGTGCTTGCGGAGCTCGCCGCCGCCCTCAAGCCGGGGGGCAGCCTGTGGGTGGACGCCCTCAACGCGCACTGTCTGCCACACCGGATCAAGCAATGGCTGCGCAGGCCAATGAATTTGCGCTACGACACCGCCCCTGCCCTGGTCGGCAGGCTGCGCGAACTGGGTCTTGACGCGACGCTGCACTGGGTGCCGATTCTGCCCGCACGGCTGCAACGCCTCCAGCCACTGATCGAGTCACGCCCGGCGCGCGCACTGCTGTCGGCCCTGCCGTTTCTGGGCGCGTTGCTCAGCCACTCGATCCTCATCGTCGCCACCCGCTCGAACCGAGCGGCGCAATGATGACCACACGCAGCACCTGCGGACGACGGCGGCCTCCGGGCCGCCTCTTCCGTGGGTGCTGCGGACTTGCGGCGGTCTGGCGGCGCCTTCTGCTCGCAGCCTGCACGCTGCTGCTCGCCCTGTCCAGCGCCGTGGCGCAGACGCCGCCATCGTCCCGCGTCATTCCCGCCACACCCGACGACTACCTCGCCAAGCTGAACACGCTCGAAGCGGGCGACACCTTGCTGCTCGCACCCGGCACCTACGCGCGCGGCCTGCCGATACGCAACCTGCACGGCAGCGCGGACCGCCCGATCGTCATCCGCGGTCCCGCTGCGCCAGCCGAGGCGGTGCTCACCGGTCGTGACGGGCACATCACCATCAGTCTGATCGATGCGAGCCACCTGATCATCCGCGATCTGGTGCTCGATGGTGGCGGAGCACGCGCACATGGCATCGTTGCCGAAGGCCGCGGCAACAGCCATACCCACCACATCACCCTGGAGGGGCTCACGATCTTCGGCTTCGATGCCGCCCAGGCCTTCAACGGTATCTCCACCAAGGCACCGGCGTGGAACTGGATCATCCGCAACAACCGTATCCACGACGTCGGCACCGGCATGTACCTGGGCAATTCGGACGGCCGCGCACCCTTCATCGCCGGCCTCATCGAAGGCAACCACGTCTCGCGCACGCTCGGCTACAACCTCCAGATCAAGCACCAGTTGCCGCGCGCCACCCTACCAGGCATGCCGACGCAGGCGCAGCTCACCATCATCCGCGACAACGTGTTCGACAAGCGCAGCGGCGGCGGCATCCAGGACCGCGCCCGTCCCAACCTGCTGCTCGGCCACTGGCCAACGACCGGACCCGGCGCGGGCGACCGCTATCTGGTATATCGCAACACCTTTCTCGACAACCCCACCGAACGCCTGTTCCAGGCCGAAGGCCGGGTCGCCGCCTACAACAACGTGTTCATCAACAGACTGGGCGAGGCGGTGAGTTTCCAGCCTCACAACGACGTGCCCCGCGAGATCGATTTCCACTACAACCTGGTCGTGGCACGCGGCCCGGCCGCCAGCGTCATCGGGCTGCCCGCCGACGCGGTCCAGAGGCTGAGCGGCAACCGCGTGTTCGGTGACGCGCCACCCCCCGGTTTTTCCGCGGCCGAAAACCGCCTGTCCAGCTTCGACGAGGGCCTGGCGTTACTGACGGATACCTCTGCGAAGGAGCCGGCCGTGCTCGCCGGTGGCGGAGACTCGGCATCCCCGCGCACCCGTCAAGCCCCTCTGCCTCGGCAGCCGGCCAGCCCTGACGGGCCTGAACCCGCGGACCTGCCTGCGCTGCCGGATCTGCGCGCCCAGGTACCCGCCCCGCCGTCCGTCCCCCCCATCGCAATCCAGTCCGTACCACCTGCAACAGCATCCGGCACAGCCCGGCCGACGGCCCCGCCCGCGCCTGGCGCCGCGGACACCACCGACACCGGCTTTGCGAACAGCGCGCTGGCCCGAGCGGCCAGCGCCGCCGCCCGGGGGGAATTCGTCAGGCTCGACTACCTTCCCGCCACGAATGGCGCCACCCTGCCGCAACTGCTCGCCGGACGCCGCCCCGACGGCAGCAGCGCGCCCGCGATCGACACCTGGACCGACTCCGGCCAGTGGGACCCGGTCCGCAAAAAGGCGTATTTCCAGGGGTTGCGGCAGAGCAACCGCTTCCTGGAATACGACGCACGCAGCAATCGCTGGCGTGAGATCGACCTCGCGCGCGAACACGCCCCACCGCAGTTCGAACGCTTTGGTCACCTGTACGGCCGCACCGCGCTGGATACGAAGCGCGGCCACTTCTACCGGCTGTCGGGCACCACGTTGCATCGTTACCACATCGACCAGGATCGCTGGGAACGCTTCGACGGCGGACCGCTGGACGGCTACATCCCCATCGACTGGCATGGCGCGCTGGACATGCTGGTGGGCGTTTCGGGCCGCCAGGTGCATGGCTTCCGTGACGGGCAGTGGCGCTTTCTCGGCACTGCCGCGGTACATGGCTACCACTCGTCGGCCAAGTACAACCCGGTGCGCGGTGACATGCTGCTCATCGGGGGCAATCACTCGCGCAGCACGGTGGACCTGGTTGCCCGCGACGGCACAATCCGCAACATGCGCGACGCCCCGTTCGTCTTCAGCATCGGCTCCGACAAGCTCACCCACGACCCGCTTTCCGGCAACTATCTCGTACTGCATCGTTCGCGCGTGCTGTGGGAGTACGCCCCCGACCGCGACGAGTGGCGCGTCGCCCGCGACATGTCGGGCGACGGCGGCGGCTGGCCCTTCTCCGGCGGTGGCACCGTACCGTTCGCGATCGACGAACTCGGGGTGATTCTGTGGAGCCAAGGCAGTGGCGGGCGGGTGTATCGACATGCCAGTGCCTTCGACACCGAAGCGGGTGCAGGCCCTGCGCGCATGGCCCGGCCCACCAGCCAGCCGTCCGCGGCGCCCGTCGTGCCATCGCGCCCCAGCCCGGCAGCCAAGCCTTCAACGCCCCCACCTCCGGGCTCCGATCGCCAAGCCCGACCAGCACCACTCGGCGCCCCCCCTCCGACACCGGCGACCGATGGCGGCAGCCTGATCGAGCGCGAAGCGCGCACCCTGCAACCTGGCGAATGGCGCAACCTCGCCGACCTCACGCGCTGGCCGGGCAAGGAAGACGGCGTTTCGTTCAAGGACTTTCAGTACCTCAGGGAAATAGACGGCGGCCCGAACGGTGCCGACGGCATGGGCTGGACCCAGAACCTCGTCTATCACCGCGGCAAGCTCATGATGCTGCTGATGCGTGACCACCTTGAGCGCGCGCTCATGGTCATGGAGGCCGACGGCCGCTTCTGGCGCCTCAACCAGCCCGAGGGCTTCGACCAGAAATCCCATCGCCGGCCATTCAACAAGCTCACCCAGGACGGCCGCTATCTCTACTACAGCCCCAACATCGGGCAGGAAAACCTGGGCCGGATGATCCGTACCCCGCTCGACGCGCCGGGCCGTTTCGAGCTCTATGGCTTGCCCATCCGCGACCGCAACATGATCGGCCAGTTCGCCGCCACCTACGTACCCGAATGGGGGCGCTTCTACGCCTACACGCCCGGCGGAAAACTGTGGTCCTGGGCGGACGGCGAGCCGGACTGGACTCACCACGGCGATCTGCCACGCGACGACCAGGGTCTCAGGCTGTCGGGCTATGCCGGGCTGCTGCTGTGGAACCCGGTGAGGCGGGAACTGGCCATCGTCGGCGGCCAGCAGTTCGGCCGCCACACACCTTCCAGCCACAAGGTGTACCGCATCACCGAGCCGCTTGGCGCGCCGGAGATGCTGGAAGATCGCCGCTTTCCGGACGGCCGCCTGATGCCGTGGGGCTCGGGTTCGTCGAAGATGGTGGTGGATCCGCGCGACGGCAGCTACTTGGTGTTGCGCGGCGGGGTGCTCTACCGCAACCCGTGCGCCGGCGGAGACTTCGAGATCTATGAAGACTTGCGTGAGACCCGCCCCTTCGGCACCTACGAACCCTACGTACCGCTCACCAACCTGCCTGGCACCGATGTCGTGATCCTGCTCTCGCACATCCGCGGCCTCATCCTGCATCGCCTCAAACCACTGCAGGGGTCCGCCGCGATCGCCCCGTGCCGGGTAGTCACCGCCGCCGCGCCGGCTGCGCCACCGAAGCGGGAGACGCCCGCGACCACGACCCCGCGACCCACCACGCCTCCGCCTGCGGCAAGCACGGCACCAAGTGCGTCACCTCGCCCAGCACCGTCGCCTGAGCCTCCCCCGCCCGAGCCCCCCGCGTCCCGGCCCGCTCCAGCCACTCCCCCCGCCTCCTCCAGACCGCCTGCAGCACCGACCAGGCAAAGCCCTCCGCCCGCCCCCAGCAACACCATGGCGGAGCGCGAAGCGCCGACCGCCGAGTCCACGCCATCCCTGCCGACAAGCACCCGCGCACGCGAATTGAGCTCATCCGACATCCGCGCCCTGAGAGACGCAGCGCCCACACAGTAGCCCCTGTTCCTGCCCCAGGGCATTCCCGCCGCGCGCCCAATCGCATGGTCCTGGATTCCTCGGTTGACCGCTTATTGCGTGTCTGGATAGCGCATGAATGCACACATTTCGCGTTTGGTCAGGGGGCACCGAACAGGTGAGTGCGCTACGCACCCGAGGAATCCAGGATGATGGTTCACGGACACGGGCCGCGTTCTACCCCACAATCGCGTAACGCGGCCGACTCATACCCGAAACGGATTTGCTGCTATTGTTAACCTTTTGTCACCACCGCGCCCGCCCACGGCCCGGACTACAACCGCATGCGCAATAACCTCAAGAAGCTCCTGGCCCTGCTCCAGCCCGGCGACCGGCCGAAAGTCATTCTGCTGGTGCTGTTGATGATCGTCACCGCCTTCGTGCAGACGGCCGGGGTGGCGTCCATCATGCCGTTCCTGACCGTCCTCACCGATCCCACGGTGATCCAGAGCAACGACTGGTTGAGGCGGACCTACGAATGGCTGGGGTTCTCCGACCCCAACGCCTTCCTGCATTTCCTTGGCGTGCTCGCCTTCGTCGTGTTCATGGCCGGCACGGCCCTGCAGGCGCTCAGCCAATGGGTGGTCACCCGTTATTCCAGCATGCAGCAATACCACTTGTCGCGCCGCCTCATGGCCGACTACCTGCGCCGCCCCTACGCCTTTTACCTCACGCGCAATTCCGGCGACCTGGCCAAAACGGTGCTGCAGGAAGCCGGCCAGGCGGTGAACGGCGCCCTGCTGCCCGCCATGCGACTACTCAGTCACGTGCTGCTGGCCGCGTCGGTCATCGTGCTGCTGGTGGCCGTCGAGCCGCTGCTGGCGATCGGTGTTGCCGTCGCGCTCGGCAGCCTCTACGGAGCGATATACCTCGTGGCCAAGCGCTGGCTCAACCGCATCGGCAAGGACCGCGTCGCCGCCAACCGCGAGCGCTTCACCACCGCCTCCGAGGCCTTCGCCGGCGCCAAGGAAATCCGTCTGCTTGGCCGCGAACAGGCCTACCTGGAACGATTCCGCGGTCCCTCAAAACGCTTCGCCCTCCACCAGGCCAACGCCACCCTGCTGCAGAACCTGCCGCAACACGCCATCGAAGCAATCGCCTTCGGCGGCGTGCTGCTGCTGGTGCTGTACCTGATGTCCGACGGCGGCGGCATTGCCAACGCCCTGCCCCTGATCGGTCTCTACGGCCTGGCCGGCAAACAGCTCATACCCGCATTCCAGAAGATCTTCAGCACCATCGCCGCGATCCGCTTCAACATGCCGGCGGTGGACAACATCATCGAAGACCTGATGACACTGCCGCACTCGAACGACGAAACCCCGTTCGGGCAGCGTGCCACACCGATGCAGCCCGAGCGCGAACTGGCCATCGAGGAGCTCACCTTCCACTACCCCGACACCGCCCAGCCCGCCCTCGACCGGCTCAGCCTCACGATCCCGGTCCGTACCACGGTAGGCTTCGTCGGCTCGTCGGGCGCAGGCAAGAGCACCCTGGTGGACATCATCCTCGGATTGCTCGACCCCGCCTCCGGCCGCGTCCGCGTCGACGACACCGCCCTGGACGCGGGCAACATGCGTGCATGGCAGGCCTCGCTCGGTTACGTCCCGCAGAGCATCTTCCTGGCCGACCAGAGCGTCGCCGCCAACATCGCCCTCGGTCTATCCCCCCAGGAAATCGATCACGCCGCCGTAGAACGCGCCGCCCGCCTCGCCAACCTCCACGATTTCGTCACCCGCGAACTGCCTCAAGGCTACGACACGGTGATCGGCGAACGCGGCGTACGGCTCTCGGGTGGTCAGCGTCAGCGCATCGGCATTGCGCGCGCCTTATATCTCGATCCGCCGGTACTGATCTTTGACGAGGCCACCAGCGCACTCGACAACGCCACCGAGCGGGCGGTCATGGAAGCGATCAACGCACTCAGCGGCAACAAGACCATCATTCTGGTCGCGCACCGGCTCAGCACCGTCGAGCCCTGTGACCGCATCTACGTACTGAGCAAGGGCCGGGTTGTCGAAGAAGGCACCTGGGCCGAACTGATCGGCCGCGAATCGCACCTGCAGCGCCTGGCGACCGGCACCGGCTGAGCGGGCGGCGCTGCGCAGACGCGCCCCGAGGAATCGCCGCGGCCGAGCGGTGCGCCACGAACCAAACAAAATGGGAGAAACCCGCTTGATTGCAACCTACGTGCGCACCATTGCGCGCAAGTCTCGGGAAGCCGGCGCCCCGCCCGCGCTGAAGATCGCTCAGGCCCTTGCCCTGTTCGTAGTCAGACGCGTCGGCCCGGGCTACTTCCTGCTCGCGCGTTTCTGGCGCAACACCGTTTCCTTCGGTGACATGCTTGGCCACTTCAATGCCAAAGAGTACCGACGCGCAGTCAACAAACTGAATCCCCCGCTGTTCCAGAAGCTGTCGCAACACAAGCTCGCCGAAAAGGCCTTGCTCTCGCTACGGGGCATTCCCACCCCCCGCTTCCTGGGGTATTTCCACGTCGAACGCGGTGGCGACGCCCACGGCAATCCGCTACGTACCGACTACGAACTCGAATCGTTTCTGCGCGCCCGCATCGGCCAGCGCCTGTGCTTCAAAAAGGCCGAAGGCTCCGGCGGCTCCGCCTTCTCCGCGCTCGACGTCGAAGACCAGCACGGCGTGCTGCAGCTTCGCAATCCGGTCTCCGGCACCTGCCAGTCCGCCGCCGATCTCGCCGCCCATCTCAGGACGTTTCGCAGCGGCGCCATCATCGAAGCGTTTCTCGTCCAGCACCCGGAGCTTGGACGGCTCAACCCCGATTCGGTGAACACCTTGCGCATCATCACCCTGCGCACCGCCGCCGGCTTCGAGACCGTAGGCGCCATGCTGCGCGTCGGGCGGCGCGGAAGCCAGGTGGACAACACCTCGAACGGCGGCCTCGCCTGCCCGATCGACCTGCGCACCGGCGCGATCCGCGAAGCGCTGGACCTGAGCGACGAGCGCCGCAGCCACGACCACCATCCCGACAGCGGTGCCCCGCTGATCGGTCTTTGCATCCCCTATTGGAACGAATGCATGAATCTGGCTGCCAACGCCCTGGCGGCCGTACCGCGCATGGACTTCGCCGGCATCGACATGGCAATCACCGCAGAGGGGCCGTCCGTCATCGAACTGAACGTCGATCCCGATCGACGTTTTGCAGCACATCTCGACTTGCCGCACAGGCGTCTAATGGGTCCATCGGGACCGCACTAATCCGCAACAGACCGACAGCGGCCAATCGTTCATCACGCCCGACTTCCCACACGCCCTCTCCTGCCAGCGCCAGTTCGACCCAGTTGCCCGAGGATTCAGATATGGCAATTTCGACCTACGTACCGTGGCGACTCCGGAACATCGGGTCTCTTCTCTTGCGGGCGTACGATGTCCGGAAACTAAAGCGATACGTCGCCACACATCCAAAACCATTGATCGCGGTGACCGGAAGCGTAGGAAAGACAACGACTTGTCGTATGACGGCTCACGTGCTCGAGGGGGTGCTTGGCGCAATAGGCGTTTCCGGCACGCAAGGCGTGTACATCGGCGGACGGATGCTGAACAAAGGCGATCATGCACTCGGTTACAGCGCATTGAAGCTCGTGGCCGACGATCGTTGTGCTGCGGTTGTTGCCGAGATGGCAAGGGGTGGGTTGCTGAAGCAGGGGCTCGTCTTCGACCATGTCGACATTGGCGTGCTACTCAACGTCTACGACAACCATCTGGGACTGAAAGGCATCGACACGAGAGAGCAGCTCGCAGAGCTCAAGAGCATCGTGGTGCGAAAAGCAACCCGAGCAGCGGTATTGAATGCCGACGACCCTGCCTGCATGCACTTCTATGCTCAGTGCGGTGCAGAGAGGAGATATCTCGTAAGTTGCGATACGAATAATCCACGACTGCAGCCGCATAGGGAAAGCGGTGGAGGTGTAGTCTTACTGGATAATGGCTTCATGTATGCGTATCGTGGAAACGAAGTGGTTGCACGCATGTCCGCTGCGGACGTACCGGATAGTCACGGAGGAGTTTTCAGACCCGCGATCATCAGCGCCATGAACGTCATGGCCATCTCGGATGCGTTGGACATTCCATTCGACGCGATCAAAGGTCGCCTCCAGTCGTTTCGTTCGGATGAGACATCCAATCCCGGGAGAATGAACCACATCGACGGAATGCCCTACTCGTTGTGGGTCACCTGGGCTGACGGCCCGGAGGTGATGCGCGAGCTCGCCCGCTTCTTTTCTCACCGTCCGTGCAAGGGCAGGAAGCGAATAATGCTGGCACCGATGGGCAATCGCTCGGACGCCTTCATCCGAAACATGGCAGACGCGGTTCTGACAGAGTTCGACTATTTCATCTGCTCGGACTGGGAGAATCTCAGAGGCCGACCTCCCGGATACGTCGCCGGTCTTCTGGCGTCCGAATTGATCGACAAGGGCATTCGTCAACAGTGCGTTCACGTGGCGAGCAACCATGACGAAGCCTTGCAGCATGCGCTTTCGTGCTGCGAACCCGACGATGTCCTGCTCATCGTCACCATGAGCGGATCGAAAGTGATTCACAACATCCGTCAACTCCAGAATCTGCAGTAGCGCTGCCGCAGATACCGAGCAACCGCACCCTCGCCAACAACGATTTCACTTGCGGAGCCTGCCTGTGGGACTTATCGATACTGCCCGCAACTACCATCTCGCCGCTTCGACCGCGGCCCGCAGAGGCGGGATGAGCTATCCAACTGGCGTCTTTCGCATCCTGTCTGCCCGCGGCCGGCTTGGACTCGGGCCGCGGCTGTTCTCGCTGTTCCGCCTTCACCAAGTCGATGCACGAAACTGGTCGAGCTACGTCATCGACGAGAGCCTGCGCAAGGTGCTCAGGGTGGCCAACCCGCCCCAGCATCGCGAGTTGCTCAACAACAAACTGAAGTTCCACGAGCACTGCGTGTCGCACGGAATCGCGACGATTCCAGTGGTATCGACCATCTCGGCGAGAACAAATGCAAGCCCGGAGCAATCCGGTGCCAGCCTGGGTGCCACGCTGGAACGCTTCGCCACCGACATCTCGAACCACCCTCATTTGTTCTTCAAGCTCATGAGCGGCACATGGGGTTTGCACGCCTTCACGGCGATCCAGGCTGCCGGAGAATGGTCGTTCTCCGACAGAACGGGCAGTGCCTCCGATATCTACCGACATTGTCTCGACCTGGTCGGGGGGCAACGGCAGTGGATTGTCCAGCCCGTCGCCCGATCACATGCCGATCTGGCCGCGATCTCCTCACCGACGGCGCTCAACACCATACGCGCGATCACCTACATCGACCACCAGGGAACGCCCAGACTGGCTCACGCCATCCTGCGGATTGCGGTCGGCGACACGGTAACGGACAACTTCGCGCATGGTGCGTCCGGCAATCTCGTCGCCCCCATCGATAGCGAGTCGGGGGTACTCGGGCGGGCCGTGGGGTCCCTGAGCCGAACCTGGCCGGATATCGCCCCCGTCGAGCGGCACCCCGACACCGGCAACGTCATCATTGGACGACCGATTCCACACTGGCGCTCGGCCAAGGATCTGGTTCTGAAAGCCCACGCGACGATGCCCGGAATGAAGACTGTAGGTTGGGACGTTGCCGTCACGCAGGACGGGCCACTCATCGTGGAGGGGAATGCAACCTACGACGTCGACCTGATTCAGGTGGCGTTTGATAGAGGTATCAAGCCGGATCTCGACGCGTTCCTGACGACGCCACCAATCAATACCGAGTCTCGATCGTAACCTCCCAGCAATTCAATCCTCACGCAACCACAGAACAACATGAGCTCCCCTCTTGGCGTACTTGTCCGGGCGATCAAACTACCTCTCAGCCACCGTGACATCAGGCAGTTGGCGGCGCTCAACTGTTGCGCCCACCCATCCGGTGCGCGGAAGTCACTCCTGGAGCGATACCTGGATTTCGCCTACGCCTTCGTCCTTCGCAACGAACTCTCACCCTTGTACTACGCCCAGCAACTCGATCTCAAAGGGCGTAACGTGCGACGAGAGTATCTGAGCTATGAGGAGTTTCGAAGCGTCCGCGACGCGCGCAACGGTATGCGAATAACTGCTTCCCGATACAACTACGGCTGCCTACTCAGAGACAAGCTACTGTTCGAGCGTTACTTTTCGGGCGCAGGGATTCCGGTCGCGACGTCGCTTGGAGAGATTCAGTCGCGAAACAAGGCCACGTTTCAAGGGACGACGGAATCCGACTTCATCGCGTGGGGCCAGACCAATCATCAGGCGGCCGATCTGTTCCTCAAACCACGCTTCGGCATCAAGGGTAAGGGGGTCTTCGCCGTACGATTTCTTGGTGACGAAGTCGAGGTCAACGGCAAATGCGTTCAACCCGGAGATTTCGTCGACCGTCTGAAGGATCGGTACCTTGTACAGAACAGGATCCTGCAGCACCCGACCCTCTCGGAGCTTCACACTCACTCCTTGAATACGGTCCGGATCATCACATACAGATCGACCGAGGCTCCCGAAGTGTTTCTCTCCTACCTCCGGATCGCCTGCAATGGGGAGATTGCGGACAACAACGCCAACGCGCGGGTAATCGTTCGCGTCGACGCGCAGAGCGGTCGCTGCCAAGAGACGGGGTACGCCATTACGTCAGATCCGGCAATCAAAACGACCACCCATCCGGACTCCCATGTCGCGTTTTCGGACGTAGTCATCCCATTCTGGGATGAATGCCTTAGCCTCGTTAAGCGCGCACACGCTTGGTTGCCGGAGATGTTCAGCATTGGATGGGATGTCGCGCTCACGCCTAACGGTCCTGTGCTCCTGGAGGGTAATGATGACTGGGGTGCAACCACGGCGATGTGGGCCATGCCCGAGTTCGTAGAAGCATTTCGTCGACTGCATGCGCATTCGGATGCCTCCCCGACCGGAGCGCCCGATGGCGGCACGGGCGGAGTCCCTCTGCGAGACCATGGTCTTTGAGGTGCTCAACCCGCTTGGGAAGCTCTGACTTATTCCGCACCGTTCGGGCTGAGCCTGTCGAAGCCCTTGATTTTCTGAGGAATGCCCTTCGACAAGCCTGTCCTGAGCACAGCCGAAGGGCTCAGGGCGAACGGATTTAAACAGTGTTTCCCTAGTCGCACGCACAAATGCTCTTCAACTCCTACGAATTCCTGTTCGCCTTTCTTCCAGTTGCGTTGATCGGCTACTTCGCCGCGCAACGCATCGGCCCGGAAAGCGCGATCACCTGGCTGGTCGTGGCATCGCTGTTCTTCTACGGCTGGTGGAACCCGGACTATCTGGTGCTGCTCGTGGGCTCCATGCTGGTGAACTATGGTTTCGGCCGGCAGTTATCGAACGCTCATAGAAACGGCCGCGTGCGCAGCGGCCGGATCTGGCTCTTCGTGGGGGTGGCGCTCAATCTGTTGCTGCTGGGCTGGTTCAAGTATGCAAACTTTGCGGTCGATACGGCCAACCTCGTAAGTGGCACGCAGTTTCATTTCGACCGCATCGTCCTGCCGTTGGCGATCTCGTTCTTCACCTTCCAGCAAATCGCCTATCTGGTCGATGCCCGACAGGGCATCACGCGCGAATATCGCTTCATGCATTACGCGCTGTTCGTGACCTTCTTTCCCCAGTTGATCGCCGGCCCCATCGTCCACCACAAGGAGATGCTGCCGCAATTCATGCGGGAAGGGGCACTGCGCCCCCACTTGTCGAATATCGCCATCGGCACCACGATTCTGCTCATCGGCCTGTTCAAAAAGGTGGTGCTTGCCGACAGCGCCGCGCTCTATGCCAGCCCGGTGTTCGACGCCGCAGCGGGAGGAAGCGCGCCCAGCTTCTTCATCGCCTGGGGCGGCGCCCTTGCCTATACGCTGCAACTCTACTTCGACTTTTCCGGCTACTCCGACATGGCCATAGGCGCGGCGCGACTGTTCGGCATCCGCCTGCCGGTCAATTTTCATTCCCCGTACAAGGCGACCAGCATCGTCGAGTTCTGGCGCCGCTGGCACATGACCTTGTCGCGGTTCCTCCGCGACTATCTGTACATTCCGCTGGGCGGTAACCGCGGCCGCGGATTCGCCCGCTACCGCAATCTGATGATCACGATGGTGCTCGGCGGGCTCTGGCACGGCGCGGGCTGGACCTTCGTGGCCTGGGGTGCGTTGCACGGCGCGTATCTGATCATCAACCACGGCTGGACGCGCTGGCGGTCGCGGTACCTGGCCGGCTTCCACCTGCCGGCGCCGATCGGCAAGTGCCTCGCGTGGTCGCTCACTTTCGCGGCAATCGTGGTGGGCTGGGTATTCTTTCGCGCGACCACCTTTGATGCCGCATTGGCAATCCTCTCGGGCATGGCGGGGCTCAACGGCGTAGCCATTCCCAGTGCGATCGCTGCGCGCCTGGGCGATCTGTGGCCAATGCTGGAGGGCATGGGCGTCACCAGCTACATCGGCGGTGGCAGCAGCTTCGTCTACACTTGGGTCTGGATCGCGCTGCTGCTGCCGATCGCGCTGTGGATGCCGAACACCCAGCAGATCATGGTGCGCGCGGAACCCGCGCTTAACCCGCATGTAGCGGAGCAACGCGACGAACTGCGTGCGTTCCCCTGGCTTGAGCGGCGCCTGCGCTGGGCGCCAACGCGGACGTGGGCAGTGACGATCGCACTTGTCGGGACGACCGGTGTGCTGGCGCTGACCCGGGTATCCGAGTTTCTCTACTTCCAGTTCTGATCGCGCATGGACGACACCTCGCCCCACCGCCGATACCTGACCACGCTGGTGGCAACCGCCCTCACGATCCTGGTGATGGCGGCTGCGCTGAACTACTGGATTGATCCGTATGGGATTTTCGGCGTCACGCCGGTTCGCGGGATCAACGCACTCAAGCCAGAGGCGGCGGAGCGGGCACGCGTCGTCAAACCCTACCAGGCAGAGCGGCTTCGCCCACGTACCATCGTCGCGGGCAATTCCCGCCCCGAAATGGGTATCGACCCGGAAAGCACTTGCTGGCGCGACGACGAAAGACCGGTGTACAACTTCGGCGTACCGGGCGCGGGCTTCCGCATGCAAACCCTGTATGCCCGCCACGGGGTGCTGGCCGGCGATGCCCGGCGCGTTTTCCTGGGTGTCGACATCGGCGACTTCCTGGGCGACACCGCGCGCTTCGCACGCGAGGAAACGGCCGACACGCGGGTGGCGACAAGCGACGAGTTGCGGCTCGCGCCGGAAGTCTCTGGTGCCGACCCGGTCGCGCATCAGGCACAACGCCTCAAGGACCGGTTCGACGCGCTGTTCTCGCTGACTGCCCTGAGCGGTAGTGTAAAAACCATCGCCGAACAGGATTCGCCGCACGCCGCGCACCGGACCACGGCCGGCTTCAATCCTGCCGGAGATTTCGCGCCGATGATCCGCAGCGAAGGCCAGTGGGTGCTGTTCGCGCAAAAGGTCCGTGACATCCGCGCCAGCCTCGCCCGGCCCCGACTGGGCGTGGCCGACCCCGCGGGCAGGCTGTCGGACTCCTTCGCGTCGCTGGAGCGCTTTCTAGTATGGGCAGATGAGCACGGCGTCGAGGTCGTGCTGTTCATCAACCCCTACCATTTCGAGTACCTCGGGCTGATCCATGAAGCCGGCCTGTGGCCGGCGCTGGACGAGTGGAAACGCAATCTGACCCGCATCGCGGAGCAGCACGGCGTCGCACTGTGGGACTTCAACAGCGTCGATCACTACGCCACCGAAACACCGCCCGCGCGTGGCGACCGGCGCTCCGTGCTGCAATGGTATTGGGAACCCGCACACTACAAACGCGAACTTGGAGAGATAATGCTGGCCCGGATGCTCGATCGCCCCTGCGCCCAGACCGACCCGGCGGCCACGCAGGCGTTCGGCGCACGCCTCGAGCACGGTATGCTGGACGGCCACCTCGAGCGCCTGCGAGCCGAGGTGCAACGACAACTGGCAGCTTCCGCCGGTGGCGGGACAGGCGAAGGCCCTTCGCCGCCCACTGCCATGCATTCGCCGCCGAACTGAACATCCGGGACCATAGCGCATGGCGGGCCGCATTACAGGCCCATGCCACGCCGGCTCAAAGCCACGACAGAATCATCAGGAGTTACGCATGACATCCGCCGCCACCGGCCCGCTCGTCACCGTCATCATTCCGTACTTCCAGCGCAAGCCCGGCATCCTGGGGCCATGCGTGGCGTCGATCCTGTCGCAATCGGGCGGGCGGCGGGTGCATGTCGTGGTGGCGGATGACACCTCCCCCGTACCGGCGGAGGCGGAACTCGAACGCTTCGCCGCAGACCGCGCGCGCATCACCCTGGTGAAACGCCCCAACGGCGGGCCCGGCGCCGCGCGCAACACCGCGCTCGACAACGTTCCGGCTGACGCCGACTATGTCGCCTTGATGGACTCGGACGACGCCTGGGAAGACGGCTTTCTGGACGCCGCGGTAGACGCGCTGGAGCGCGGATACGACTTGTTCTTCGCCGACAGCAAGCGCTACTCCAACGCCACCAGCCGCTTCCACTACGACCGCAACCCGGCGAACAACCTGCGTGCCGAGGACCATCTCGTCATCGACGAGGCGCGCGCGCTGTTCGAATTCCGTGGCGACTTCTTCGACTTCCTGGTGCGCCGAAGCAACATACTGGGACCGTCCACCACCGTGTATCGTCGCGCCGTGGCGCCCGATCTGCGCTTTCGCGAGCAGTTCTTCAACGGCCAGGACCGGGTGTTCAAGCTCGAACTCGGGCGCCATCTCGGGCGCGTCGCCTTCACGCCGCGGGTGCTGGGCATTGAAGGGGAAGGGATCAATATCTTCGACAGCGCCAACTGGGGCACACCGAAATCGATCTCGCTGCTGTCGAGCTACATCGAGATGACCAAGTTCATCCTGCGCGAAATCCCGCTCTCCGAGGCGCAGCGCGACTACGTCCGCCGCCAGTTGCAGCGCAATCGACATTCCTTCGCTGCCAATCTGCTCCACCTGATGGTGAAGCGGGACAAGATCAACATGGAGGTCGTCACGCGGACCTTCCGCAGGGACCCCATGACGATGCTGCTGCTCGCCCCCAATCTCGCCAAGGCCACGCTCAACAAGCTCACGGCACGCTGAGCGCGTTCGCCGTCGGAGCGTTGCCCCGAACCCCGGACAATTCCCCCCCCCCCGCCTCTTGGCCTCTTGGCTTCTGGCCGCTGCCCCCGCAAGCAAGGAGAACGTCCCGCATGATTCACCCCGACATTGGCTGCCTGGGCGACGCGCCTCGCCCATTTTTTTCTGCCAGCCTCCACGACGGTCGCGTCGTCACCGCAGGTGACGCCAGTTGCTCACTGGGCGAGCGGCTCGAGCATGCGGGCACACATGGCCACGAGGGCATATTCGCCAGTTGGCACTGGGATGGCGAGTCGCTGACCGCGACCAATGACCGCTACGGCATCTATCCGCTGTTCTACAGTCACTACGGCAACGAACTGCGGATTTCCCCCTCGATCGCCCGCATTCTCGAAGGCAAGGTGCCGCGTACCCTGGATTACGCCGCGCTGGCCGTCATCTTCCGGCTGGGGCACTGCGTGGGCGACGACACCCCGTTCGAGCACATCCGGGTATTGCCGCCCGCCAGCACCCTGACCTGGCGTGCCGGCGAGCTCCAGATCACCGCCAACGGCAGCGAATCCCGCTTCGGCGCGAGACAGCAGATCGACTTCGACACCGCGGTCGATCAGTACATCGCATTGTTCGACCAGGCCGTCGCCCGCCGCCTGCCGCGCGGCGACCGGTTCACCGTACCGCTCAGTGGCGGGCGCGACTCGCGCCATATCCTGCTGTCACTGGAGAAGCAAGGCATCAAGCCGTCCTTCTGCCCAACGCTGCAGTACCGCCCGCCCGCGACCAACGACGACATGCGTATCGCCGGTCTGCTCACCCAGGCCATGGGCATCGAGCACGTGCAGGTGGCACGACCGGCATCCTGGTTCGATGCGGTACTCAAGGACGTTCACCTCACCCACTATTGCGGTGGCGGCCATTCCTGGAGCCTGCCGCTGGCCGCCCACCTGCGCGGCCGGGTCGACACGCTGTACGACGGTCTGGCCGGCAGCGTGCTGTCGGGCGGGTTCATGCTGGACGAAGCCCGCCTGGCGCTGGTGCGCGACGGCAAGTTCGTGGCCCTGGCCGAACAACTGGTGTTCGGCTCGAAAAAGGAGGGTTACAACAACACCGTGATGACGAAGGACTTTCTCGCACGGGCGCCGCGCGAGCTTGCCGCCGAGCGCGTGGCGAAGGAGCTGGCACGCCATGCCGATGCCGGCAATCCGCTGCTGTCCTTCATCTTCTGGAACCGTACCCGGCGCATGGTCGGCATGATTCCGTACGCCATCATGTCGGATGTGCCCACGGTGCACTGCCCCTACCTCGACCATGACGTGTTCGTTTTCCTGACCACCATCGATCCGGTGATGTTCCTCGACAACAAACTGCACGACGCCGCAATTCGCCGCGGCTATCCGGCATTCGCCGACATCCCTTTCGAGGACAAGACCAAGCGCGCCGCCATGGACGCCGACGCGCATGCGTACTATCGCAACTCGATCAAGCAGTTCTGGCGCTATCTGCTGAAGCGCGGCGTACGCCCGTCGCGCTTCGTGCGCACGGGCTATCTGCTGCCGCGGGTGTTCCTGGACCTGTGCAAACGGCGCAACGCCTTGCCCTGGTATCTGATGTCCACGGTCCACGCGCTCGAACTCGAAAACGCACTGGACTAAAGGATGAGCCATGCGTGCCCCGACCGGGGCACGCATGGCGAACGGGGCGTTCAGCTGGAGCGCCGCAAGCGCTCGCGTGCCATGCCCAGATAGGACAGGGCCAGATAGGCCCACGACTTGACGCAACTCGGGCGGGTCTTGATCGAGTTCCGGAACTCGCCGACCGCCCGGGTGAGCCGCCCGTTGCGATAACAGCCGTAACCGGCCGAGAAGTAGATGCGGTATAGCCGCTCCTTCAAGGCCTGGTCGGATACGCTGCTGCCGTCCGGTCCGGTCACCCCCCACTTCGCCACCGCAGTCTCGATCACCTTGGCGGCATGGTTGGTCTGCGAGAACCCCCGCATGGTCGCGCTATTGTCGTGCTTGCGATACAAAGCCATCACGCCCGAAAGACGGTGGATCTCGGTCACCCGCGAAGCGCGCAGCCAGTAGTCGTAATCCTGGCCCAGGCGCAACCCCTCGTCGTAGAAACCGATCTCATCCAGCAGCGAACGGGCCATGACCACCGTCGAAGTCCACACGAAGTTGCTCAACAACAGCGTGTGGTAAACCCATCCGGAATGCTCCGGCTCCGGTCGCGAATCCGCCACCGGCGCAAAGGACTCGGCAGGATCGGGGAAGCGCCCGTGCTCGTCCGCCAGCCAGAATGAAAAGCCGCCACACACCATGCGCACGTCCGGGTGCTGCACCATGTAATCGATCTGGGCGCGCAACTTGCCCGGCAACCATACGTCGTCCGAGTCCAGGAAGGCAATGAAGCGGCCACGCGCCTCCCTCAGCCCGAGGTTCCTGGCCGTTGCCGCACCGCCGTTGGGCTTGCGGAACAGCCGCACGTCGGGAAACGCCTCGGCAACGAAGTCGGCCGTACCGTCGGTCGAACCGTCGTCCACGACGATGATTTCCAGGTCGTCAAAGCCCTGCGCCTGGACGCTGCGTATCGCCTCGCCAACATGCGGGCGGACGTTGTAGGCGGGCAGTACCACGGAAACCAGCGGTTGCGTGTCGCTCATGTGTAAACACCGGGGGCGCAGTTGTTTTGCGTGAGTGGATGCCAGTTTGAGAGGAAGCGTGCGGACGACTGCGACACACCGCCTCCAGCTAGCCGAGCGGCATTATATCGCCCGCAGTAACCGCAGCCCGTGACAAAATGCGGGACGCCACCCCACTGACTCGCGCCAGAACGCAATTCGCATCTCAAGCACGATGCCCACTCACACCATGCCCTCCCCGGCGCCCACCGCTCCATCCGGCCGCTCCGCCACGCCGGCCGAAGCTGCCCTCAGGCCCTTGCACGAAGTGGCGGCGGCCTTGCTGGACGAGCATCGCCGAACCCTGGCGCGCGATTGGCCGGACGCTGCCGGGCTGCTCACCCGGCTCACCACCGCCACCGGGTCGCCGTCGTCCCCCCGGTTGCAGGCGCTACGGCCGTTCTCGCGTCTGGATCCGGTGCTGGCGCAACACCTGCCCGCCATCACCGCACTCGACGCGGTTGCCGCCGATCAGGTGCTGAAAGCGTTCTTCGCCATGCGCCTGCTCGCGTCGCCAGCGCCAGCCCCCGGAATCCGCCTGCCCGAGTCGGTCGCGGCCCTCTACCCACGCGAGCTGTCGCGGATTCTCGAGGCCTTGCGTGCCGATAGCGGCCGGGTCGACCTCGGCCAGGACCGCTGGCGCAAGAATCTCGCCATTCTGGAGGGCAGACTCATTCCGGTAGGCGCCGAATTCGCCGACGTTGGCGCCGGTCTGCCGCGTAGCCTGCTGCTGAAAGGCAGCTGGCGCCAACGTCTGAAGACACTCGCCTGCGTGCTGTCGGGCACGCGCGGTTTTCGGCCGATGTTCGAACTGCACGCCCACCCGGACAGCTTGGCGGACTTCCACCCCGACGGCTGGTTGGCGACGTATCGGCGGCTGGCCGAGTTGCTCGCGTGCAACCCGCACTACAGGGGCGTCATGGCCGCCAGCTGGTTCCGCGATCCGGCGCTGGTGCAGATCAGCCCGCGGCTGCGCTACCTGCGCGAATACCCCGAGCGCCATGGCGCGCTGATGCTGGACGTCGGCCGCGACATGGCCGGCACGTCCGGCGCGCTCGCGCGCTCGCCGACGCGGCGGCAACTGTTTGCCGAGGGCCGCTATGTCCCCACCATTTACCTTATGATCTGGCCTCGCCCGGCGCTGCTCGCCTGGGCCAAAAACGAGGGCGGAAACCTTGCGTGATTTCAAGCGGCACCTGCTGCGCGCCGCAAAGTGCTTGGGGCTGTTCCGGCTGAGCCGACGGCTCACTCGCCGCAGCCTGCGGATTCTGTGCTACCACGGCGTCTGGCTGGATGAAGCCCGGCCCAACCCCTTCAACTTTCTGTATATGCGGCCGCAGCGCTTTGCCCGGCGCATGCAGTTGCTTGCCCGCTCCGGCCACCCCGTGCTGGGACTGGACGAGGCCTTGCGTCGCATGCGCGACGGCACGCTGCCGCCTGCCGCGGTCGTGATCACCATCGACGACGGCTGGTACGGAACCTATGCCCACATGGTGCCCGAACTGCAGCACCACGGCTTTCCCGCCACCATCTACCTGACCACCCATCATGCCGAGCGCGGTACCAGTGTATTCGGCGTAGCTTTGCAACACGTGCTGCAAAGCGCCCCGCTGCGCGCCCTTGACTGGCCGCTCGACGCCAGCGCCAGCCGCTTCGATCTGGACGACGTCGAACAGCGTGCACAGGCGCACCGCACCGTCAGCGCACACGCCGAATCCCTGCCCGACGCCGAGGCCCGCGAGAACCTGCTCCGCGACGTCGCGACCGCCCTGGGCTACGATTGGGCGGGGATCGTCGCAATGCGCCAGTTCCGCCTGATGTCACTGGCCGAAGCGGCAAATTGCGCCGAGCGCGGCATCGATTTCCAGTTGCACACCCATCGCCATCGCGTCAGCCACGGCGGGAGCCTCTGCATTGCCGAGGAGTTGCAGGACAATCGCGCGCGACTGAGCAAGGTAAGCCAACGGGCCGCGACGCATTTCTGCTACCCCAGCGGCAACTGGCATCGCGACCATTTCGCCGCGTTGCAGGCCGCAGGCGTGGTCAGTGCCACCACCACCGACAACGGCTTCTGCTCGGCCACCAGCGAGCCACTGGCCTTGCCGCGCATTCTGGACGGCGACCGGGTGAGCGAGATCGAGTTCGAGGCAGAACTCAACGGCGTGATGGAAATCAAGCGCCGGATCCTGCGCGCGCTGTCACTTTCGCGCTGACACAGCGCAGGCGCGCACCAGGGCGCACCGCGCCTCAGGCGTGCCCCGGTTGCCCCGGTCGCCCCACCACTCCAGTCGGACGCTTGGCGGCGACTGCCACCGGCACGGGGGCATCGACGGACGGACGGCCGCCGGCCTCCAGCATCGCGATCTTCTCCTCGCGCGCCCGTTTTGCCGTCTCGTCGAGTTCGCGCCGCATGATGATCGCCAGGGCGACGAAGGCATAGAGCAGGTTGAAGTAGGCAACGTCGAGGAAGGCTCCGGCCACGAGGAATCCAATGATGCCGATCTGCAATGCCCAGGCGTACTCGGACAGCCACATCTGGTCCACCTTGCGGGCGGACCGCCGTATTCGCCCAAGCGTCAGGAAGGTGAAGCCTATCAACGTGAGAAACACCGCGAGGCCACCGAAGCCGTGCTGGCCCAGCACCTGGAAGTAAATGCTGTGCGGCGACAAGGCATGTCGCCAGTGCCCCTCGAAGTTCGCGTAACTGACCCACCACTGGTAGCCAAGCGACGCACTGCGAAAACCCATGCCGGTGATCGGCCGCTCCATGGCCATGTTCCAATTGACGCCCCAGGCCTGGATGCGCTGCATTGCCGAGGTGTCTTCCTCATAGCTTCCTATCGTGCTCCAGCGATCGACCATGCGGTCCGGGGCCGCCACGCCGACCACGCCGATCCCCAGCACCGCCAGCGTCACGATCAACCACTTGCGCTTCAGACGCAGGAAGATGAACGGCGCAACCACGATCAAGCCCAGCCACGCGCCGCGCGAATAGGTCGCGATGATCGCGAGCCCGGTCAACCAGAAGGCCGCATAAAAGCCGTACGAAACGGGCAGGTACCAAGTCGGACGCATCGGCCAGCCGAGATCGAACCAGCGGTGGCGGAACATCCGCGCAGTTGCGAGCAGCAACGGCAATATCATGATCATCGCCAGGCCGACGTAGGTGTTGCCGGACAGGAAGGAACGGTCCGGCCCCAGCACGGAATGCCCGCCCCCGGTCGCGATCGTGAAAATGCCGCCCTTGAAGCCATAGAAGCCGATGGAAACCGTGGCCACCAACAGCAGCCACACGATGCGCCGGGGGCCGAAGATCAACATGGGGGTGACGAAGGTCATCAGGAAGATCTTCATCACCATGTTCCACTGATCCCACGCCCCCGACCGATTCACCGCAAACGCGCTGGTCATCGCCATGTAGGCGAGGAACACGAACATCATGACCATTTCGCGGGTCATGGGCATGCTCTGCCTGTCCTTGTTGAACAGCATCGTCCCCATTGTGGTAAGGCCGATGATCACCGCCAGCGGGAAGGTCTGCATGAACCCCCAGGTATGGCTTTGCGGCACCATCAGGCCAATCCAGAACCAGGCCAGCACCCCCAGCCATGGACGCTTCAGGATGAACGGGATGAGTGCCAGGATGATGGCGAACAGGAGCAGATCACGCATGAGGAATCAGTTCTGAAGCGGGTAACCGGCGCGGGACAGTTGATCGCGCAGACCCGGCAACGGAAAGCCCAGTTCGTAGGCGCGCTGGGCGTGCGTCCGGGCCGCCTCGAAATCGCGCATCTGTACCAGCACCAGGCCGAGGTTGTAGTGCGCCGTGGCATTGCCCGGCGACATTTCCACCGCCGCCTCCATCAGCTTGCGGGCATCGGCGCTGCGACCGATGCGGTGGAAGTACAAGCCCTCTATCATCGGCACCATCGGATCGCGCGGACTCACCTGCCGCGCCCATTGGAAACGGCACGCGATATCGGCGTAGGTCCCCAGCGGTTTGGAGTTGCGCTCGCGTACCGCCAGGCGGCTCAGCAGATCCAGCGCACCGTGATGGTTGGGGAACCAGTTGAGGGTGTAGTTGATGTCGCCGATCAGCGTTCCGGTTTCCCCTCTCGGATGGAGGTTGCGCACCTTCGAAGTGAAGTGCCTGCGCTCCACGGTATCCAGATAGCGGGCGCGGTGGGACGCATTGGTATAGTCGTACGGACCGAACTTGCGTTCCATCGGCGGACAGATCACCTCCGTCTGGGCCCACGCCGAGCCCGTGCCCAGTAGCGCGGCAATGAGCACCGCCCTGAGCAAGCGAATCGTTGCGACCGACATACCATCTCCTGCGTGTGTGCGTACCCGGGCTCCCATTTTATGCCAGTTCCGCACCAGATTCCGTCAAGAAATCACTGTTCCGAAACAGATCCGGAGATACCACGCCACGCCCGTGACGAACCACATCGCATGCGCTTGCGGCGCGGATCGGATACCATCGCCGGCTGAGATCAAACATGCGAACCTGGGGACGGACATGGCACTTCCGACTGACACCAACACGGACGCGCCGGCGGTCGTCGTGGGGCTGTGCGCGCACGGACTGGCGGTGGCCCGCGCACTGGCCCGGAGCGGGGTCCGCGTGCTCGCCCTGGAGGCCAATCCGTCCTTGCCCGGCGTGCTGACCCGCTACGCCAGCGTGACCCGGGTGGCGGCGGTGAATGGGCCGGCGCTGATCGCCACACTCAACGACTTCGCCCAGAGTCTGCCACCCGGCACCCGGCCGGTGCTGTTCCTGACCAACGACAACATGGTTCGCAACGTCGGCGAGCGCTGGGACGAACTCGCGGGACGATACCGCCTGAGCTGGTCCGGGTGCCGTGATGGCGTGCTGAAGCTGCTCGACAAGTCCTCGCTGGAGGCCCATTGCGACGCCCTGGGGCTGCCCTACCCAAAGAGCCGCATGCTCACCGCCGCGGCCGAATTGGATGCCTTGGCCAACGCCGGGGCGCTGGCCTTTCCGATGATCGTCAAACCGACCCGCCCGTTGTCCGGCTTCAAGGTGCGACTGGTGGAGGACGCCGCCGGTTTGCGCAAACTCGTCGCCGACCATGGGCAAGCCCTGCCCTTTCTACTGCAGCAGTGGATTCCGGGCGGCGACGAACAGCTCTTCTTCACCGCCTTCTATCTGGAACGCGGCCGCATCCTGGCCTGCTACGAGGGCCAGAAGCTCGGTTCCAACCCGCCAGCCATGGGCCAGACGACCATCGCCCGCTCGCGGCCGAATCCGGCCGCCCGTGCGATCGCGAAACGCTTCTTTGCGCCGCTCGGGCTGTCCGGCCCGGTATCGCTCGAGGTCAAACTGGACGCGGCCGGGCAACCCTGGATCATCGAGCCGACGCTTGGCCGCACCGACTACTGGCTGGACTGCTGCGTGGCCAACGGGGTGAATCTGCCGGCACTGGAATACGCCCATCAAACTGATTCAGTGCTGCCAGAGGTGCAACAGCGGGACGACGCGATCTGGTTCGACACCGAACGCACCCCATTTTCCTACCTGCGCTTCCGTCTCGGCGCCGGGCAACGGCTCGACCACCCCTGGCGGGCACGCTTTCCGTACTTCGGCCATTCCGACGGCGGCCCCTATCTGCGCGGCCTGCGCCGCTTCGTCACGCACAGCGCCAGCCGGGTCTGGCGGCGGGTAACGCGCTAAGCGCTGACGAAAACATCGTAGGCGAGCGGCCCACCGCCAACTTTACGGCGCTGCGCGGCCCCCTCACACCTCACCTCGCCTCGCCGCGCCGACCGGGCACGGCCCTGCGCAGCAGACCCAGCATGTCCTGAATGAACGGGCGCGGATCGCGCAGGCTGAACACGTAGTAGCGGTTGCGCGGATTCAGGAAGTAGCCAACGTAAGCCATGATTTCGCCCACTGGACTGAAGTGCAGGCTATGGTCCTGAATCAATCCGGGCCGGAACACGATGCGCCACAGGCGCTTGAGCTCGGGCAGGCCGAAGCGGCAGGTCACGCCGGCGCGGTATTCACCGGCATCCGCCGGCACCGCGCGTTCCAGCCCCTTGAGCCAGTACAGCAGCCACGCGAAGCGGGCGCCAGCGTGGTAGGCCAGCGGCAGGCTGCCCCAGAAACGACCGTTGATTTCCATCAGCACCGCGGCACCGCTGGTCTCGTCGTAGCGGTACTCCACCATCGCCGGCCCGTCCCAACCCACCGCACGCAGCAAGGCTACCGACTGCGCCATCAGCGCGGCATGCCCGTCCGCCGGCAGGCTCACGCACTGGGTGGAGTACCCGCCTTCCGGTGGCCATTCATGCCGCCGCAGGTGCTGGAAGCGCAGCACCGGCTCGCCGCGGTGCAGGTAAATCATGTGCCCCAGTCCGCGTCCGGCCGCATATTCCTGCACCAGTGGGTAGTAGCCCATGGGGGCGTAGCGGGCAAGCGCGGCACGCAAGGCGTCCTCGCTGTGGCAGTACTCGGCTTTGTGGAAGGTGAGCCCATGCGAGCGCAGGCGTGGAATTGCGCGATTGGGGTAAGCCCATTTGAGCACCACCGGCAAGCTCAGCGCCCCAGTGGGGACGATGCCGCCAGTGTCATTGGGATCCACCGCGCGCGGAACGCGCATGCCCAACTCGGCGGCCCGGGCATAGACGTAGTCCTTGTCGATCACCCGCTCAATCGCGGCCAGGTCGGGAATGAGCAGTTTGAGCCCGGGCAGGTGTTCGCGATTGCGGTTGAGGAAGAGGATGTCGCCTTCGGAGATCGTCATCACCAACGGCGCCAGCCGGGTCCGGGCGATCTCGCACATGAGTGCGAGCAAGGCCTCGTCCCGTCCCGCATGCACGAACCCCTCGGCAAGATGGCGCGAATACAGGCCGACCGCGCGCGCGCTGCGGCCGATGCCGAACACGCGCACGCCGCGCTCGCCCAGTTCGCGCACCACCGCGAGCCCGATCTGCGAATCAACGCCTAGCACGATGACCCCGGGCAGCGCCGTGGCGTCCGCTCCGGCCGCCACGGGCGCGTCAATGCCGACGCCCTCGCCGCCCTCTCGACCCGCCTCCTCCCACGACCGCGTCATGCGCCTTCCATGCCCTTGCGCAGCAACCGCTTGATGCTTTTGGGCAGGCGCAGCCCGGAACCCGCCATGCGCTTGTTCACGCGGTGGGCGAAATCCATCAAATGGATGCGGGTGCGCAACAAACCCCGCTCGAACGCGGGTATGTCGGCGAGCCGGCGACCGGC
Organism: Rhodocyclaceae bacterium; assembly: GCA_046295975.1. Classification (GTDB taxonomy): domain Bacteria; phylum Pseudomonadota; class Gammaproteobacteria; order Burkholderiales; family Rhodocyclaceae; genus UBA2357. The sequence continues at coordinate 44,120 of JBKBMG010000001.1, forward strand.
CATCTCGATGTCGAACGCACCGTTGCGGATCGCCGTCAGCACTGCGTCGCGCTGCAGGGGTACGGCGTCGCGCAACACCAGGTGGGTGCCCGAATACTGCTTGGGTCCGTGGAAGTCCATGCCCGCCACGGCAATGGCGTCGGGCCGGCGGCGCCGCACCTCGGCCAGCAGCTTCTCGCTCTGCGGTCGGAAATAATGGCGTCCGTCGTGCTTGGTGTTGAGGACTTCCACCCCGTCGCACAACGCCATGAGCCAGTCCGGATACTTGAACCGGGCCTTGATCGGGTGCGAGAAGATGCACAGCTCTGCATGCGGATGCATGCTGTCGAACTGGCTGCGGTGATCGGTGAAATCCACCTGGCAGCGTTCGAGGCCGAGGAAATAGATCTTGAAGTAGTCCATCTCCATGCCCGGGATGAACAGGAACTCGTCGTCGCTGTGCGCTTCGCAGGCATCGAAGATCGCATCCACCTTCGCCTGGTCGAGATACTCGATGTGCTCGGTGAGACACACGAAACGCAGGCCCCGGGCGAGAAAGTACTCGCGCAACTGAGCGTGGTCCATCGTGCCGTCGAAGGAGTGGGTTGTATGGCAATGCACCGTGCCGTGCAGTCCGGCGATCGGGGAAGACATGTCAGGGACTCCGTGGGAAGCTCGCTCCGGGTCGCTCAGAAGCGCATGATCGAATGGTTGATGCGGTTGACCAGCATCCGGCCAGCGGCCTGCAGCAATGGCACCGACACCAGGTGGTTGCCCGCCGCCGGCGCCACCGCGCCAAGCCCGCCCAGCGTCGATGCCTGAAAGCCCGGTGTGGTGGTCAGGAACTCGCACAGCCGTGCCAGACGCGCACGGTTGATTCTGTCCGGATAAAGTTTCTCATACGTGACGTCGCGGTGCTTGACGTACTCGAAGGCATGGGTGAGCACCACCACGTCGCTGACGCCGGCCAGGTGCGCGCGCGCCAGCACGCTACGCGTCTCGCCCCAGGAGGCCCCGGTGATCGTGAGCGTCTTGTAGTGCGTCCGCCCCGGCAGGCGCAGATCGCTGAAAGTGGTGACCGGAATCTCGACCACGCCTTCCACATCGTGACGGCCGGAATAGAGTTGCAGTTGCGGTTCGCGCGGCCGAAACACCGCCAGCCCGAGGTTGGAGGCAACCCGCATGCCGCAGCGGCGCATGGCGCGATACACCGCGAGATTGGCCTTCAACCCGCCGGTACGCAACACCGTAGGCGCGGGCACGCCCCAGCGCACGAACGCGGCCACACCTGCCTCGATCAGGCCCACCACCTCGTCCTCGCTACGGCGGGTGATGTCGTCGTTGGGCGGCGAGGCCTTCAACCGCGTCTGCCAGTCGGCTTGCCGGAAGTAGGTCCAGCAAGGGTGCAGGTGAAGCTGCACGTCGTGCCCGGCGGCATGCAGTCGCCGGGCGATCTCCCCCATCGGTTCGTCGCCGAAGTAATCGGTATTCAGCGCTTCGACGAAGAAGGTCGCCTTGACGCCGTAACGCGCGAAGGTATCGAGCAGATAGCCGAGCCCGTACGAGGCCTCGCCAATGCGGCAGTACACCGCCTGCGCCCCCACCGGCCTGCGTCGTGCCGGATCGGCAAAGGCGCCGGCAATGCTGAACTCGGTATCGATGGTGATATGGACCCGGGTCGTCGCGCTCATGTCTGACTCACATCGTGCCCCACCGCGGCATCGTCCTGGCTCAGCCATTCCAGCGTCCAGTCTTCCACCTGCGTACGCCAGGCCTGGCGGGCAAAGGTGTGGTTGGCCTCGGCGAGCTCACACCGCGACACCCCGGGCTGCTTGAGCAGCGCCTGCCAAACGGGCGAGGCGGCGACCAGGTCCCGGAACTCGGCGGCGGTGAGATCCTCGCCAGCCAGAATCAGCAGGATACGCCCACCAAAGCGCCGCCAACCCTCCGCCATGCGCTCCGGCAGGGGTTGGCCGGGCAGCAACGGGGTCGCGTCGATACGGGCGCGTTGTGATGTAGCCGGTCCCAGCGCAGCCGGCGCCTGCGCTGATCGCCTGCTGCGCAACAGCCCGGCCGAGAAGGATGTCAGCGAGCGCAACGAAGCCAACGGATTGACCCCACCGCGCACAAGTTTGCTCCAGAACGCCCGACTCGTCAGCCGCTGCAAATAGTAGTGGCGTAGATAGGCCCTGGCCCTTCCCGCCTCCGTCCGCACCCACGGGTTGAGCAGCACCAGTCCGCTGACCCGGGCGTCGCGCCAGGCATAGTCGAGTGCCGCCGAGGCGGCGTCGCAAAGCCCCCAGATCACGATGTGCCGGAGCGTGGGTACCTGCTGGACGAAAGTGTCGACCGCGGCACTGATATCGTCGCGCACCAGCTCGAAATCACGCGCGCTCCCGGAGGCGTCACCCATGCCGCGATAGTCGAAGCGAAACACCGGCACACCCGCAGCTGCCAGACGACGCGCCAACAGCAGGAATTGCCGATGGCTGCCGACCCGGTACTGAGGGCCGCCAACCACGATCAACACCCCGGTATGCGCCTGTGCTTCACCGTGATGCAGCACGCCGACCAGGCTGTCGGACTCGACGGCAAACACCACTGCCTGTTCCGGTGCGGGCTGGCCGTGAACGTGACCGGAAGTCAGGTTCACGGCTGGACTCCCGCGATCAAGGTTGCCGTGAGTGTGACCAGTTCCGGTACCTCACGGATCTCCTGGGTGCCCCAGAAGCCCTCACCCGCCACCACTTGGGCGCGAACATCGTGGCCCGCCTGTCGCCACGCCTCGACCAGCTTGCGGCTGGCGGGAGACAGGTCCGCAGTCTCGCCGCTGGCGACTTCCAGCCAGTTCGCGCGCACGCCCGCCGGCGGTGGCGCCAGTCGGGCAGCCGCAAGGCCTGCCGCCAGCCCCGGAGACAGGGCATAGCCGGCGACTTCCAGTTTTTCGCCGGCATCCAGGCGCGCACGCAGTTCGCGCGTCGTCTCCTTGCCGCCGCCCATCATCGCCGCGCTCATGCGCAAGCGCAGAAACTGGGTGAGAAACTGTTCGCCGTTGACCACGGGCTGCCAGTACGTGATCGAGTCAACCGCAACGGGCACTGGCGTCGGCGCCCCTGTTGAAATCTCGCCACCGACCACCTGGGCAATCAACAGACATCCGGCGCGCAGCCCCCATACATGCACCGGGCCGGGGTGCTGGTCCGCGATCGCCTGCAGCACGCCGCGCACATCGTCCAGCCAGCCGGTCCAGTCAGCGTCACCGAAATCACCGCCACTGTCACCGCACCCATAGAGATCGGGCATCACCACCCGCCAGCCCGCGGCCGACAACGCGCGCGCCTGTTGGGCCGCCATGCGCCGCGACTTGTTGTGTTCCTCGGCGAACGGGTGGACGTAGAGCACGCTGCCCCGCGGCCGCCCATCATCGGGCTCATGCACCACGCAGAAAAGACTGCCCCGCGTACCGCCTACAAAGCCCGCGTTCATTCCCATGCGCGCCCTCCCCGACGTGTCACGACGCTCGCGAGTGCGTCCTGGTAGACCGCGGCCAGCCGATCACGCACCGCCTCCCAGCGGTAGGCCTGCACCTGCTCACAGCCGTTGCGGCCGAGCCGCCGCGCCAGTTCGGGATCGGCCAGCAGTTCGAGTGCCGCATCGGCCAGGGCCCGGGCGTCGTCGGGCTCGACCAGCAACGCCGTCTTGCGGTGTTCCACCAGATAGGGCACGCCGCCGACCCGGGCGCACACCACGGGCAACCCGCTCGCCAGCGCCTCGAGCACGGAATTCGGCATGTTGTCGGCACGCGTGGGATTGAGCACCAGATCAGCACTGCGGTATAGGTCGGCCATTTGCGCATGGTCGAGCTTGCCGGTGAAACTCACCTTGTCCGCCACTCCGAGACGCTCGGCCAGCGCTGCAAGCGCTGCGCGCTCCGGCCCCGAACCGGCGATCGAAAGACGTGCCCCCGGGCGGGCCGCCACAATGTGGGCAAAGGCCTCGATCGCCAGATCATTTCCGTAGATCGTCTCGAGATTGCGGGCCACGACGATGTGAGGGGCGTCGAAATTCGGCTCACGCGCCGCATCGGCGCGAAAGCGCTCGGTATTGACCACGTTCGGCACGATGCGTCCGTGCATGCCGTGGCAGGCGAAGACGTCGACCAAAAAGCCGGACGGAAACACCAGCGCCGCCGCCCGCCGCACACTAGGGCGCACCCAGCGCGCATGGCGGGTGAGAAAGCGGCCCGCCTCCCCACCGCGGTAGTTCACCACCACCGGCACGCCACGCAGGCGCGCCAGCCAGATCGCCGGCGCTGCGAACAGATGCCACGACCAACCAGAGTTGGCCATCAGGTGCACCAGATCGGCGCGACCAAACGCCCGCCACAAGCGAAAACCATAGGGCACGAGCCGGAACAGCGCACGCAGGCCTTTCAGCCGCGCCACCCAGGCAGGGCGATAAGGCGGATTCACCTGCACCACCTCGACCGAGGCCCCTTCGGCCCCGAGCAGTTCGGCCAACTGCCGGGTCTGGTTGGCCATGCCGCCCGCGGGTGGCGGCAACGGGCCGACGATGGCGATACGCAGGGTGTGCCAGTTCATCGCGCCGTGGTCCCGGTCGTGCACGCGCCGCATCGCGGCATGCGGCAGCCGGCGGAGACGGTGAGCCCGCAGGCGCACGCAGAAAAGGCGCCCCCGCGCGGCAGGTACCCAGGCAAACGGGCGACGCGGCCATCCGGCCGCGCGGTGGGATCATTCACGGACTCTGCTTCCATCTCGTCGAACAGGGTTGGAGAATCGCGCTTGAGCACGCATAGCGGCGAGCGCTGCGGCATAATGCCGACGCGGGGCGCCGTTGCCGGAAGCCGCCGACCGCGGCGTACATCCGACGGCCGACGGCCCGCGCCAAGCGGAATTGCGGAAGCATACCGCATGCCCGCGCCGCACCAAACCCCGCCACGCTCGAATACACGCCTTCCGACACCACCAGGAATCCGCTGGATGCTCGACTACACCCGCATCGTATCGTCGCTGCTGTTTCCACTGCATGAACGTGTGAAAGGCCACGATACCTGCACCATCCTGCGTTCGCTGGAATCCTCTCAATGGCTGGCCCCCGACGCGCTGCGCGCGCACCAGGCACGCATGCTGGCCAACTTCATCGCCCTCGTCGCCCTCAGCGTTCCCTACTACCGCACGCTGTTCGCCCGCGAGGGGATCGATCCGGCGGCCTTCGCCGCGCACGACGCACGTGACGCGATGACGTTGCTCGCCACCCTGCCGCTGATCGACAAGAGCGTGATCCGGGCGAACAGCACCGCTTTCCGCGCCGAGGGCGCGTCCGACCTGATCCCTCAACGCACCAGTGGCTCATCCGGCGAACCGCTGCATTTCCTGCTGTCGCGCTTTCGCATGTCCTTCGATATTGCGGCCAAATGGCGGGCAACGCGGTGGTGGAACGTGGGTATCGGCGATCGCGAGCTGGTGCTGTGGGGCTCGGCCATCGAGACCGGCGCGCAGGACCGCGTGCGCCGGTTACGCGACACGTTGTTCCGCTCACGTCTTGTCCCGACGCATGACCTCACCCCGACACGCCTCGCGGAGATCCTGGCGGAAATGCGCGACTGGCATCCACGCATGCTCTTCGGCTACCCCTCGGCGCTGTCCCGGCTGGCCTTCCACGCGCTTGAACACGGGCCACGCATGGACGACCTGGGTATTGCGGTGGCGTTCTGCACCTCCGAAGTGCTGCGTCCCGAATGGCGAGAGGCGATCGGGCACGGTCTGGGCTGCGGCGTAGCCAACGAATACGGTGCCCGCGATGCCGGCTTCATTGCCCGTGAATGCCCGGCCGGTGGACTGCACATCACCGCCGAAGAAGTCATCGTCGAGATCGTCGATGCCGACGGTCGACGCCTGCCGGACGGCGAGGAAGGCGAGATCGTCGTGACCAACCTGGCCGGCCCCGGATTCCCGTTTTTGCGCTACCGCACCGGCGACCGCGGCGTGCTGTCCACCGCGACTTGCGCCTGCGGACGCGGGCTGCCGCTGCTCGAGCGCCTCAGTGGCCGCGCCAATGACGGATTGCGACGGCTGGATGGCGGTTGGGTACACGGCAGCGCGGTAAATCACATGATGCGCGATCTGGCCGGGTTGCGTGCCTACCAGATCGTCCAGGCGCGACCGGATTCGGTAAGCCTGCGGCTGGAACTGGACGGCGCCCTCCCCGCCGCCGCGCGCGATGGGATGATTGCCCACCTGCATCACCTGCTCGGCGAAGCGGTCGAGGTTCAGGTCGAGCAGGTCGTGTCCATCCCGCCCCAGCCCAACGGCAAGTTCCGGCATATCATCTGCCTGGTGGACGAGCACGCCGCTAGCAACGAAGAGTGCGCCACGCCCCCCATGCCGACGAACGCCGAACACACCGAACACCACGCAGAATGACGCGCAGGCGAGGCCTACGACCCCATGACGACGCTGCTCCACCCCCTCACCGCCGCACTGAGCCTGGCATCGCCCGCCGGTGCGCGGGCCAGGCTCGCCATTCTGATCTACCACCGCGTCCTGCCGGCCCCCGATCCGCTACTCCCCGATACGCCGGACGTTGCCACCTTCGACTGGCAGATGTCGCTGCTGGCGCGCCATTTCAGGGTGTTGCCGCTTGCCGAGGCAGGACGCCTGCTGCGCGAGGGACGCCTGCCCGCGCGCGCCGCCTGCATCACCTTCGACGACGGCTATGCCGACAATCTCACCGAGGCGCTGCCCATTCTGCACCGCCACCAGTTGCCGGCCACGTTCTTCATCGCCAGCGGTTATCTGGACGGGCGCCGCATGTTCAACGACACCTTGACCGAGCTGGTACGGCGGCTACCGCCGGGCGAGGTGGATCTGGCCGAATCGGGCCTGGGCCGTCCAGTGCTGACGGACACCGCCAGCCGCCGCGCCCTCATCCGTACGCTGGTCGGACAGTTCAAGTACCAGCCACTGGTTGAACGTAGCCAGGCGGTAGACGCCCTGGCACAACGTTACGGCGTCACACTACCCGACGACCTCATGCTCAGCACCGCACAACTGCGCACCCTCGCCGCGGCCGAGGGCGTGGAGATCGGCGGCCACACCTGCCGCCATCCCATCCTCGCGCGGCTCTCACCCGCCGATGCCGAGCAGGAAATCCGCGTCGGCAAGGCAGAGCTGGAGGAACGCCTGGAGCGACGTGTGCGCCTGTTCGCCTACCCCAATGGACGCCCGGGCAAGGACTACACGCCGGAACACGCCGAGATGGTCCGGTCCTGCGGTTTCGACCTGGCGGTATCCACCGCCCCGGCCGCCGCGGACCGTCACTCCGACCCATTCCAACTGCCACGCTTCACACCTTGGGACGCCACGCCGGCACGCTTCGGTCTGCGCATGTTGCGAACGCTCGCACGCCGGGCATGAGTGCCCGATCGCAACCCCGGCCCGGGAACCAGACGCCACGTCCTCTTGTGGGCGCCCATCCCGGCAATACCAGCCTGACTGCGCTGCACACCGCCCACGTAGCGGCGCTCGCGGCACAAGTGGCGCCTGACGGTGAAGTGCACGACCCTCACACCGGCGGTCCAGCCGCGGCGGACCACTACGCGCATTGCAGCACCGCGCTCGCGCTTGCCTGTGCCGGCCATGGCCATGAGCGGATGTTTGCGCCGCTGCGCGCGTGGCAGCGCCTGCCCGACACCCTGACCGGCCACCTGCCGTTCAATCGCCTGCTGTTGCAACTGCTCGCCCGCCACGCCTGCCCGGCCGACACACCTCAGGCCGACCGCAGCCTGCTGACCGTACTGCGCGATCGTTGCCAATTGCAAACGCACTACCCCTCAAACAACTGGACCCTGCTTGCCCAGGCGTGCAGGCTGATCGAAAGCGACACGCCGAATGCCCAGCGCACTGAAGCCGAACACTTCGACGCATTGTTGCAACAATGGACCACGCCGGCCGGCGGCTTCATCGACTACCCGGCCAACGTCCGGGACGGCAGTCGTGTTGCCACGCCATTCGCCTATCACCACAAGGCGCTGTTTCTCGCCGCCCTGGGCGCACGCCTGAGCGGAGCACCATCCGCGCTTGCCCACGCCCGCCGGCTGTACGACTGGCTGGTGCATTGCTGGGATCCGGCGGGCTATGCCGGCGGCCTGGGGCGCAGCAGCCACGCGCTGTTCGGCGATGCCTGTCTGGCCGGCGCGTTGATCCTGCTCGGAGAGGACCACGACGCGGCTACCTCCCCTCTGCATGCGTTGAGCCGACGCCTGATGACGCAGCGACGCGAGGACGGGCTGCTGTGGCTGGACCCGGCCGGCCCGACCGACGGCGACGCGGCGTGGGACGGCTATATGCGCCTGGCGGTGTACAACGCGTGGTTCGCGGCGGTGGTCGGCATCTGCCGGCTGCTCGGCCCGCTGGCCGAGTCGCAGCGCACGGCCAGCCACATCGCCTGGCGGGCGGACCGCTGCGGCCTGTTTCATGACGAAGTGGCGGGCGTGCTGGCGCTGCGGCCCGCGGGTGGCGGAATCGGCATCATATCCACCCGCGGTCAGGCACCGCAGTCGTTCAGCCGCGAACACGCCGAACTGCGCTACGCCGGCGGCGTGGTGGTGCACGCGCGCGACGCCGCCGGCCGGCTACTGGCCGCCCCGCCGGTGCGCATTTCGCGGACGCGTCTGTCGGCCGAACCTGCGCTGGCCGGACCGGTGCCGCTGTTCCGCTGGCACGGCGAGCTCCACGGCCTGACCGATTTCGAAGAAACCGAGATTCACGACAACGGCAACGGACAATTCCGGGTACAGCTCGAAGGTAAGCCCACCGCCGTGTTGCAACCCCTGCCACGAACTTTTCTGGCGCGCTTCGTCGCCACACTCGACTGGCGCCTGCTGGGCGGCCGGCTCGCCAGGCGGCAGGCGCTGCACCGCACCGCCCTGCCGGGCCTGCGCGCAACCCGCCTGATCACACTGGATTTACAACACGGCCGGATCGACTATGCGCTGACGCTTCAGCAGCCGGCGGCGTTGCCGGCCGATGTCGAATGGCTGAATCCTGGTGCCAGCATGCGCCTGGCCGGATCGGCACCCACCCCCACGGCAACCGCGCGCTGCGTGCCCCTGCCCTCCAGCCTGCCAGGGGCACTGGGCTGTCGCGACGCCTCAAGCCGAAGCGAGGCGAATTGACCCGGCTTCACTCGGGCGAACACCTACACCATCAGCCGGTGAAGCCCTGTCTCAGCAACTTGCCTTCAACCGCGCTGCGATTCCGCCCAAGCACGTGTCGTGTATGACCGCCTGCCGGCGCCGTTCGCCATTTGCCGTTTCTACCGCGGTCAGGCCCGCCGCACGTGGTTGCGCTCGCCTGCCTCGCCGGTCTTGAGCGTAAGCTTGCGATAGGGCTCGACATAGTTCGCGATGCTGTTCTTCCAATTGCGCACCTGCTCCACGTAGCTGCGCCCGGCAATACGCATCGCGGTCCAGTCGCTGCGGTCGTCCAGCATCTCGGCCAGCGTGCGGCTGAGCGCCTCGACACTGCCCGCGGTAAACAATCGACCGGTTTCGCGATCGCGGATGAGTTCGCGATGCCCCCCGACGTCCGAGGCAACGAAAATACGCCCTTGCGCCATCGCCTCCAGCGGCTTGAGCGGCGTCACCAGCTCGGTCAGGCGCATGGAATGGCGCGGGTAGGCGAGCAGGTCGATCTGGTCGTAGTAGCGATTGACCTCGGCGTGTGGTACCCGCCCGGTGAACACCACTTTGTCGCCCAGGCCCAGTACCTCAGCCTGAGCCTTGAGCCGCGCCTCCTGAGGGCCGCCGCCGACCAGCAGCACCCGCAGTTCCGGGCGCGACGGGGCAAGCCGCGCCACCGCCTCGAGCAGCAGATCCAGCCCCTCGTAGGCGTAAAAGGAGCCGACGAAACCGACCACGGTCTTGCCCTCCAGCCCCAGCCGGGCACGCAGCTGCGGGTCCGCCTCGCCCGAAAGCTGGAAGCCCTCTACGTCTACCGCGTTCGGAATCACCGTCACGCGCGCGGCCTCGATGCCGCGCGCGACGAAGTACAGGCGCAAGCCCACGCA
>JBKBMG010000001.1:54197-258622 GCA_046295975.1 Rhodocyclaceae bacterium
GGCCCCCCCCCCCCTCCCCCTCCCCCCCCCTCCTCCGTCCCCGCGTGCGCCCCCCCCCCCCCCCGCCGCCCCCCCCCCCCCCCCCGCGACGATGTCCTGGCGCAAGCCCTCGCAAATGGTGAACACGTGGGCCGCGCGCTTCAGGGCCCAAGTCTCCAGCATGCGGGTGGCACGATAGCGCAGGCTGCCCTCCGCCGTGGTGCCATGATCGACTGCCGCATCTTCCCAGAACGCACGCACCTCGTAGACCACCGGTACCCCCATGCGGCGGCCCACGCGGATGGCGGGAATCGCATTGAGCACCGGCGAATGCGCATGCAGGATGTCGGGCGCAAGCCGCTCCACCAACTCGGTCAGGCGTTGTTCGGTCGCGCGCATCAGGCGCCATTCGCGCAGCCCGGCCGGCGCCGCTGCCGGCACCTGTGTGCGGTGGAAGCTCAGTCCATCCACGGTCTCAAGCGGGGCATCGGTGGGGCCTTGCTTGGGCGACGTCAGGTGGTGGGTTTCCCAACCACGGGCATGCTGCTCGCGCAGAATGGCGGCGGTGCGGAAGGTGTAGCCGCTGTGCAGCGGAATGGAATGGTCGAGGATATGAAGAATGCGCATGGTCAGGCAGCAAACGCGGGCACGCGCAGCGGCTCGTGCTCGACCTGCGCGCCCTGCTGGTTGCGCAGAAAGGCTTCGAACATCAGCAAGGTCCACAGCGGTGCGCTGTAGTCGCGTGCGCCACTCTGGTGAGCGTCGACGAGGTGTCGCAGGTAATCGGGGTTGAAGAATCCGGTGGCGGCGAGCGTCTCGCCCAGCACCGCCTCGCGCACCCGTTCGCGCAGCGGACCACGGAACCAGCGCCCGATCGGCACCGCAAAACCCATCTTCGGGCGGTACAACACGTCGTGCGGCAACTTTGGTTCCATGCTCTTCTTGAGCAGGAACTTGCCCTCTCCACCACGAATCTTGAGATCCGACGGCAAACCGGCGAGCCACTCCACCAGTTCGTGATCCATCAGCGGCTCGCGCACCTCCAGCGAATGCGCCATGCTCGCACGATCGACCTTGGTATTGATATCGCCGACCAGGTAGGTCTTGGTATCGATGTATTGCACGATCGCCAGCGGATCGTCACAGCCGGCCGCCAGCGCATGCTCGCGGAAGCGGTCCAGCACACGGTAGCCGCCCAATTGCGCCTTGAAGGCCGGTGAGAACAGCATCCGCCGCATGTCGTCACGCATGATGGACACCGCATGCAGGTAGGCTTCGGCCGAATCGCGGGCAAGTGCCTGGAAGGTGGTCTTGGCCCGGAACACCCGTGGCGCCCAGTCGGCCTTGGGATAGAGGCGCGCGAGCAGCCCGAACAACGGCCCCCGCAAGCCTTGCGGCAAGGCGCTGCGCAGGCGCTCTTCGGCGAGGTGCCGGCGATAGCGTCGATACCCGCCAAAGCTCTCGTCGCCGCCGTCGCCCGACAAGGCCACGGTGACGTGCTTGCGCGCCAGTTGGCAGACACGGTAGGTGGGAATCGCCGAGCTGTCGGCGTAAGGCTCGTCGTAGAGGTTGGCGAGCGCGTCGATCAGTCCGAAATCGTCCGACACCACGGTCTCGGTGTGGTGACGGGTGTGGTAGCGCTCGGCGACCAGTGCGGCGAAGGCCGATTCGTTGTACGCCGGGTCGTCGAAGCCGATCGAGCAGGTGTTGACCGGGTCGGACGACAGGCCGGCCATGGTCGCCACCACCGCGCTCGAATCCACCCCACCGGAAAGAAAGGCACCGAGCGGGACCTCGGCGATCATGCGCAGGCGCACCGATTCGTCCAACCGGCGCGACAACTCCTCGCAGGCCTCGACCACATCCATTTGACGGTCCAGGGTGAAGCGCACATCCCAGTACCGCCGCGGCTGGGGCAGCGCGCTGCCGCGGCGGAGCGTGAGGGTTTCGCCGGGGCCGAGCTTGCGCGCGCCCTGGAAGATGGTACGCGGCTCGAGAACGTAGCCGAGCGCGAAATATTCCTCGACGGCCGCCGGATCGAGGCGGCGATCGAGGGCGGGATGCTGCATCAGTACCTTGAGTTCCGAGCCGAACACCAGCGTGCCGTCGGGCAACAGCGCATAGTGGAGCGGCTTGACCCCAAGCCGGTCGCGCGCAAGGAACAGGGTTTCCCGGTTGCGGTCGTGAAGCGCGAACGCAAACATGCCGCGAAAGCGCTCCACGCAGGCTTCGCCCCAGGCTTCCCAGGCATGCACGATCACCTCGGTGTCACTACGGGTGTGGAACACGTGCCCCAGCGCTTCGAGCTCTGGCACCAGCGACTGGTAGTTGTAGATCTCGCCGTTGAACACCACCGCAACCGTGCCGTCCTCGTTGAACAACGGCTGCTGCCCGGTGGACAGGTCGATGATGGACAGACGGCGGTGCGCCAGGGCCACGCCCGGCTCGAAGTGCAGCCCGCCTTCGTCCGGGCCGCGGTGGAACTGGATGTCGTTCATCCGCTGCACCAGCCCCCGTTCGTCGCGGTCGAACTCGCGCCTGCCTCGGGTATCGAATAATCCGGCAATTCCGCACATCTGCTTCAGTTCCCTTGAGTCGGGTGTTCGTCGGGGGCGCGCAATCGGGCCGCCTAGTGGCGTCCGGCGACCGCCCCCTCCCGCAGGTGGTTGGCGGCGCGCAATTGCGACGCATACAGTTCGGCATAGCGCGCCACCATGCCGGTGAGGCTGAACTCACGCTCGGCGCGCGCGCGCGCGGCCCGCCCCTCGCGCAACAGCCGCTCCGGGTCGCGAACGTAGGACGCCATGGCCACTGCGAGACGCTCGGCATTGCCGGACGGCACCAGAATGCCGTTCTCGCCCTCGCTCACCAGTTCGGCGTTACCGCCGACACGGGTGGCGATCACCGGCAAGCCGCTGGCCATTGCCTCGAGAATCGTATTGGAAATGCCCTCCGCCCGCGAGGGCAGTACGAACACGTCCATCGCCCGCATCGCTACATCGATGTCACTGCGCTCACCCGCCAGCCACACCCGCGATGCGAGGTTCAGGGCGACGATCTCCTGCTCCAGTTGCTGGCGCATCGGCCCGTCGCCGACGATCACCAGACGCATGCCGGCAGCCTGGTTGGGCAGCTGTTGGGCCAAGTGGGCGAAAGCACGGACCAGCAGCAACTGGTCCTTTACCGCCTGCAACCGACCGACCGTGCCGAACACGAATAGTCCCGAGGCGTTGAAAGGCGACCCCGGCATCACGTCACGGCCAGCTTCGGGCGGGGTGAAGCGCGTGGTATCCACCCCGTTGCAGATCCGCTCAAGCCGCGCTGTCGATACCCCTACCCGATGCGCCAGGTACGATTCGAGATGACTCGACAAGGCCACATAGCGATGCACGAAGGGTTTGTACGCACGACGGATCAGACGGTTCTTGAGCTTGCTGCCGTCGGGGTCGCCAAGATCCCAGCCGTGCTCACTATGGATCCGCACCGGCACCCCCGCAAGCATTGCCGGAAACTGTGCTTCCAGCGCCGCCAGGTTACGGGTGTGCACAATCGCCGGACGCAGCCCGCGCAACAACCGGTACAGCTCCGGAAACACCCGCAGGGTGTGGCCCGGTGGCTTGTGCAGGTCGTAGCGCTCCACGTCGTCACGCCGGATTCGTCCGGCGAACTGCGGATCGGAATGGGTGATGGAGATCAGTACATGGCGAAAATCACCTTCCGGCAGGTGATTGACGAGATTCACCAGGCCGTTTTCCAGGCCGCCGGTGCTGAAACTGAAGACGACGTGGGCAATCAGCGGACGGGCGTCGGCGGAGGCGTTCACTGCGCCACCTCGGCCGCGGCGAGCATCACGGCGATCGCATCGCCATGGGCCCGGAGGAAGGCCTCGACCGCTGGGCGAACATCCCCGGGCCTGTCCGTGTAACGGGCATAGACGGCGACGAAGGCGGCGTCATCGGGCTGACCGGTCAAATGATCCAGCGCCAGGATCGCCTTGGCCAGCGCATTATTCGTAAGCACCCGGCCGTTGGACCAATACCAGTGCCAGACGGCCACCTGACTACTGGGCAGATCCCCCCCAAGCACGGCATGCACGGTGCGACCGACCGGCATCTCGTCGCGGCCGCTGCGGATCAGCCGCAAGGCCGCCCCGCCACTACCCACCAACCGGTTGCCCCATGAAATCAGCTCGCTGTCCTCACGCTGACGGGCGTAATAAGCGACATACAGACCGACGATTTGCCCCTGCTCGTCGGCATAGGCCTGGAACAGATCGCCCCTATGGCCCGAGAAGCTGGGCCGGAACGACAGTTCGGCCGCGTCCACCTGCCGCCACCCCGCCGCCGCGGCCGGTGCTTCGAGCTGCACCGTAAAGGGCTCGACTGGATCCTCGATATGCGCGAGCAGCAACGGGAACACCGCGGTGACGCCGGCGAACGCGACGATCGCCAACGGCGTGACCGAACGGCTACGCAGCACCTGCGCCTCCGCCGCGTCGACGCGCACCGAGGACTCGACCGCATCCTCGCGCCACATCGAGCCAACCCAGAACATCAGAAGGATGACGACGCCGAAGAACACCCAGCCGTAGACAATGTGGATGAAACCCTGCACGAACTCGTTGCCGAACAGATAGCCCACCATCACCGTGAGATAGGCACGCACCCAGTTGGCGACGATGGGCAGTACAAAGGCAAACACCATGAACACCACACGCCGTCGCGTGCTGGTGTAGTTCAGGTAGGCGTAGAGCGAGCCCACGAACAGCGAAGCAACCATATAACGCAGCCCGCTGCAGGCCTCGACCACCGACCAGCGCCCGTTCGGAATCACAAAGTAAAGCCCCTCCTGGTACACCGGAACGCCGCTCAGGCGCAGCGCGAACACGGTGAACTCGGCGGTGTAGTGCATCAGCGTCGGCTGGATGAACTCCCCCACGGGCAGCGCAAAGACCAGGAACAGGATGGGAAACGCCAGTTGTCGCGACAGGTGACGGCCCAGAGCCATCGCAAAACCGATCATCACCATTGCGACCAGGCCGAAATGCGCCAGCCCATCGACGCTCACCATGCGTCCCAGCAGCCACGCCAACCCCGCCAGCGCCAACGGCACGCAAAGCCACGGCACCGGCTCCGGCGCATGCTCGGCGATCACCTCGCGCTTGCGCCACAGTAGCCAGGCGAACACCGGAAAGACAGCGAGGCCGTGGGCAAAAGTATCCGAACGCAGCCAGATGCCCAGTATCTGGTCGGCTGTCGGCCAGTACCACGCGAGTATCCACGCCAGCACCGCCAGGAGCGTCGCCACCACGACAGGAAAGCCGCTGCGCTGCGCGGCGACGAGGGTCGTCATGCAGATCGCTCCTGCAGTGCGCGCTGCGCCGGCGCTGCCGATTCCACGTGCACAGCTTCGTCGAACAGGCGGTCGAGCACGGCAAGGTGGGCGTCCCAGCCATAGCCGTGTACGACATGCTCGCGTGCGCGTGCCCCCATCGCCTGCGCCTGCGCAGGCGCATCAAGCAACTCGAGCACGTAGCGGACGAAGTCTTCCGGCGCCGATGCCACACGGCAAACCGCGTCCCCGCTGGCGACCAGGCCGGTCGCAGATTCGGCCGACGCCACCACCGGACGCGCCAGGGCCATCGCCTCCAGAACCTTGTTCTGTATGCCTCGTGCGACTCGCAGCGGCGCCACCACCACCGCCGCATGCTGCAGCCACGGCCTGACGTCTGGCACCTTGCCGGTCACGATCACCTCCGACCCGGCCAGCGCAAGCACATCCGGCGTGGGATTCATACCCACCACCGCAAAGCGCAGGTTAGGCCTGCGGGCTCGCAGCGCCGGCAGCACCTCACGCGCGAACCAGCACACGGCATCGACGTTGGGCCAGTAGTCCATCGCCCCCGAAAACGCGACGATCTCTCCATCGCCCCCGGAATAAGGGTTCGGCCTTTGTGGATCGGGCGCAAAGTACGTATGGTCCACACCGTTCTGCATGACCATCACGCGCGGAACGGGCGCCTCGTCCACCGCACCAGCCCTGAACAGCGCAGCCTCGGCTTCGGTCACGAACAGAGACGCCGCTGCACGACGTGCGACATGGCGCTCGAACCTCCCCAGCAGACGCCCTTCACGTGCATACACCCAGGACATCGGCCAGGTTCGGGTCGCGGCATACTGGCTCCACTTGGCGGAATCGACATCGCAGAAATCGACCACCGCAGACACCAGCCCGGGGCGATCAAGGTATTGCGCCATCGGTCCGGAAAAAGCCAGCGCATGCCGGATGCCATTCTCCGCCACCACCGCTTCGATCCAGGCGCGCATGCCACGCCGCCGATAATAGGGCAAGCTCAGCGCCTCACCCGTGAGCATTCCCCGCAGACTGGCGATACGCGCCCGCATCGGCACCAGGCGCTCGACATGCACCGATGCGCACCAAGTCTTCAGTCGCTCGACATGGACAAGGTCCTCGGCGGCGTCGACGAAAGTACCCAGATGTAACTCATACCGACGCGCCAGATGCGCCATCAGGTTGAACGAGCGCACCTTGTCGCCCTTGTTCGGCGGAAACGGAATGCGGTGCGTCAGGAACAGCAGGGGCGCGCGCGAGGACGTCATGGCTTACCCGAGGTTGCGCACGATGTGCGGCCCAAGCGCATTCGCCACCGGCAGCGGCAAGCGGCGCCACAGCGCGATGAAGGCGCGGTATTTCGGGTTCATGGGATTGTTCTGCGGTATTGAATCGCGCTTGTACAGACGATACTCGTAGGCCAGCGGCTGGGGCTCGAAGCCCCAGTTCTTCTTGAACGCATAGGGACCGGTACCAAGCTTGCTGCGACCGTAGTCGAACAGTCTCACGCCACGTTCGCAGGCGTCGCGCATCAGCGCCCAGTACTTGAAATCGTTCGCGGCCAGATCGCGGGCTGCGAGGTCGTCTCCGGCGTAATAGGGCAGGATCTCGTCGCGAAAATGAAAGCTCAACACCGACGACAGCGGCCGACCTTGCGGATCGCAGACCGTCATGACGGTGCAGGCGTCATCGAACTCGCTGCGCAGGCGGGCGAAGAATCGCTTTGGCAGGGCCGGTGTGCCGTGACGCAGGACATTGCGCGCGTAGAGATCGAAGAACCGATCCACCCCCGCGTCGAAGCTGGCGGTCAAGCCGTTGGCGATGCCCTTGCGTACCATCGCCCGCTGCTTGCGCGGAATTGCAAGCATGTTGGCGTCCACCTCCGGGAGGATGGGTTTGCGGAATGTCGCGTACAGATCCTGCCGCGGCCAGTCCGGGTGGCGAGGCGCGAGATTACGGTACTCGAGATGAGCCACGCCCAGCTTGACGGCGAGTCGGTCGGCCGCGGCCTCCAGTTCCGGCACGGCGTCGTCGGACCCGGCAATGCCGCCGTACACGCAGAACGGCAGGGACACCAGGGCGTGCCCGAACAGGCGGCTGCGCACCTCGGCCAGCGGCAATACCGCCACCATTTCGCCTGCGCGCTGGGCATAGAGGAAGTGGGTGCGGTGGCGAAACACGTCCTCGATGATGCCGCGCCACGCCGACAGGTGGAAGAACGTGGCATCCGGGCAGGCACGCACGAACTCGTCCCAACGCCCGAGTTCCGCGTTTCCAAGCATCGCGATCGTAAGGCCGGGTCGGTCCATGCTCACCCTTGCCGGCACCGGGCGTCGGCGAATCGTTCAGGCCGCATCGCGAAACACCTGGTCCGCCCGCCCCCATGCGAAATCACGCAGCAGGCGGTGTAGCCGCGCTTCGGTGCGGCCGAGATTCACGTAGTGGCGGAAGCGCGTCTTGAGCGTCGCCGCACGCACCCGGGGCTGCTCCGGATCGACTTCCCACGGGTGGAAGTAGAAGATCGCCGGCCGACGGTCCTCGCGGTTGACCCGCGCAATCTGCCAGCGCGACACCGAGTATGGCAACAGGCGGAAGAAACCACCGCCCCCGGCCGGCCAGTTACGCCCCATCCATCGCACCGTGGATACCGGGACTTCCATCAGGCCGTTCTCCAGCCGATAGGCAAAACGCGGCGCATCGGGCATGCCGTAATGATCGTGCCGGACGGGATAGACGCTGGAACTGTAGCGATACCCCGCCTCGCGCAATACGTCGTGCGCCCACGGGTTGGAGTAGCCGATGGAGAAGCTGGGCGCCCGATAACCGGTGACTTCCACCCCGGCAATGTCCTCGAGAATGCGTTTGGCCGAGCAGACGTCGTCCAGGAAGTCGGCCGGAGACTGCGCGCTGGCGCGCTCGTGGCCGTAGCCGTGACTGGCAACCTCGTGACCGCCCGCCGCCATGCGTCGCACCAGTTGAGGATAGCGCTCGGCGACCCACCCCAGGGTGAAGAACGTGCCTTTGGCACCGTGCTCGTCCAGCAGCGCGAGAATCGCGTCCACGTTGCGCTCGACGCGGCAGGGCACGCGCTCCCATTCGCTGCGGGGGAAATGCGGCGCGAGCGCCGAGACCTGGAAATAGTCCTCGACGTCGACCGTCAGTGCATTGGTGATACGGCTTGTCATCTTGCCTCCTGCGTCGCGATCACGCCGTGGCTGCGGCCTGCGCCTGCAGCCAGGCATGCAGATGCGCCGCGATGCGCTCGGCGGCGCGCCCGTCCCAGTACTCCGGCACCCGGCCGCGCTTGCCGCCCGACTGCAGGACATCGCGGGCTGCGGCGACAATGGCGTCGGGACTGCAGCCGGCCAGCGTGTTGGTACCCTGCTCGACCGTGATCGGGCGTTCGGTGTTCTCCCGAATCGTGACGCATGGCACACCGAGCGCGGTGGTTTCCTCCTGGATGCCACCGGAGTCGGTCAGCACCATCGTCGCGCCACGCATCAGTCCCAGCATTTCAAGATAACCTTGTGGCGGGAGTATGACGAACCGAGGATTGTCGAGATGCTCGAGCATGCCGAAACGTTCGAGGTTCTTGGTCGTTCTCGGATGGAGCGCAAACACCAGCGGCAAACCGATGGCGATTTGTGCGAGTGCGGCGAAGATCGCCCCCAGCGTCGCGGGATCGTCGACATTCGACGGGCGATGCAGAGTGACCACGCCATAACCGTCGGCGATCCGCGCTGAATCCTGGCCGGCTGCGCATAGACTGTCGGCAGCAGGCACCGCCTTGTCCAGGCTGGCAAGCAGGCTGTCGATCATGACGTTGCCGACGAAGGCGGCACGCACTTCCGGAATGCCCTCGCGGGCAAGATTGGAGTACGCCCCCCGTTCGGTGAGATAGAGCACGTCGGAAATCTGATCGGTGAGCAGGCGATTGATCTCCTCTGGCATGCGCCGGTCCTCGCTGCGCAACCCGGCTTCGACGTGCACCACCGGCACCTGGCGCTTGACCGCCACCAGCGCACAGGCGAGCGTCGAGTTCACATCCCCGACCACCAGCACCGCGCGCGCGCCGTGGGTATCGAGTACCGGCTCGAAGCGCTTCATGATCTCGGCGGTCTGCACCGCGTGGCTGCCCGAGCCAACCTCCAGGTTCACGTCGGGCATGGGCAGGTCCAGATCGGCGAACAAGCGCGCATTCATCGCTGCGTCGTAATGCTGGCCGGTATGCACGAGCAGCGTCGGCAAGGGCGGATCGTGACGCGCGAACGCGCGGATGATAGGCGCCATTTTCATGTAATTGGGTCGGGCGCCGACCACGCAGATCACCGGCGCTTCAGGACTCATTCGCTTTATCCTTTCCGGTCGGGTCGATGCGGACCGCTTGCACCAGTTGGTTGAGCACGTTCAGCGTCATCGCCACCGACTGTTCCAGACTGGCCAGGCGTGCTTCTATCCGGCGCAGTTCCGACGAACCGGCATACTCGGCCATTTGGTCGGCCAGTGCGGGATCGACGCGCAAGCGCGAAGCATCGATCGGATGCAAGGGCTCCAGCCCGCGATACGTCGGCGAGCGGCCGCCCACCTCCTCTCCCGCCAGATGACGCCGCGGACGACCGGGATCGAACTCCTCCTTGAGCTCGGCGATCACTTCATCGACATGCTGGCGCCCGATGGTGTGCCGATCCGACAGGAAGGCGGACAGCAGCAGGCGATCGCACAAACTGTTGATACGACGCGGAACCCCTCCGGTGTATGCGTAGATGGGGCCGAAACAGTCGTCTTCGAACGCCGGGTCGTTGTCCCAGCCGACGTGGGCGAGACGGTGCAGAATGTAGCCGCGGGTTTCCTCGGCGTCCATCGGCCCGAGGTGATAGGACGCGATCACCCGCTGCCGCAACTGCTGCATCTGCGGACTTTGCATGATGTCGCGAAACTCCGGCTGGCCGACGAGAAAGCTCTGCAACAAGGCGTGGTCTTCGATCTGAAAATTCGACAACATGCGCAATTCTTCCACCGCCGCATGGCTGAGGTTCTGCGCCTCATCCACGATCAGCAGCGCACGCTTGCCGGCTGCCGCCAGCGACACGAAATAGGTCTCGAGCGCGAGCAGTATGCCGGCCTTGTCGAGATTGCGCGACGGTACGCCGAAGGCGGCGGCGACCATCTTGAGGATG
Organism: Rhodocyclaceae bacterium; assembly: GCA_046295975.1. Taxonomy (GTDB): domain Bacteria; phylum Pseudomonadota; class Gammaproteobacteria; order Burkholderiales; family Rhodocyclaceae; genus UBA2357. The sequence continues at coordinate 64,706 of JBKBMG010000001.1, forward strand.
TCGTTTTGATCCACCTGGGTGCTGACCAGATTCGCGGCAACGACCTTGGACGGATCGAGGTGGTCGATCAGGCTGCGCAGAATGGTGGTCTTGCCGGCACCCACCTCGCCGGTGACGACAATAAACCCCTCATTCTGATGCAGGCCGTACTCAAGATAGGCCATTGCGCGCCGGTGCCCCCGGCTGCCGAAGTAGAACGCCGGATCGGGATTGAGCTGAAACGGCTTGCCCCGCAGGTTGAAGAACGCTTCGTACATACTGACCCCGGTCAGAATCGGATGCCGAGGTTGGCGGTTACCGTGTTCTCGCGATAGTCTGCGGCCGCCCCCGTACCATCCGCGCGGTGGTGCTGATAGCGCAGGCCGCCGACCGTGCTCTCGCCGAACCGGGTGGTGAGCCCCAGCCCCAGCGTGGTACGTTCGGTTTCTGCGCGCTCGGCGCCACTGCCTTCCGCCTTGCTCAGCGTGACACTCACGTTTCCACTGGTGCTCGGCGTGAGACGACGGGCCAGCGATGCCGATGCCGACTGCGTCGTCACCTTGTCGAAGTTCAGCAGATCGTCCCGAACGTCCTGGTAGAACACCTGGCCAAGACGGGTCCGCTCGCCGTAGCGCAAGGCGACGCTGAACACGTCGCGCCGTCCGACAAGCGAGAATCCTGCCGACAGCGTCTTGGCGACGTAGTAGTTGCTGCTGATGAAAGGCGAGGGATTGCGGGCGAGATCCTCATCCACGAGCCGACGCGCCTCAAGATCGCGCTCGACGGGATCCGCAATCGTCCCCAGTGCATCGAAGTACTGGCGATACAACACGTCTTCGCGTGCGCCCACGAGTTCGTCGGTGGACGAGGCCACCGAACGCGAGGCGGCGAGATTCCATGACGATCGTGCCCGCCTATGGGACAGGTCGACGCGATATCCGGTCCCGAAGAAACGGTCCTCGACTAGCGCATTCAGAGTGGTTCGGGGCGAGGGTCGCCAGATCAGCGCCGCACCGTATATCGTCGCGTCGCGCTCGTCGTTGCGGGAAAAGTCGTTCCACTCCCGACCGGCACTCAACCCCAACAACACGCTTGGTGTCACGGCGTACAGCATTTGCGCACGGAGCGACTCCAGGGTCACATCGTCGACCTCGCTCCGATCGTAGCGCGCCTGCTCGCGCTGGTAGGCCACCGACCAACCCAGTGGTCCGAAAGCACCCGGATCACGCCAAACCGCGTTGAGTCGCCCGACCTGTCGGCCGTCGATGTCGCCCGAACTGTCGAACCAACGGTGCGAATACGCCAGCGTCGCTTCCGTATTCCCAAGCGGACGCAGATGCAGGCGCGGTCCAATGCCAAAGCTGCGGGTCTCGTTGCGCTTGTCTCCATCGAGCGAGTCGCCGCCGGGCCGTCCGGTCAGCACCGAGCGGTTGTCGCGCGCGATACGCGCGTCCGCGTCCAGGAACAGGCGTTCAGACCAAGCCTCGTAGGTACCCGCCCCGTTCAACGTGACGTAAGCCCGGTTACGATCGGAATCCCTAGCATACGCCTGCCCCCGCAACTGCGCCGCCACCGCGCCGGTGAGCGGGCCACCGTCCTTGCTCATGCGCAAAGACGGCACGACTTCGGTCACCCATTCGTCCTGTCGGTCCGTGGATGTCGCATCGACGTTGTCGGTATAGGTGACCCGCGTATCCACCATCGCCTCGATGCGCGGCGTCTGCGCGAGCGCGACACCCGTGCCCAGCCCCACCCCGGTCACCGCAGCCAGCAATGTGGCGATGGCCTGCAGGTCGCGTCGCGCGCCCATCTCAGCCCGCCGCCTTGGCGCCCGAATCCGAGCCGTAGGTGTAGCCATAACCGTATCCATAGCCATAAAGATCGTTGCCCATTTTGCTGGTCGCCTTGTTGAGCAACATGAGCTTGACGGGACACAGCTCGATGGTGCTCAGGGCCTGCCTGACCGCACCATGGCTGGTACGGTTGGCCTCGACAACCAGCACGATCTGTCCCATGTGGGTGGCGAGCACCCGCGCTTCCGTGGTCGCCAGCAAGGGCGGAGAATCGAAGACGATGATTCGGTCGTGATAACGGGTAGCCATTTCAGCGAGCAGATTGGCCATCGCGTCGGACGCGATCATTTCAGTCGGACGCGGGTGCGGATTGCCCGCTGGCAGAATGGCCAGCTTCTCGATGTTGGTGCGCGTGATCACCTCGCTGAGATCGTCCACCTCGCCCTGCAGGACATCCATCAGGCCCTTCTGCACCGGGAGTCCAAGCCGCGACAGCACACTGGGCTTGGAAAAGTCCGCATCGACCAACAGCACGGTGAAATCAAGCTCCATCGCCATGCTGATCGCAAGGTTGATGGACGAGAACGACTTGCCTTCGCCCGGTAGCGAGCTCGTGACCATGATCAGGTTGCCGTTGTCGACCGGCGCGGCACCGCCCCCCTTGAAGTTGCGTATCAGAGGACGCTTGATCACTCGGAACTGCTCGGCGACCTGGGACCGCGGCTTGTCCGGCGTCACCATGCCCATCGCGGCAAGCCGCTTGAGATCGATGTCGAAGACTCGTTGCGGTCGCGCCGAAGGTCCTCCAACGCCACGCGACGAAGCAAGGTCTGCAGCTGGGGAAACCACCTGAGCAGGTGGGGTGGGTTCGGACTGGGCGGGAGGCGCCTTGGCGATCGTGTCCCCGGACAACTCGGGCGCCGCGCTCACACGTGCCATCGCAGCCTCGGGCGCAGGCGGGCGCTCATCGCCCAAACCACGGGGAGCCGAAACCGGCGGGGCCGGCTCGGCGTCCGCCTGCTTGAGTTGATCAAGTCGCTGTACGGCTTTTTCGATAAGACTCATGCCGCTGACCCTGTCATCGTTGAAGTATCTGCAGCGCCATCGTGGCGCTACCAAGTGCGGCGACGTACAACGTGAGCACCAACCCGAAGGCGATCAAGCCAAAGCGCCTCATTCTCAATACCCGCGGATCCGGCATGAAGGACACGGCGCCAAGTACCGGCAACTCCGATACCTCGCGCAAACTGCGCGCATCCGAGAAAGCCGGCCTGAGCTGGGCGAGCAGGAACATCAAGGCCAACCCGGCGCCCAGAGCACCGAGCCCGGCGGCCGGCACAAGAAGTATCCGGTTGGGAGCCGACGGTTTGGTGGGCAGACTGGGCGGATCAATCACACGAAAGTCTGCGATACCCGCCTGAGCACTCATTTCAACCGACATGCTCGCCGATTCGCGGCGGGACACGAGCTGATCGTAATTGCGCTTCTGCACGTCGTAGTCCCGGTTGAGCTGCGCACGCTCGGCTTCGAGCTTGGGAATCAACTCCGAACGAGCACGCAGTTGCGAGAGCCGTTCGTCGAACTCCACCACTCTCGCTCGCAGCGAGGCGACACGTGCCTCGGAATCGGAGTGGGCGAGCTTCATCTGCTGGTACACCGGATTCGCGTCAATCGCACCAAATTGGCCCAGTCCGCTGGCCTGCATGCGGTCCAACTCCTCCTGGCGCTGATTTTCCAACTCTTCGATCAGGCGTCGTACGGCAAGCACGTCGGGGTGCTGATCGGTGTATCGCAACATCAGGCCGTCCAGCGTCGCCCGTTGGGCATCGATGCGCCGATCGAGCTCCGGCATCAGCGAGGCGCCACTGCTCGAGGCCTGTGGCAGCAGCACCGGTTCTTCGCCCATCAACTGGCGCGACAACACGTCGCGGGTGGTTTCGGCCTCGCGCAACTCAAGGCGGGCCTGGGCCAGTTGCTGGCTGACCGTTCCAATACGCGAAACGTAGTCGCCGCCACCGTCGCCGAGCAATTCCATGTTGCGCAGACGAAACTCTTTGAGCCGGTTTTCCGCCTCGGTGAGCCGCGCCTCATAGCTGGCGATCTGATCGTCGATGAAGCGCCGAGCGGTATCGGTATCCTGGCGCTTGCCCACCAGGCCGGATTCGACGAACATCGACAGCAAGGCCTGAACCACGCGCTGCGCCTGGACCGCATTCTCATCCTGGTAGGAAAGCGTGAAAATATTGTCACGCCCGCCGGTGCGGATCCTCAGCTCGCTCATCAGCTTACCGACCAGCGCATCACGCTCTTCCCTGCTCGTCACCTGCAAATCAAGATCCGCCATGGTGATGAGCTTCTCGACGTTGGGACGGCTGATGAGCGTACGGCTCAGGATCGCAATCTGTTGATCCACATTCGGCTGCACGGCCAAGCCTGACATCAGCGGACGCAGCACCGATTGCGTGTCCACATACACCCGCGCCGAAGACTGGTACTTGTCGGGCATCTTGTAGATCCCGATACCCGCGCCGATGGCGACGATCCATGCCGTCAGCAGCCCCCACCAGCGATACCGCCACATGCCGCGGATCAGGCCGAGTACCTTGGAGATAATCTCTTCCATGTGCCCACTTCTCGGTGTTGCAAGCTTAAAACTGCGTCCGCCCCATGATGGGGCGGAACACTCAGAACCAACTCTGGGGAATGACCAGTACGTCGCCCGGCAGCATCTCGACGTTCGCCGCGAGATCACCTTTCTTGAGGAGGTCGTCGATCTTCACGCTGAACTGCTTGTCACCCTGCGAGGCGCGCAGGATGCTGGCCCGGTTGCCCGATGCAAAATCGGTGATACCCCCCACCTGAATCATCACGTCAAGCAAGGTCATGCCCTGTACGTATGGCAGCGCCTGAGGCTGGGCCGCCTCACCCACCACGCGGATCTGTTCGCTGTAAGGGCCAACGAAGTTGGTGACGATGACGGTTACTACCGGCTCCCGTATGAACTTCGCCAAGGCCTGCTCGATCTCGCGCGCGAGCGTGGTCGAATCCCGCCCAAGCGCGGGCAAGTCCTCCACCAATGGTGTCGTGATCTTGCCATCCGGCCGGACCGGCACCGACATCGACAACTCCGGATTGCGCCAGACGATGACGTTCACCGTGTCACCGGGCCCAATCACGTAGTTGTACTCGGAATCCGCCGCCCGGGTCGGAGCGGGCGGAAAACTGGACGCGCAACCAACCAGCAGCAACGCGACGACGGCCAGGACAAGCAAGCGCTCGACGCCTGAACCGGAGCGGGAAACAAAGCGAGACATCATCGAACACCCCCTTATTTTCTGGACGACCACCACCGACGCTTGACGACGGCCATCCTAACCCCTCGAATTTACCCACATACTACATAGAATGCGCCCGTGCGTTCCGGGAAATACTGCACAACCACGGCCGTCCGCTGCGCGCCCAACATGAGCAACGACGGCACCGCCTACAATGCGGAGTTCAGTGTTGCTCCCGCGCGGCACCACCATCACGTATCGCCGAGAAGGCCTCCCCTTCCTCAGACGCACCGCTTGTCGCAAGAATTTCCTCAGCACAGAGCCGCAGCGCAACGCGCTTGGCGGCAGAAGATCATGCTCATCCATTATCCTACATTCCGGGCGCGTAGCGAAAATTCCCGCGATGTCCGCATGAACTTATTGTATCGATCGGTTTGACGCCCCACCCACCCGTCTCACCGCGCAGCCACGTGACCCTAGAGTACGGAACGGCTAAACTGGCGCACTTCCCGAAACACAGTCACGACACACCCCGGCGCCATGGGCGTCACTTCCAGAACCATCCATCACGAGATGAAGTCGCTCACCCTGCACAAGGTCGAAATCGGCCAGAACCACCCCCCACGCATCTGCGCACCGCTGATCGGCACCACCGCGGAAGCCATCGACACCGAACTGCATGCGATCGGGCGCGCTCCTGTCGATATCATCGAGTGGCGAATCGACTTCTTCACCGCGCTGGATTCCATCGAGGCCACACTCGAGCAGGCGAAAAGGATTCGCGAGCAGAGCAGCGAACGTCCGATCATCCTCACTCGACGCTCGTTTCGCGAGGGCGGCCAGCCCATTGAGCTCGACGATGAGGCGGTCCTCGAGATCTATCGCCACATTGCATCCGCCGATCTGGCCGACGCGTTCGACTGGGAGCTGAGCGCCCCCGGCAACACGTTTTCCGAAGCACTCGAATTGTGCAGAACGCACGCAAAGGCGCTGATTGCATCCTTCCATGATTTCGGCGGCACTCCGGACAAGTCCTTTCTGCTTGCCAAGTTTCACGAAGCAGCCGGACGGGGAGCAAATATCGCGAAAATCGCGGCAATGCCACAAACCCCGCGCGACGTCCTCACACTGCTCGACGCCACCCTGGAAGCCAGCGCCACGCTGGACATCCCATTGGTCAGCATGTCCATGGCGGCACTGGGCTCGGCCTCACGCGTAATCGGCTGGCAGTTCGGCTCGGCCATCACCTTTGGCTCAGTAGGCGCAAGCTCGGCCCCCGGACAGCTGCCGGTCCACGAGCTCCGCAACGCAATCGACATGCTTCGACGCGCCACGAACTGACCCAAGCACTCGACGGACACCCGAACGACACGCATCCAACAGACGAAAAAAAACAGGCGCCGAAGCGCCTGTTTTCTTCATGCTTGATCGAATGATCAGAACATGTGGGCGATACCAACACCGAAGGTGTCGATCGAATTGCCGTTGTCCGGATCCTGACGCTGATAGCCGGTGTAGGCGAAGGTGCGCTTGGACAGGTTGTGCTTGTAGGTCACAGCCCAGACGTCGATATCGTTGTCGCTGATACCGTTCACGTTGGTTTGAGCGGTGTAGCCAACGGAGAAGGTGCCAGCGCCGCCAACCGGAGCAGCCAGGCCGAGACCCCAGGCTTTTTCCTTGTCGGTGCCGTTGGTGCCGTTCAGCGAACCAACACCGTCGAACTTGTTGTAGAAGTAGGAACCCATCACGGTCACGACGCCAGCGTCGTAAGCCAGACCGAAGGCGTGGTTATCAACACCGTCGTTCACAGCGTGGAAGGTGTACATGGCCTTGATCGGGCCGGCGATGTACTGCAGGCCGATACCGTAGACGTCGTTCTTGACGCCAGCGGTTTCGTCAGGCGCGTACAGAGCAGCCACTTCCAGGCCACCGAACTTCGGAGCAGCGTAGACCAGCGAGTTGGAAACACGGGTTTCCAGCGAACCACGCAGGTTCACGTTGGTCGCGCGGAAAGCGTTGGCAACGCCGCTGTGGTCGTAGTTACCCAGCCAGTTGTTCAGCGGGGTGGAGTTGCGGCCGGCACGGAACTCACCGAAGCCACCAGCCAGACCGACGAACGTGTCGCGGTTGGTGTTCAGGTTGGCGTCACCGTCGTTCTGCAGGCGGGACTCGATCTGGAAGATCGCCTTCAGACCGTTGCCCAGATCTTCGGTACCGCGGAAGCCCAGACGGGAGGTGGTCCACTGGCTGTTGTCGACGCGGAGGACGCTCTTGCCGTTGGCGTCATCCTTGGACATCACGCCGATGTCCATGCGGCCGTAAACGGTCACGCTGGACTGAGCAAAGACCGGAGCGGCCATCAGGCCAGCAACCGCCAGAGCAATAAGTTTCTTCTGCATGAATTTCTCCTCTAGTTTGAAGTTGAAACCGACGGATGGCCGGCCCGACTTACCTCTCAATTGAGAAGTTGCAGCCATTGTGCAAACGAGGCAAACGCCGTGCAACCCAAAATCACATTTGAACGGGTGTTTCCGGCAAAAGTGTTGCATGTGAGCAACAGCCCTCGCCGCGACCCCGCCCCCACGATGGTTCCCGCCTTGACTCGCCGCCTCAAGCCGCCGTAGAGCGCCTAGGGGGGCGCCCCCGTGATTTCGCCTGCGATACCCTCGGCATTGACGCGCAAGCCTCTGCAGGGTTTTGCTCGGGGCACCCCAGACCTGTCGAGGTTCGCCATACAAGAAATCGGGCAGCAGTACGGCCTGTACGACGATAGAAAGCGACTTCGTCGAAGCCACGAGCACGGTAAATGGCCTCAACCAGGAACCGCGCGCCGGTTTAGCACTCTCATGCGCAGAGTGCTAAAATCGAAGCTCAAGGAGGTTCCAGGATATGAGTCAAGCCCTGTCGTTTCCAGTACCGTCGACGGCCGGCAGCATCGACCAGTACATACAGTCGGTGAACCGCGTGCCGCTGCTGTCGGAAGCGGAAGAACACGATCTGGCCACGCGACTGCGCGACGAAGGCGATGTTGAGGCCGCGCGTAGACTGGTCATGTCCCACCTGCGGGTGGTCGTTGCGATCGCGCGCGGCTACCTCGGCTATGGCCTGCCCCACGCCGATCTCATTCAGGAAGGCAACATCGGTCTCATGAAGGCGGTCAAGCGCTTCGACCCGGATCGCGGCGTCCGGTTGGTGTCCTTCGCCATTCACTGGATCAAGGCCGAAATCCACGAGTACGTCATCCGCAACTGGCGGCTGGTCAAGATCGCCACGACCAAGGCACAGCGCAAGCTCTTCTTCAACCTGCGCAGCCTCAAGAGTGACAGCGGAACGTTGAGCCATGACGAGGTCCGGGCCGTGGCTGCGCAGTTGGGTGTCAAGCCGGAGGAAGTGGTGGAGATGGAAACCCGGCTCGGTGGCCGGGACGTTCCGCTGGAAGGCGATCGCGATGACGAGGACGAGCGCTTCGCACCGATCGCCTACCTGCCCGACCCCCACGCGGAGCCATCGGAAGTGCTTGAGCGGGAACAGGTCTCACGCATGCAGGAGCAAGGCCTGAGCGATGCTCTGGCCAGTCTGGACGATCGCAGCCGCGACATCGTACAGCGCCGTTGGTTGACCGAAGATCACGCCGCAACCCTGCATGAGCTTGCCGCCGAGTATGGGGTGTCGGCCGAGCGCATCCGCCAGATCGAGGCCAAGGCCATGCAGAAGATGCGCGGCCACCTGACTGCTGACTAGCAGTCTGTCCGACGCCGGCGCGCGCGACTCAGCCCGGTACTGCCGACATGGAACGGCCAGCCGCTACGAACGGCTGGCCGTTTTTTTACGACCAGACTACCCCGGCAGATAGTGATCGGTGAGCAAGGCGGCGAACAGCAAGAAGAGATAGACGATCGAGAATCGGAAAGTTCGGCGCGCCAGCGCATCACTGTAGTCGACGTAGAGGCGCCATGCATGGCGCAGGAACAGGCCGCCAAGTATCACCGCACAGATCAGGTAGGGCACGCCGCTCATGCGCGTTGCGAACGGCAGCAGCGTCACGCCAAACAGGATGCAGGTGTAGAGCAGTACCGACAGCCGCGTGTAGTGCTGACCGTGCGTCACCGGCAGCATCGGCAACCCGGCCCGGGCGTAGTCTTCGGTGCGATAGAGCGCCAACGCCCAGAAGTGGGGCGGCGTCCACGCGAAGATGATGAGAAACAACAGTAGCGCATCCGCGCTGACGTCGCCGGTGATGGCGGCCCACCCGAGCACCGGCGGCATGGCCCCCGAGGCGCCGCCGATCACGATGTTCTGGGGCGTGCGGGGCTTCAGGAACAGGGTGTAGACGACCGCGTAGCCGACGAAAGTGGCCAGCGTCAGCCACATCGTCAACATATTCACCCATACCCCCAGAATCAGCAGACCCGCTCCGCCCAGCGCTGCGGCGAACCCAATGGTTTCCCGCGTGCCGAGTTCGCCGCGCGGCAGTGGCCGACCGCGGGTACGCGCCATGTGCGCATCGATGCGCATTTCAATAAGACAGTTCATCGCAGCGGCGGCGCCCGCCACGCAGGCGATGCCCAGGGTGGCGGCAAGAACGGCTGTGGCATCGGGAAGCCCGCCCGGCACCGCGAGAAACATGCCGATGATCGCGCAGAACACGATCAGGGTATTCACCCTCGGCTTGGTCAGTACGTAGAACGCGTGGGCCCGGCGCGCCAGGCCGCCGGCGCCGCGATCAAGCGTAAGAGTTCGAGTGTTCGTCGTGCTCATGCTCCCTCCACTTCCGCCCGAGTGCCTCCCCGGATCGGCTCAGCCTGTAATTGACTCCCACCATCACCATCACCAGCACCGCCGCACCCGCGTTGTGCGCCACGGCAAGCCACAGCGGCAAGCTGAAGACCACATTGGCGATGCCGATCAACACCTGCGCGACAACCGCCGCCAGCAGCAGCAGGCCAAGGCCTTGCGTTGCCTGCCGGCGCGACAGCATCCACGCCAGCGCAAACAGCGCTCCCCCCGCAAGGACCGCGCCGATACGGTGCATCCAGTGGATCGCGGTGAGCGCCTCGAGCGACAACAACTCGCCCTCCGCGGTCATGCCCAGCTCACGTACCACGTGAAAGGCGTTGGCGTAGTCGGCAGCCGGCCACCAACTGCCGTGACAGGTGGGGAAGTCGGTACATGCAAGCGCGGCGTAGTTGGTGCTCGTCCATCCCCCGAGCGTGATCTGGATGGCCAGCAGCACCAGCGCCAGGCGCGCAAGCACAGCGGTCCGGGCACCCACCTCGACGGCGCCCGCCTGGGCCGCACGCATGCAAAGCCAAGTGAGCAGGCCGAGTATTGTCATGCCCCCGATCAGGTGCGCGGTCACAATCGCCGGCTTCAACAGCAGGGTGACCGTCCACATTCCAAGCAGTCCCTGGAAGACGACGAACCCGACCAGAAAGGCCGCCGTAGCCGGCGCCGCGGCCACGTCTTCACGTCGGCGCCAGGCGCAGATCGCGATGACGATGATCAACAAACCGAGCGCACTCGCCAGATAGCGATGGATCATCTCCTTCCACGCCTTGGGCATGGATACCGGGCCGTAGGGGTCGGCCGCATGCACCTCGCGGATCTGCTCGGCTGCATGCGCCGGCGTAAGCTTGCCGTAGCACCCGGGCCAGTCCGGGCATCCCAGCCCGGCGTCGGCAAGTCGCACGTAGGCGCCAAACACCACCACCACCAGGGTGAGTGCGGTCGCGATGATGAGCAGTCGTCGGTAGAGCTTCATCGGCCAAGCCCCGAGTACTTGAGAAGGCGTTGCAAGTCCTTGATCACCCGCTTGATGTCCGGCTCGGAGGGAAAGCGCATCATGACGTTGCCGAGGGGATCGACGAGATAAAGATGCACCCCTCGCTCGGCGGCCGGGAAGTACGACAACCAGTCCGGCGCGACGCGCGCAACCTTCAGGGCGTCCTGCGCGGATACAACCTCTGCGGCGGGCGCGCCTTCGCCGCTCACCAACCACAGGCGCTCGATCCGCCCCATCTCCTTGCCCTGGGCGAGCCTGGACTGGCGCATGGTGTACAAGGCCTGCCGACAAGCCTCGTCGCAGTCGGCGGGGCCGACATAGACCAGGGTCCAATGACCATCCAGCACCGACCTGTCGAGCGCACCGGCCCCCGCGGGGTTGGCAAGCACGGCATCGGGCAGCGCTCGCGGCGGCAGCAACTCGCCATAGTTGACGGTATCGGCCGGACGCCACAGGAAATAGAGCAGATAGGATGCGACCACCGGCAGCACGCACACCGTGATCAGCGCGATCAAGGTCAGCTTCGCGTTACGTTGCATGAGTGTAGAGACTCCTCCCGACGTATAGCGCGCTGAGCACGACCGACAAGCCCGCCAGCGAATACCACTGCAAGGCGTAACCACGATGACGATCCACACCCACGTCCGGCTGCGGCCAGTCGCGTACCAAGGCATCTCCGCCGTCACTGTGTTGCTGCACCACCCAGTCACGCACCGGCAGCCCGCTTCGCTCGCGGAACCTGTCCAGATCGATGAATTGCCAGCGCAAACCCTCGTCGGGCTGGCGGGCAAGCGTGAACGCGCCGGCGTCGACATGCCGCACGGCCCCGGCGATGCCCACCCGCCCCGCCGGGGTCGACACCGCCGGAAGCACGCTGCGATCGCGGCCGGCGGCCACCCACCCACGCTCCACCAGCACCCAGCCCGCGCCATCGGCAAGCCGTAGCGGAGTAAGCACGTGATAGCCGGCCTGGCCCCGATACACCCGATTGTCGAGATACACCGTCGCGTCGGCCTCCCATTCGCCTTCCAGACTGACCGCCAGCCACTCGGGGGCGTTTCCGACTGCCTCAATGCCAACCGGCGCCGCCGTCGCCGCGGCTTCCATCGCGTACTGCAGCGTGATCTTCTCGTCGGCTCGACGCAATTGCCACTCCCCCAGTTGAAAGGTGAGTACCGCGACGCACACGCCTGCGAGCAAGGGCACGGGATGAATGCGGCGAGTGCTCATCCGATGCCTCTGACACGTCCCGCGCAACCTGGCACGGGTGAATTGATCCTGGCCGGAAAGCGGGTAATCTGTGTCCGAACGACGACTCCCAACCGACGGAGGCCCTGCATGCGTTTCATCGTGATTCTGTTCCTCGTGCTCATCGTCGCCAGCCTGGGTTCGGCGCTGGTGTTTCTAATGAAGGACAAGGGCTCCGGCGAGCGCACGGTAAGAGCGCTTGCCATCCGGGTGGGTCTATCCATCACCTTGTTCGCCCTGCTCATGATCGGCTTCGCCACGGGGCTCATCACCACCCGCCTGTGATTGTCCATCCGGCTTCCCGGCCCCCGGGGGGGCAGCTTCCTTTCCAAGGCCACGACACGCATGCAAGCGGTCGAAGATGTCGCTGCCAGCGCCACACGGGATACATGCTGCGCCAGCGATCACGAGCGCCCCGGCGAGATGACGATTGCTCCGGACAGGCTCACAGCCAATACACCACCACGAACAGCATCAGCCAGACCACGTCGACGAAGTGCCAGTACCACGCGGTGGCCTCGAACGCGAAGTGATGGTCCGGCCGGAAATGCCCCGCCATGACGCGGAACAGCATGACCGTGAGCATGATCGCGCCTATCGTCACATGCAGGCCGTGGAAGCCGGTCAGCAGGAAGAAGGTGGAGCCGTATATCCCGCTGTCCATCCTGAGATTGAGATCGACATAGGCGTGGGCGTACTCGTAGATCTGGAAGCCGAGGAAGATCACTCCCAGCAGGATGGTAAGGAGCAGACCCAATTTGAGCTTGGCACGGTCGTTCTTGAGCAGCGCGTGATGCGCCCAGGTCAGGGTGACACCCGAGGTGAGCAGGATCAGGGTGTTCATGGCGGGAATGCCCCAGGCGCCCATGGGGGTGAAGGCATCCGCGTGCGGGTTGGGGCCCGCGGTCGGCCAGTCGGCGGTGAAACCCTGCCACAACAAGGCCTCGTTGTCGCCGCTGGCAAGCCAGGGCACGCTCAGCACCCGCGCATAGAACAGCGCCCCGAAGAAGGCGGCAAAGAACATCACCTCGGAGAAGATGAACCAGCCCATTGACCAGCGGAAGGACAAATCCACCCGCTTGCCGTACTGGCCGCTTTCCGACTCCCGGACCACCTGCCCGAACCAGCCGAACATCATGTAGATGAGCAGCGCCACGCCGAGGAAGAACAACAGCGGCCCCGGTCCGACCTTGTTCAGCCACATCACCGAGCCGGAGCCGAACAACAGCAACGCGACCGACCCGTAGATGGGATACTTGGACGGCTCGGGTACGAAATACTTGTCCAGTGTCTGATTCATTTGCACTCCCCTGTTTTCACGTGCGCACGACGAAGCTCACCAGCACGACGAGCGACAACACGAACAACACACCACCCAGCAATCCGGCCACGATCACCGCCCGCGGGTCAAGCGACGCCGCATCGCGCCGATAGTCACTCCGCTTTCGCACCCCGGCAAAGGCCCACAACACTGCCTTGATCGTCTGCCAGAACCCTGAGCGCGGCGCATCGGCCGGACGCTCCACTTGTTCGACGGCGTTACGATCAGGGTCTTCACCGGCCATGGCGCTCACGACTCCTCTCCGGCAGGTGCCGATTGCGCGCGCCGTCCGGCGATTTCAAAGAAGGTGTACGAGAGCGTGATCGTATTCACGTCGGCGGGAAGGCCCGGGTCTATGACGAAGGCCACCGGCATGGTCCGGCGCTCGCCCGGCTCGAGTGTCTGCTGGGTAAAGCAGAAGCAGTCCATCTTGCGGAAATACTGGCCGGACTGGGGGGGGCCGTAGCTGGGTACCGCCTGCCCGGTGATCGGCTCATCGCGTATGTTCTCCACCTCGTAGGCGATCGTGGCGAGCTCCCCGGGGTGCACCCGCAGCGCCCCCTGCAGCGGCTTGAAGCGCCACGGCAGACCGTGGGTATTGGCATCGAACTGCACCGTGACCAGGCGGGACGCGTCGATCTGGGTATTCTCGATCTTGTCCGCCTTGAGCAGGTTGTTGATGCCGGTCACCTCGCAGATCTTCTCGTAGAACGGTACGAGCAGGAAGCCGAAACCGAACATCGCAACAGCGCCCACGATCAGGCGTACCAGCAGTCTCCTGTTCTCCTGAGCCAGCGATTCGTCAGCCATCGCTTCATGCTCCCAGATAGCGGTGCTTGACGATCACCACGAGGTAGAAGCCCAACGCGATCAGCGCCAGGATCAGGCCGGTGCGGATGTTGCGTTTGCGCCTGTCGTTCATCGTGACATCCATTGCGGCACCTCAAGAAACCGTAGCAGGCAGCCGACGCGCAAGGCGCACGGCGTGCGGGACACGAGGCATTTCACTTCACCACCGGTGCGACTTCGAAGGTGTGATGCGGTGCGGGCGACGGCACCGTCCACTCCAGCCCCTCGGCCGACTCCCACGAACGCGCCGCAGCCTGCTCGCCGCCGCGCACGCACTTCACGACCGCCCACAGGAAGATGAGCTGCGACAATCCGAAGCCGAACGCGCCGACCGACGCCAGGGCGTTGAAGTCCGCAAACTGCAGCGCATAGTCCGGGATACGGCGCGGCATGCCCGCCAGCCCCAGGAAATGCATCGGGAAGAAGGTGATGTTGAAGAAAATCATCGAACTCCAGAAATGCAGCTTGCCGATGCGCTCGTCCGGCATGTGGCCGGTCCACTTGGGCAGCCAGTAGTAGGCGCCGGCAAACAGGGCAAACAGACTGCCGGCGACCAGCACGTAGTGGAAGTGCGCGACGACGTAGTAGGTGTCATGGAGCTGGATGTCGACCGGCGCGATCGCGCAGATCAGCCCGGTGAAGCCGCCCAGGGTGAACACGAAGATGAACCCGGTCGCCCACAGCATCGGTGTTTCGAAGGTCATCGAGCCGCGCCACATGGTGGCGATCCAGTTGAACACCTTCACTCCCGTGGGCACCGCAATGAGCATCGTCGCATACATGAAGAACAGCTGGCCGGTGGTCGGCATGCCGGTGGTGAACATGTGATGCGCCCAGACGACGAAGGACAGGACGGCAATCGAGGCGGTGGCATAGACCATGGACGCGTAGCCGAACAGCGGTTTGCGCGCGAAGGTCGGAATGATCTGGCTCACGATGCCGAAGGCCGGCAGGATCATGATGTAGACCTCGGGATGCCCGAAGAACCAGAAGATGTGCTGATAGAGCACCGGATCACCGCCGCCGGCGGCGTTGAAGAAGCTGGTGCCGAAATGCCGGTCGGTGAGGATCATGGTCACTGCACCGGCGAGCACCGGCATCACCGCGATCAGCAGATAAGCGGTGATCAGCCACGTCCAGCAGAACAGCGGCATTTTCATCATGGTCATGCCGGGGGCGCGCATGTTCAGGATGGTGACGACGATGTTGATCGCGCCCATGATCGAACTGATGCCCATGATGTGGATGGCGAAGATCGCCAGATCCATCCCCATGCCCATTTGCACCGACAGTGGCGGGTACAGCGTCCAGCCCGCGGCGGTCGCTCCGCCGGGCACGAAGAAAGAGCCGATCAACAGGATCGCGGCCGGCGGCAGCAACCAGAAGCTCCAGTTGTTCATCCGCGCGAAGGCCATGTCGGACGCCCCGATCATCAACGGGATCATCCAGTTGGCGAAGCCGACGAAGGCCGGCATGATCGCGCCGAACACCATCACC
Organism: Rhodocyclaceae bacterium; assembly: GCA_046295975.1. GTDB lineage: Bacteria > Pseudomonadota > Gammaproteobacteria > Burkholderiales > Rhodocyclaceae > UBA2357. The sequence goes on from JBKBMG010000001.1 coordinate 80,450, forward strand.
AGCCCGTGAAGCGTGGTGAGCTGGTTGAAGAGTTCGGGCTGCACCACCTGCAAGCCGGGCTGGAATAGTTCGGCCCGGATCGTCAGCGCCATCACGCCCCCCGCGAGGAACATGATGAAGCTGAAGATCAGGTACATCGTGCCGATGTCCTTGTGATTGGTGGTGGTGATCCAGCGCATCAGCCCGGTCGGGCCGTGGTGATGGTCGTGCAACCGATCGGGAGTTACCGCCGCCATGCTGCCTCCTTCGCGAGTCCTGCAGCGTGCCCGCTGCGGGGAGTGCCGAGAGTGAAGAGAGAGTCGGAATGCTGGGAAGCGGGCGGAACGCCAGCGGCGTCGCGCCCGGGGAGTGCTCCGCGCCCCTATCCGCCGCGAGCCGCCGCCACGTCGGCCGGCTGCACCGGCTCACCGGCGCTGTTGCTCCACGAGTTGCGGATGTAGGTCGCCACCGCGGCGAGATCGCTGTCCGAGAGTTGTGCCCCAAACGCCGCCATCGCCGTCCCTTCCTTGCCGTGGATGATCATCTTGAGCATGTCGTCACGCTCGTTCTGCACCAGTAGCGATCCATCCAGGGCCGGGAACACCGGCGGCAAGCCTTTGCCGTCCGGTTGATGACAGGCCGCGCAGTTGGTCGCGAACACGCGTCCGCCGCGGTCCATGAGTTCGGCCAGTGTCCATTCGCTGGCATCCTCCTCCTGACGCAGGGCGGTAAGCGCAAGCTGACCGGTTACCCAGGCGGAGTAGTCGTCGGCGGATACCACGTGCACCTCGATCGGCATGAAACCATGATCCTTGCCACACAGCTCGGCGCAACTCCCGCGGTATATCCCTTCCTGCTCGGCGCGGAACCAGGTGTCACGAATGAAACCCGGTATGGCGTCCTGCTTCACGCCGAAGGCCGGCACCCACCATGAATGAATCACGTCGTTGGCGGTGAGCAACACCCTGACCTTCTTGCCCACCGGTACGACCAGCGGATTGTCGACCTCCAGCAGATAGTGCTCGCCCTTGGCCTCACGCCCCTCGATCTGGGCGCGCGGGGTGGACAGATTGGACATGAAGGCAATGCCCTCGCCCTCGCCCTGAAGATAGTCGTAACCCCATTTCCATTGATAGCCGGTGGCCTTGACGGTGATGTCCGGATCGGACGTATCGCGCATCTCGAGAATCGTCTTGGTGGCCGGCCAGGCCATGCCGACGAGGATGAACACCGGAACGATGGTCCACACGACTTCCACCGTGGTGTTTTCATGGAAATTCGCGGCAACCGCGCCGCGAGACTTGCGATGTTTGAAGATCGCCCAGAACATCACACCGAACACGCCGATAAAGATGATCAGGCAGATCACCAGCATCAGGACATGCAGGTCATAGAGTTGTTGGGCGATGCCGGTGACCGGCTCCTGGAAGTTGTAACGGCTTTGCGCGATTGCCGCGCCAGTGGGGAACAGCAACAAGCCCGATGCAGCCAGGCGACCGGATAGACTCATGTTTCAACCCCCGAATGGTTCCGACCAGACAGGGACCATTCGATGGTGACCGCCGGTGGGCGTTCTATGCGCCCTTTTCCCGGTCAGTCTGTCTCCCCCACGCGGATCGGAAAGGATTTCTAACCTGAATCGCAATCAGCGGAAAGCCCCATCGAGCGGAGATCAAGTAAACACGGGCTTTCCGACCTGCTTGACCCGATCATGCCACAGCCGCTTTCGCGGCCGCAACACGATTTTTTGATATTTATCAATATGATGCAACGCACCATATGGTATTCGCGGCACGTAGCCGCGAATTGCGGGAATTACGCACTTGCAGAAATACTATTATTGTGCGTCGCGCAAACGTGAGCCGCGATCCGTTGCCGCGAGGCGGCGTGCCAGCCACCGCAGCACGGCACCGATCAACGGATAGTGCCCGTATAGCTCCTCCGCCGTATCCCAGTAGTCGCGATGGCGGCAGACTCTTCCATCCGCATTGAAGCTCAGGTGCGACGCCCCTCGGACGCGCAGGAGGCGACCTCCGTCGCGAAAGTGGAATATCCAGATGAGCACCGCCTGGTCACCCTCGTGGATGTGCGACTCGATCTGGAAGCGCGGTTCCGACACCTGTACGAACATGTGGTTGAAGATGCGCTCGATCGCCTCGATGCCGCGCACTTCGTTGAAGGGGTCCTTGAACCACGCGTCCGCCGCGTAGAGTTCGCGCAGTCGCGGCACGCTGCCTGGCGTGAGCGTGCGATAGCACTCGATCAGCGCCCGCAGCGTGCAAGCGCGCACATCATCGTTCATGCTCATGTCCCGGTCGTCCTGCCCACGATTGCGAAGTACAGCCGATAGGGCAGGCAGCGCAACAGCTTGAGCACCGTCGTGAAGCGCCGCGGAAAGTGGACCTCGAAGGCGCCGCGCGCGAATCCCGCAACGATGTCATCCGCGGCCCGCTCGGGCTGGATCAATGCCGGCATGTGGAAATCATTGCCCGCGGTCAAGGGCGTTGCGACGAAGCCCGGGTCAATGAGAAACACCGACACCCCGCGCGGCCGAAGGTCCAGGTACAGCGCCTCGGCAAAGTTGATCAATGCCGCCTTGGTCGCACCATAGACAGCTGCGCGCGGCAAGCCGGAGTAGCCGGCGACGCTGCCGACAACAGCGATCGCGCCCTGGCCGCGTTCAAGCAGATGGGGTACCACCGCCGCCACCCCGTCGATCACTCCCAGCAGGTTGGTCCGGAGCATTGCGTGTGCCGCTCCCGCGCCCGCCGCGGAGGCCAGCTCCCATGCGCGCAGCGGTGCGTAGGTGCCGGCATTGAGCACCACCACATCTATCCCCCCCAACGCGGAGACGATGCGATCACGTACCCGGGCGTAATCATCCGGACGGGTCACGTCCATGGTCTCGATGAGCGCTCCGGTGCAGTCTCGCGCGATCTCGGCCAGGCGCTCAGCAGAGCGGGCCGACAAGATCAGCCGGGCACCTTCGTGCGCCAACCGGCGAGCCAAGGCTGCACCAATGCCGGACGAGGCACCGACGATCCAAACCCGCAGACCTCGCCAGTCACGGATGGGTCGATTGAGCGGCGCAAACGGCCGCGCGGGCCAAGTCATCACGGACGCTCCCCGTTGCCCGCAGCGCCATGCTCGCCCTCGCCCGAGCGCTTGTGGAACGACAGCGTGACTTCGCCCAGGCGAAAGCCGAACTTGCTCATCACCGAGCGATTCAGCATCACCTGATCGTCCATCAGAAACATCCAGTCGTCGAAATCCACATGGAAGATCCGTTCGCCCACCGGCAGCGCGAGCACGTAGCGCCAACGCAAGGCGTTGCCACTGGCTTCGCCGCGCGCCTCACCGATCACATCCCCGGCCGTGCCGCGGTAGCGACCGCCATCCTCGCGAACAAGCGTCCACACCCGGCGCTGGGTGGTGCCGTCGGAGTACGTGAAATACTCGTCCAAGGTGCCCACGTCGCCGTTCCAGCTTGCCTCGATCAATACGTGGAAGCGCCTCACCACCTGGCCCGAGCGATTCTGGAAAATCCCATGGGCGTCCAGCGTTCCGTCGAAATACGTCCTGAGATCAAGCGCCGGCGCTTCAGCCGCATACGTTCGCACATCCACGCTGCCACACCCTCCTAGTAAAACCAGCACGAAGCACGCCAGGCCCCACAGCCCCATCCCGAGCCTGCGCCTACTGCCACGCCAGACGCGCCCCCACACCACTCCTGGCGCCCGGCCGCGGCGGTCCGACCTCTCCGTTTCTTCAATACCGCATCCCATGCGCTGATCCGCCCCGTCGGGCACGGCAGAACTCGGCCCGCTTCGGCACCATGTCATCATGCTCACACCACCCTCCCCTGTTCCAGCCGCTCACGCCAACACCACAGCAAGTACCCGGCAAGCAGTTTGAGCACCACCGGCAGCAGCGCGTAGATCGTCGCCAGCGCCTGCAGGGCGGCCGGCTCGCGCGCCCCCGGGGCGTAACCGAAACTGCCCAAAAGCGGCAAGGCCAGCCCGGCCGCCAGGGCAAGGTTGCCCTTGTTCACCAGATTCCAAAGCCCGAACCAGACGCCCGCCCGCGGTTCGGCCCCGACCGGCTCCGCGGCCAGAACGTCCGCCACGATCGCCGGTGGCAACATCAAGTCGGCGCCCAGCGCCGCGCCGGACAGCATGCAGATCAACGCAAACGCCAGCAGGTCTCCCGCACCCAGCGAATAGGCCCAGGCGAACACGCCCACCGCCAGCCCCATCGCCCATAGCCACGCACGCACCTTGCCGATCCTTGCCGAGAGCTTCACCCACAGCGGCAGGCTTGCCGCGGCGGAAACGAAGTACAAGGCCAGGAAGCCACCGGACCAGTGATCGCCTTCAAGCACGTCAGCCACGAAAAACAACACCGTAGTCGCCGGAATGGCAGCCGCGATGCCATTGGCGGCAAACACCGCGAGCAGGCGCCCGAAGGCCGGGTGGCTCAGCGCGACACGCACCGCCGGCAGCAACGCCGCTCGGTATGGCGGCACACTCAAGCCGTCCAAGGGCCGCTCCCCCATCCCGCCTCCGATGCGGTCGGCCGCGCGCCGCCCGTCCCAATGTGGCGTACCGCCCAAGGTGGTGATTACCGCCAACAGGGCGATCGGAACGAGCAGCCAGGCGAGCGCCGCCATGCCGGCCCGCAGGTCATCCGCCAGCATGGCGGGTAGTGCCGCCGCCATGACCACGCCGGCCAGCGCACAGCCCTCGCGATGGGCGACCAGGCGCGTCCGCTCGAATGGTGTTCGCCCGAGCTCGGCCCCCCAGGCGTGGTAGTTGATGCTCGCCAGCGAGTAGGCCAGCGTCACGCCGAACACCGACACCGCCAGCCATGCCGCCCCCGCATCCGACGGCGGATTGAGCAACGCGAACAGCGCCACCACCATCGCCGGCATCGCCACCGTAATCAAGCCGCGCCGCCGCGCAACGCGGTCGCTCAACCACCCCAGCAGCGGATCGGTTACCGCGTCCACCGCCCTCGCCGCCAGCAACACCGTGCCGACCAGGGTCAGCGGCAACCCCAGGCCCTCGGCATACAGGCGAGGTGTGTGCACATAGATTGGCAGGGCCGCGAAGGCCAGCGGCAAACCAAGCGCACCATAGGCGAACAACGCCTTGCGCCCGAATGCGGGTGACTCACCCTGCCCGACGGCAAGCGGCACGGGCTCGGGCGCATGCGCGGAGGGCGCGACCGACGCCTTCGCCTTCAGGCTCATCCGCCCCGCTCCGTACCGACGAGTTGCGCACGCAAGCCCGGCTCGCGGGTGCGTTCATCCAGCCAGATCGCAAAGAAAGCCTGCGCGAACGCCGGGTCAGCCACATGCCTGGTCAATGCGTCGCGGTGATAGAAGTCCACACCTTGTCCGGGCCGGTTCACGCCTACCAGGATGTCGCCTGCCGACACGTCCGGGAAGGCCGCCCCCAGGCTCACCGCCCAGTCCGCCAGCCGCGCCGCGTCGGCGGTGCCGAGCCGCCGCATTTCATCCAGGCTGGTCGCAACCAGACGCGTCGCGGAAATCGCCCGATCGTAACGAATCGCCAGCGCGAACACGGTGTCGGGGGACGGTGGCCGCCCCGACTCGCTCCACAGACTGGCGCGATATACCGCGAATCCCAGCCAGCGCAGCGCGCCCGAGCCGAGTGGCCGCCAGTGCTCCGCGTCGCCGAGGACTACTGGCGGCAAGGGCACAGGCGGCGCCTGGTGCGCCCGACCATGGTCCTGCGCGGCCGACTCTGCGGCAGCGCCCGGCAGCGGTCCCAGCGCGCCCAGCAGCACCATCAGGCCGACCAGCACGCACCGCCCGTGCTTGGCAGCCGGGCGGCCCAGGGCCGCGCCGGCACCACGGCCCCGCCACCGCTCAAGCATGGGTGAAGGTGTAGTGATGCACATCGATGTCCCCCTCGGCAAACCCGGCCTCGCAATACGCGAGATAAAAGCGCCACAAGCGGACGAAGCGCTCCGGGTAACCGAGCGCTCGCACCCGGGGCAGTTCGGCGAGAAAACGCTCGTGCCAGTGCATCAGCGTCCGCGCGTAATCCGGCCCGAAGGCGAAGTCGTCCTCGATGGCGAGCCCGGCCCGCTCCGCATGCGCGGCAATCGCAGCGGGCGAGGGCAGCATGCCGCCCGGGAAGACATAGCGCTGAATGAAGTCGGGGCTGCGGCGATAGCGTGGGAACAACGCGTCGGCAATCGTGATCGCCTGGACCACACAGCGCCCCCCCGGCCGCAGGCGGGCCGCGAGTTGGGAGAAATACGCCGGCCAGTAGCGTTCCCCCACCGCCTCTATCATCTCGATGGACACCACGTGGTCATAGCGGCCGCGCACGTCGCGGTAGTCACACAGCGCGAAGTCCAGTGCCGCCTCCAATCCCTCGTCCCGGGCACGCGCCTGCGCGTAGGCGAGTTGGGCGGGCGACAGGGTGACGCCCAGCACCCGGCAGCCGAATTCGCCTGCCGCGACCCGGGCGAATCCGCCCCAGCCACAGCCGACCTCCAGAATGGTTTGCCCCGGCCGCGCATCCAGTTGCTGCAGAATGCGGCGGTACTTCTGCCGCTGTGCGCGTTCGAGCGACATCTCGGGACGTTCGAACACTGCCGCCGAGTACGTCATGCTCGGATCCAGCCACAGCGCATAGAAGTCGTTACCGAGGTCGTAGTGCGCCTCGATGTTGCGCCGCGCACCGACCCGCGTATTGGCGCGCAAGGCATGCCACAGACGGTAGCCGAGCAGGTCGAACCAGCGTCCGTACACCGCGTCCCCCAGGCTTTTGCGGTTGCGCGCCAGCAGCCGCAGCAAACGCGTCAGGTCATCGGTCTCCCAGGCGCCGCGCATCCACGCCTCGGCCAGCCCGATGTCGCCCCGCGCCAGCGCCAGTTCGAACGCGGCCACATCGCGCACCCGGAAGTGCGCCTCCAGCGCCCCCTGGCCGACGCGCAGGCGACCGCCATCGGGCAGTTCCACCGCCAGTGCGCCGCCTTGCAGGCGGTCGAGCAAGGCCAGGCCAAGCCGCACCGCACGCGGTTGGGCGGCAAGCGCGCGCGGGCAGAATGTTTCCAGGGTATGTTCGTTGGCGTGCATCTCAGGTGGTCTCCTCGATCGGCGGCGCCGGTTTGCGGTGAATGCGCACGCGTCGCCACGCCAGGCGCAAGGCCTGCCAGTGGATGCGGGCGATCACGCCGAATGCCATGAAGGGGTAACGCCGCAGCCAGCACCGCATCGCCCGCCCGTCGAGTGTCTGCGGCCGGCCGGACAGGCGGGTGGACAAGGCAATGACGCCATCGCGCTCGTAGTCGATGTCGAGCGCGAACAAGTCATCGCGTTGGTCGAAACGGAAGCGGTAGCCGCCGTCGACCGGAAAGAACGGCGACACATGGAACACCTTGCGTGCCCGCAACTCATCGCCGCGCTCGATAGGACGCAGGTCGGAGTGATGAACCAGGTAGTTGTGCCGCTCGCCGAAAGTGTTGTTCACCTCCGCGAGCACCACCCGCAGGCGTCCGAAGCGGTCGTGGCAGAACCAGAAGCTCACCGGGTTGAAGACATAGCCCAGGATGCGCGGCATGGTCTGCAAGACCACTTCGCCATCGCACACGCCCGACAAGGCATGTCGCCACAACTGCCGCTGAATCCACGGCAACAACGGACTACCGTCGCGCGGGCCGTGATCGTCGGCACGCAACGCGAACACATGCCTGCGATCGACGCCCAGCCATGGCACGGACAAATCCCTCCAACGCGACAACGGGATGCGCAGGAAGGCACTGGGGTAGGTGAAGGCGTTGTCGGCGCCAATATGGCGGCGATGGGTCACCGAGCCGAAACACACCGAGGGCGCAAGATGGCTCAACGGCCCTGACTGACGCAATGCCCGCGCGCCGCCTTCGGGCGGCCGGGCGGCGGCGCTTTCGACCACCCTCCGGTCGCTTCGCGACCACCTCCCCGCGGGAGGAGGCGCGCCGCCTTCGGGCGGCCGGGCGGCGGCGCTCACGACACCACCCTCGTATCGATCCGGCGCCGGTGGGCGGCCGGGGCGGTGCTCGCGACGTGCATGTCGCGGCCGTCAGCGGGGTCGCTTGAAGTGCCGTTTGCGTCCTCCCGCACGCTGTCGCGCCAGGGAATGCTGGCGCCCAGACGGCGGGCAACCGCCATCCCCGCCTTCAGCCCGTCCTCGTGGAAGCCGTATCCGGCCCAGGCGCCGGCATACCAGATGCCGCCTTCGCCCTGAAGCTCGCTCAGGCGCGCCTGAGCAGCAACGGCGGCCTCGTCGAAAACCGGATGGGCATAGTCGAACTCGGCGATCCGCTTCTCGGCCGCTGGCTCGGAGAACGGATTCAAGGACACCACCAGCGGGGTCTCGAAGGGCAGTGGTTGCAGTTTGTTGATCAGATAGCTGACCGCGACCGGACGGGCGCCCGGCTCGCCTTGCCCGGCGATGTAGTTCCATGCCGACCAGACCTTGCGGCTGCGCGGTAGAAGCGTGGCATCGGTATGCAGGACGGCGCGGTTGCGCTGATAGCGGATGGCGCCGAGTACGCTGCGCTCCTTCGCGCTGGCAGCACTGCCGAGCAGCGCCAGGCACTGGTCCGAGTGGCAGGCCAGCACCACGTCGTCGAAGCGCTCGAGACGACCGCCGGCCGCCACCAGTACGCCCTCGTCGTCGCGCATCACGCGTTCGACGGGGGTCGCCAGACGTACATCCTCCAGTCGATCAAGCATGCGTTCCACGTAGCTGCGGGCACCGTTGCGCACCGTCATCCAGCGTGGCCGGTCGACGACCTGGAGCAGACCGTGGTTGTGGCAGAAACGGGCGAAAGCGCCCACCGGATAGGCAAGCATGGCGCGCGTGGGGCACGACCAGATCGCCGCCGCCATCGGCAGCAGGTACCAGTCGCGAAAGGCCGCGCCGTAGCGCCGCCGCGCCAGGTAGTTGCCCAGCGCTTCAGCCGCTTCACCACTGGATTGCGCGATGCGCGTCGCCTCGCGATTGAAGCGCAAAATGTCGGCGAGCATCCCCCACATCGCGGGGCTGAGAAGGTTGCGCCGCTGTGCGAACACCGTATCCAGGCTGTTTCCGGCCCACTCCAGGCCACACTCGGCGAGACTGACCGAGAAGCTCATCTCGGTCTCGACCGACGACACGCCTAGCACTTCGAAGAGCGCGCAGAGATTGGGATAAGTGCGGCGGTTGAACACCAGAAAACCGGTGTCGACCGGATGAACCAGGCCCTCGAGCGACACATCCACGGTGTTGGTGTGCCCGCCGGCGCGCGCCGCGGACTCGAACAGCGTCACATGCGCCTCGGGTGCCAGCAGCCAGGCCGCGGACAGACCGGAGATGCCGGAGCCCACCACCGCCACCCGCCGTGGGCGGCCTAGACGCCCCCCAAGTTCGCCCATCATCATGTGCTTGTTCCTGTCAGGCCGAAGGTGCTTTACGCCATGTCACCGACCGCGCGATCCGGCTGTTCATCGGTCGTTGCGCCCTTCCACCCGGGCATAGGCCGAGTGGTTGTGGATGGACTCGAAGTTCTCCGACGCCACCGTCCACGCTTCGATGCGCGCGTCGCCACTCAGGCGCAGCGCGATGTCGCGCACCAGGTCTTCGACGAATTTGGGGTTGTCGTAGGCACGTTCGGTCACCCACTTCTCGTCCGGGCGTTTAAGCAAACCGAACACCTCGCACGAAGCCTCTTCCTCGGCGACGCGCACCAGTTCGTCTATCGAAACCGTCTCCCGCAACGTCGCCGAGATGGTGATGTGGGATCGCTGGTTGTGCGCGCCATACGCCGATATCTTCTTGGAGCAGGGGCACAGGCTGGTGACGGGCACCTTCACCTGCAGGGTCGTCGCCACGCTCCCGGTGCCGTCGCGGTCGACGACAATCGTCGCGTCGAGATCGAGCAGGCTCTCTACACCCGAAACTGGCGCGGTCTTTCTCATGAAATAGGGGAAGCCCGCTTCGATCCGCCCGACATCGGCCTCGAGCCGCTGCAGCATCTCCGCAAACAGGCCGCGCATGCCATCAAGGTCCAGCGCCTCCCGCTCGACCTCGAGCAATTCGACGAAGCGCGACATGTGCGTGCCTTTCACCGTACCCGCCAGGCCGACCGTCATTTCCAGCGTCGCCACCGTGTGCTGCACCTGGCCATCCCCGCCGACGACACGCAATGGGTAGCGCAACCCGCGCACCCCCACACGTTGGATGGCGATTGCCCGGTGATCGGGCGACGCCTGTACGTCGGGCAGGAAAAAGGAATCGGGTGCATTCATCGGAACTCTCCTGATAGGACCGGAACAGCCCGGTCGGGTATGTGCGTTGCGCGTCTGCGTGCAGGACGCCTGACGGGGCTTCTCCGCTCTCGGCCCATGTGCTTACACCGGCGACGCGGGCGCAGGCACATCGAGCGGGATCGGCGCCGCCGGCAGCCGGTCGAGACGATGCAGCAGCAGCTTGATCTCCACGTTCGGCTCGCCGCCCAACTGCGAACCCGATTTGTCCTGGACAAAAGCATTTTGGACTGACAGGCCGACCGCGTCTTTCGACACGCTGGAAGCCGGTTTCGACAGCAGCCAGAGAAAGCTGCCCAGTACCAGCGACGAGATCACAAAGGATGCGCCGCCAATCCCTGCGGGAAATTCACTCGCGAGCGTCTTCATGGCTTTTGTCCTAGACAAGTAGTGGATACGACCCTAAGATAGATTCAGCCAAATCAGAAGTCAAGAGTTTGTCTAAGACAAAATGAACACATCCGTCCAGCACGAACACGCCTTCAACATCTCGGCGGTTGAACGCGACACTGGCTTGTCCAAGGACACGCTGCGCGTCTGGGAAAGGCGCTACGGCTTCCCTGCCCCTGGGCGCGACGACAACGGTGATCGCGTCTATCCGCTCGAGCAGGTCGAGAAGCTGCGCCTGATCCGGCGCCTGCTCGACCAGGGTCGCCGTCCTGCGAAAATCGTCGGTGCGACTCTGGAAGAACTGAATGCCCTGCTCGAGCCCGCCCCCCTCGACGCACCCGTCCGATCCAGCGATGGCACGTCGATCGACCTCGCCCACTTCCTCACCTTGGTGCGCATGCACCGCAGCGCCGAATTGCGCGCCACGCTGCAGCAGTGGCTGCTCAAGCAGGGTCTGCAGGGATTCGCCGCACGCACCCTGCCCGCGCTGAACCTGGCGGTGGGGCAGGCGTGGATGCGGGGTGAACTGGACGTGCCGGAGGAACATCTCTACACCGAGCAGGTGCAGAACGTGCTGCGTGGCGCGATCGGCTCCCAGGCTCACGGCGGCAGCCGCCCGCGGATACTGCTCACGACCTTTCCAGACGAGTTGCACAACCTTGGCTTGCTGATGGCGGAGGCGATGCTCGTCCCCGAAGGCGCGACCTGCATCTCGCTCGGCGTTCAGACCCCCATACCGGACATCGCCACCGCCGCCGACGCGGGCGGTTTCGACGTGGTCGCGTTGTCGTTCAGCTCGGCCTTTCCGTTGCGCCAGGCAATCGACGGGCTGCTCGAACTGCGCGCCCTGCTGCCGCCAGGCATCGCGCTGTGGGCCGGCGGCGGAGCCTTACAGGGCAAGCAGAAGCGCCTGCCGGGGGTGCGCGTGGTGGAGGACATCGCCCATACCGTGGATGCGCTCGAGGAGTGGCGTGCCAACCACTTGTCCTGAGCAGCCGTGAAGAAAACGCGGCGATCCCGAGCCCCGGCCGGCGTCGCACGATAGAATGCGGGCGATGATTCACACCACGCCCAGCCCGGCCAACCCTCCATCAGCGCTCCACGTGCTCGAGCACGTGTTTGGCTACACCGCCTTTCGTGGCGAACAGGCAGCGATCGTCGAACACGTCGCGAACGGTGGCGATGCGCTGGTGCTGATGCCCACCGGTGGCGGGAAGTCACTGTGCTACCAGATCCCGGCATTGCTGCGCAGTGGCACGGCGATCGTGGTGTCGCCCTTGATTGCGTTGATGCACGACCAGGTCAGCGCGCTGGTCGAGGCAGGCGTGTCGGCCGCCTTTCTCAATTCCAGCCTGGACCTGGAAACCGCGCGTTCGGTGGAGAACGCGGTCCGCGAGGGCACGCTGGATCTGCTCTACGTGGCTCCCGAGCGTCTGCTCACGCCGCGCTTTCTGGACCTGCTCGACCACCTGCGCGACACCCGCCGACTGACGCTGTTCGCGATCGACGAAGCACACTGCGTCTCGCAGTGGGGCCACGACTTCCGTCCCGAATACCTGCAGTTGTCGATACTGCCGGAGCGCTACCCCGGCATCCCGCGCATCGCGCTGACCGCCACCGCCGACCGCCAGACGCGCGAGGAAATTGCCCAGCGACTGCACCTGAGCGACGCGCGGCGCTTCGTTTCGAGTTTCGACCGCCCCAACATCCGTTACACCATCGTCGAGAAGGACGACCCGCGCCGTCAGTTGCTGCATTTCCTGCGCGAGGAATACCCGAGCGACGCCGGCATCATCTACTGCCTGTCACGGCGCAAGGTGGAAGAGACGGCCGCCTGGCTGCAGCAGCAGGGCATCAACGCCCTGCCCTACCACGCCGGCATGAGCACCGAGCAGCGCGCCGAGCACCAGACGCGCTTTCTGCGTGAAGATGGACTGGTGATGGTGGCGACCATCGCCTTCGGCATGGGCATCGACAAGCCGGACGTGCGCTTTGTCGCGCATCTGGACCTGCCACGCTCGATCGAAGGCTACTACCAGGAGACCGGCCGCGCTGGCCGCGACGGCCTGCCGGCGCAGGCCTGGATGGCCTGGGGCGCGCAGGACGTGGTGCAACAACGGCGGATGATCGACGAATCCGATGCCGGAGAAGAATTCAAGCGGCTGGCACGCAACCGGCTCGAGGTGCTGGTCGGACTGGTGGAAGCCACCACTTGCCGGCGCCAGCACCTGCTTGCCTATTTCGGCGAGGAAGCCACCCCCTGCGGCAACTGCGACAACTGCCTGAATCCGCCCCAGACCTGGGACGCCACCGAAGCCGCGCGCAAGGCCTTGTCCTGCGTTTACCGCACCGGCCAGCGCTACGGCGCGGGCCACCTCATCGACGTGTTGCGCGGCGAACTCACCGACAAGGTGATCGAGCGCGGCCACGAGCGCATATCCACCTTCGGCATCGGCAGCGACCTCGACGAAAAGCGCTGGCGCACGGTGTTCCGCCAACTCGTGGCGCGCGAATTCGTGGCGGTGGACCACGACCGCTACAACGCGCTGACGCTCACCGACCATGCCCGCCCGCTGCTACGCGGCGAATCCGACTTTCACCTGCGGCTGGAGCGCAGCCGTGGTCGCAGCCGGCGCCGTAGCGCCACCGCGCTGGACATTCCCGGCGGCATCCCGACCACTTTGTTCGACCGCCTGCGGGCCTGGCGTGCGACCACCGCCAAGGAGCGCAACGTGCCCGCCTATGTGGTGTTCCAGGACGCCACGCTGCGCGAGATCGCCATCGCCCGCCCCCAGTCGCTGGGCGAACTCGCCGGCATCAGCGGCATCGGCGACCGCAAGCTCGACGCCTACGGCGAAGCAATTCTGGAGATCGTGGCCGAGGCGGGGTGAACACCGCTCCGCTCCCCCCGCCAGGCACAACAGCCAAGCGGCCCCGACCAAGCGGCCGGGGCCCAGCGATCAATTGCGGAAACGCTCCTCGGCGATGGCATCGGCCACCTCGGCAGTCGGGCGATCCTCCTTGCGCGCACGCGCGAAGATCTCCATCAGATTGGCGTGAATGCCTTCGATGTGGTGCAACAGCGCGGCCCGGTCGAAGCCGGTACGCTCGTGATAGACGTCGATGATGCCACCCGCGTTGATCACGTAGTCCGGCGCGTAGAGGATGCCGCGTTTCATCAGTTCGACGCCATGACGCGCCTCCGCCAGCTGGTTGTTGGCCGCGCCGGCCACGATGGCGGCCTTGAGCTGGCCCACGGTCTGGTCGTTGATCACTGCACCGAGCGCGCAAGGTGCGAGCACGTCGACCTCCAGTGCGAAGATCTGATCCGGCGGCACCACGGTCGCCTCGAACTGCTTGGCCGCTTCCACCAGCGGCTCGCGATGGATGTCGGTAACCCACAGCTTCGCCCCGGCTTCGTGGAGTTGGCGGGCAAGATCGAAACCGACATTGCCCAGCCCCTGGACGGCAACGCGCAAACCTTCGAGCGAGTCGCGGCCAAGCCGCTCCTTCACCGCTGCCTTGATGCCAATGAAGGTGCCGTAGGCGGTGGCGGGCGACGGATCGCCGCTGCGGGTGCCGCCGTCGGTGGGCTTGTCCTTGATGCCGGCGACGTGGGGGGTGAGTTCGGCGAGAAACTTCATGTCCGCAACGCTCGTACCCGAGTCCTCTGCCGCGATGTAGCGGCCATTGAGGTTGTTCAGCGCACGCGCGAAGGCGGCAAGCAGTTCCGGCGTTTTCTGGGTGCGCGGGTTGCCGATGATCACCGACTTGCCGCCGCCCAGCTTGAGCCCGGCCATCGCCGACTTGTAGGTCATGCCGCGCGACAGGCGCAACACGTCGCGCACCGCGTCCTCCTCGCTGGCATACGGCCACATGCGGCAGCCGCCCAGGGCCGGGCCGAGATTGGAGTTGTGTACCGCGATGATGGCCTTCAGGCCGCTCTTGTCATCGCTGCAAAAGACCACTTGTTCGTGGTCCGCAAAGTCGCTCAGGGTGAATACGCTCATGGATGTCTCCTTCCAGGTGATGAGCCCGGCCCCCGGCCGCCTGCCGCGCTTTTGGCGCGACCGCGTACCTGGGCCGGCATTGTTCGGGCGGACCGATCCGCCGCAGTGGTTGATGCTTCAGCCGTTCCGGCGCCACGACGCGCGCCTTGCCACCGGGCCGCTGACTACGACTTCCTTGCAAGCCCTCAGCCGGCGATCACCGCGATGGTGACGCGCGGCTTGCCTCCGACCAGATCCGCCGCTGGCTTGCCGCTGCGCAGCGCCGCCAGCAACGCGTCCTTGCGGCGGCGTGCCTGCGCCGCGTAACGCTCGCGCACGTGGCCGAAACCGCGGACCAGCTCGGGCAGGGCCGCCAGCTCGATCGCCGTCTCGAGGTTGGAGGCGTTCAGGCGGTCGAGAATTTCCGATACCACCGCCTCGTATTCTGCAATCAGTTCACGGTCGAGCTTGCGGTCGGCGCTGCGCGCAAAGGGGTCGAGCCGACCGCCGCGCAAGTGTTTGAACCGAGCCAGCAGGCGCATGGCCTTGAGCATCCACGGCCCATAGCGGCGCTTCTGCAGCTGGCCGGTGAGCGGGTCGCGGTCGGCCAGCAAGGGCGGGGCGAGGTTGAACACCAGCTTGTAGTCGCCCTCGAACTGCTCGTCGATGCGCTTCAGGAAGTCGCTGTCGGTGTACATCCGCGCCACCTCGTACTCGTCCTTGTAGGCGAGCAGCTTGTGGTAACCGCGCGCAACCGCCTCCGTGAGCAACGTGATGCCGGGCACCACCCGCGCCTCGGCGCTGCGGACACGCTCGACCAACTGCGCATAGCGTGCGGCATAGGCCTCGTCCTGATAGTCCACCAGTTGCGCCTTGCGCCGGGCGATCACCTCGTCGACGCTGGTCGACAGCGTGTGATGATCGGGCTTGCCATGCGCCGGGCGGGCCGCTTCGGCCACCGCCTCGGGCGCCACGGCGGCACGACGGCCCCACTGGAAGGCCGCCTTGTTGCCCTGTACAGCCGCGCCGTTGAGTTCGATCGCACGCATGATCGCGTCGAAGGACAGCGGTACCAACCCCTTTTGCCAGGCAAACCCGAGCATGAACAGATTGGTGGCGATGGCGTCGCCCAGAAGTGCGGTGGCGAGTCGCGAGGCGTCCAGGAACTCGACCTGCTCCTCGCCCACCGCCTCGACGACCTGGCGGGCCATCTGATCGGCGGGGAAGCGCGGATCGGGATGGCGGGCGACATCGCCACTGCGTGCCTGCGCCGCAAAGCCACGCACGAACTCGCTGGTGTTGGTCTGGTCGCGGTTGATCACGGCCCGGGTGAGGCCCGCCTGCATCTTGGCGATGGATTCGTCACCGGCCGCCACCACCAGGTCGCAGCCGATCACCGCATTGGCCTCGCCCGCCGCAATCCGTGCCGCGTGAATCTGCTCCGGTGCGTCTGCGATGCGCACGTGCGACCACACCGCACCGCCCTTTTGCGCAAGGCCGGCCATGTCGAGCACCGACACGCCCTTGCCCTCCAGGTGCGCCGCCATGCCGAGCAACGCGCCTATGGTCACCACCCCGGTACCGCCCACGCCGGTAATCAGAATGCCCCATGGCGCCGCGGTCGACGGCAGCTCGGGCTGCGGCAGCGCGGCGAAGGCGTCCGCCTCCACCGAAGCGGCCTTGCCACGGCGCAGACTCCCCCCCTCCACCGTGACGAAGCTCGGGCAGAACCCCTTCACGCAGGAGAAATCCTTGTTGCACGATGACTGGTCGATCGCGCGCTTGCGGCCGAACTCGGTCTCAACCGCCGTCACCGACATGCAGTTCGACTTGTCCGAGCAATCGCCGCAGCCTTCACACACCAGGTCGTTGATCACCACCCGCATGGCCGGATCGGGAAACTTGCCGCGCTTTCTGCGGCGACGCTTCTCAGCCGCGCAGGTCTGGTCGTAAATGATCGCGGTCACCCCCGGCACGCTGCGCATGTCACGCTGGACCGCATCCATCTCGTCGCGATGGCGGATCGGCACGCCATGCGGCAGATCGGCCGGCCCATAGGCACGCGCGGTGCCGTCATTGACCACCACGATGTTCCCCACGCCCTCGGCGGCGAGCTGGCGGGCGATGATGGGCACCGACAGCGTGCCGTCGTGCGGTTGCCCGCCGGTCATCGCCACTGCATCGTTGTAGAGAATCTTGTAGGTGATGTTCACCTTGGCTGCCACCGCGGCACGGATCGCCAGAATGCCGGAGTGCATATAAGTGCCATCACCCAGGTTGGCAAATACGTGCGGCGTGGTGGTGAAAGGTGCCTGCCCGACCCAGGGCACGCCCTCGCCGCCCATCTGGCAAAACGTCTGGGTGTGCTCCGGCGACAGCCAGGTCGCCATGTAGTGGCAGCCGATGCCGGCAATCGCGCGGGACCCCTCGGGCACCTTGGTGGAGGTGTTGTGCGGACAACCCGAGCAGTAATGCGGCACGCGCTGAATGACATCGCGCGGCTTGGCGAGCGCTGCCTCCTTGGCCTCGATGAAGGTCAGCCGCGCCTTCACCTTGTCGGAGGTATGGAAACGCGCGATGCGCGCGGCAATGGCCCGCGCAATCATCGCCGGCGTCAACTCACCGGCAGCCGGCAGCAGCCACTCGGCGTGCGGCAGCGACCATTCGCCCTTCTCGTCGAACTTGCCGACCACCCGCGGACGCACCTCGTCCTTCCAGTTGTAGAGTTCTTCCTTGAGCTGATACTCGAGAAACTGGCGCTTCTCCTCGATCACCAGAATCTCTTCCAGCCCTTCGGCAAACTGTCGCACGCCCTCGGCCTCGAGCGGCCACACCATGCCGACCTTGTACACCCGCAGGCCGATTTCCGCCGCCACCTGCTCGTCTATGCCCAGATCGTCGAGCGCCTGGCGCACATCCAGATAGCTCTTGCCGGCGGTGATGATGCCCAGACGCGCCTTGGGGCTGTCGATGACCGTGCGGTTGAGCTGGTTGGCCCGACAGTACGCGAGCGCCGCATACAGCTTGTGGTGGAGCAGGCGCTTCTCCTGAATCAGGGGCGGATCCGGCCAACGAATGTTGAGCCCGTCCTCGGGCAGCGGAAAGTCGGTCGGGATCACCGTCTGTACGCGGAACGGATCGACCTCGACCGAAGCCGAAGTCTCCACCGTGTCGGTGAGCGCCTTGAACGCGACCCAACAGCCGGAATAGCGCGACAGGGTGAAGCCGTGAAGACCATACTCGAGGTAGTCCTGGATGCCGGCCGGCGCCAGCACCGGCATCATCAAGGCCTTGAACACATGCTCGGTCTGGTGGGGCAGGGTTGACGACTTGGCGGCGTGGTCGTCCCCGGCGATCACCAGCACGCCGCCGTGCCGGGACGTACCGGCCGCGTTGGCGTGACGGAAGACGTCGCCAGTGCGGTCCACCCCCGGCCCCTTGCCGTACCAGATGGAGAACACCCCGTCGTAGGTTGCGTTCGGGTCGAGGTTGACCTGTTGCGTCCCCCAGACCGCCGTCGCAGCCAGATCTTCGTTGAGGCCCGGCTGAAAGCGCACATGCATGGGGTCGAGGTACTTACCGGCCTTCCAGAACTCCTGGTCAACGTTGCCCAGCGGCGAACCACGGTACCCGGTAACGAAACCGGCGGTGTTCAGCCCGGCCGCCTGATCGCGCATGCGCTGCATCATCGGCAACCTGACCAGCGCCTGAATGCCCGTCATGTAGGCACGACCGGTGGTCAGGGTGTACTTGTCCTCCAGCGAGGCGGGGGATAGCGTCTTGGACATGGCGTGTGCGGTCTCGGATCGACCCGGGTCTGCCGCGGCGCATCATGCACGCGCGGACATCGCGCCGGCGCTTGTGGCGCCGGTGGCCGGCCTGGTGACCTTGTCTCCTGATTGGATGTTGTCGGGGGCGTTGCTCGCGGCGAGCGCGAACGCCTATCCTAAGGAGTCACGCCGGCAAATTGATGTCTGTCTCTAGGCCAGGCGCACGGTTTTCCGAAACAGCTTTTCTTGAAACACCCATCTCCAGGAATTTCATTTCTTTGCCTGAATACTCCACCCCCACCCGTACTCACGTCATCGTGCCGCGACTGCGGCTCGCCCTCCAGCCTCAAACCCAGTAACGCTCAAAAAGGCACCGAAGACTCCCCGCGTACTCGGCACCAAGCACGCACCATGCTTTATTGCAATGCAGCATCGACAATGGAAAATCTGTTCCAGTATTTCGCGCTTCCGGGGAACATCATCCCTAATAAATCCGATATATCGGCAAATAACGCGACATTATTCCAGCCCCTCGCAGCTACCATCGCCAGGGCGCTGTCGCATTCGAGCGATCGTCGCAAGCAGCGTGGGAAAGCAGGCACGGGTCGGTTCGATTCCGAAGCGCATGGTGGTTCCGTGCGACGAAAGGACGGGCTGGCAGGCACCGCTTTTCCCACCGGCGCAGTGGCGCGTCCTCAAGTCCGACAGTTTCCCTATTCCGCGCGGCAGCGACAGCCGATCCTGTCCGCCGCTACGAATGCACAAGCTGGATGCTCACCGCGACACCCGTGCATGGCCGCAACGCCATGCCAAAGCTTGGATCGTCGGTGGCGTCCGACACACTCATCAAGGAGGAGACCCATGCATCACCCACGATCCGCCGCCTACCGGCGCGGTTTCGCCGATTCCCATATCCCGGGAAGAGGCTCACGCGAAACACCTCCCACGCTCACCATGCCCGCGGCGTTTGCTTTCACTCAGGGGTGTCCGGATCACGCACGGAACACCCCGGCAGGAGGTTTGACATGTCGGTGACCTCAAGCTCGGCGCACTCCCACGCCCAGTGGACGTCGCGCCTCGGTTTCGTACTCGCGGCCACCGGTTCAGCCGTCGGCCTGGGCAACATCTGGAAGTTTCCCTACATGATCGGGCAGAGCGGTGGCGCCGCCTTCGTGCTCATCTACCTCGCCTGCATTGCGGTGATCGGCCTGCCCATCCTGGTCGCAGAATGGATGCTCGGGCGCCGCGGCCAGAAAAACCCGATCAACACCATGGCCGAACTGGCCCGCCGCAACCAGCGCACCCGTGCATGGGTGCTGGTGGGTGCCTCGGGTGTGCTCGGCGCATTCCTGATCCTGTCCTTCTACAGCGTCATTGGTGGCTGGGCGCTTGCCTACGTGGGCGATGCCGCCAGCGGGCGCTTCAGCGGCTTCGGACCGGAGCAGGCGGGAGCCTTGTTCACCGGCATGCTCGGCGACGCCAGCACATTGCTGGTATGGCACACGGTATTCATGGCGCTGACCGCGACGATCGTCGGGCTGGGCGTGACCGGCGGCCTGGAGCGCGCCGCCAAGCTGCTGATGCCGGCTCTCGGCGTACTGCTGGCGGTACTGGTGGTCTATGGCATGACCACCGGGGGGTTCGGCGCGGCCCTGCAATACCTGTTTGCCCCGGAATGGGACAAGGTCACCGGCGAGGTTGTGCTCGCCGCGCTGGGCCACGCCTTCTTCACCCTGTCGCTGGGCATGGGCATCATGATGGCCTACGGCTCTTACCTCGGCCAGGAGGTGGACTTGCTGCGCACTGCCCGCACGGTGGTGATCATGGACACGGTCATTGCCATTGCCGCCGGTCTGGCGATCTTCCCCATCGTGTTCGCCCACGGTCTCGACCCCGCGGCGGGCCCCGGGCTGATCTTCGTCACCCTGCCACTCGCGTTCGGCAGCATTACCGGCGGTACCTTGCTCGGAACGCTGTTCTTTCTGCTGCTGACCTTTGCCGCGCTCACCTCGGCAATCTCGCTGCTGGAGCCGGTCGTCGAGCTGATTGAGGAACGCACCCCGCTGCGACGGCTTGGTGCCACCCTGGCCGCCGCGCTGGCCACCTGGGCACTGGGCATCGCCGCGCTGCTGTCATTCAATGCCTGGAGCGATGTACTGATCCTGGGCCTGAACGTGTTTGACCTGCTCGATCAGCTCACCAGCAAGTTCCTGCTGCCGCTTACCGGTCTGGGAGTGATCGTGTTCACTGCCTGGTGTCTGGATCGTGAAAGCGTCCGCCAGGAGCTCGGCCTAGGGCAGCGCGGTTTCGGGCTATGGTCGGTCGTGACCCGCTATGTTGCGCCGGTCGGCGTACTGGTGGTGTTCTGGCATAGCCTGTAAGCCACGCCATCCACCGCAACGGCGGATGCGGACAAGCGGCGTACCGCGACGCCACCGGTCATCCGGGTGGCGTCGCGCCTCACAGCGGCAATGCGGTTTCGTTCTTGATCTCGCGCAGGGCGACGCTCGAATGCGTGACGTCGACCTCGGGGATCTTGAGCAGGAAGTTGTGCATGAAGGCCGAGAATGCCTCCAGGCTGGGCAGGTAGAGCTTGAGCAGGCAATCGGTCTCGCCCAGCAGTTCGTAACACTCGACGACTTCGTTGCAGCTCTTGACCACGGTCTCGAAGCGGTCGAGCACCTCTGCACTGTGCTTCTTGAGCTTGACCCGCACCCATACACAGGTGGTGAGCCCGAGCTTGTGCCGGTCGACCAGGGCGACGTAGCCCTTGATCAGCCCCGACTCCTCCAGCTCCTTGACCCGCCGCCAGCACGGCGACGGGGACAGGCCGACACGGTCGGCGAGATGCTGGGTGCTGAGCGTCGAATCGCGTTGCAGCAGGGTCAGAATCTGGCGTTGCGCCGGATCGAGCTTCACGTCGCCCTCGCGGGTATCAGAGCACTTTGAGCAGTTCGACTTCGAACACCAGCGTCGCGTTGGGCGGAATCACACCGCCCGCACCACGCGCGCCGTAGCCAAGTTCGGGCGGAATCGTGAGCTTGCGCCGACCGCCTTCCTGCATGCCCTGCACGCCTTCATCCCAGCCACGGATCACGTGACCGGCGCCAAGCGGAAACTGGAAGGGGTCGTTGCGATCCTTGCTGGAATCGAACTTCGCACCGTCGGTGAGCCAGCCGGTGTAATGCACCGACACCATCTTGCCCTGCTCGGCCAGCGCGCCGCTGCCCTGCTCGAGGTCCTCGATGATCAGCCCGCTCGCGGTCGTGACTTGAGACATGCATGTTCTCCTGTAGGGTAAACAAAAAAAAAGCGGTCCGCCGGTAACGACGAACCTGCGGCACCCGCAGCGCGCAAGCACGCGCCATGACCGGGCACCGGAACGAACGGGTATCTTACCCTCTTAGCCGCCCGACCGCCGGGAGATGACGTGCAGGCGCGCAGCGCCCGACCGCAGGGGAGAAGACGGTGCTGCGGGGGGGCTGAGCCTCACTGGGCCGTGCCTCACGGGGCGCGACGCCGCCGCTTGGCGAAGTTCTCGCGGAACTTCGCCACCTTGGGCGCAACCACGTACTGGCAGTACGGCTGGTCGGAGTTCTTCACGTAATAATCGTGGTGATAGTCTTCCGCCGGCCAGAACGTGCCCGCACGTTCGACCTTGGTAACGATGGCGGACGGAAACAGCCGCTCCTCCCCCATTTTCTCGATCAGCGCCAGCGCCTCGTGCAGTTGCTCGTCGGTGGTGGTGAAGATGGCGGAGCGGTACTGGGTACCGATGTCGTTGCCCTGACGGTTGAGCGTGGTCGGATCGTGGATCACGAAGAAGATTTCGAGCAGGTCGCGATAGCCGATCAGCGCCGGATCGAATTCCATCCTGACCACCTCCGCATGGCCGGTTCCCCCGTCGCACACCGCCTTGTAGCTCGGTGCGTCGACCTTTCCGCCGGTATAGCCCGGCACCACCGAAAGCACGCCCTCGACGTCCTTGAACACCGCTTCAGTACACCAGAAACACCCACCGCCGAGGATCGCAACCTCGCGCTGGACCGCATTGCCGTTGTCTGTCATACATCCACTCCTTGCATGTGCTGACGAATAGACACCGCCGTCAGAAGACCATTCCTGCCCGCGCAAAATATGCCGGCCATTCGCCGGATGCGGCAGTGGTCCGCCGTTCGGACCAGGCGCGGGTGACGTAGGGGCGGGTCGGCGGAGATCGATGCGCTTCGCGCCGGCACTGCCGCCGCGCTGCGGACACTGACCTACCTGAAGGACACAGTGTAGTAGACGTCGGCCGAGGTGTCCGTGCCACCTCTCACGACGACCGATACTCGCCGACCGAGTTGATAGGTGAGTTTGACCAGGCTCTCAGCGCCGCCCAGGCTCTGCTCGAAAGACAGAAACATGTCTGAGGACAAGCGTTTTCCGACGGTCAGTACCTGACCGCTGACCGCCCCGTCGTCGGTCACCACCGAACCGCCCCCCACGACCCGGCTGGTCGGTGCGCGACTGGTGGTACCCAGTTCGCCCTGGCCGATACCGAACTCGTCCAACCCCAGGCCGCGCGTCAGTTGATCGCTCATGCCACCCGCACCCAGCAGGGCCTGGGCCGCCGGAACCAGCAAACCCATCTCGCCGCTGGCGCCCGCCGTGGGTGCGCGCCCGAGCACGATCCACGAGAGCTTTTCGGGATCGGGCACGTCGGGCTCGGAGACCAGGCGGATCTGCGGGCGGCGCGCACTCCCCCCCACCGAGATGCCCGCCTCCACCGGCAAGCCCTTGCGCAGCGCGACCACGTTCAGACCGGGATTGTCGAGCGGCCCCTGGAAGTTGATCAGGCCGCGCTCGATGGTGAGGTTCTGCCCGTAGCCCTGAAATACGCCACCGACGGTCGAAACCGTGCCGATCGCCGCCAGAGGCTCGCCGTCGCGCAGTCTTACCTGCAGTTCGCCAGTGAGCCGGGTGTCCAGCCCCAGGGCGGAGAGGTAGAGCTGGTCGCCGAGGCGCACCGTGACGTCGGCGCTGAGTTTGAGACCACCCTCGCCCGCGCCCGCGCCCGTGCCGGGCTCGTCACCGATGATGACCACGTCGTCGGAGAGGCTGGGCGCCGGCGATTCGGCAAACTCGATGTAGCCGGTATCCACCGCAAAGTCGGCGTTCAGGGCGAGGCTGGTCCAGGTGCTCTCGGCCTGCCCGCTGCCGGATAGAATCATCCAGCGGTCGACGCGCTGGAGAATGGGCAGGCGATCGGCCAGGAAACGAAAGCTGCCATCGCCGCTGTCGAGCAGGATCTCCCCGTCGGCCTGAAGTCGCCCTGGCTCGGCGGTGAAACGCTGCACTGGCAGACGCCGGTCGTCGGGTGTCACCCGGTTGGGTGAAACGAACTCCAGCCGCGTCAGCCGCAAGCGGTCGCGGTCGAACTCGGCCAGCAGCTCGCCGCCGGACAGGCGCAACCCGTGTTCGACCAACACCACCGACAACGCCCGCCCGCTCAATCGTCCAGATGCGAGCGGATTGGCGGGTGTGCCGGAAAACGAAAAATCCGCCGCCAGACTGCCGCCGAGTTCGATGTCTTCCTGCATCAACCGTGACAGCCACGCGATCGAGGGCATTTCGAAGCGGGCCGAGCCAAGCAAGGCCGCGTCCGGTGCCAGTTGCCAGCCGCCATCGGCGGTCTTCTCGGCGAGCGCGGTGAGCGAGCCACTGAGCTGCCCGAACTCACTGCCGCTCGCCTCCACCGACACCGCCAGGCGGTTATCCACCGCATTGAGGCGTGCCTCGAAACGCTCCAGACCAATGCGCGCACTCAACTCGCCCGGAATGCGCAGGTCGCCCGACTCGCGGAACACCCGCGCCTGTCCGCTAGCCTTTTCGCGCAGACGCAGATCCCACTCGGCGCCCAGGCTGAGTGGCCCGGTCCGGCTGCGCGCGCTGCGCGCCTCGCGTGCGACCAGATCCACGGTGAGGCCGGTGAGCTGGCCACGCAACGCGATCTCGTCCGGACTCCAGACGGTTTCGAGCAGGTTGACGCGGCCATTCTCGCCGGCATCGAACTCGGCTGCCTCCAGCACCACGCGCTCGCGCGCCACGCTCAAGCCGGCCGGAGCGAGCAGGCGCAGCGGCAGACGCCCGC
This sequence comes from Rhodocyclaceae bacterium, assembly GCA_046295975.1. Classification (GTDB taxonomy): domain Bacteria; phylum Pseudomonadota; class Gammaproteobacteria; order Burkholderiales; family Rhodocyclaceae; genus UBA2357. The sequence goes on from JBKBMG010000001.1 coordinate 105,035, forward strand.
CCAGTTCCAGCCTGGCGAGTTGGCCACGCCAGCGCGCACCATCCAGCGCGGCGGCACCGCTGGTGGCGGTCGAACCCTCAAGTAGCGCGCCGGCCAGCGCAAGTTCCAGCGTATCGTCGTCGGGGGTGGCGAGTTGCAGCGTCAGTTCGTGGCGATCGCGCTGGCCGCTTACCGCCAGGGTGAGCGTCTCCACCCAGGCCGGCTGGTCACCCGCCGGTCCCAGCCCGCTCAAGCCGAGCGCAAAGCCGACCGGCCCGTCCAAGCCGGCCTCGAGACGACCCTGGGCGTTCAGGCTGGCAATACGCACCTTGCCGGGCAGGGCAAGCGTTTCGGCGAACACCTGCACCTCGCCGGTTGGCCGTTGCCGCGTTCCGGACAACTTGCCCTCGGCCCGCAGCACACCGTCGAATCCATGCTGCAGGGCGCCCAGCGACGAAGCATCGAGGGCGAAGCTCAGCACGTCCGAGGCGGTCCCCCAACTACCTTTGAGATCCAGCCGGTTGCCGGCGAGCTCCACCCGCAGGTCGGCGTCGCGCACACGCTCACCCTCCAGCGTCAGTCGACCGCGGCCGCCCAGCGCGAGCCCGTCGATGCGACTGGGTTCGAACGTCCAGTTGGCATTCATGCGCAGCGGCAGCCCCCCCTCGGCGACGCGAGCGTCGGGCGCATCGCCCTCGGTCGCGGCCGTATCGGGCACCTCCGCCGGCAGATCGAGTTCGCCATTGGCCTCGAAGTGCAGATTGAGATCGGCCGGCGGGCTTTCGGCGACCAGTACCGACGGATCGAAACGGGCTACCCGCCCCTTCAACTCGAAACGGGCCGGATCACCTGCCACCTCCGCCAGGCTGAAACGGCCGTCGGCCTCGATCGACGCATCGCCCACGCTGAGCGCGATTCTGGCGCTCTGGCCGCGCTCGTTGCCGTCCGCCTCGATGCGTCCGGCCACCACGGCATCCGGCAGCGTCGCGTCGATGGCACGGGTGCGCACCCCCTCGAGCACCAGATCCGCCACCAGCCGGCCGAAGCTGTCGCCCGCCGCATCCGGCGTCCACGCCAGCGTACCGCCTATCCGCCCTTGTTCGGGCAGCGACAGCGCCAGATCCGACACCTCGATCCGCTCCAGCGACAGGTCGAGTTCGGCCGACAGCGCGACCAGCGGAACACCACCCGCGTCCAGCCCGGCCGGCAAGCGGTTGCTCACCCGGACCGGGCCGGCCAGCGCCCAGCGGTCGCTGGCCTCGGAGCGCAGTTCGGCCTCGATCTGGAACGCCCCCGAAGGCGCATCGGGGTGAAATGCCGACGGGTCGATCTCCCCCAGGCTGGCGCTGAGGCTGCGCAGCGGGATGGTTTCGAACGGCGCCAGTGCCGCCTCGGCGCGACCGTCCAGCCCCGCCCCGGACGCCTGCAGGCGGGCGCGCAATTCGGCAGCCGGGCCGTCGAGTTGCACGCGCAGGTCGAAGTCACGCCCGTCGTGGGTACCGACCAGGCGCGCGGTGACATCCAGCGGAAAGGCCGCATCGCCGGAATCTACCTGCCCGTCCAGGCTCGCCTCGCCGAAAGGCAGCCCGGCCGTCAGCCCGACAAGGCGATGCACACGGCCGTCGCTTGCCAACCCCACACGGAAACGATCGACCGCGAACAAGGGTTCCAGCGTTCCTCCTGGGGTCAGCCCCTGGCTCGCCTGCGCCGCCCAGTCATGCAGCTCGAAGCGTTCCACCGATACGGCATCGACCTGCACACGTATCGGCAGCGACACCGGGGGCGGCAGCGCGAGCGCGGCGTCCTCGGCTTCCCCGCCTGGCGCGCTTGCGACCAGCACATGACGCGCGGTCAGGTGGCGCACACGCAGTTCGCGGTCGAGCAAGGTAGAAGGCTGCCACGCCAGATCCAGCGCTTCGACCCGCAGACGCAGATCGGGGCGCTCCAGCCTGACGGTGTCGATACGCAAGGGACCGAGCAGGCGGCCGCGCGCGCCCTCCACCACTACCTGACCGTCGGTCAGTCGCGGCGCCCACGCGGCTGCGCTGCGCAGCCCGGATTCGGTGGCAAGCAGCCACCCCAGGAACACGCACGGCGTCGCCAGCACGACCAGCACGACCCCCAACACCCAAGGCCAGCGCCGCCTGCGCCGCACATCGGAAACCGGGGGAGAGGCCGGCGCGGAGCCGGAAGCGGAAGGAGATTGCTCGGTCATAGGCGCATGACGTGAATGAAGAACGGACGACACGCCGCGGCGCCGACGAAATCCGCCGCCACGCCACAGCCTGTGCGATTGTGCGGCTCATCGTACGGGGGCGCAACGCGGGGCGGGAAAAGAAGTGTGTCGCCGCAACGCATTGCCGCCAGAACGTGGCGGTGCGACGCAGCTGCCAACCGGACACGACATCCGGTAGCAAGTGGGACTGTGGGCGCCGGACGGCGTTCCCCACAACGGCACCTGCGAACCAGGTGCCGGGTGTCAGGTGCCTGACACTACGCGAACAGCGCGCGCAATTCGGCACCCGGGTCGTCGGCGCGCATGAAGGCCTCACCCACGAGAAAGGCGTTCACATCGCGCGTGCGCATGGTCGCCACGTCGGCCGCGCAGAGGATGCCCGACTCGGTGACCACGATGCGATCGTCCGGAATACGCTCGAGCAGGCCAAGCGTGGTGTCCAGGCTGACCTCAAAGGTACGCAGATTGCGATTGTTGATGCCGATCAGCGGCGTCTCCAGCCGCAGCGCGAACTCCAGCTCGTCGCCATCGTGCACCTCGACCAGCACCGCCATGCCCATGGAAATGGCGATGGATTCGAGCGCACGCATCTGCACCAGGTCCAGCGCCGCGGCAATCAGCAGGATCGCGTCCGCGCCCATCGCGCGGGCTTCATAGACCTGCCAGGGATCGATCACGAAGTCCTTGCGCAGCACCGGCAAATCACATGCCTCGCGCGCCTGCTGCAGGTATTCCGGCGCGCCCTGGAAGAACTGCCGGTCGGTCAGCACCGACAGGCAGGCCGCGCCTCCCGCGGCATAGGCACGGGCGATGTCGGCCGGACGGAAATCCTCGCGGATCACCCCCTTGGACGGACTGGCCTTCTTGATCTCGGCGATGACGGCCGGCTGGCCGGCCGACACGCGGCTGCGGATCGCGCCAACGAAGTCGCGCGGCAGCGGCTGGGCACGCGCCGCGATGGCAAGCTCGGCGGTGGGGCGCTGCTGCTGGCCGGTTGCGATCTCGGCCCGTTTGACGTCGAGTATGCGGTTCAGGATATCGCTCATCGTCTCAGGCTCCCGCTGCGAACTTGCGCGTGTACTGGACGAACTGGTCGAGCTTGGCGCGGGCCGCACCATTCGCGACCAACTCGCGCGCCTTGAGGATGCCGGCGCCGATGGAATCGACCAGATTGGCCGTATACAAGGCCACCCCAGAGTTCAGAATGACGATCTCGCGGGCCGGACCAGGCTTGTCCTCGAGCGCGCCGAGCAGCGTCGCCATCGACTCCTCCACATTCTCCACCCGGAGGTTGCGGCTGCCCGCCATGGCAAGGTCGTAGTCCTCGGGATGAATCTCGTACTCGACGACCTGACCGTTCTTGAGTTCGCCAACCATGGTCGCCGCGCCCAGGCTGACCTCGTCCATGCCGTCTCGGCCGTATACCACGAGCACATGGTTGGCCCCCAAGTTTTGCATCACCCGCGCCTGAATGCCGACCAAGTCGGGATGGAACACCCCCATCAAGGTGTTGGGGGCTCCGGCCGGATTGGTCAGCGGCCCCAGGATGTTGAAGATCGTGCGCACGCCCATCTCGCGCCGAACCGGGGCAACATTCTTCATCGCGCTGTGGTGGTTGGGCGCGAACATGAAGCCGACACCCACCGCCTCAATGCACTCGGCGACCTGTTCGGGTGACAGCATCAGGTTCACACCCAGGGCTTCCAGCACGTCGGCGCTGCCGCTCTTCGACGACACGCTGCGGTTGCCATGCTTGGCCACCCGCGCCCCGGCAGCGGCGGCGACGAAGATCGTCGCGGTGGAGATGTTGAAGGTGTGCGATCCGTCGCCACCGGTGCCGACCACATCGAGGAAGTGATCATACGGCGGCGCGACCTGCACCTTGGCGGACAGCTCGCGCATCACTGCCGCGGCCGCGGAGATCTCGCCGATGGTTTCCTTCTTCACCCGCAGGCCGGTGAGGATCGCCGCCGTCATCACCGGCGACACCTCGCCGGCCATGATCTGGCGCATCAGCGACAGCATCTCATCGTAGAAGATCTCGCGGTGCTCGATCGTGCGTTGCAGTGCTTCCTGGGCGGTAATCGTCATGACGCGTCCTGCTCATCGGTTGGATTCGAGAAAATTGCGCAGCAAGTCGTGGCCGTGTTCGGTGAGGATGGATTCGGGATGGAATTGCACCCCCTCGACCGGCAGGGTCTTGTGGCGCACCCCCATGATCTCGCCGTCATCGGTCCACGCCGTGATCTCCAGGCAGTCCGGCAGGCTCTCGCGCTCGATCGCGAGTGAATGGTAACGAGTGCAGGTCAGCGGATTGGGCAGGCTGCGGAACACCCCCTCGCCTTCGTGGTGCACCGGTGAGGTCTTGCCGTGCATCAGCTTCTGCGCATGCACAACCTTGCCGCCGAACGCGGCGCCTATACTCTGGTGGCCCAGGCACACCCCCAGCAGCGGTATGCGACCGGCAAACTCGCGGATCGCCGGCACCGAGATGCCCGCCTCGGCCGGCGAGCACGGCCCGGGGGAAATCACCAGGTGCGCGGGCTTCATCGCCGCGATCTGCTCAAGGGTGATCTCGTCGTTGCGGTAAACCTTCACGTCCGCCCCCAGTTCGCCGAAATACTGCACCAGGTTGTAGGTGAAGCTGTCGTAGTTGTCGATCATCAGCAACATGTCTTGGCCTTGTTCGAAACGCCGGCACCGGGACCGGCGGAATTCGGTGGGCGGATCAACTCCGCCGCTCATGAAATCGTTGCTCGCGTGGCACATGCCACAGCGAACGGCGCCATCCTCCGCCGCGTCGCGCCTTGCCCGGCTTAGCGGGCGGCATCGAAGCGGAATGCCGCGAACAGCGTAGCCGCGAACGCGGGCAGGCTCAATCGGCCCGCGTGTCAAGCCCCGACTCTGCCATCTCGGCAGCACGCAGCATCGCCCGCGCCTTGCTCTGGGTCTCCTGCCATTCGGCGTCGGGATCGGAATCGGCAACAATGCCGGCGCCCGCCTGCACGTGGATGTGACCGTCCTTCACCACTGCCGTACGGATCGCGATCGCCAGATCCATGTCGCCATGGAAACCAATGTAGCCGGCCGCGCCGGCATAAATGCCGCGCTTGACCGGCTCGAGCTCGTCGATGATCTCCATCGCGCGCACCTTGGGCGCACCCGAAACCGTGCCCGCAGGAAACGCCGCGCGCAGCACCGCCAGTGCGTTGAGCCCGTCCTTGAGTCTGCCCTCGACGTTGGACACGATGTGCATCACATGCGAGTAGCGCTCCACCGTGAAGCGCTCGGTGACCTTCACGCTGCCGGTGGCCGATACCCTGCCCGCGTCGTTGCGGCCCAGATCGAGCAACTGCAGATGTTCGGCGAGTTCCTTCTGGTCCGACAGCAAGTCCTGCTCCAGCGCCAGATCTTCCGCCTGGGTGGCCCCGCGCTTGCGCGTGCCGGCGATAGGCCGCACCGTGACCCGGCGTCCATCCCCGTCCTCGTCCAGGCGCACCAGGATCTCCGGCGAGGCGCCGACCACATGGAAATCCTCGAAGTTGAAGTAGAACATGTAGGGCGAAGGATTGAGCGTGCGGATCGCGCGGTACAACGCCAGCGGGCTGGCCGCGTAGGGCTTGCTCATGCGCTGCGACAGCACCACCTGCATGATGTCGCCTTCGACGATGTAGTCCTTGGCGCGCCGCACGGCGGCCTTGAACGCCTCTTCACCGAAGCTCGACACCGCTGGCTGCGGCTCGACCTGTACGTCCTCGGGAATGACCACCGGTGCCCTCAGCCGCGCGAGCAGCTCGCGCAGCCGCTTGCGGGCGCGCTTGTACGCCCCCGGCACCTCGGGCTCGGCATAGACGATCAGGGTGAGCTTGCCGGAGAGGTTGTCGACGATGGCGATCTCCTCCGACAGCAGCAGCACGATGTCCGGCGTACCCAGGGAGTCGGGCTTGTCGCCGGCGGCCAGGCGCGGTTCGATGTAGCGCACGGTGTCGTAGCCGAAACACCCCACCAGACCGCCGGCAAAGCGCGGCAGCCCGTCGCGCGGCGGCACCTTGATGCGCCCCATGAACTCGGCGACGTAGTTCAGCGGGTCGCCGTAGTCACGCCGTTCCACCAGACGATTGCCGGTGAGCAGCAGGGCCGAACGGCCGTAGACCTCTATGCGGGTCGATGCCGCCAGGCCGATCATGGAGTAGCGGCCGAAACGCTCGCCGCCCTGCACCGATTCGAGCAGGTAACTCCACGGTTCGTTGGCGAGCTTCAGGTAGATGGAAAGCGGGGTATCCAGGTCCGCGAAGGTTTCAAGCGTGACTGGAATGCGGTTGTAGCCTTGCGCGGCAAGCGCGTTGAATTCCTGCTCGAGCATGGGAGCTCCATGAATGACGGTGATGTTCGGACAAGCGCGTCGGGTGCCACAGCGGGCACCCGGAATCGGGAGCGTTATCGTTGGCCCGCAGGCCACCAACGACGCCAACGCCAGCAGTCGCCCGCAGCGTTGCGAAGTATCCCGGCATTGTCCGAAAACCGTTTATGGAGCGTCACGATGATCGCAAAGAGGCGATAGACGTTGGTGTCATGCGCCCCAGGCTTGCGCCGGGGCGCGCGATCGACTGCAAGAGTCAGCAGGCCGCGATGCGTTCCAGCATCTCGACCGTGGAGGATAGTAGCCCATCGCAATCGAGCGTGTCCACCGCCACACCCTCGCTGTAACCGTAGGTGACGAGCAGCACGGACATGCCTGCGCCGCGTGCGGCCAGCGCGTCGTTGGCGGAGTCTCCCACCATCAGCGCTTGCTCGCACCCTACGCCCAGCAACTCGCAGGCGTGGCGCAGCACGGCCGGGTCGGGTTTCTTCACCGGCAGCGTATCGCCGCTGACGACCGCATGGAAAAATCCGGCGATGCCCATGCGTTCCAGCAGGGGTTCGGCGAAGGCACCCGCCTTGTTGGTCACCACGGCCAGGGCGAGCCCGCGGGCACGCAAGGCCTCGAGAGTGGCGAGCACACCGGGGAAGATGCCGGAGCGCGAGCCATTGACCTCGGCGTAATGCTGCTTGAAACGCTGCACCGCGGCCTCGATCTCGGCCTCGGAGGCGACGCTGCCCTCGGTCATGCAACGGCGCACCAGATTGGGAATGCCCTTGCCGACGAAATCGCGGATTTCCTGCAGGGAGCGTTGCGGCCTGCCAAGGTCGGCAAGCATCCGGTTGGCCGCTTCGGCGATGTCGGCGACGGTATCGAGCAAGGTGCCGTCCAGATCGAACAGCACCGCCCGCACCCGCAACTGCGGTAAATCGCGCGCCGTCATTGCGCCACCTTCGCCGCACTTGCCGCCTTCGCCAGTTCGGCCCGCAGCGCAGCGATGACCGAATCGTAGCGATTGGGGTCGCTCGGGGACGCGGCGCCGAACACCGCGGAACCGGCGACGAAGGTATCGGCACCGGCCCGCGCGATCTCGGCGATGTTGTCCACCTTCACGCCGCCGTCGATCTCGAGCAGGATGCGCCGGCCGCTGCGCGCCTCGTAGGCGTCGAGTCTGGCGCGCGCCTCGCGCAGCTTGTCGAGCGTGCCCGGGATGAACTTTTGCCCACCGAAGCCGGGGTTCACGCTCATCAGCAACACCAGGTCGAGTTTGTCGAGCACGTGGTCCATGTGGTGCAGGGGCGTGGCGGGGTTGAACACCAGCCCGGCCTGACAGCCCGAATCTCGGATCAGTCCCAGGCTGCGGTCGATGTGCTCGGACGCCTCGGGGTGAAAGGTGATGACGTTGGCCCCCGCCTTGGCAAAATCCGGAATGATGCGATCCACCGGCTTGACCATGAGGTGCACATCGATAGGCGCCGTGGTATGCGGACGAATGGCCTCGCACACCAGCGGACCAATGGTGAGGTTGGGGACGTAGTGGTTGTCCATCACGTCAAAATGGATCCAGTCGGCACCGGCCGCGACGACGTTGCGTACTTCCTCGCCCAGGCGGGCGAAATCGGCGGACAACAGACTGGGGGCAATCCTGAACATCGGCGGAACTCCTGGAGAAGTGGGTACGGGAAATTCGTGGGAAAGGCGCGTCGCGGCATTCACCGCACGCACACCTTGCGCACCTGCACCATGTCGGTGATGCCGGCAAACATCTTCTCTATGCCGTCCTGACGCAGCGTGCGCATACCTTCGGCGAGCGCCATGCGCGTGACTTCGGCGGCACGCGCGCGCTCCTGGATCATGCGCTTGACTTCGGGCGTGCCGAGCATCAGTTCGTGCAGACCGACGCGGCCCTTGTAGCCGCCGTTGCAGTCGGGGCAGCCCACCGCCCGGTAAAGCGTCAGCCGGCCTTCGGCATCCGCGTAGGCGGAGCGCCAGTCGGCCAGCACCTTTGCGCGAGCCGCCGCCGGATCGGGGACGAAATCGGGGGTATGGTGCAGTTCTTCGCAGTACTCGTCCAGCAGCAACGACAGTTCGGCCTCGTCCGGGTGGTAAGCCTGTTTGCACTTCTCGCACAACCGTTTGGCCAGTCGCTGGGCCAGCACCCCGAGCAGCGCGTCGGCGAAATTGAAGGGGTCCATGCCCATGTCGAGCAGGCGCACGACCGACTCGGGGGCGCTGTTGGTATGTAGCGTCGAGAGCACAAGATGGCCGGTGAGCGAGGCTTCGATGCCCACGCCCACGGTCTCGGCGTCGCGCATCTCGCCGACCATGATCACGTCCGGATCGGCGCGCAGAAAAGCGCGCATCATGGTCGCGAAGTCGAGCCCGGCCTTGCGGTTGACCTGGACCTGGCGCAAACCCTTCTGGGTGATCTCGACCGGATCCTCGGCCGTCCAGATCTTGGTTTCGGGCGTGTTGAGATGGCCGAGAATGGAATGCAGCGTGGTGGTCTTGCCGGAACCCGTCGGCCCGCAGACGAAGAAGATGCCGTAGGGTCTGATGATGGTGTCGCGCAGACGTCCGAGGTTGTGCGCCGTCAAACCCAGCTTGTCCAGCGGGATGGGTTCGCTATTGGCCAGCACGCGCATCACCACGTCTTCCAGCCCGCCGGCGGTGGGCAAGGTGGCGACACGGAGCTCGATGTCCAGCGGCGCGTACTTGCGGAAGCGGATCTTGCCATCCTGGGGCTTGCGGCGCTCCGAGATGTCGAGGTCGCACATGATCTTGATCCGCGTCACCAAGGGGTTGCGATAGCTCGCAGGTACCTGGATGTAGGGCACCAATGTGCCATCCTTGCGGAAACGGATCAGGGTCTTTTCCTTGCCGGGACGCGGCTCGATATGGATGTCGGACGCCCCCTGGCGATGCGCGTCGATGATGATCTTGTTCACCAGCTTGACCAATTCGTTGTCGGCAGCGGCATTGAGATCGTCGGCAGCACCCCCTTCGTGCTCCTCGTCATCGAGGTCGGAGAGCAGGTCGTTGACCGAGCTGGTGTCGAGCGAGGGCTCGAAGAACTGGTCGACGGTGTCGTCGAATTCCCGCCGAGTGGTCACGCGAACACTCAGGCGACGCCCTGGAAACACGCTCTGGGCGACCTTGGTGGCCCGGATCGCCTCGGGGTCCACCGCCATGATCACGATACCCTCCGGCGAGTCCTCCAGTGGTAGCCATTGGTTCTGCTGGACGAACTCGCGCTTCAGGTTGCGCAGCAGGTCGACTTGCTTGATGCGGTCGCTGCGGAAAGGCTCGTAGGGGACGGCGAAAAAGCGCGCCGCCGCCTCACCGATGTCGGACAAGGCCAGGCCGAAGCGGCCGAGCAACTCGTTCTCGACCGATTCGTTGTGATCTCGGGCGAAGCGCAGCACCTCTTGAAGCTCGGCAAAACTCAGCCGGCCGTCGACCACCAGCGCGTCGTAGCGCGAGCGCAAGGCCGCGGGAGAAGCCGCCTGCTTGGCAAAGGCCACCCCCAAGGTCTGCGCAAGGCCCTGAAGACCTTCCTCGAGCACGGGGGAGAACGGCGCGCCGGCAGTATTGTTGATGAGCTGGATGACCCCCTGCACCTTGCCACTGTCGGGATCGACGGCCGGTGCCACCAGCATCTGGTGGCACCGATATCCGGACTGATCGTCAATGTCCTTGCGGAACGCCAGCGAGGGGGCGATTGCCTGCAATTCGGCATCGTCATACACGTCGGAGATGTTCAGCGCCCGGCCGGTCTTGGCGACGAAGCCGGCGATGCTGCCCTCGGCGACTGGCAGGCGAATGTGCTGGACGGCGTCCAGGCCGGTCTTGACCCGCGCGACGATCACCTCGTCGCGCGGGTCAAGCGTGTAGATGGTGACGCGCTCAGCGCCGAACAGGCTGCAGATATCGGCCGACAGCCTGAGAATGATCTGATCAATATCGCTCGCCGAGTGGATGCGGGTGGTAATCGCCTGCAAACCCTTGAAGAACGCCAGCCTGCGGCCGACATCGCTGTCGCCCGCACGACCCGATACAACTTGACCCATGAGGCCTCCCATCGTTCTGCGGCGACGCCAGGAAACGCCCGCCCCGCCAAGCCGACCTGCCGGCACATCGACCGCTCGCGAACGACGACCCGACAGGCTAGGTCGTCATGGCCACCGCACCATCCGACGGCCGCGGGGCGCACCGCAAGGATTCAGAACTCCAGAACCTGCCCGAGCTCCAGCGCGGTCGGCCGAAAGCGCCCTTCCCGCGCTGCGATCTGCGCCATGATGCGGTCGTCCAGGCCCGGCTTGAGGTGGCTGATGTGCACCTGCGGATCGCCCGTGAGTTCATCCAGCATCGCACCCAGCATGCTCGGGCACAAATGCCGGGACGCCATTGCCAGGCCATGCTGTTCATCGGGAAACGCGGTTTCCACGATGAGGTGGCGCAGCCGCCGAAGACCGGCGATCGCGGCGATCTGCTCGGGAGAATACGCGGTGTCGCCCGTGTAAACAAGCTCACCTTCGCCGCTGTCGACGCAGTAGCCGACCGCCGGCACCGTGTGATGCGCTGGCAGGGCGGTCACACTGTGGCCGGCATGGCGCACCGGCTCGCCGACGCGAATCGGCTGAAAGCGGAGAAACGGATGATGGCGGTCGGGGATCGCGGTGAAGTCCGGCCAGACCAGCCAGTTGAACACGTGCGAGCGCAGGATGCGGATGGTCTCTTCGGTAGCGTGGACGGTGACCGGAACATTGCGCAACTCGCCGACCGAATCGACCAGCAGCGGAATCGACGCGATGTGGTCCATGTGCGAATGGGTAATGAACACATGGTCGATACGCACCAGTTCGTCGAGCTCGAGGTCGCCGACACCTGTGCCGCAATCGATCAGCGTATCCTCGCCGAGCAGAAAGGCCGTGGTTCGCGCGCGACGTCCGCCTATGCCACCGCTGCAGCCGAGCACCTTGAGTTTCATCTATCGGAATCGAATCGGGCCGGATGATGGCCTCCGCGAGGCCTCCGACGAATGGGTTGATCGTCCGTCAAAGGTACCATCAACCCGCACGCACTCCGCGTGCATTTCCTCACGCACGGACTACCGAAAGCGACTCCACGTCATTCACGGAACATATCCGGAGCGTCCTGATTACGGCCGCTGATCAGCGCAGGAAGAACTCCATCTTAACGCCCGCGATGTCGATGATGTCGTGCTCGTTGAGCAAGTGCGCCTGGGCGTCGAGCTCCCGCCCGTTTACCGACGGGAAGGTGGCCCCTTCCACGTGGGTGATGAAGTAGCCGTGCGGCCGGCGCGTGATCACCGCCACCTGTTTGCCGGGCTTGCCGAGGGTGGTCAGCGACTTGGTGAGTTCGAGCTCGCGCCCTGAGTTGGCGCCGCTGAGAATCTGCACCACGCCAATCCGCCCGCCTGCTGGCAGCTTGCCAATCGCACTCACCACCGAGTCGCGCACCTCGGGCGGCAGCACCTGGGTGTGCGACCCAGGCGGTTGCGAGCTACTTGGGGCAGCCACATCCGCCGAGATGGGGGGCACGATGGGCTTGAGTGCCTGGGTATCGACGAAGTCCGAGGCCGACAGGCCGGGCTGCGTCCCGTCGGCGATGAAGCGTAGCCGGTACTTGCCCAGTTCGACGATATCGTTGTTCTGGAGTACGTGCTTCTTGATCGGCTGTCCGTTCACGTACGTGCCGTTGGTGCTGTTGCGATCTTCGAGAAAGGCGTCGTTGAGAATGGTGGTGATGATCGCGTGCTGACCACTGATCGCCAGATTGTCGATCTGCACGTCGTTGTTCGGTTTGCGGCCTATCGTGATGCGCTCCTTGTCGAGCGCGATCTCCTTCAGGACCAGACCGTCCATGCTCAGGATCAGCTTCGGCATTTCAATCTTTCCGTTCTGTGATGTCGGAGGCCGAGCGGGCCGGCGCGGCCACCCGCCGCACCCTTTCCGTTAAGTGATAATCATACGACCAAACGCGCCACGATGGCCGACACGTTGTCGCGCCCGCCCTGCAGGTTGGCCGCTTCGACGAGCGCCTCGGCACAGCGCTGGACGTCATCGCCCGCACCGAGCAGCACCGCAATCCGCTGATCGTCCAGCATGTCGGTCAGCCCGTCCGAGCACAGCAGGAAAACGTCATCGGCCTGGATATCGTGAAACCCCAGGTCGGGCACGACCTCGTCCGCCACCCCCAGACCACGCGTGAGCAGCCCCCGATAAGCAAAGCGGCTCGCCTCCTCCGCATCGATCAGGCCGGCATCGACCTGCTCCTGCAACATGGTGTGGTCGCGGGTGAGCTGGCGCAAGCCCCCTGCACGCATTCGGTACAGACGCGAATCCCCGACATGGGCAGAAAGCAGTTCATCCGCAAGAAACACCGCGATCAGCAAGGTGCTGCCCATCCCCGCCAAAGACGGATTGCGCCGGCCGGCACGGTAGATCTCGGCGTTGGCAAGCAAGGTGGCGTCGAAGGCCAGGCGCGCTGCGGCGTCGGAATCCAGCTCGGCGCTCCCGCGCCCGCCGAACACATTGGCCACCGTCTCGACCGACAGACTGGAGGCCACGTCACCACCGCGGTACCCCCCCATTCCGTCCGCCAGCACCGCGAAACGGCCGCCCGCATCGACATGCAGCGCATCTTCGTTGCGCGCCCTCACCCGCCCCACATCCGAGCAGCTTCCAAACTCGATGCGATACGCAGGTATTGGGGGAACAGGGTGCGTCACAAACGGGCTCAGTAAGGCAACTCGGTGCCGATGCCGCGCAGGCGGGCCTGCGCGAGCACCCGCGCCGCCACCGCGATATCCTGTATCGCCATGCCCTGCGACTCGAACAGCGTGATCTGCGCAGCATCGCTGCGACCGGGTCGGATGCCGGCAATCACCTCGCCGAGCTCCACCCAGCGCCCCGCATGGGTACGCCCCTTTTCCAGCAGCGGCAGCAGATCGCCCGCTTCGCGCAAGGCCGTGTCGCGCGCGTCGACTGCGATCACGTCTACACGGCGCAAGGCGGCTTCCGACAGTTCCTGCCGCGCCAGACTGTTGGAACCGGCAGCCGTGATGTGCGCCCCCGGCTCCAGCCAGTCGCCATCGAACAGCGGATTGGGTGAGGTGGTGATGGTCACCACGACGTCCGAGCCGCGCACCGTTTGCTCGGCGCTGTCCGCGGCAACTACCTCGCGCCCGGTCGCCGCGGCCATGCGCCTACAGAAAGCCTCGAGATTGTCGCGATTGCGGGCAAAAACCTTGATCACCTCCACCCGAGTCGTGACGGCCAGTGCAAGAATCTGCCCCTCGGCCTGCCAGCCTGCGCCAAACACTCCCGCCACACGCGCATCCGGCCGCGCCAGCCATTTGGCGCCGAGTGCACCGGCTGCCCCGGTACGCATCATGCCGAGCCTGTCCGCTTCGAGCACGGCCACGGGGTCACCGTTGCCCGCATCGAACAAATGCACCCAGAAACGGGCCCGCCCGCCGGAGGAGGTATAGACCTTGAATCCGGTCAGGTTTACCGCCGGCACACCGCCCTGCAGCAAGTGGGTGATGGTGCCCGGCAGGCGCACCCGCTGGCGCGGCAGGTCGACCACCTCGCCGCGCGCATGCGCCGCCATTACGGTCTCGACCGCATCGACAACGCCCGGCATTTCCAGCAAGCCGGACACTTCGCTTTCATTCAGATAAATCGCCATTGCAATGTCCCGGTCACACACGGTGACGTCAGATTCGGCCCGATTGTAGCGTGCGCGCCGCGCGAGCAGAAAAAAAGCGCCGGACGATGCCGGCGCTTCCGCGTACCACGAGCCGGCGCTGGCCGGCCCTTTCGATACGAATGCGAACGCTCAGAGCAGGCTCTTGAGCAGTTTGCCCATCTCCGACGGATTGCGGGTCACCTTGAAGCCGCACTCTTCCATGATGGCCAGCTTGGCGTCGGCGGTGTCCTCGCCACCCGAGATCAGCGCACCTGCGTGGCCCATGCGCTTGCCCGCCGGGGCGGTAACGCCGGCGATGAAGCCGACCACCGGCTTCTTCATGTTGTCCTTCACCCAGCGCGCGGACTCGGCCTCGTCCGGGCCGCCGATCTCGCCGATCATGATCACCGCGTCGGTATCCGGATCGTCGTTGAAGGCCTGCATCACGTCGATGTGCTTGAGACCGTTGATCGGGTCACCGCCGATACCGACCGCCGAGGACTGGCCCAGACCCAGTTCGGTGAGCTGCGCCACGGCTTCGTAGGTCAGCGTGCCGGAACGCGACACCACGCCGATACGACCCTTCTTGTGGATGTGGCCAGGCATGATGCCGATCTTGACCTCGTCAGGGGTGATCAAGCCGGGGCAGTTGGGGCCGAGCAGCAGGGTCTTCTTGCCGCCTGCGGCTTCCTTGGCCTTCATCTTGTTGCGCACCACCAGCATGTCGCGCACCGGAATGCCCTCGGTGATGCAGATGGCCAGATCCAGATCGGCTTCGACCGCTTCCCAGATCGCGTCGGCCGCGCCCGCGGGCGGCACGTAGATCACCGACACGGTGGCGCCGGTTTCGGCAGCCGCTTCCTTCACGGAAGCGTAAATGGGCACGTCGAAGATCTTCTCGCCGGCCTTCTTGGGGTTCACCCCGGCGACGAAGCAGTGCTTGCCGTTCGCGTACTCGATGCACTTCTCGGTATGGAACTGGCCGGTCTTGCCAGTGATGCCCTGAGTGATGATCTTGGTGTCTTTGTTGATGTAGATGGACATGAAAACTCTCCTTACTGGACCGCAGCAGCGATCTTGGTCGCGGCTTCCGCCATGGTGTCGGCGGAGATGATCGGCAAACCGGACTCGGCGAGGATCTTCTTGCCGAGATCCTCGTTGGTGCCCTTCATGCGCACCACGAGCGGGACGGAGAGTTTCACTTCACGGGCAGCGGTGACCACGCCGGTGGCGATGGTGTCGCACTTCATGATGCCGCCGAAGATGTTGACCAGAATGCCCTTGACCTTGGGGTTCTTGAGCATGATCTTGAACGCTTCGGTGACCTTCTCGGTGGTGGCGCCGCCGCCCACGTCGAGGAAGTTGGCCGGCTCGGCGCCGAACAGCTTGATCGTGTCCATGGTGGCCATCGCCAGGCCCGCGCCGTTCACCAGGCAACCGATGTTGCCGTCGAGGCTGATGTAGGCGAGGTCGAACTTGGAAGCCTCGATCTCGTCCGCGTCCTCTTCGTCGAGATCGCGATAAGCGACGATCTCGGGATGACGGTACAGCGCATTGGAGTCGAAGTTGAACTTCGCATCCAGCGCCTTCACGGTGCCGTCGCCTTCATGGATCAACGGGTTGATCTCGGCCAGCGAGGCGTCGGTTTCCATGTAGCAGGTGTAGAGCTTCTTCAGCGTATCCACCGCCTGCCCCAGCGACCCTTCCGGCATGCCAATGCCCTTGGCCAGATCGCTCGCCTGGGCGTCGGTCAGGCCGACGAGCGGATCGACGAACACCTTGATGATCTTCTCGGGCGTGCTGTGGGCGACTTCCTCGATGTCCATGCCGCCCTCGGAGGACGCCATCATCGCCACTTTCTGGGTGGCGCGGTCGGTCAGCGCCGCCACGTAGTATTCGTGCCGGATGTCCGCCCCTTCCTCGATCAGGAGGTTGCGCACCTTCTGCCCTTCCGGCCCGGTCTGATGGGTGATCAGCTGCATGCCGAGGATCTGAGACGCGAACTGGCGCACCTCATCCAGCGACTTGGCGACCTTCACGCCACCGCCCTTGCCGCGGCCACCCGCGTGGATCTGAGCCTTCACCACCCAGACCTTGCCGCCCAGTTCTTCCGCCGCCTTGACCGCGTCATCCACCGAGGTGCAGTGAATGCCGCGCGGCGTCACGACGCCGAACTTCCTGAGAACTTCTTTTGCCTGATACTCGTGAATCTTCATGGTTGCCCTTCGTTCGAAGTTACGACGCCCGTGTTCGCCGCAAACAGGTTGATGGGACGTCCGGCGCGTCACCGACGCACCGAATCACGAAACTTCGGGATTATAACCGCAATCGTGCACTGCAGAATCGCCGCCCGCGGATGGCGCGGGCGCGGTATCAGGACGCCTCGCCGGGGCGCTTCACATACCAGCGCGGATAGTAGCGCCGCACCGTTTCGGATGAGGTCTCTAGCGCATGGCAGCGATCCAGCTGGAAGGGCTTCTCGCCCGTGTCTTCGTTGTCCCGGCGAAACGTCGCGAAGGTCTGGATCGCCGCGGTGGGCAGGCTGAACAACAGCTCGGTCAGGTGTGAACAGCCACGGACGTCACCGAACATCTCGCCCACGGTCCGGCGAAATCCCCGCACCAGATTGAGACCCACAAGACGACGATAGGCGTCGCCTATGGTGTCGCACGCGCCCGGATAGGGCACCCAGTCCGAACAGGCCTCGGCCTCGACGATGTTGAACTCCGCATCAAGCGCAACGCGCACCCGCATCTGATGCACCGGCTCCCCACGGCGACGCAGGCCGGAGGCGATCGGATAGTCGCGATCCTTCACATCCTCGAGCATGGCCTCGAGTTCGAGCAAACCGTCGCTGCGGGTGTATCCGTCGACGACGATACGCCGGGAGTGGACGCGTTCGCGCGTCACAGCGGGAACGGGCAAGGGCATTTTGCGTACGGTAACGTATGGAGAACGGAGCCGATGATAGCGCACATCAGCAATTGCGCGCCCTCCCGCTGACGATCGCGGGCCTGCAGCGACGTTTCGTTCCGCCCCGTGACGTAGTACAGCGACCGCGGCCCTGGTCGCGGTATAGGCTTTCCGTACTTAAGGAAGTTTCTCTAGAATACGTGACAAGCACCTGCCAGAATTCATCAATGCCGATCACGCGCGCACCCGACGACCGTGCAGTGACGACCAGCCCCGTCTGCCGACTGGTGTTGATGACTTGCTTGAGCCTGATCGGCTCCAGCGCAATCGGCCAGGGCCTGCTCGGCGAGGTGGTTTCGGTCTCCCCGCTGGGCGCGCCGTTACGGGTCGAGATCCGCTCCCCGGGCAGCACACCGACGAGCGTCGCTGACTGCGTCCGGGTCATCGCCGGAGACGGCACCACCAGTGGCATTGAGCGCATTCGTGAAGCGCGCGTATCGCTCGTCGGTAGCGGCAGTGAGGCACGCCTGCTGGTGCAACGCGCCGAGTCGGTCCACGAGCCCGTCGCGCAGTTGATGCTGCGCAACAACTGCGGCGCCCGTCTGCAACGGGATTACACGCTGCTGCTCGACCCGCCGGTTGCCCGCCCAGCGGTCGCAGCGCCGGCCCGCGGCGCCGCCCCACGGGAGCCTGAACGCGCCCGCAGCACGACGCCATCCGCAGCCACCACCTGGACCAGCGCGCCCGGCGAGTCCCTGGCCTCCATTGCCCAGGCCATGCATCCCCGCGACGCTGCCGCGCGGCGTGCCTTTGTGGATGGCGTGAGACGCGCCAACCCGGGGCTGTTCGGCGATGCCGCATCGAGCGAAGCACCATTGCCGGCCGGCACGGCGTTTGCCGTTCCCAGCCCCCGTGCAGTCGCCGCCGCGGCCGCTCCCACACGCCCCGCTGTCGCTGCATCGGGCGCAACGCCGCGCCCATCAGCGCCCCCGGCCTCGGTCGTGCCGCCCGCGGGCCCTGCCGCGAGCGCATCGCCACCTGAGACCACCGCCCCCGTCAGCCACCCGGCACGCCTCGTCGTCGAAGGCGAGCAGGGGCCAGCGGCGCTGGCCAATGCCGGCGACGACGCGCTGGCACGGGAAGAGCGCCTGATCGAGGCCGTGGATCGCACGATCAAGTTGCAACTCGAGTTGATGGAGCGGCTGCGCCGCCTGGAAGACATCCAGGCCGGCCTCCAGGCCCGACTGGAGGCGCTCGACGCCCTGCCCTCGCCGGCGACCACCCCAGCTCCACCCGTGACTGCCACCGCTGCACCCACCACTGCTCCGGCCGTGACCGCAAACGACATCCCGGAGCGGGTGCCATCGCAGTCCGACGCGCCGTCGGGGCTGCAAACGAGTTGGGCGGAGCGTCTCGACGCCCTGCTTCCCGGTGCCGAATCCCGGTCCTGGCTGCTGCTGGCGGCCATGCTGGTGGCGGTCGTCGCCATCATCGCCTGGATCCGCAGGCGAGACGCCAGGCGCTCAATGGGGGAAGCACTCGACACCACGGCCGGCGAAGCCACGTGGCCGGACGAGGCACGCGTCGACGTCGGCGAGCGCGCCGCCCGGCCAACCGACCCCGAGGCGCTGCCTGCGGCAACCCCGGACAGCCCGCCGCGTACACCGCGCGCACCCATACCGGCGCTCGACTGGCACACTGGCGAGGAAGTGGCGCGCCCCGTCACTGGCCGCAGCGTCGCCAACTCGCCCTCCCACGCGCCTGCCGCCCCCGCCCCCTTCGACGCCGAGGCGGAAACCCTTCCGCCCCTGCAGCCGGGCGACAGCGAGCTTGCGGAAGAACACGATTCCGCCGTGGAATTGGCCGACATCATGATCAGCTTCGGCCGCGTACATGGGGCAGCCGAAACCCTGGCCGATTTCATCCGCTCGAACCCGAAGCAGGCGATCACGCCCTGGCTAAAGCTCATGGACGTATATCGCATGGCGGGAATGCGCATGGAGTTCGACGCGCTGGCGCGCCAGTTGAACAAGACCTTCAATGTGAAGACCGTCACCTGGGACAACTTCGACGAGGCACGCAAGCCCGCCAAGGGGCTGGAGGACTTGCCGCACATCGTGGCCGCCCTCACCGAATCGTGGGGCACCAGGGAATGCCAGGCCTATCTTGAGAAACTACTGCGTGACAATCGCGACGGCGCGCGCGAAGGTTTTCCAATCGCGATCATCGACGACATCCTGGCCCTGGCTGGCATACTTGAGGAGCAGCTCGGCCGCTTCCGACCGGAGAGCGATGCCGAACCGCGCGAAGCAGCCTGAGCGTCTTTCACGCCACTCACACCGGATTGTCCAGATCGACAAAAGCCGTATCCAGGCCCAGCTCGGCGTGCAGATGCGCGGCCACTGCGCGCGCGCCGTAGCGCTCGGTGGCATGATGGCCCGCGGCGATATAGGCCACGCCGGACTCCCGTGCCAGGTGCGTGGTCTGCTCCGAGATCTCACCGGACACGAAAACGTCCACCCCCGCTGCGATCGCCTGCTCGAAATAGCCTTGCGCACCACCGGTGCACCAGCCCAACAAACGCACCGGGCGCGACGCATCGCCGACCAGCAACGGCTGACGGCCCAGCGCACGCGCAAGCCCTTCGGCGACGCCGCCCGCATCTGGCTCGCCCTGCGCCGGGCGCCCCACCCAACCCAGCCCCTGGTCACCAAAAGCGGGCACGCCCTCCCAGCCCGCAACCTGTGCCAGTTGGGCATTGTTGCCGAGCACCGGATGAGCGTCCAACGGCAGATGGTAGGCAATCAGACTGATATCGTGGGTCAGCAACGTCGCCAGCCGACGCTTGCGAATTCCGGTCACCCGACCATCCTCGCCGCGCCAGAAATAGCCGTGGTGCACGAAGACCGCATCGAAGCCGCCCGCCACCGCGTGATCGAGCAGCGCCTGACTGGCGGTGACGCCGCACAGCAGCCTGCGTACTTCGGACCGTCCTTCCACTTGCAGGCCGTTTGGGCAATAATCCTTGAAGCGAGCGGGCTCGAATATTCCGTCAAGGTGCGTCAGCAAATCCGCGAGCTGCATGTCCTATCCTTTCCTTTTACTCAGATTCCCGGTGTGCGTGCGAATGCCGCCTGCGCACCGCTTACGGCATTCCATCGACCATGCATCGCCTTTGGCTCATCTTTGCACAGGCCGTGACGGCGAGCGTCGCCGTGCTCTTCGTGCTCACCACACTCAAGCCGCAGTGGCTCAACGGCGCTGCACCGGTGGCCGGCTCGGTGGTGCGCATCTTCGAGTCGGCGCCTGCGGACGGTGCGCGCGCCACCGCGCCCGCATCCTACGCGCAGGCCGCCGCACGCTCGATGCCCGCCGTGGTCCACATCTTCACGACCAAGGATAGCAGCAGCCCCAGCAACGCGTTGCGCGACGATCCTCTGTTCCGCTATTTCTTCGGCGAACGCCCCAACAACCAGCAACGCCAGACGCCTTCAGGGCTTGGCTCGGGCGTCATCGTCAGCCCCGACGGCTACATTCTCACCAACAACCACGTCATCGATGGAGCGGACGAGATCGAGGTCATGCTCAACGACGGTCGTCGCGTGGTTGCGACGCTGATCGGCCGCGATCCCGAGTCGGACCTGGCAGTGCTCAGGGCCGACACCCGCGAAAGCCTGCCGACCATCACTTTCTCCAGCGATGACGCGCCGCAGGTGGGCGACGTCGTGCTCGCCATCGGCAACCCCTTCGGCGTCGGGCAGACCGTCACCATGGGCATCGTCTCGGCGCTGGGACGCTCGCGCCTGGGCATCAACACCTTCGAGAACTACATTCAAACCGACGCAGCGATCAATCCCGGCAACTCGGGCGGCGCCCTGGTCGATGCCAGCGGCAATCTGGTCGGAATCAACACCGCAATCTACTCGCGCTCGGGCGGCTCGCTCGGGATAGGCTTCGCGATCCCGGTGTCGCTCGCACGCGGCGTACTCGAGCAAATCGTCACCGCCGGGGAAGTCACTCGCGGCTGGGTCGGCGTCGAGATCCAGGAACTGACCGGGGACCTCGCCGACTCCTTCGGCATGGCGGGATTGCAGGGAACCTTGATCTCCGGCGTGCTGCGCGGCAGCCCGGCCGACCGCGCGGGCGTAAAGCCGGGAGACGTGCTGGTCAGCGTCAATGGACTGCCGGTGCGCAGCCCCCGGGAGATGCTCGACACCGTGTCCGCTATCACGCCAGGCGACAAGGCCCGCTTCCAGATCATGCGTGCCGGCATGTCGGTAGACCTGCAGGTGGAGATCGGGCGCCGCCCAGTGCCGGTCGCAACCCGGCAGTAAACACCACTCCAAGCGCCGCTCCACACCTACACTGCGCAACCAGTGCGTTGCTAGCCTGACGGCGCAGCGGTCACCCCAAGCACGGCTCGAAGCGGGCTGGCTGGGCTGCTACAACCGAATGCCCGAAAACCAACCCACTGCTTGGAAAGCGACCGGCGGCAGGTTGGAACGCCCGCGCCTCGAAGCCATACGTAACCAGCGCCTACTTCTTCGCCTCTTCCGATTCGATCCGGTTCAGGTCTGACGCCGAGGCTGCCTTGGTGCGCTTCTCCGACATGCGCGCAAGCAGGATCCCGACCTCGTAGAGTACGATCATCGGCACCGCGAGCATGAACTGCGAGATGACGTCGGGCGGGGTGATGACCGCCGCGATCACGAATGCACCAACGATGACGTAGGGGCGGGCCTCCCTGAGCTTGGCGACATCCACCACCCCCGCCTTGACCAGCAGGATCACCGCCACCGGCACCTCGAAGGTCAGCCCAAAGGCCAGGAACAGCGTCATCACGAACGACAGGTACTCACCGATGTCCGGCGCGACCATGATGCTCTTCGGCGCGAATTCGGCGATGAACTTGAACACCATGCCGAACACGAAGAAGTAGCAGAACGCCATACCGGCGAGGAACAGCAGCGTGCTACCCAGCACCAGCGGCAGCCCCACCCGTTTCTCGTGCGCATACAGCCCCGGCGCGATGAAGGACCATGCCTGATAAAGCACATAGGGCAGTGCGATCATGAACGCCACCAGCAGCGTGACCTTGACCGGCACGAAGAAGGGTGTCACGACCCCGGTCGCGATCATGCTTGCCCCTTCGGGCAGAGTATTCATCATCGGCATCGCCAGCAGATCGTAAAGCTCGCCCGCCCACGGCATCAGGCAGACGAACAGCACCAGCACGGCAACGACTGCACGCAACAACCGATCGCGCAGTTCCACGAGGTGGGAGATGAAGGTTTCCTGGATCTCGCTCATGCCTTCTCCGCCGGCTGTCGCACGGCCTGCCCTTCGTCCAGACCGAGTTCGAGCTGTGGCTCCGGCTTCGGCGCCACGGACACCGGCGCGGGCGTATCGGCCGCGCCCTGCTCGGTTGCGGCCGTGGTCACTGGCGTGACCGCGGCATCGCCGACCGGAGCGGCAATCGACTTGTCGTCGAGGCCAGCCGTCACCTCGGACGCCGTCTTGCCGAGATCGCTCTCGACCACGGCCATCTGCTGACGCACCGAAGATTCCAGGTCGCGCGCCTGCTGCTCGACTTCCTTCTGCAGCTTCTTGAGGTCCTCCAGTTGCATCTCGCGCTGGATATCGGATTTCACGTCCGACACGTAACGCTGCAACTTTCCAAGCATGTGGCCGGCAGTGCGCGCCACCTTGGGCAAGCGCTCGGGGCCGACCACGATCAACGCGACCAGCCCGATGAGCATGAGCTCAGAAAAACCGAAATCAAACATGGGGAAAGACCATCCGGAACGAGCCGGTCGATACGCTCATCGCGGGGGCCTCGGAGCAGCGCGCCCCCAGGCCCACGCGAGACGCGGATGAGGCAGTAGCGATCAGGAACTGACCTTGTCGGATTTCTCGCGCACTTCCGCGTCTATCGTCTTTTCGCTGGCAATCTTCTTGGCTTCGCCCTCGCCACCGATGTCCGCTTCCTTCATGCCTTCCTTGAAGCCCTTGACCGCACCACCCAGATCCTGACCGATGTTGCGCAGCTTCTTGGTACCGAAGACCAGCATGACGATGACGAGCACCACCAGCCAGTGCCAAATGCTGAATGAACCCATAACGTTCTCCTTAATGCTTCAACATGGCCGGGAGTACGTCCGGACCACCCAGAATATGAACGTGGAGATGATACACCTCCTGGCGTCCGACCCGACCGGTGTTGATGATCGTTCGAAAGCCATCAGTACATCCTTGTTCCCGGGCAAGGCGCCCGGCAACGGTCATGACCTTGCCCATGACTTCCACGTGCTCGGGCCCGAGTTCGGCCATGGAAGCGATGTGCTGCTTGGGGATGACCAGAAAATGCACCGGCGCCACCGGATTGATGTCGTGAAAGGCAAGTACGTCGTCGTCCTCGTAGATCTTGCGCGCCGGGATTTCGCCACGCACGATCTTGCAGAAGATACAGTCGCTCATCGTCACTCCTTCACTGGCTGCGGGACTTCTTCTCGTCGATACCGGATACCCCCTCGCGGCGTCGGAACTCGGCTGCCACGTCGTCCACCGACAAACCATGGTGGTGGAGCAGTACCAGGGAGTGGAACCACAGGTCGGTGACCTCCCAGACCAAGTGCAGACGGTCACCGTCCTTGGCCGCCATGATCGTCTCGGCGGCCTCCTCGGCGACCTTCTTGCAGATCGCGTCGGTCCCCTTGGCATACAGGCTGGACACGTACGAAGCGTCCGGATCGGCGGCCTTGCGTTCCGCCAGCGTCGCCGATACCCGGCGCAGGACTTCCATGTCGATCATTTGTATATCTCTCCCGGATGCTTCAGGACCGGCTCCACCACTTCCCAGCCGCCATCGCCAAGATGACGCTGGAAAAAACAGCAGTGCCGGCCGGTATGGCAGGCAATACCCCCCGCCTGCTCCACCTTCAGCAGGATGACGTCGTTGTCGCAATCCATGCGGATTTCGAGCACCTTTTGGGTATGGCCTGACTCCTCGCCCTTGTGCCACAGCTTGCCGCGTGAGCGCGACCAGTACACCGCCTCGCCCAACTCCGCCGTTCTGGCCAGCGCCTCGCGGTTCATCCACGCGAACATCAGCACGTCGCCCGAGGCGGCCTCCTGGGCAATTACCGGCACCAGGCCGTCGGCGTCCCAGCACACTTCATCCAGCCAGTCCGCCCCGCTCACAGTCGCACCTCGATGCCACGACTGCGCATCAGTTCCTTGGCCTCGCGCACGGTGTGCTGACCGAAATGGAAGATGCTCGCCGCAAGCACCGCATCCGCATGCCCCACCGAAACCCCGTCGGCAAGATGCTCCAGCGTGCCGACCCCGCCGGAGGCGATCACCGGCACCGGCACCGCGTCGGACACGGCGCGCGTCAACTCAAGATCGAAGCCAATCCTCGTACCGTCCCGGTCCATGCTGGTCAGCAGGATCTCGCCCGCCCCCAGCTCCGCAACCTTGATTGCCCACGCCACTGCGTCGAGGCCGGTATCGTTGCGCCCGCCATGGGTGAACACATGCCAACGCCCAGGCGCAGTCTGCTTGGCGTCTATTGCAACAACAATACACTGGCTGCCGACCTTGCCGGCGGCCTCGGCGACGACTTGGGGATTGTTCACCGCGGCGGTGTTGATGCTGACCTTGTCGGCACCGGCATTCAGCAAGCGGCGCACGTCGGCGACGGTGCGCACCCCCCCGCCAACCGTCAGCGGAATGAACACCTGCTCGGCTACCTGTTCGACCACGTGCAGGATGATGTCGCGGTCGTCCGAACTGGCGGTAATGTCGAGAAACGTGAGCTCGTCGGCACCCTGCTCGTCGTAGCGCCGCGCAATCTCCACGGGGTCGCCGGCATCACGCAAGGACACGAAATTGACGCCCTTCACCACACGGCCGGCACTGACGTCCAGGCAGGGGATGATGCGCTTGGCGAGCATCAGACCGGCCCGCCGTTGAGTTCGTCGGCACGAGTCTGGGCAGCCGCAAAATCCAGCGTTCCCTCGTAGATCGCCCGACCGGTAATGGCCCCCATCACGCCTTCTTCCTCTACCGCGCACAACGCATCGATGTCGGTCAGCGAGGCAATGCCCCCGCTGGCGATCACCGGGATGCGCAACGCCTGGGCGAGACGCACGGTGGCCTCGACGTTCACGCCGGAAAGCATGCCATCCCGACCGATGTCGGTATAGACCACCGCCTCCACGCCGTAGTCCTCGAACTTGCGCCCGAGATCGACCACGTCATGGCCGGTCATCTTTGACCAGCCGTCGGTTGCCACCTTGCCGTCCTTGGCATCCAGGCCGACGATGATGTGGCCAGGGAAAGCCGAGCAGGCATCGTGCAGAAAGCCCGGATTCTTCACCGCGGCGGTCCCGATGATGACGTAACTGATGCCATTGTCGAGGTAGCGCTCGATGGTGTCGAGGTCGCGGATACCACCGCCCAGTTGAACCGGGATGTCGCTGCCCAGTTCATCCGTAATGGCGCGGATGGCCGCCTCGTTCTTCGGCTTGCCGGCAAAAGCGCCGTTCAGGTCCACCAGGTGCAGCCGGCGCGCGCCTTGCTCCAGCCAGTGGCGGGCCATGGCGGCGGGGTCCTCGGAAAACACCGTGGCGCCTTCCATTTCACCCTGCTTGAGGCGAACGCAGTGGCCGTCCTTTAGGTCGATGGCGGGAATGAGCAACATACCGGGATCGTGAAGTCAGTGTTAGGAATGAAAGTTGAAAAGCGCCGGACAGGCCAGTGCAGGTCGCGCCTCAGGGCGCCCAGCGGACGAAGTTCTCAAGCATCCGCAGCCCTGCATGTGCGCTTTTCTCGGGGTGGAATTGAACCGCGAAGATATTATCCCGCGCGACCGCACTGGTAAACCTGAGTCCATAGTCGGTTTCGGCCGCAGCGTCGGTCGGCTCGGTTGGCACCACGTGGTAGCTGTGTACGAAATAGAAGCGGGCCGCCGCCGGAATACCCTCCCACAGCGGATGCGCGCGAGTGGCATGGACTTCGTTCCAGCCCATGTGCGGCACCTTGAGATGCCCGCCGTCGGGCAGGCGCATGGCTGTCGAGTCCGCCGCAGGAAAACGCACGACCTTGCCCGGTAGAATGCCGATGCCGGCCACGCCGCCTTCCTCGCTGTACTCGAAGAGCATTTGCTGGCCGATGCATATTCCCAGAAAGGGCTTTTGCGCCGCGGCGTCAATCACCGCCTGGCGCAGACCGCGCGCATCCAGCTCGCGCATGCAGTCCGGCATCGCGCCCTGACCGGGAAACACCACCCGTGCCGCGTCCGCTACCGCCTGGGAGTCGGACGTGATCACCACCCGCTTGCCCGGTGCGACATGCTCGATCGCCTTGCACACCGAACGCAGATTGCCCATGCCGTAGTCAATGATGGCTACGTCGATCATGAAAACACTCTCAGTCTTGGGAGTAAAACGAAAAAAGGAAACGCCCCGGCCGGCCGAGGCATGCCCCCCGCTCCGGTCAGAGCGCCCCCTTGGTGGAAGGCACCACGCCGGCAACGCGCTCGTCGCGTTCCGCTGCCATGCGCAGAGCCCGCCCGAACGCCTTGAAAATGGTCTCGCACTGATGGTGAGCGTTGTCGCCACGCAGATTGTCGACGTGCAGGGAGACCCCCGCGTGATTCACGAAGCCCTGGAAGAATTCCCGCGCCAGATCGACATCGAAGTTGCCGATGCGCGCACGCGTGTAGTCGACGAAATAGTGCAGCCCCGGTCGTCCCGAGAAGTCGACCACCACCCGCGACAAGGCCTCGTCCAGCGGCACGTAGGCATGCCCATAGCGCCGGATGCCCTTCTTGTCGCCGAGCGCCCGCGCAAATGCCTGCCCGAGCGTAATGCCGACGTCCTCGACAGTGTGATGATCGTCGATGTGGGTGTCGCCCTCGGCCTGGATCTCGAGGTCGATCGCACCGTGGCGGGCGATCTGGTCGAGCATGTGATCCAAGAACGGGACGCCGGTCGCAAGGCTGGCCTTGCCCGTGCCGTCCAGGTCAATGACGACCCGGATGCGGGTCTCCAGCGTATCTCGGGTGACTTCTGCTTGCCGCATGACTGATTGAACTCGGAAAAGGCGCAAATGCGCCGGTAAACGAGGGCCATGATACCATTCTCCGCTCGGATGGCCACAGGCGCTCGGCGCGGCCCGGCCGCCGGCACTTCAACGGTTGTTCAGGATCCGCCCATGAGTCGCTTCTGGAGCCCCGGCATCGCCGAGCTCACCCCGTACGTCCCCGGCGAGCAACCCAAGCTCGACAACCTCGTCAAGCTCAACACCAACGAACATCCCTTCGGCCCTTCACCACGGGCACTGGAGGCAATTCGCCGGGAAACCGGCGATACCCTCAGACTCTACCCCGACCCGACGGCCGACCGCTTGCGCGGCGCCTTGGCCGCACGCTTCGATGTGCGCGCCGACCAGGTCTTCGTCGGCAACGGATCGGACGAGGTACTGGCCTTCATCTTCCAGGCGCTGCTGCGCCAGGCGCGACCGGTGTGGTTTCCCGACATCACCTACAGTTTTTATCCGGTGTATTGCGGCCTGTACGGCATCGGCCAACACCAGATACCGCTGTCGGCGGACTTCCGCATCGTCGCAGAAGACTACCTGCCGCGAGGGGAGACTCGCGCCGGCGGCATCATCTTCGCCAACCCCAATGCACCGACGGGCATTTTCCTGGCGCTCGCAGAGGTCGAGCGCATCGTCGCCGGCAACCCCGATTGCGTGGTGGTGGTGGACGAGGCCTACGTGGACTTTGGCGGCGAGAGCGCGACCACCCTGGTGGACCGCTACCCCAACCTGTTGGTGGTACACACCTTTTCCAAGTCGCGCTCGCTCGCCGGCCTGCGTGTGGGCTATGCGATCGGTCATGCGGGACTGATCGAGGCCCTGGAGCGGGTGAAGAACAGCTTCAACTCCTACCCCCTGGATCGTCTCGCCCTCGCAGGCGCGCAGGCTTCAGTGGAGGATGAAGCGTGGTTTGCCGACAGCTGCGCCAAGGTGATCGCGATTCGCGAACACCTCGTCGCGGAGCTCGTCGCGCTGGGCTGCGAGGTGTTGCCGTCCGCGGCGAACTTCGTCTTCGCCCGTCACCCGCGTCACGCCGGCGCGGATCTGGCCGCCGCGCTGCGCGCCCGCGCAATCATCGTCCGCCATTTCGCCAAGCCACGTATCGACGCCTTCCTGCGCATCACCGTTGGCACCGAGGCGCAATGCCAAGCCCTGGTCGATGCCCTGGGCGAAATCCTGGGGTAGCGGAACACACGAGCACTTAGGGGGCGGGCGGCACGCCCACCCCCGACTGAATCAACGGCCGGTCCGCGGCGATCGCGCGCGAGACCTTCAGCGCCCCTCGACGCGCAGTTCGGCCGAACGCGCGTGGGCCTGCAGCCCCTCGCCATGGGCCAGCACCGAAGCCACCCTGCCAAGCGAGCGGGCGCCCGCCTCGGACATCTGGATGATGCTGGTGCGCTTTTGGAAATCGTACACGCCCAGCGGCGACGAGAACCGCGCACTGCGCATGGTCGGCAACACATGGTTGGGGCCGGCGCAGTAGTCACCGAGCGCCTCCACCGACCAATGCCCGACGAAGATCGCGCCCGCATGGCGGATACGATCCACCCAGGCCTCGGCGTCCTCCAGCGACAACTCGAGATGCTCGGGGGCGATCCGGTTGGCGATCGCACAAGCCTGTTCGAGGCTGTCGACATGGATGAGCGCACCACGGTTGTTCAGCGAGGTGGCAATGGTCTCGCGCCGGGGCATCGTCGGCAGCAATCTGGCAATGCTGGCCGCCACCGCATCGATGAACGCCACATCGGTACAAAGCAAAATGGACTGCGCCAGTTCGTCGTGTTCGGCCTGGGCGAACAAGTCCATTGCCACCCAGTCGGGATCGCCGCTGCCGTCCGAGATGATCAGCACTTCCGAAGGCCCCGCCACCATGTCGATCCCCACTGTACCAAAGACCCGGCGCTTGGCCTCGGCAACAAAGGCGTTGCCCGGCCCGACGACCTTGTCGACCTGCGGAATCGTCTGCGTTCCATACGCGAGCGCAGCTACGGCCTGGGCGCCGCCGATGGTGAACACCCGGTCCACACCGGTGATCGCGGCCGCGGCGAGAACCAGCGGATTGCGCTCTCCACCCGGCGTCGGCACCACCATGATGAGCTCGCCCACACCGGCCACCTTGGCCGGAATCGCGTTCATCAGCACCGAACTCGGATAGGACGCCCGCCCCCCCGGCACATACAGGCCGACCCGGTCCAGCGGAGTCACTTTCTGCCCCAGGCGGGAGCCGTCGGCCTCGTCGTAGGACCATGACTCCGCACGCTGGCGCTCGTGGTAGATGCGTACCCGGTCGGCGGCAATGCGCAAGGCTTCGCGCTGCTCCACCGAGAGACTGGCCAGCGCCGCTTCGAGCGCACTGCGGGGCAGCTCCAGGTCAACCATGGCCGACACCTCGAGCCGGTCAAAACGGCGGGTGTACTCGATCACCGCCGCGTCTCCGGTACTTCGGACTGCGCGCAGGATCTCGGTCACCGCACTGTCGATGCGTTCGTCGGCGGCGCTCTCGAACGCGAGCAACGCATCGAGCGTGGAGAGAAAATCGGGATCGCGGGCATCGAGGCGCCGGATCGCCACCACCGGCCCCTCGGAACCGGCAACCGGGGTCTGGGAAAGCGTGCTCGGCACCGTCATTTCACCGCTCCTGCAAAGGCCTCCAGCACCGGCTGGATGAGTTCCCGCTTCAGTTTGAGCGAAGCCTGGTTCACGATCAGCCGCGAACTGATGGGCATGATGTCTTCAACCGCCTCGAGGTTGTTCGCGCGCAGCGTACCGCCAGTGGACACCAGGTCCACAATCGCGTCGGCCAGGCCGACCAGCGGCGCCAGCTCCATCGAGCCGTAGAGCTTGATCAGGTCCACGTGTACGCCCTTGGCCGCAAAATGCGCCTTGGCGGTATTGATGTACTTGGTCGCCACCCGGATACGGCCACCGGGGCGCGACGCGGCGGCGTAGTCGAAACCCTTGCGCACCGCCACGCTCATGCGGCAGCGGGCGATGTTGAGGTCCAGCGGCTGATACAGTCCGTCGCCGCCGTGCTCGATCAGCACATCCTTGCCGGCAATGCCCAGGTCAGCCGCGCCATGCTGGACATAGGTCGGCGTATCGGTAGCCCGTACGATCAACAGACGCACATCGGGACGGTTGGTGCCGATGATGAGCTTGCGCGAGGTCTCCGGGTTGTCTACCGGTTCAATGCCAGCCGCGGCAAGCAGGGGCAGGGTTTCGTCGAAGATGCGGCCCTTGGAAAGGGCCAGGGTAATGCTGGACACGGACTTGAACCTGATCTGGAAAGAAGGCTGGATTGTAACCCGCGTCGGGCCGTGTTAGTCTTCCACCATTGGCTGAACCCAGCGCGGCGGGTTCGGCCTTTTTGCTTTTCTTGCGCTTTCGTCTTCTTTTCGCGCACTCTCTTTGCCGCCGCCCGAGAGGCCTTTCACGCCATGAACATGAACACCGCCCATCCCGAGATCGTCATCTCGGCCACCGATCTCGAGCGCCTCGAAGCGTTGCTGGCCGCCCCGGCGGCGCGCAACCGGCGCGACCTGGACCGTCTGCGCGACGAACTCGACCGGGCCGACATCCGCGAACCCGACGAGATGCCCCACGACGTCATCCGCATGAACACCCGCGCACGCTTTCGCGAGCAACCGAGCGGGCGCGAATACGAACTGACACTCGCCTTCCCCGGCAACCCGGACGGCGAAGGCCGTATTTCGGTATTCACCCCGGCCGGCAGCGCACTGCTCGGCCTTGCCGTCGGCCAGGCCATCGACTGGCCTACGGTCGACGGTCACACGGTACGGCTCGAAATCCTGGAGATCCTCGCGCAACCGGCGCCGCTCGCGGCAGCCTGAGCGATGCGCCCGAACGCCGCCTCACACACCCCGCCCGGCGGACGGGGTGCGCTTCAGGCGAGCCGCCGGACCCGCGCCCCAAGTTGTCCGAGCTTGGTCTCCAATCCCTCGTAACCGCGATCGAGGTGGTAGATGCGCTCGATCACCGTCTCACCTTCCGCCACCAACCCGCCAATCACCAGGCTGGCCGAGGCACGCAAGTCGGTGGCCATCACCGACGCGCCTTGCAGTTGCGCCACCCCCTTCACGAACGCGGTATTGCCGTCTATCCGGATGTCCGCACCCAGACGCTGCAGTTCCACCGCGTGCATGAAGCGGTTCTCGAAAATGGTCTCGCGGATCACCGCAGCCCCGTCCGACACACAGTTAAGCGCCATGAATTGCGCCTGCATGTCGGTGGGAAAGGCCGGATAGGGAGAGGTACGGATGTTCACCGCCGCCAGCCGCTGCGGCGCGCTGAGCGTGATGGCGTCGCGTTCGCAATCGATGTCGCAGCCGGCATCGATGAGTTTGTCGATGACCGAGTCAAGATAGCATGACGACGTGTGGGTGAGACGGACCTTGCCTCCGGTGGCGGCGACCGCGCACAGATAGGTGCCGGTTTCGATGCGATCAGGCATGATGCGGTGAGTTGCACCATGAAGGCGCTCGACACCGCGGATCCGGATCACATCGGTGCCTGCCCCGGAGATGTTCGCCCCCATCGCCACCAGGCAGTTGGCCAGGTCGACCACCTCCGGTTCGCGCGCGGCATTCTCGATCACCGTCTCGCCATCGGCGAGGCAGGCCGCCATCATCAGGTTCTCGGTTCCGGTCACCGTCACCATGTCGGTAAACAATCGCGCGCCCTTGAGCCGCGGCGACACCGCATGCACGTAACCATGCTCGACGGCAACCTCCGCCCCCATCGCCTGCAGCCCCTTGATGTGCTGATCCACCGGCCGCGCGCCGATTGCGCAGCCGCCGGGCAGCGACACCCGCGCCTCACCACAGCGCGCCAGCAAGGGGCCGAGCACCAGGATGGAGGCGCGCATGGTCTTTACCATCTCGTAGGGTGCGACGGGGCTGTCGAGGCCGGACGCATCCAGCGTCACCGCGTCGCCCTCGCGCCGCACCTTCACCCCCATCTGGCCGATGAGCTTGAGCAGAGTACCGATGTCGTTGAGCGCAGGAACGTTGGTAAAGGTCACCGGCTCGCGCGTCAGCAGCGCCGCACACAAGATGGGCAGGGCCGCATTCTTGGCCCCGGAAATCGCGATCTCGCCGGTCAGGCGAACGCCACCGGAAATCCACAGCTTGTCCATGTCCGCCTCAGAGTCCGAGTTCCTGGCGGGCGGATTCCCACTGGGCGGGGGTATAGGTCTGCAATTGCAGGGCGTGAATCTCGTTGCCCATGAGCCGCCCAAGCGTGGCGTACACAGCCTGGTGCTGACGAACCCGGCTCATGCCGTCAAAGGTGGTACTGACCACGATGCCGGTAAAATGGACGCCGTCATCGCCGGCAATCTCGACGAAATCGCAGGGCAGCCCCTCACCGATCAGTCGCTTGATTTCGGATGCTTGAAACATGAATCTTCCTTACGCCCGCAGTTTGTAACCGCGCGCCAGCATGGCGAGCGTCAGGGCCGCGAGCACTATGAAACACACACATACCACGCCCAGGCTGAGCCAGGGCGACACATCGGATTGACCGAAGAACCCATAGCGGAAACCGTCAATCATGAAGAAGAACGGGTTTACGTGCGAGACGTCCTGCCACAGCTGCGGCAGCGAATGGATGGAATAAAACACCCCGGACAACATCGTCAGAGGCATGATCAGGAAGTTCTGGAATGCCGACAACTGATCGAACTTGTCCGCCCAGATCCCGGCAACCACGCCCATCGATCCAAGAATCGCCCCGCCCATCACCGCAAAGGTCAGCACCCACAGCGGATGCGCCACCGGCAGATCGACGAAGGGCACTGCCACCGCCCATACGCCAACGCCTACGAACAGACCACGCAGCACCGACGCCAGCACGTAGGCGGCGTAGAACTCATGATACGAGATCGGCGGCAACAGTACGAAGATGATGTTGCCGGTGATCTTGCTCTGGATCAGCGACGACGAACTATTGGCGAACGCGTTCTGCAACAGCGACATCATCAACAGCCCCGGCACGAGGAAGGTGGTGTAGGCGATGTCGCCATACACGGTGACATGTCGGTCGAGCACGTGGGAGAAGATCAGCAGGAACAACAGCGCGTTGAGCACTGGCGCCGCGATGGTCTGGAACGCAACCTTCCAGAAGCGCAGCACTTCCTTGTACAACAGGGTGCGAAACCCGATCAGCGGCGACGCCGCAACCGGTGCCGGGGACTCACGCACGATTCATGACCTCCACGAAGACCTGCTCAAGATCGGGTTCGCCCAGCGCCATTTCCTCGATCGCCACCCGCTGCTCGCGCAAGCGGGCCAGCACCTGCTCGACGTCGGCATAGGCTTCGAACACGAAATCGACCCAGCCGTTGTCCTGCAAATCCCCCCCGATCGCCACACCGGCTTCCGGCCGGTCCAGCTTGACACTGAGCGAATGGGTGGCAAAACGCCGCAGCAGTGCCTGAGTGCTGTCGAGCGCGACGATGCGCCCGCTCTTCAGCATGGCGATGCGTCCGCACAAGGTCTCGGCTTCTTCGAGATAGTGGGTGGTCAACACAATGGTGTGGCCGTCGTGATTGAGCTTGCGGATGAACTGCCACAGCCCCTGTCGTAGCTCGACATCCACCCCGGCGGTGGGCTCATCGAGCACGATCACCGGCGGTCGGTGCACCAGCGCCTGCGCCACCAGCACCCGTCGCTTCATGCCACCGGAGAGCGTGCGCATGTTCGCGTCCGCCTTGGGTAACAGGTCGAGATACCCGAGGATCTCGTCGATCCAGTCGTCGTTGCCGCGGATCCCGAAGTAGCCCGACTGGATACGCAGCAGTTCCCGGACTGAGAAGAACGGATCGAACACCAGTTCCTGAGGCACCACGCCAAGCTGCAGGCGCGCACGCCGGTAGTCGCCAACCACGTCGTGCCCCATGATCGCAATCGTCCCCGCGCTCGGGCGCACCAGCCCGGCAAGCGCGGAGATCAGCGTCGTCTTGCCTGCACCGTTGGGGCCCAGCAGACCGAAGAACTCGCCCTGGGCGACTTCGAGACTGACTTCGGTAAGCGCGTCGAACGCGCCGTAGCGCTTCGATACGCCATCGATGCGTATGGCTGGAGACGTCATGGGATTGGCTTCAGAACGGGGGGACAAGTCTACTGCGGAAGTGGCATGCCGGGAGACTCACGCACAAGCGGCCCTTCTCGGGCGTGCCACAAGCGTCCGGCACGTCTGTCAAGGGCTCGCATCCTCCAGCGGCAGCAGCTCGCGCACGCCATATACGTCGGCGAGGCTGGCGAGCGACGGACTGGCGTTGCGCAGCGTGATCGCATGGCCCGCGGCCCGGGCCGTGCGCATCCAGTCGAACAGCAACGCCAGCGCCACCGAGTCCACGTCGGTCACCGCCGCGAAATCGACGACCCCGCCGCCTTCGGCCGCAAAGCGACGCCCCTGCTCGAGCGTCGTCCCGACACCCGCCAGCGTAAGGGGGCCTGCGGGGCTGAACACCCCTGCCATGGCTAGGACTGCCCCTCGCCAGCAGTGGCGGCACGCGCCTCCAGCGAGCGGATCAGTCCGTCGATGCCACCTTGACGGATTTCCTGCGTAAAAGTGTTGCGGTAGTTGGTCACGAGACTAACGCCGGCGACGGCAATGTCGAACACCTTCCAATCCTCGCCAACGCGCTCTAGCGTGTAGTCCACCTCGATGGGCTGCGCCCCGGACTGCCGGATCTCACTTTGGACGCGCACCGTGCGGTCCCCTTCGTTCATGCGGAACGGCTTGAAATGAATGGTCTGGTCGCGATACTGCGTCAACGCGTTCGAGTAAGTACGGACCAGCAGGTTGTAGAACGCATCCATCAGGCGCTGCTGCTGCTCGGGGTTGGCGTCGCGCCAATCCCGACCGACCGCGAGCATGGTCATGCGCCGGAAATTGAAGTGGGGCAGCACCACTTCTTCCACCAGACTCACCGCCTGCTCGGTGTTGCCGTTCCTGAGTTCGGTATCGTTACGCAGTATCTCCAGCACCTGGTCGGAAATCCGCTTCACCATGACGTCCGGCGCTTCCGCCCAGGCCGTCAATGGCAGGACCAGTGCCAGCACCATGAGGAATCGTCGAAATCCGGAACTCACTGTCTTCATCACTTCACCTGTCGGGTTGGGCCGGCCACGAGCATGGGCCGGCAGTTGCGCCCTCTGTGTGCGTGCCGTCGGCACACTCTCACCGCGGCACACGCGGGGCGTGGCAAGAATACGATCCACTCGCGCTCGCTCAGTTCGCGCCATCGTCCTCGTCCATCCAGTCGAAGTCCTCGTACTCGATGGGTGGATTGCCGTCATACACCTTGTGCCGACGCTGCTGCAGATAGAAATCGCGCGTATAGGCATATTTATCCAGCGTGGCACGCTCGATGGTGCGATCGATGCCGACGAACCCCGCACGCGTATTCACCAGACGCAGGCCGGTGAGCGAATTGCGGGTGCGTACGTGGGTGATGCCCCACACGTCGTCCGCCGCCAGATCCACCGGGGTTGCCACCGCATCGCGCAGCGTCCGCGGCCCCAAGATTGGCAACACCACATAAGGGCCATCGCCCACACCCCAAACGGCGAGCGTCTGCCCGAAGTCCTCGTCATTCTTGGTGAAACCCATCTCGGAAGCGATGTCGAGCAATCCGACCAGACCGAATGTGGTATTGATGCCTACCCGCATCAGATCGGAGAAGCCCTGCTCGAACTTGCCCTGCAGGAAGTTGTTCGCGCCGATCCACACGTCGCCAAGGTTGCTGAAGAAGTTCCCCACGCCGGTGCGTACCGGCTGCGGCGTCACGGTCTTGTAAACGCGCGCCACCGGCCGCAGCACGGCACGGTCGGCAGCGTCGTTTACCGCGAACATCGCACGGTTGTAGCGTTCGAGAGGATCGTCGGGATTGGCGGGCGTGCTGGCACAGCCGGCCACCAGCACCGTCAGCACGACGACGGCAAGCAGTCGGCGCAACGCGCCATGGGAAAGAAAGCGAGAGCGGTTCATCTGCAATCGTCTGAGCGTTGGTTGGGGATAGTCGGGCGCCGTCTGCGCGGCACGCGGGCCAGGGCCGACGATCGCCGCGGCCCCACCCTTTGCCGGGGCTGCGCGCGCTCGTCCGGATTTCAATTCGCGGGCGCCTCCGCCGCGCGATCGAACATGAACTGTCCGATCAGTTTCTCGAGCACGACCGCCGACTGGGTGATCTGGAGTGCCTCACCGTCCTCCAGCATCTCGATATCACCACCGGGATCGAGCCCGATGTACTGCTCGCCCAGCAGCCCGGAAGTCAGAATGGAGGCGATGGTGTCGCGCGGAAACTCGAAGCGGCGATCGATCGTCAGACGCACCTCGGCCCGATAGCTACGGGTATCGAAGCGGATGTCGGTGACGCGCCCCACCACCACACCGGCACTCTTGACCGGCGCGCGTACCTTGAGCCCACCGATGTTGTCGAACTGCGCGCGCACGACATAGGCGTCGTTGAAGTTGACCCCGGCAAAATTGCCGACGCGCAGCGAGAGGAACAGCAACGCACCGATGCCGATCACGACAAAGATGCCCGCCCACAGATCTAGCGTTGTACGGCTCACGAGCCACCCCGGAACATAAAGGAAGTCAGAATGAAATCGAGTGCGAGAATGGCCAGCGCGGAGCTCACAACGGTGCGGGTGATCGCACGCGAAACCCCCTCTGCGGTCGGCGTGCAGTCATAGCCCTCGAACACCGCGATCAGCGCAACGGCCACGCCGAACACCACACTCTTGATCACACCATTGATAATGTCGTAGCGAAAATCCACTGCGGCCTGCATCTGCGACCAGAACGCGCCTTCATCCACACCGATGAAGACCACGCCGATCAGCCATCCACCAAGCACGCCCATCATCGAAAAAATCGCCGCCAGCAAGGGCATGGAGATCACGCCACCCCAGAAACGGGGCGCAACCACGCGGGCGATGGGGCTCACGGCCATCATGTCCATGGCCTTGAGCTGTTCGGTGGTCTTCATCAATCCGATCTCGGCGGTGACCGCCGAGCCCGCCCGGCTCGCGAACAGCAAACCGGCTACGACCGGGCCGAGTTCGCGGGTGAGCGACAAGGCCACCAGTACGCCCAGGGCGTCGCCGGAGCCGAAGCGCTGCAGCGTCTCATAGCCCTGCAGCCCGAGCACCATGCCCACGAACAGGCCGGAAACCACAATGATGAGCAGCGACAGCACACCACTGAAGTAGACCTCACGAATCGTCAGGTGCAGGCGACGGAACGACTGACCGGAATACACCAACAGCAGCACAAAAAAGCGCGCTGCGAATCCCAGTCTCCACACGCCATCGACGACGACGCCGCCAAGGCGGCGCAGGGCACCTGCCAGCGCGCTCATACCCCTACCCCACCGAGCAGCGCCTCGGCCACGGGCGGCGCTGGATAGTGGAACGGCACCGGACCGTCGGCCTCGGCATGGACGAACTGATGCACAAAAGGATCGCGCGACGCGCGGATCTCGTCGGGCGTACCCTGGGCGACGATCCGGCCATCGGAAACAAAATAAACGTAGTCCACGATTTCCAGTGATTCATGCACGTCGTGCGTTACGAGAATCGAGCTGGCACCGAGCGCGTCATTGAGGCGGCGGATCAACTGCCCGACCACACCCAGCGAGATCGGATCCAGTCCGGCGAACGGCTCGTCATACATCACCAGCATGGGATCAAGCGCCACCGCGCGCGCCAGTGCCACACGGCGAGCCATACCACCGGACAGCTCCGACGGCTTCAGGGCTGCCGCACCGCGCAGCCCGACCGCATTGAGCTTCATCAGCACCAGGTCACGCACCAGCTCCTCCGGCAGCGTCGTGTGTTCCCGCAGCGGGAACGCGACGTTGTCGAAAACCGTCATGTCGGTAAACAGCGCACCGAACTGGAACAACATTCCCATGCGCCGACGCAGCGCGTACATCGGTTCGCGCCCGAGCGACTCCAGCGCCTCGCCACCCACCCTCACACTGCCGCCCGATGCGCGCAACTGGCCGCCGATCAGGCGCAGCAGCGTGGTCTTTCCACTGCCGCTGCCACCCATGATGGCGACGACCTGACCGCGCCGGACCGATAGATTGACCCCGCAAAGAATCTCCCGTTCGCCATAAGCAAAACGGACTTCGCGCAGACTGACCAGTTCGTCGGCGAGGGCGGCTGTCATGGGGAAGAGGCTGACTGAAGGAATGATATTGGAAAAATAGAATGGGTATTCTAACAGACCTCATTGGCCACCGCGCGATATATGGCAGCAAACAGGTAACACGATGCAAATTTCCCGGTGCAGGCGCTCCACGCACGTTACCGCGCACCGAAGCGCCGATGAGCGCCTCCTGCCGCAAACCAGCGCTCTGGTATACTCTCGCGCTTGTACGCTGGGAAACCCGCGGCACGGGCATCCGATCGCCCGGGCACCCGATCGCGAACTCGCCCGCTGAACGCATTCGTCCCATGAGCCAGCCCTCCCCACCGAAAACCACGCTACCGCCCGCCACCTCACCGGCGCCCGAGCGTCCAGCCTCCATCGAAATGGCACGCCGCGTCCTGCGCATCGAAGCCGATGCCGTGGCAGCACTGGCCGACCGTCTGGACCACGGCTTCGAACGCGCGGTCGAACTAATCCTCCACCGCCGTGGCCGGGTCATCGTCTGCGGAATTGGCAAGTCCGGCCATATCGGTCGCAAGCTTGCCGCCACCCTTGCCAGCACCGGCACGCCCGCCTATTTCGTGCACGCGGCCGAAGCGGCCCACGGCGATCTGGGCATGATCACCGCCGACGACATCGTGATCGCCCTCTCGAACTCGGGCGCGAGTGAGGAACTCCTGACCATCGTGCCACTGGTCAAACGCCAGGGCGCTCGCCTGATCGCCATGACCGGAAACCCCGCTTCGCCACTGGCACGGGAGGCCGACATCCATCTGGATGCCGGCGTGGCCGAGGAAGCATGCCCGCTCAATCTTGCCCCGACCGCCAGCACCACCGCGGCGTTGGCTCTGGGTGACGCGCTCGCGGTGGCGGTGCTCGATGCGCGCGGTTTCAGCCACGACGACTTTGCCCGCTCGCACCCGGGCGGTGCATTGGGGCGGAGACTGCTGACCCACGTACGCGACGTGATGCGCCCGGCCGAGCGGGTGCCACTGGTAGATGAGAGCGCCACGGTGGGGCAGGCATTGCTCGCAATGACAC
Organism: Rhodocyclaceae bacterium; assembly: GCA_046295975.1. Taxonomy (GTDB): domain Bacteria; phylum Pseudomonadota; class Gammaproteobacteria; order Burkholderiales; family Rhodocyclaceae; genus UBA2357. Next base: position 144,577 of record JBKBMG010000001.1, read on the forward strand.
GGGGCGGACTCGGCATGACCGGTGTCCGCTCTACCGAAGGCCGGCTTTCCGGCATTTTCACGGATGGCGATCTGCGCCGCGCAATCGAGCGGGGTTTCGACGTCAACCGCACGTCGATCGGCGAGATCATGACCCGGTCTCCGCAGAGCATCGGCCCCGACGCCCTGGCGGTGGAAGGCGCAGAGATGATGGAGCGCCTGCGCATCAGCCAGTTGCTGGTGCTCGATGGCGAAGGCAGGCTGCTCGGGGCGCTCAATACCCACGACTTGATGCAGGCAAAGGTGATCTGATGCTCGCTCGCCAGCGCGCCGCGCGCGTACGCTTGATGGGATTCGATGTCGACGGCGTGATGACCGACGGCGGATTGCACTTCACCCCCAATGGCGACGAGATCAAGGTGTTCTCCAGCCTGGACGGTCACGGACTCAAGATGCTGCGACAGGCGGGGCTGGAGGTCGTCATCATCAGCGGCCGCAGTTCGCGCGCACTCGAACTGCGGGCTGAAAACCTGGGTATCGAGGATCTTTACATGGGCGTCGACGACAAGCGTGCCTGCCTGTACGACCTGCTCGCTCGCAAGGGGCTGGCGCCGGACGAGGCCGGCTACGTCGGCGACGACGTCGTGGACCTTCCCATCCTGCGCATGTGCGGTTTCTCCGCGACCCCCGCCGACGGCCATGACTTCGTCAAGCAACACGTACACCTCGTCACCCGCCGCAACGGCGGACACGGCGCGGTACGCGAAGTGTGCGATTTCGTACTCGACGCTCAGGGCAAGCTCGACGTACTGCACCAGTCCTATCTGGCCTGAGGCCGATCCGCATGCGCCCCGCGGCCGAACAACTCTACCCCATCATCGTTCTGGCCGTCCTCGCCGGCGCAACGCTATGGCTCGAACGCAGCACCCGTGAAGACGCACCCGAGGAACGCGCACGCGTGCTCGGCGAACCGGACTTCATTGCCGAGCAGGCACGGATCACCAGTTTCGACGCCTCCGGTGCGCTGCAGTACGCCCTCGTCGCGGAACGCATCACCCATATCCCGGATGGCGAGTTGACCCTGCTGGATGCCCCAGTTCTCGACATGGAACAGGAGGACCGCGGCCTGCGCGTCACCGCCCGCACGGGCGAAGTACGCAGGCGCGGCGAACAAGTCTTCCTGCGCGGCGACGTGCATGTCTGGCGGGAGGGACTGGACGGCGAGGCCGACCTCACCCTCGACGCCCACAGCCTCACGCTGTGGCCGGATGATCAGCGCGCCCGCAGCGACGAGCCGGTGCATATCGTGCAAGGCGCCAGCACCGCACGCGGTGACGGCCTGCGCGCCGACAATGTGTTCGGCGTGTTCGAACTGGTGGGCAATGCCGTTGTGAACATGGAAGGACGAACCGGAGCCCGCACGCAATGAAGATCCGCACTATCGCCCTCACCCTCGCCTTGCTCACACTGCCCGCCCTGGCCGAACCCGCCGACCGCGACCAACCGGTCAATATCGAGGCGGACCGTGTCATCGTTGATGATCGCAACAAGACCCACACCTTCGAGGGCTCCGTCGTACTGACCCAGGGTACGCTGGAAATCCGTGGCGACAAGATGGTCGTCGTGCAGGGACCCGACGGCTTCCAGACTGGCGTCGCCACCGGTACGCCGGAACGACCGGCGACCTTCCGTCAGCGTCGTGAAGGCACGAACGACTATGTCGAGGGCCAGGCCGAGCGTATCGAATATGACACCCGCGCCGAACGCGCCCGCCTGTTCCAGAGTGCCAGGGTGTCATCCGGAGGAGATCAGGTGACCGGCGACTTCATCGAGTACGACGCGCTCACCGAACGCTACTACGCGTCCAACACACCCGGCCCGGCATCCGATGGGCGGGTACGTGCGGTGATCCAGCCACGCGCCTCGGACGCGCCGCAGTAAGAGGCTCAGGCGCGCGCGAGCCAGCCTGCAGCCCCGTCGACGACATCCAACAACATCAAAATATGGAGGGGCCATGTCTTACGAACACATTCTCATCGCAACCCAGGGGCGCGTCGGTCTCATCACCCTGAACCGCCCGCAAGCCCTCAACGCACTCAATGACCAACTGGTCGACGAACTCGGCGCTGCGCTGGACGGCTTCGAGGCCGACGACGATATCGGCGCCATCGTGATCACCGGCTCGGACAAGGCTTTCGCGGCGGGTGCAGACATTGGTGCGATGGCAACGTTCTCGTACATGGATGCCTACAAGGGCGAGTACATCACCCGCAACTGGGAGCGGGTCAAGACCTGCCGCAAGCCGGTCATCGCCGCAGTCGCCGGCTACGCGCTGGGAGGAGGCTGCGAACTGGCGATGATGTGCGACATGATCATCGCCGCCGACACCGCCAAGTTTGGCCAGCCGGAAATCAAACTCGGCATCCTCCCCGGCGCCGGCGGTACCCAGCGCCTGCCACGCGCCGTCGGCAAGGCCAAGGCAATGGACTTATGCCTGACGGCACGCATGATGGACGCCCAGGAAGCCGAACGCGCCGGTCTGGTTGCCCGCATCGTACCTGCCGACAAGGTGCTCGACGAAGCGCTGGCCGCAGCGACCACCATCGCCAGCTTCTCGCTTCCAGTGGTGATGATGATCAAGGAGTCGGTCAACCGCGCGTTTGAGAGCAGCCTCAACGAGGGCCTGCTGTTCGAACGCCGCGTGTTCCATGCCGCCTTCGCCCTCGACGACCAGAAGGAAGGCATGGCGGCCTTCGTCGCCAAGCGCAAGGCCGAGTTCAAACACCGCTGACGTCGGCGGCGGGACCGCCCCCGGCCCCGCCCGTGTTGCCCCATCGCTCGCCCCTGCCCGGTGCGCTGCAGATTTTGCACAGGCTTCGCGTACCGAATGGGTGATCGGACGTGGGAGAGTGGAAAAGCGGGGGGACAGATCAGAATGATTTCCGGACGGATGATTTTGTCATTCAACGGGCGGTCGGTGAATGCACCCCATTTTCCACTGACATAGTTTATCCGCCTCCGGACCTACGCCCCATCAGGCCATTTCGGCCGGGTTCGGCCATCATCTCCGGGCGCATGAGCATCGTCGCCGGCTTCCATCGGGTGCACTCATCAGAAATGTCTTCGACATCTTCCCGTCACATCCCGGGAGGATGATATCAAAGCTGATGCAGTGCCAGATCGCGGCGAAAACGAGATATCCCTTTCGCTTTCGTTCGGTTTCTGATCGCTTTGTAATTAGAGCTTTAGGCTATCGCTTCCTTCGGAAGAATTGTATTTGTGCATCGCAACAAATACGTGTTGACAGCCATCGAAGAGTGCTCGTATCCTGATCATGCTGCATCGCATCATGCGCTGCCATTCATCTGTACCGAACGGGCGTCGCGTCACCGTTGTAGCACCGACATTTCTGGAGAGGAGATCGATTATGTTTGCCACCCCCGAGCAATTTGCCGCTACCAACAAAGCCAACATCGAAACGCTGTTGAGCGTTGCCAACACCGCGTTCGCCAACGTTGAGCGACTTGCCGCGCTCAACCTCAACACCGCCCGCAGCCTGCTCGAGGAGGCGATGGGCAATACCAAGTTGCTGCTCGGCGCGAAAGACGCCCAGGAACTGGTGAGCCTTCAGAGCACGCTCGCGCAGCCGCTGGTCGAGAAGGTCGTTGCCTATAACCGCAGCGTCTACGAAATCGCCTCGCAGAGCCAGGAAGAGATTTCCAAGCTGGTCGAAGTCCAGATGGCCGAGTTCAACAAGAATCTCGTCGCCGCGCTCGACAAGGCCGCCAAGTCCGCTCCCGCTGGATCCGACGTCGCCGTTGCTGCGGTGAAGTCCGCCATCGCCGCCGCCAACAGCGCGTACGACAGTGTGAACAAGGCCGCCAAGCAGGTCGCCGAGATCGCCGAAGCCAACGTTGCCGCCGCTACCAACGCCACGGTGAAAGCCGTCAGCACGGCTGCCAAAGCGTCGCCGAAGAAAGCCGCCGCCTAAAGGAATTCGCCAGCCGGCAGGCGTGCCGGCTGCGCACCGAAAGCCCCGCTGTCGCGGGGCTTTTTCGTTCACCTTGCTCCAGCCACAACATCCGCATCCGCACTACTGCCCCCAACGCCCCAATGCCCAATGCCGCGCATCCAGACGTGCAACTGCCAGACCGTGCTACGCACCCCGTACCGATTGGAATCCTCTAAAGTTCCTGCCTAGGGCGCCGATATCGTTTTGTAAGCTGCTCGGCCGGGTCAGCAGCGTGCCTCGCCGGCCGGACCGATGATCACTACTGGAGAATTGGATGCGTGCGCTCACCCTCGCACTGATACTGTCTTCGACCGCCCTGCTTGGCGGCTGCCTGGGCTGCGGCCCCTTCGGCTGCGCGCCCGAGACCCAAAGCATCCCGCCGCAGCGGGTGATGGCTACCGGTCACGGCGCAATGGGCGCCTCGTCGTTCCAGATGGCCTCCGGCCAACAGCGTCTGATGGCAATGCGCGCGGCCCGAGTGGATGCCTACCGAAACCTCGCCGAGCAGGTGTACGGTGTTCGCGTCTGGGGTAACACCACAGTATCCTCGTTCGCCGCCCAGAGCGACAGCGTGCGCACCTACGTCGACGCGACGCTGCGCGGTGCCCGCCTGGTCAACATGACCCAGCTGCCGGACGGCAGCTTCGAAGCCACGATGGAAATCGACCTGTCTCCGGGATTCTTCCATTGTGTCGCCCACAATACCGGCTGCACTGCCGCGGCGATCCCGGCCACCGCCTCGCAGGTCGCAAGCTGCGACGGCGGCGGTTGCGCGCAACCGAGCGCCTACTACTATGCGCAGTAGGTGGGGGCGCCGCCATATGCGCGCGCTGATCACCGCCTGCCTGATAGTCTCGTTAGTCGCCCCGCTTACCGCCGTGGCTCAGATGGTAAGCGTGGAAGGGGTGGCGCCGATCATCAACGGCGATACCGATGCCGCGCGCGAAGCGGCGATCCGCAACGCCCTCGGCGATGCAGCGCGGCAGGCAGGCACCGAGGTTCGCGCCGTGTCGGAAAGCAGGGACGGACGCATTGCATTCGACCAGACAACGCTGAGGGCGTGGACCCGTGTCGAGCGCCATGAAGTAATCATGGAGCAGACCGAAGGCGAACTCTATCGCGTTCTGATCATGGCCGAACTCACCCCGGCCACCGCCGACCCGTCAGCGGCCCGCTGCGACCGCCACCACCTCAACCGTCTTCTCATCGGCGGTTTTCCCCTCACGCGTCCGGAGCAATTGCTCCCTGGCGAACTCGCCGGCTACGCTCACCTGTCCGGCCGCGAAATCGCTGCACGCATGCGCTCGGCTACGAGCGACACGAACGCAGCACAAGTACTCGCCGACCACCGCGGCAGCTTGATGTTGCGCATCCAGTTTCCTGAGCATGCCGGCACCGATGTTCCGATCGATGCCCAAACCTGGTCGCAAGTGCGGAACGCCGCAGAGCAACACCGCGCGCAATACGTCCTGGTCGGTCAGTTCATCTCCTTCGCGCTCGATCGTGGCCAGCGGCAGCGCGAGCTGGAGCTGGACGTAGTCTTGCTCGACGCGTACTCGGCCACCTGCGTGGCGCGCAAGCGCTTCGCCCGCAGCATCAGCGGCTCGGTCGTGCTGCCCGACACCCTGGTGTTTGGCAGCGCCGCGCACCTGGACAGCGATCTCGGCCGGGCGTACGCAAGGCTGATGGACGAGGTGGCGGCCTGGGCCGAGCAGACCGCACGCTGCCAACCCCTTGGCGCACGCGTCATCGACGTGAGCAACGGCCGCGTACGCATAGACGTCGGGTCCGAACAAGGCGTGCGTGTAGGCGACAGTTTCAGCGCAACCTCCAGCATGGGCGCGCCGCTGACCACGCGTGCCGGCGAGGTGCTCGGGATGGAGCGCGTCATGCTGGGCGAGGCCCGCGTCACCAGCGTCTATCCCCGCTTCGCGGTGATGGAAATGGTCGGCAGCGGTGCGTTGCCACAGTCGGGCGACCAGATGTACAGCTACTGATCCCGATCACCACCCATACGCGTCATCGACCGCACCCGAACGCCAGCAGCTCCGCTACACTGACTGGAGAACGGGCACGCTCAGCGGTGTGTTGACCGCCTTCTTCCAACCATCTGGGCCGCCCCCTACCGCGAGCGTTACGACCCGGCCCCCAGCCCGGACGATCGCTCCGCCGGACCTCGTTTGATGCACAAATGGGAGTTCCGCATGTTCCGAACACCTATATCTCCGAGCCTCACCCCACGCCAGCACGGCGCCGGACTCACATGCCCGGTCGCGCGATCCCCACACGGGGCGTTGTTCGCCTTGGTGGCCGCGCTGCTGGTAGTGGTTCAGGGTTTCGCCAGCTTGCCGGCGGGGGCACAGCCTGCCCTGTCACTTGAGCAAATGCAGCGCGTCGTCGCCGCAGCCAGCAGCCATTCGGCGCCCTGGCAAGGCCCCGTTACGGGCCCCCCGGGGCAGACCGGCAAGCGCATCGCCTTGGTCACGGAGGATCTGCGCAACGGCGGCATTCTCGGCGTGGCACGCGGTGTCGAAGAAGCGGCCGCGGAGTTGCGCTGGCAAATCCGGCTGTTCGACGCCGGCGGAACGCAGGCGGGGCGCGACAAGGCACTTGCCGATGCGCTGGCGACCAACCCGGACGGGGTCATCATCATCGGAGCGGACGCCGACAAGTTGCGCACCAGGCTGACGCCGTTCGCGCGATCCGGAACGCCTGTCGTGGGCTGGCATGTCGGCCCGGTAGCCGGGCGCATGGACGGCGCCGTGGCGATGAACGTATCCACCGATCCGCTGGAAGTCGCACGCGTCACCGCAATGGCTGCAGTGGTCGAAGCACGGGGACGCGCCGGGGTAGTGATCTTCACCGACAGCAATTTTGAAATCGCCCTCGCCAAGTCCGATGCCATGGCGGAAGTCGTCCGCGCTTGCGCGGAGTGCGCGCTTCTCGACATCCACGACATGCCGATTTCGCGCTCAGCGGAACTGATGCCGGCCACTGTTCGGGCCATGTGGGCACGTCATGGCGAGCGGTGGACGCATGCATTGGCGATCAACGATTTGTACTTCGACCATGCGGCTCCGGAGTTGACCCTGGCGGGGGTTGCCAGTGGCCGCATCGCGATGCTGTCCGCAGGCGACGGCAGCCACGCCGCATTCCAGCGCATCCGCGCCGGTATTTTTCAGACGGCAACGGTCGCCGAGCCACTCAACCTGCACGGCTGGCAATTGGTGGACGAATTGAACCGACTGCTGGCCGGGCATGCAGTCACCGGCCACGCGTTTCCCGTACATCTCGTTACCCGGGCCAATATCGCCTTCGACGGCGGAGGCCGCTTCGAGTACGACCCCGAAAATGGATACCGCGACATCTACCGAAGCATCTGGCGGCGTTGAACCGGGCTCCCTTCCGATGCGCCCACCCTGGTTCCGTCGGCCACGCCTGCCAAGCTCGCTGCGCAAGCAGTTCGAGTGGGCATTGCTGGGGCTGGCGCTGCTGGTCGTCGCTGGCGGCCTGACGGCTGTTCTGGCATTGCATACAACCGCTACTGCCGCGCGCAGCCTGGCAGAGGAACGTCTGCTGAGAATGGAGCAGGCGCAGCAACTGGTGCAACAAGCGATGCTGATCGAGCGCGAGTCGCGGCGCTTGCTGGCCACGCCGGACCGGGCTGAACTGCAACACTATTACACTGAACTGATAGAACGACTGAGCGTGCTCGACGCCCAACTCGATGGTCTCGGCAGCACCGACTTGTCGGTTCTGAGCGTACATGCGGCGGCGCAATCGCTGCGTAGCGCCGCCCATGTGGTGGTACAGCTGCGCGACAACACGCTGCGTGCCGACAGCGCCTTCGACCAGGCCATGGCCGAACGCAGTCGCCTGTTGAGCGACGCAAACGAAGAGGGGCTGGAGGGGCTGGCCGCGGTGCTCTTGCGCCTGCACGGGGCAAACCGCGGGGATGAAGTAATGGAACTGATGGCCGGATTCCTGCGCGAGGCGAACGCCTTGGCGGATCTGCCACCTGCGCTGCGCGCCGATGTGCGCGCGCTGCAGCGACCAGGCTCGGGGGATTCGTTGGAAGATCCCTTTTCCCTGCGCATCGCGCTGATCACGTACCGGGACGGGATCGGCATCATCGATCAGGAACTCCAGCGCCACGTTGGCGCCATCGTCGAGGCGACGCAACACTGGTCGGACCACTTCACCGAAGACTATCGGTACGCCATGCAAGCGCTGGCCGACGGTTCGAACCGGAGCCAGATGCGGGTCGCAGCATGGCTCTCGGCCAGTCTGGTGTTGGCATGGGCCGTCGCGCGCTTTTTCCTGGGCCAACATGTCATTGCACGCTTGCAGACCGTCAGCAGATTTCTTCGCCAGTCGAACGAGGATGGCCCGGAGAAGGTGCCCGTACGCGGACATGACGAGATCGGGCAGATGGCGCGCGCGGTAGAGCAGTTCATCGCAGCGCGGCGGCAGTTGGCACGACTCAACGAAGCACTTGCCGAAGCGAAACGCGACCTTGAACACAGGGTGGAGGAGCGCACCGAAGACCTGCGCACGGCCAATTTCCGGCTTCAGGCGGAATTGAACGAGCGGCGACGCGCGGAAGCCGCCCTCGCCAGCGTCAACCGCTCACTGCGCATGCTGAGCGATTCGAATCAAACGCTCATCCATGCTTCCGACGAACGTGCGCTGCTGGAAGATGTCTGCCGTATCCTCGTCTCCGTCGGCGGCTACGCCGTGGCCTGGGTAGGGCTGGCCGAACAGGACAGCGACGATGGCGCGCTGGCAGTGGTCACGCACGCGCGCAGCGATCCCGCATCGCTCGCGGCGCTTCATCAGGCGTGGCGTGGCGCGTCACCCGTTGCAGATCCGGTCGGAATCGCCTTGCGCAGCGGCGACACTACGATTGTGCGCGCCGCCACCGACACCGACACCGATGACTCCGCCAGCATGGGCTAGCCGGACGTCTTCACCGAGCAGGGCTACCGTGCCTTCATTGCACGCCCCGACCGCAGCTTCGGCGTGCTATGCACCTGCGCGGCAGCGCACGATGCATTCGACACTTGCGAGACCGCGATACTCGAAGAACTCGCCGGAGACCTTGCATTCGGCATTGTGACGTTGCGCGCGCGGGCCGAACATGCGCGGGCCGAGGCCGCCCTGGCGCGCAGCGAACGCCATCTGCGCAGCATCTACGAACACTCGCCGCTCGCCTACCAGGCCCTCGACGCGGAGGGACGTTACACCGAAGTCAACGCCGCCTGGTGTGCCATGATGGGGCGCGCCCGCGAGGATGTTCTGGGCACCCGACACGCGGCACACCTGCTCCCCGAAAGCGCCGCAGGTCTGCAAGCGCTGCTTGCCGACATCAACGCCATAGACGAGCTTCACGGTATCGAGTTCGAAGTCAGACATCCGGATGGCCGACGTCTGGAGGTGGAGCTCGACATCAAGACCGGTCGCGATGAGAGCGGGCGGCGCCCGGAACTACACTGCCTCTTGCACGACATCACCCAGCGCAAGGCCACCGAACGGGTGTTGATGCACCACGCCGCCATCATCGCTTCCTCCGACGATGCCATCATCGGCGAAAGCCTGGACGGCATGATCACGAGTTGGAACAGTGGCGCCGAACGCATGTTCGGCCATCTCCGCGACGAGGTCGTCGGCCGGCCCATCACCTTGCTGGTACCCGACGCACTGCATGACGAAGAAGTGATGATCCGGCGGCGCATCATGCAGGGCACGACTGTCAGCCACTATCAGACCGTACGGCTGCGCAAGGATGGTTCGCAGATCGAGGTCTCGGTGACGGTTTCTCCGCTGCGCGATGGCAACGGCGCGCTTGTCGGCGCGTCGCTGATCGCGCGCGACATCACCGAGCAAAAGCTCGCCGAACAGGAACTGCGCCTCGCGGCGACCGCGTTCGAGTCGAAAGAAGGCATGTTCATCACCGATGCAGACGCCAACATTCTCCGGGTGAACCGCGCGTTCACCGAAATCACCGGCTTCGGTGCCGAGGACTGCATCGGCCGTAAACCCTTCATGGCGGAGTCCGCATGCCAGGAGGCCGCGTTCCATGCCGACATGTGGGAGACGCTGAGGCGCGACGGAGCCTGGGCAGGCGAAATCTGGAACCAGCGCAAGAACGGCGAACGCTACCCGGAATGGCGCAGCTATACAGCGGTGCGCGACGATGCCGGCGAGATCACCCATTTCGTCGGGACCATCACCGATATCACGCAGCGCAAAGCCGCCGAGGAGGAAATCCGGGAACTGGCCTTCTATGACCAACTCACCCGCCTGCCCAACCGTCGCCTGCTCATGGACCGTCTCAAACAGGCAATGGCGGCCAGCAGCCGTAGCGGTCGTCAGGGCGCGCTGCTGTTCATCGATCTGGACAATTTCAAAACGCTCAACGACACCTCCGGCCACGACATAGGAGACCTGCTGCTCAAACAGGTCGCACAACGGTTGGTCGAGTGTGTGCGCGAAGGCGACACCGTCGCGCGCATAGGCGGCGACGAATTCGTGGTCATGCTCGAGGGTTTGAGCGCCGAGTCGCACGAGGCCGCCGCCATGGCCCAGGTGGTCGGCGACAAGATCATCGCCACGTTGAACCGCCCCTACCTGCTGGCCGGCCACGAGCATCGCAGTACACCGAGCATAGGCGCAGCACTGTTCATCGATAGTGTGATCAGCCTGGACGAGTTGCTCAAGCAGGCGGATATTGCCATGTATCAAGCGAAGTCGGGCGGACGCAACACCTTGCGTTTCTTCAATCCGGAAATGCAGGCCGCGCTGACCGCCCGGGCCAGGCTCGAAGCCGACCTGCGCCACGGGCTTGTGGACGAGCAGTTCCTGCTCCATTTCCAATCCCAGGTCGACCAGGACGACCGCGTGACGGGTGCCGAAGTACTGCTGCGCTGGCAACACCCCTTGCATGGCACGGTGCCACCGAGCGAGTTCATTCCGCTTGCTGAGGATACCGGGCTGATCCTGCCCCTGGGTCGCTGGGTGCTGGAATCCGCCTGCCGGCAACTCGCCGCCTGGGCGTCGCAACCGGAACTCGCCCACCTCAGGCTGGCGGTGAATGTCAGCCCCCGCCAATTCCATCAGCGCGATTTTGTCGATCAGGTCAGGCAGGCACTGGCCGGCAGCGGAGCCGACCCACGATTGCTGGAACTGGAACTGACCGAAAGCCTGCTGCTTGAGGATGTGGAGGACACGGTGCAGAAGATGACCGCGCTCAAGCGGGAGGGTCTGCGATTCTCGCTGGACGACTTCGGCACGGGCTATTCGTCTCTGTCCTATCTCAAGCGCCTGCCACTCGACCAGCTGAAAATCGACCAGTCCTTTGTGCACGACGTACTGATCGACGGCAACGATGCGGCAATCGCAAAGACCATCGTCGCCCTCGCGCGCAGCCTCGGGCTGGACGTGATTGCCGAAGGCGTCGAAACCCTCGAGCAGCGCGACTTTCTCGCACGTCAGGACTGCCGCGCCTATCAAGGCTACTTGTTCGGGCGCCCCCTGCCCATCCGGGAGTTCGAACGGTTCGCCGCCATCACGCCCCCCTCTTAGGAGTGGGCCGGACTCGAGACTGATCTAATGCGCCGGTGGGAAAGTCGGTCCATATTTGCCCGCTTTCTCGTTTCATAGAACCACTATGCGCCTCGAAATCGACCAAATCTGTCCTTGCCCTCCCACCCGGCTCGCTACGATCGCTCAAGTCCGGCACCCTCCTGGGGCGTGTTCGCCTTGCCGTAATGATGCGGAAACAGCCGCCGCATCTCGGCCTCGATCCAGGCCTCGGCGCGGACGTTGATCTCGTTCGCATCCAGCCCGGCAGTATCGATCGCCGGGCCGACGCTGACCACGATCTCGCCCGGTTGCTTGATGAAGGCATTGCGTCGCCAGAACTCGCCGGCGTTGTGCGCCACCGGCACCACCGGCACCTGGGTGTGGGCCGCCAGCCACGCGCCGCCGGGCTTGTAGCGCCGGGTAGTACCGGGTGCAACGCGCGTCCCCTCGGGAAACACCAGCACCCAGAAGCCCTCGGCCAGGCGTTGCCGCCCCTGCTCGACCACCTGATCGAGCGCGTCGCGGCCCGCCCCGCGGTCGATCGCAATCATCGGCATTTGCGCCAACCCCCAACCGAAAAACGGCACCCGCAGCAGTTCGCGCTTGAGCACGAAGCAGATCGGTGGAAACACCTCCTGCAACGCCATGGTTTCCCACGCCGACTGGTGTTTGGACAACACCACCGCGGGCCCGGGCGGAAGATGTTCCTGCCCGATCACGCGATAGCGGATCCCGAGCAGATGCCGCACAAACCACATCACGATGCGCGCCCAGAAGGTGATGATCCGGTAGCGTCGATGTGGAGACAACGGGAACGTCGCCATCGCGATGAAGCCATAGGGCACCGTCAACACCACGAGCACGACGGAGAACAACAGGGAACGCAGGAATACGAGCAAGATTCAATCCACGAGATGAGTCACCACCGCCGCGAGGTCGGGGAACACTTGGGTTTCGGCCGGTAGCTCGGGCAGGCTGCGCGTGTGCTCGCCCTTGCCTGTCAACACCAGATAGGGGCGCGCACCGGCAGCGGCACCCGCTTGCAGGTCGCGCAGACTGTCGCCGACGACGGGCACGTTCGCCAGATCAACGTTGAAGCGCTCTCCAATCTGGCGCAGCATGCCGGGCTTGGGCTTGCGGCAATCGCAGGTGGAATCGGCCGGATGGGGGCAAAAGAAGATGGCGTCGAGGCGACCGCCCGCCTGGGCGAGATGCTTCACCATCTTGTCGTTGATCGCGTTCAGCGTATCCATGCCGAACAGGCCACGCCCGATGCCCGACTGGTTGGAGGCGACCACCACGCGCCAACCCCACTGATTCAGGCGGGCGATCGCCTCGAGCGAGCCATCGATCGGCCGCCATTCGTCCGGCGACTTGATGAACTGTTCGGAGTCGTGGTTGATCACGCCGTCGCGATCGAGAATGATGAGTTTCATCTAGTCCTGCCTCCCTGCGGAGCACGCCGGCCGCGAGCGCAGACCTCCGGGGCCAGCCAAGGCCCCGGAAGGCATCATGCCGCCGACAACCTGGAGATGTCGGCCACGCCGTTCATCAGACCCGCCAGCATCGCCAGCAAGCCAAGACGGTTGGCGCGGATCAAGGGCTCCTCGGCCATCACCATGACGCTGTCGAAGAATTGATCCACCGCCTCGCGCAAACCGGCCAGCGCGCGCAAGGCCTCGGTATAGGCTTCGTTCTGCAAATGCGAGCGCACCAAGGGCGCAATCTCGATCACCTGATGGAACAAGGCCTTCTCCGCCGCCTCCTGCAACAGTGCGATATCCGGTTCCGGTGGCGTAGCCTCGACCTTCTTGAGAATATTCACGATGCGCTTGTTCGCCGCCGCCAACGCCGCGGCTTCCGGCAGTGCCTGGAAAGCGCAGACCGCCGTCAGGCGCGGCAGAACCTGGTCGATACGCGTGGGCCGAAGCGCGATCACGGCCTCGACCGCATCCTGCGGGTAGCCCGCCTCGCGCAGCAGGTTGCGCAGGCGCTCGAACATGAAGTCGAGCAGCTTGGGTTTGAAGTCCTCGGTCAGCAGGCCGCTGCGGAAGGTCCCGGCGGCACGCTCGATCAACTCACCGAGATCGAGCGGCAAGGGCGTCTCCATCAGGATGCGCAAAACCCCGAGCGCGGCTCGCCGCAGACCGAAGGGATCGCGGTCGCCCGTCGGCAGTTCGCCGATGCCGAAGAAACCGGTCAGCGACTCAAGCTTGTCGGCCAGGGCCACCGCGCAGGCCACGTTGCCCTGCGGCAGCCGGTCACCCGCGAAGCGCGGCCAGTAGTGCTGCTCGATCGCATCGGCGACGACCTCGCCCAAACCTTCGTCGAGCGCATAGTAGCGCCCCATCGTGCCTTGCAGTTCCGGAAACTCACCGACCATGTCGGTGAGCAAATCCGCCTTTGCCAACAGGGCCGCGCGCTCCGCCAGATTGGTCGCGGCACCCAGTTCCGAGCCGATGAAACGGGCGATGCCGGCCAGGCGCTCGACCCGCTCGCCCAACGAACCCAGTCGATTGTGATAGACCACACTGCCCAGCTTCAGCGCCCGTGACGCGAAACCGTGACGCCTGTCCTGTTCGAGGAAGAAGCGCGCGTCGGCCAGGCGCGGACGGACCACCCGCTGGTTGCCCGCGACGATGTTGGAAGGATCGGCCACACGCATGTTGGACACGATCAGAAAACGGTTGAGCAGCCGGCCGGCTGCGTCGAACAAGGGGAAGTACTTCTGGTTCGCCCGCATCGTCAGGATCAGGCACTCCTGCGGCACGTCCAGGAACTCGGCTTCGAACTCACCCACGTAGACGGTGGGATGCTCGACCAGTGCGCACACCTCGTCCAGCAAGTCCTCGAACTCACCGAGCGAGGCTTGTTCGCGCGCCGCGGCCTGGTGCAACTGGCGTTCGATATCGGCGCGGCGCTCCACGAAATCGGGCACCACCTTGCCTTCGGCGAGCAGCGTCGGCTCGTAGGCGTCGGCATTGGCCAGTTCGATCTCGCCACGGCTCATGAAACGGTGGCCGAGCGTCACCCGACCGGACTCCAGGCCCAGCACCTTGCCGGCGACCACCTCCGTGCCATGCAGCATCACCAGGCGATGCACCGGCCTCACGAACTGCACGTCGCTCGCGCCCCAGCGCATCAGTTTGGGAATCGGCAAGGCCTTGACCGCGTCCTGCACCACTTGGGCAAGCACCCGCTCGAGCCGCTCGCCATCCTCGGTACGGGTGTAGAACAGGGCTTCGGCCTTGCCGTCCAGACGGCGCTCGAAACGCGACACGGCATCGAGCGGAATACCCTTGGCCTCGAGCTTCTTGATCAGAGCTGCTGTCGGCTTGCCTTCGGCATCGAGGCCGACCTGTACCGGCATGAGCTTGTCCGACACCTCACGCGGAGCGGCTTCGGACGACACCTGCGCCACGCTCACCGCAATGCGGCGCGGGGCGGCGAACCAGCGCATCGACGCATCGGCCGGCGCCAGCCCATGCGAAACCAGCCCTTCGAAGATCCGGCGGCCGAAGCTCTCCCCCAGGCGCGGCAGGGCCTTGGGCGGCAATTCCTCGGTAACCAGTTCAACCAGCAGTGTTGCGACCGACATCAGACAGCCTCCCGGGCGTTGGACGAATGCTCAAGCATCGGGAAACCGAGTGCCTCGCGTGCCGCGAAGTACGCCTGTGCGACGCCGCGGGACAGATTGCGGATGCGTCCGATGTAGGCCGCGCGTTCGGTCACCGAAATCGCGCCGCGCGCATCCAGCAGGTTGAAGGTATGGCCTGCCTTGAGCACCATTTCGTAGGCCGGCAGCGCGAGTCCGGTCTCGATCAGGCGCCGTGCCTCGCTCTCGTAATTGCCGAACAGCGAGAACAGGAACTCGACATTGGAGTGTTCGAAGTTGTACTTCGACTGCTCGACCTCGTTCTGCAGATACACGTCGCCGTACTTCACTTCGGTGCCGTCCGGGTACACCGCCCAGACCAGGTCATACACCCGGTCCACGCCCTGTAGGTACATCGCCAGGCGCTCCAGCCCATAGGTGATCTCACCGAGCACCGGCTTGCAGTCCAACCCCCCGACCTGCTGGAAGTAGGTGAACTGGGTCACCTCCATGCCGTCCAGCCACACTTCCCAGCCCAACCCCCAGGCCCCGAGGGTGGGGTTTTCCCAGTCGTCCTCGACGAAGCGGATGTCGTGCACCATCGGGTCTATGCCCAGCGCCCGCAGCGAGTCCAGGTACAGATCCTGGATATCCAGCGGCGACGGCTTGAGCGCGACCTGGAACTGGTAATAGTGCTGCAGGCGGTTGGGATTCTCGCCATAGCGGCCATCCTTGGGGCGACGCGACGGCTGGACGTAGGCGGCGTTCCAGGGCTCGGGGCCGATCGCTCGCAGGCAGGTGGCCACGTGCGACGTTCCCGCACCGACTTCGAGGTCGATCGGCTGCATCAGCACGCAGCCGCGCTCCGCCCAGAATTGCTGCAGGGTCAGGATGACTTGTTGGAATGTGGGTTTTGGTTTGGACATGATCCCGGGCGGCACACGGCCGCGCTGAAGACGCGTAAAGACGGGGATTTTACTGGCTTTCGCGACGCAGCGCGAAACCTCGCCCACGGCGAGCCGCCAGCCAGGCGACCAGCAGCGCGACGGCCAGGACTAGGGCGGCGCCCTGGTCGCCCCAGCGGGCATACGGCGTAATGCCCTGGTAGCCGCGTACCGAAACCCGCAACACCCCTTGCTCGAACTGAGGCATGACGGCCTGGACCCGACCATCGGGTGCGACCAGGGCGGTCATGCCGGTGTTGGTGGCGCGCAGCATCGGCCGCCCCGTCTCCAGCGCGCGCGCCTGGGCGATCTGCAGGTGTTGCGGCTGGGCGAACGAACGTCCGTACCAGGCGAGGTTGGAGAGATTCAGCAGCAGCGTGGCCTCCGGCAAGGCACGGATGATCTCGCGGCCGAACACGTCCTCGTAGCAGATGTTCACCGCCACCCGCTGCTCACCGAGGCGCAGCGCCAACTGGTGTGCGGGCCCCGGGCTCTGGTTCGACATGGGAATGTCGGCCAGCGCGTAGAACCAGCCGAACAAGGGCGGCGAGTATTCACCGAAGGGCACGAGGTGATGCTTGGCGTAGAACTGGGTGGGCGATTCGCCCAGGCTCATCGCCGAATTGTGAATGCGCCCCTCGGCGTCGCGCCTGAACACCCCCAGCACCAAGTCGCCGCCTTGCGCGCGACGCTCGTCGGCCAGCGCCTGCAGGTACCCCTGCGGCAACTGATCGGCGAGCATGGGCAAAGTCGTCTCGGGCAGCACCGTGATGTCCGCAGGATGCTCGCGTGCCAGCCGCGCATTCACCTCGAGCCAGTCGCGCAGCCTGTCCGGCGCCCACTTCAGCCCCTGGTCGATGTTGGTCTGGATCAGGGCCACCTGCACCGGCTCGCCCCCCGGCTCGGTCCAGCCGTGGCGGGCCGACCATTCGCCGAGCAAGCCGGCCAGCACGAACGCCGCGGCCACGACGGCCGTCCGCCGCCGCGGCATGAGGGCGACGAGTGCCGCCAGCGCGGCGATCACAAAGCCCACGCCATAGACGCCGACCAAGGGGAAAAAGCCCGCCAGCGGACTGGGACGGGACTGCGAGTAGCCTATCGACAACCACGGGAAGCCGGTCAGGAGGTAGCCTCGCAACATTTCGCCGGTCGCCCACAATGCGGCGAACGCAAGCGCGGCCTGCCAGGGCGCCGGGCGGCAACGGCTGAAGCGGGCATAGAG
This sequence comes from Rhodocyclaceae bacterium, assembly GCA_046295975.1. Taxonomy (GTDB): domain Bacteria; phylum Pseudomonadota; class Gammaproteobacteria; order Burkholderiales; family Rhodocyclaceae; genus UBA2357. Next base: position 161,912 of record JBKBMG010000001.1, read on the forward strand.
CGCCGCCGCCAGACCCGGATACAGGGCAAGGTAGGCGCTGAACAGGGCGATCGCCAGCAGCGCCAGCGGCATCGGCATGCCGCCGTAGCGATGGAGGGCGACGTAAAGCCACGACACGCCGGCCATGAACGCCCCGAAACCCCACGCGAAACCGATCACGAATCCGCCGCGCGCGCGCGTCACGCCACGCAGACAGACCACCAGCAGCGCCAGTGAGACCAGGATCAGCGGGAACACGCCGAACGGCTCGAAAGCGAAGACCGACAGCGCGCCGGCCACGAAGGCGGCGCCCGCACGCACCGGATAGGCGCGCACTACCTCGGCCGCGCTGATGCCCGCCCCAACCACCGGCCGCATCAGCCGCCCGTTGCCTGCAACGCGGGGTGGGGCCGTTCGACCAACAAGGTGTACACCCGCCGGCTGTCGGCCCGCATGATCTGGATCCGCACCCCTTCCAGTTCCACCGATTCGCCGCGCTTGGGCAGACGCCCCAGGTGACGGATCACCAGGCCACCGACGGTATCGACCTCGTCGTCGCTGAAGTGGGTCTCGAAGGCCTCGTTGAAGTCGGCGATCTCGGTCGCAGCCTTGACCCGGTAGCGACCGTTTTGGTCGAGCCGGATGTTGTCGCCCGCCTCGTCGAAGTCGTACTCATCCTCGATCTCGCCGACCACTTGCTCGAGCACGTCCTCTATGGTGACCAGCCCGGCCACGCCACCGTACTCATCGACGACAATGGCCATGTGATTGCGACTGACGCGGAACTCCCGCAGCAGCACGTTGAGGCGCTTGGATTCCGGCACGAACACCGCCGGCCGCAGCATGTCGCGCAGATCGAACTCCCGCCCCGCGTAATAGCGCAGCAAATCCTTCGCGAGAAAAATGCCGACGATGTCGTCCTTGCCTTCGTTGACCGCAGGAAAGCGGGAGTGGGCGGTGTCCACGACGAAATCTGCGATCTTCTCGATCGAATCGTCCAGATGCACCACGTCCATCTGCGCCCGTGGCACCATCACTTCGCGCACCTGCATGTCGGACATCTGCAGCGCGCCTTCGATGATGGACAAGGCGTCGGCGTCGATCAGGTTGCGGTCGCAGGCGGAACGCAGTTGCGCGAGGAGGGCTTCGCGATCTTCCGGCTCGCGCGAAAGAAATGCCGAAAGTCGCTCGAGTAATGAGGGCTTTACCGGGGAACTGTCCATCGAATCAGAGTGGTTGTCGGGCCAGGAATTGGGATGCGGCTAACCGCAGGCGCAGGTGTTTCGTGTCGTCAGGCGCAGCGAGGGGGTGCATCCCAAGTCCTGGCTCTTCTCGCCTTCCCCACGCTCAGGCGTAGGGGTCGGGAAACCCGAGCGTCGCGAGAATCTCCGCTTCGAGCCCTTCCATGATCACGGCTTCGGCCGCGTCTTCATGGTCGTATCCTTGCAAATGCAGCATACCATGCACGACCAGATGGGCGAAATGCGCCTCCACCGGCTTGCCCTGCTCGTGCGCCTCGCGCAGCACCACCGGCACACACACTACGAGATCGCCGGACAGCACCGCAGCCGGGGCAGCCACGGTCTCGTTCTCGTCATAGACGAAGGTGAGCACATTGGTCGCATAGTCCTTGCCACGAAAGTCGCGGTTCAGCACGCGCCCCTCCTCCTCGCCGACCAGCCGCACCGTCACGTCGGCCATCCCGGCACGCAACGCCGCCTGCGCCCAACGTCGAATCTGGTGCTTCTTGGGCGTGGCAGTCTTGTCCGCGTCCGATACCGCCTTTTGTATCGTCAGCTTGAGCAGTGCCGCGGGTGCCGACTCCCCCCAACCCTCGGCGAGATCCGGCACCCTGGCCGCGGTGCCGGCCTCCAGCCGCAGCGTCACGGCATTGGCCGCACCCGGCACGACGTTCAGCGCAGGTTCGCGCCCATCGGCCTCGGCGATCACCTCGATCCCGCCCTCGCCGCTCAGGCAGATGCTCATGCGCCCGTCCGAACCGAAGTCGATCTCCAGCCATTCCGCCTTGACCGGCACCGCACGTCCCGACCGGTCCACCGCATACACCCGCGCCTGACCGCCCAGCGTAGCGGACGACTGTTTCAGCGCCGTTGCGGAAGCTTGCTTACGGCTCACGATGCGGACTCCTTACGCTGGACCACGGACTGATGCTGGTCATAGGCGTCGACAATGCGGGCGACCAAGGGATGGCGCACCACATCTTCCTTGCCGAAGGTGGTGAAGGCGATGCCCCGCACCGAAGCCAGGATGTCGCGTGCCTCCATCAGGCCACTGCGGTTGCCACGCGGCAGATCCACCTGCGTCAGGTCACCGGTGACCACCGCCTTGGCGCCGATGCCGATCCGGGTCAGGAACATCTTCATCTGCTCGGGGGTGGTGTTCTGTGCCTCATCGAGAATGATGAAGGCGTGATTGAGGGTGCGCCCGCGCATGAAGGCGAGCGGGGCAATCTCGATGCTACCCCGTTCGAACAACTTGCCCACGCGGTCGAACCCCATCAGATCGTACAGCGCGTCGTACAGCGGGCGGAGATAGGGATCGACCTTCTGCGCCAGATCGCCGGGCAGAAAGCCCAGGCGCTCCCCCGCCTCGACGGCCGGACGGGTAAGAATGATGCGCTCGACCGCCTCGCGTTCGAACGCGTCGACCGCACTCGCCACCGCCAAATAAGTCTTGCCCGTGCCCGCCGGACCAATGCCGAAGGTCACGTCATGCGCCTGGATGTTTGCCAGGTACTCCACCTGCCGGGGCGTGCGCCCGTGCAGTTCGGTCTTGCGCGTGAGCAACTTGGGCGAGCCCGGACTGGCATGCGTGCGCGCCCCCAGCTCGACCAACCCGAGCTGGACCTCATCCAGCGTCAGCATGTCATCGGCCTGATCGTAGAACTCCCGCAAGGCGCCGGCCGCGCGCTGCGCACGCTGAGGACTGCCGCTCACGGTGAAGTGCTCGCCACGGCGGGCAATCGTCACGTCAAACGCCGATTCAATCTGCCGCAGGTTCTCGTCCAGCACCCCGCAGAGATTGGCCAGGCGGACATTGTCCACCGGGTCCAGCACCAACTCGGTCGGCTTCGCCATTCAAGACTCCCGCTGCACGATTTCGCCGCGCAGGCTATGCGGCAGCGCCGCGGTAATGGTCACGTCGACGAACTGCCCGATCAGCCGGGGGTTCGCTGCAAAGTTGACGACCCGGTTGTTCTCTGTACGTCCGGCCAGTTCCTCCGGGTTTTTCTTCGACCGCCCTTCGACCAGCACCCGTTCCACTCGTCCCACCATGGCTGCGCTGATCGCCTGCATCTGCTCGTCGATGCGCTTTTGCAAGCGTGCAAGCCAGCGCAGCTTGGCCTCCTGTGAAACCGGATCGGCCAGATCGGCCGCCGGCGTGCCCGGCCTCGCGCTATAGACAAAGCTGAAGGACGCATCGAAACCGACTTCGTCGATCAGCCGCATGGTTTTCTCGAAGTCCTCCTCGGTCTCGCCCGGAAAGCCGACGATAAAGTCCGAGGACAGCGACAAATCCGGCCGAACCGCGCGCAGCTTGCGGATCAACGCCTTGTACTCGAGCGCGGTGTAGCCGCGCTTCATCGCCGCCAGCACGCGGTCGGAGCCCGACTGCACCGGCAAATGGAGATGGCTGACCAGCTTGGGAATCCGCGCGTAGGCGTCGATGATGCGCTGGGTCATCTCGCGCGGATGCGAAGTCGTGTAACGCATCCGCTCGACACCCGGAATCTCGGCGACGCACTCGAGCAGAAAGGCAAAATCGCCCAACTCATCGTTGTCACGTCCGATCGCCCCGCGCCAGGCGTTCACGTTCTGCCCCAGCAGGGTGATCTCCTTCACCCCCTGTCCGGCCAGGGTTGCAACCTCGGCCAGGATATCGTCCAAGGGCCGCGACACTTCCTCGCCACGCGTATACGGCACCACACAGAACGTGCAGTACTTGGAACACCCTTCCATGATCGACACGAAGGCACTCGCGCCGTCGACCCGCGCAGGCGGCAGATTGTCGAATTTTTCAATCTCGGGAAACGAGATATCCACCTGCGAGCGCCCACTGCGCCGCCGCTCGGCGATCAACTGCGGCAGACGGTGCAGTGTCTGCGGCCCGAACACCAGATCAACATAGGGTGCCCGTGCCACGATGGACTCCCCTTCCTGGCTGGCCACACACCCCCCGACACCGATGATCAGTTCAGGCTTCGCCTGCTTGAGGTGCTTGACCCGCCCGAGGTCGTGGAACACCTTCTCCTGCGCCTTCTCGCGCACCGAACAGGTGTTGAACAGGATCACATCCGCTTCTTCCGGATTGTCCGTCTTCTCCAGTGCCTCGCCGGCCCCGAGCACGTCGACCATTTTGTCCGAGTCGTACTCGTTCATCTGGCAGCCGAATGTGCGAATATAAAGCTTCTTCATCGGATACGTTTGGTTGTTGACGCGCAGTTCGCTGAAACGCTATATTAGCAGGCTTAACGGTGATGTAGCTCAGACGGTTAGAGCGACGGATTCATAACCCGTAGGTCGGCGGTTCGATTCCGCCCATCACCACCAACCGAATTTGCAGTGGATTCAGGGGCCTGGTTATCCGGGCCCTTGGTCGTTTACAGTCCAGAACACTGATTATCATCTGATTCCGAGACGGAATCAGACACCCCCGCTACGGGCAAGTGCCGTTGCATGCGAACGAACTCGATCCAGCGCCAAGAAAGCTCATCCCACCAGTAGTCTCGTCGCGCCAGCAGTCAGCGCATCGATCTTAGGCTTCTCGCCCTCGCCCAGTTCGATGCGCGCCGGGTAGTCGAAGTCGATCAGCACCACCTTTCCGGCTGTGAGCGTGCCACGCAGTTCACCTTCGGTCACGCAGTACTCGGCGTCCCTCCTTCGGTGATCAGCCTGTGCAGGCAGCGGCTCTCTTCCAGCAGCGCCGGCATTTCGGACTGCATCACCTTGCGCGCGGCGCACCGAACCTCCGCGCCCCTGCCCTTTCAGCAGCACGCCCTCGCCAACAAGGCACCATAGGCATGCCAGTAGTCGTGCTCGCCGATCGACAGCCCCTCCGACTGCAGCAGGGCTTCGATCTCGCGGCGCAGTGCGGTGTTGCCAATGGTGGAACCGTCGGGCGGCACGATGGAAGGCATCACGCGCGTGACGCGATCTTGCAGGCTGGGCACGGGAAGGACTCCCTGGACGTCTTGTACGCCGCCAATGAAGCCAGCTTTGGGCATCGATTATGGCGTGCGGGGGCTGGACCTGTCATGCGGGGCGGGGATACCGGCCTGCGTCGCATCGGCCATTGAAGGCCTGGGGATGAGGGGAGCGCGCGGGCCCTGCCCAGGCTGACTGAAAGGCATGAGGCGATTGCGGCTCACCGCCTGGTGCCCGACGGGGCGCTTCCCACGCCAGGCTATCGGCGGCAGAGGCGGTCCGAGCGCGAGTGCCCTGCCAACAGGCCGCTCGCTGCGACTCTGTCGTAATACGCTTAGTAGTGCCCTGGCGCGGCCGAGAAGTTCTCGAATCGCGTGCTGGAACCGAGGAAGGTCATTCTCACGGTGCCGGTGGGGCCGTTCCGGTGCTTGCCGATGATCAGCTCCGCCGTGCCCTTGTCGGGCGAATCCGGGTTATAGACCTCGTCGCGGTAGATGAACATGATGATGTCCGCGTCCTGCTCGATGGCGCCGGATTCGCGCAAGTCCGACATCACCGGGCGCTTGTTCGGGCGCTGCTCAAGGCTGCGGTTGAGCTGGGAGAGCGCGATGATCGGCACGTGCAGCTCCTTGGCGAGCGACTTCACCGAACGCGAGATCTCCGACAGTTCGGACGCGCGGTTGTCGCTTTCGCGTGACCCGGTCATCAGCTGCAGGTAGTCGATGACGATCAACCCGAGCTTGCCGCATTGCCGGGCCAGGCGGCGCGCGCGGGCTCGCAGGTCGATCGGATTGAGGCCGGGCGTTTCATCGATGAAGATCGGTGCGTCGTAGAGCTTGCCCATGGCCATGGTGAGGCGCTGCCAATCCTCGTCGGTCAGGCGGCCGGTGCGCAGCTTCTGCTGGTCCAGGCGCCCCAACGAGGCGATGAAGCGGGCCGCCAGCTGTGTGCCCGGCATCTCCATGGAGAACACCGCAACCGGCAGACGGCACTCGACCGCAACGTGCTCGGCAATGTTGAGCGCCAGTGTGGTCTTGCCCATGGCTGGCCGGCCAGCCAGGATGATCATGTCGGAGGCCTGCAAGCCGGAAGTCTTCTCGTCGAGATCCGCCAGCCCGGTCGGAACGCCCGTCACCTCGTTGGGATTGTCGCGATCGTAGAGTTCCTGCACGCGATCGACCACCTGCTTCAGAATCGGCTGGATCGACACAAAGCCGCTCGTATGCCGGGCACCGGCCTCGGCGATCTCGAACACCTTGGCCTCGGCCTCGTCGAGCAGTGCCTTGGCATCGCGCCCGGACGGATTGAGCGCACTCGCGGCGATCTCGTCGCCGGCGGTAACCAGCTTGCGCAGGATCGCCCGCTCCCTGACGATTTCCGCGTAGCGCCGGATGTTGGCCGCCGAAGGCGTGCTGTTGGCGATTTCCGCCAGATAGGCGAGGCCGCCCGCCTGCTCCGCCTCGTTGTGCTTTTCCAGCGATTCGAACACCGTCACCACGTCGGCCGGCTTGCCGAGGTCGATCAGACGCGAGATGTGCTGGTAGATACGCCGATGGTCGTCGCGATAGAAGTCCTGCGACGACACCAGATCAGCGATGCGTTCCCACGCCGCATTGTCGAGCAGGATGCCGCCGATCAAAGACTGCTCCGCCTCGAGCGAGTGCGGAGGCAGCTTGAGCGAAGCCATCTGGGGATCGTAGGGCAGATCGGAGAAGAGACTGCGAGGCGTGCTCATCGGATATCACCACCGGACGACAGAACGGAATTCTAGCCCGCTTACCCGAATGCCGCTCGGCCGCCGCGGGCCGCCGGAACATGCGTGCGCAAGCCGGACATGAAAAGAACAAGGGCTGCATCTGCAGCCCTTGTTCTCAAGCAACGACCGAAAACGGTCGAACGCCTTGTTACTGCTGGTCGCCCAGCACCGACACGGTGATCGTGGTGACCACGTCGGAATGCAGTGCAACAGCGATCTCGGTGTCGCCGACCTGCTTGATCGGACCAGCCGGCATGCGGATGGCGGACCGCTCGATTGCGAAACCCTGGGTTTCCAGCGCTTCGGCGACGTCGGCATTGGTCACCGAACCAAACAGACGTCCGTCCATGCCCGCCTTGCGGGTGATCTGGACCATGAGGCCTTCGAGCTTGGTGGCGGTTGCCTGGGCAGCCGCCAGTTTGTCGGCCTGAGCACGCTCGAAGTCGGCGCGACGGGCTTCGAACTCAGCCATGTTGGAAGCGGTGGCTCGCTTGGCCTTGCCCTGCGGAATCAGGAAGTTACGGGCATAGCCGTCCTTGACCTTGACGACATCGCCGAGCACGCCCAGGTTGGCGACTTTTTCGAGAAGAATGATTTGCATGTCCGCCCCCTGTTACTTGTGCAGATCGGTGTAGGGCAGCAGCGCGAGGAAACGCGCACGCTTGATCGCGGTCGACAGCTGACGCTGGTAACCGGCCTTGGTACCCGTGATGCGCGCCGGCATGACCTTGCCAGTCTCGGTGATGAAGTCCTTCAGGATGTCCACATCCTTGTAGTCAACTTCGGCAATGCCTTCCGCGGTGAAGCGGCAGTACTTGCGGCGCTTGAAAAGACCGCGGTTGCCGCGATCATCTTTCTTCTTGAACTTGGATTTGGGCTTGAAAGCCATTTTCGTTTCCTTCCAGAAATTCGATCTTGTTCAGATGCAGTACCGGACTGCGGCTACGCAGGCTGCGCGCGGCGAGAAAGCCGGAAACCCGGAGCAGCATGCCCGGCCGTGAGGCCGCCAGTACTGCTGCGAGATCTCCCAGGGCTACCGCCTCAAGCTCTACCGACACATCGCGGAGCTGCCCCGCCTCGTCCTGACGCGAACTGTGGGCCAACTTGCACGACGCTACCGGCACCCCGGCCGGGGTGCGGCGCAGGGGCTGAAGTTCTTCCAGCCGCGCCTCAAGCTGCAGTGCGTTCACCCACGGTCCGGGCAAATCAGGCAGCCTGACCCTCGTCGGAAGCGGCTTCGGTCTCGCCTTCGCCGGCGGCCGGGGTCAGCGAGCGCGACTTCTCTTCCTTCATCATCGGCGACGGCGCGGTAACCGCAGCCTTCTGCTTGATGGTCAGGTGACGCAGCACGGCGTCGTTGAACTTGAACGCGTGCTCGAGTTCAGCCAGAGTCTCGCCATCGCACTCGATGTTCATGAGCACGTAGTGCGCCTTGTGCATCTTCTGGATCGGATAGGCGAGCTGACGACGCCCCCAGTCTTCGAGGCGATGGATCTGCCCCTCGCGGCTGGTGACGATCGACTTGTAGCGCTCGATCATCGCCGGGACCTGTTCGGACTGGTCGGGATGGACGATGAAAACGATTTCGTAATGTCGCATGCAGACTCCTTGCGGTTGATGACAGCCCCCCGGCATGCGAACCGGTGGAGCAAGGTGAGCCGCGCAGTATATCAGCCCGCAGGAAAAGTGGCAAAAAGTCGTTGACGCGACACTGGAAAGCATGGACTGAACGCGCGCGAACGGAAAACCGGCGCGCCCGCCCGCCTTTACCGCGGCGCGGCCTCCCGCAGCTGCTGATCGCTCCAGCGACGCAGATTGTGCGCCAGCACGCCCTCGGGTATGCCCTCGACCGCCAGCCGCCGCACCTGCTCAGCCAACCGTCCACGCAATTCCGCGGTGTTGCAGGCGGAGCGGTGGGACAGCGTGAGGAACAAGCCCTCGGAGGAAATCGGAGGCTCAAGCACTTCCAGTTCGTCCAGCAGGCCGCGCGCACCGGTCAGCGCCCGCCCCGGGAAGAGTTCGAACAACACGTAGTCGGTGCGCCCGAGCAACAGCTTTTCAAAAGCCTGGGCGATGACTGGAACCTCTTCGATCGACAGGTTCGCCCGCGCGTAGGCATCGAACTCCTGGCCAAAGCTGTTGTTCACGAGGGTGCCACCAACACGCCCGCGCAAATCCCCCCAGTCCTGGTAGTCGAAACCGCCCCCCCGCTTTACCCAAACCATGTTGGGTGTGACGTAGAGCGGTGGGTGAAAATAATCCATGACGTGCAGCCTGGGCACGGTCAGAAACGCCCCGGCGATCAGATCCACCCGGCCGGCGCGCACTTCCTCCTGCGCGCGCGACCACGGGCCGCTGTACATCAAGTCGATATCGACACCCAGGGCTTGGCCAATGCGCTCGACGAGATCGGCTGTCGCGCCGATCAGGCGCTCGGGGTTGGCCGGGTCGCGCCAGAGATAAGGCGGGTAGTCGGGGTTGCCGGTCGCCACCAAGCGATCACAAGGCGGCGCCTGGTCAGCCGCCGCCCCAGCCCCCGAAAGAATCGCAGTCGCCACCAAGACCGCCGCCATCCAGCCGGAACGCCCAACCCTTGCTCGTCTCCCAGCCCTGTCTGCTCTCACATCCATCGGATTCCGCCGCCACCCGTGAGTTGACCGTGCCAGCATGCTACCACCCGCGCGCGACGGGATGACGGGCGTCGCCATGAGGGATTACCCCAAACGCGACCTCGCCCGGCCGCAGAGCGCCCGTTGGCAACTCCGTGGCTGCACTACGAACGCGACTGAGCGACGCGCACGATGTCCGACGCCACCATCGGCCGGCCGTAGAAGTAGCCCTGGCCATCGTCGCACCCCATCGCAACCAGGCGCTCCGCCTGCTCGACGGTCTCGACGCCTTCGGCGATGACCTCCAGGTCGAGCAGGTGCCCCATGTTGACGACCAGGGCGACGATGACTGCATCCTCCTTGCGCGAAGCCAGGCCGGTAATGAAGGCACGATCGATCTTCAAGCGGTCTATGGGCAGCTTTTGCAGGGAACTGAGTGACGAGTAGCCGGTGCCGAAATCGTCGATCGCGACGCGCACGCCGAGCGCCCGCACTTGCTCGAGCAGGTCGATCAACACCGTCGCGTTCTCCACCATCAGGCTTTCGGTGATTTCAAGCTCCAGCCGCGAGGGCTCGAGCCCCGTCTCGGCGAGCACCCGTCGCAACATGTCGACGAAGCCGGCATCCTTGAGCTGACGCATGGAGACGTTCACCGCCATCTGCAGATCCAGCGCCGCTTCGGCACGCCAACGCAACTGCTGGCGGCAGGCCTCGCGCAGCACCCATTCGCCGATCGCGACGATATGTCCCGAATCCTCGGCCGCCGGGATGAAGTCCTGGGCCGGTACGAGCACCCCGTCACGGCGCCAGCGTACCAGCGCCTCCACCCCGAACAGCTGACCGCTGCCGAGATTGACCTGTGGCTGATAGAGCAGGCTCAGGCCGCCGCGCTCGATGACGTGACGCAGATCGCGCATCACCACCAGCCGGGTCTGCAGCGACTGCTCCAGGCGGTTGTCGAAGAACTCCCAGGCCGAACGATTGACGCGCTTGGCCTGCTTGAGGGCAATGCCTGCATTCTGGAACAAGGCGGTGGCGCTGCGCCCGTGCTCCGGACAGAGGGCGATGCCCACCGACATCGAGAGCGGAATCTCATGACCGTCGATCTGCAGATCGGCGCGGGTACGCGCGTGCAGCCCACGCATGCGCGCGTCGATCTCGTCGCGCTCGCAGCCCGGCAGCAGGAGTGCGAAGCTGTCGCCCGATGCGCGGGCAACAAAGGTGTCCTTGCCGAACACCTCGCGCAACAGGCGGGCGCTGGCCTCAATGGTCTTGTCGCCGATCTCGTGGCCGAGCCCGTCATTGACTTCCTGAAAGTTGTCGATATCGGCGATCGCCACCGCAACCGCCGCATGCTCGCCGATCTGGCGCCCCAACTCGGCCTCAAAGGCACTGCGGTTGGGCAAACCGGTCAGCCCATCGACAAAGGCCACCGACTCCAGCGCCTCGAAGAAGCTCGCATTGTCGAAACCGACCGCGACGTTGATCGCGAACACTTCCAGCAGCTTGCGATCCAGTTCGGTCAACGGGGCGATGATCGGCACCCAGACGACGATCTCGCGCGCCTGCGGCGTAGCCGTGAACAAGGCCAGGCGGTCGGGCTCGTACAGGCTGGATCGACGTGCGAGCGCTGCACTGACGTCGCCCAGTGCCTCTACGTCAGTGCAGTCCGCCAGTGTCTCGCCGGCACTGAGCGCGAAGCGTTCTGCGCCGTACAACACCCGCGCTGCCGTCGCCAGTTCGCCCGGACCACGGACCACGACCATACCCGCGAGTGGTGCGCGCACAAGTCGGCACAGCTGTGCCAGCACCCCGGCAGCGAAGGCATCGGCCGCCCGCACGGCGAGCAGTTCGGAGGCGGCGCGCAACACGTCCTCCAGGCCGCGTCGGCTCGACTCAATGGTCAGGATCTGTTCGTAGGCGCGCAGGGCCGCGATCAGAGACGTGAGCAGACGGTTGGCCGTCAGCTCCGACTTGCACTTGTAGTCATTGATATCGTACTTCTGCACCACGTCCAGTTCCGGCGCATAGCCGGGTTGGCCGGTGCGCAGCACGATGCGCACCGCGGCGTCGGCAAGATCTTCGCGGATGTAGCGGATCAGTCTCAGCCCGGCATCCTGCGATTCCATGACGACGTCGAGCAGCACACAGGCGTACTGCGAAGCCGCCAGCATCTCACGGGCTTCAGCGGCGGAATAGGCGCTTTCGAAATGAAGCGGACGGCCCAGCACCAGCGCTTCGCGCAGCGCGAAGCGGGTCGCGTCGTGGACCTGCACCTCGTCGTCCACGATGAGAATGCGCCAGGGAGGCCCTGCGTACGCCGGTGCGACGTCGCAAGGGGGTTCGTCGTCGGATAGAACGACCCATGCGTCGTTGTCAGGCGTCATTGCTTGCTCTCTGTGTGTTTGGCGTCGCCCGGCGCGACCAGCGGCAAGGTGAACGACACCACTGTTCCAACCTCCGGCCGGCTTTCGATCGAAATACTGCCACCGAGCAACCCGGTGACGATCGAATACGCAAGATTCATCCCCAGCCCGGAACCGCCCTTGCCCAGCCGGGTCGTGAAGAACGGATCGAACACCCGCTTGAGATGGTCGGCCTCCATGCCGCGACCATCGTCCGCAATCTCCAGCCGCACCCGTCCATCCTCGACGGGGTGCGCCCGAACCGTGATCGTACCGTAGTCGCGGCCGTCGAAACCGTGAACGATTGCATTGTTGAAGCAATTGGTCACGACCTGTCCCAGGGGCCCCGGAAAGCTGTCGAACATGATGCCATCCGGAACCTCCACCAGCAGCCGATAGGGGCTGTGCCGCAGCGTCGGCTTCAGGGTGGACAACACCTCATCGACCACCGTGCGCAGGTCGAAGCGGCGGCGCCGCGAACTGGCCTGATCCACCGCCACCTGCTTGAACTTCTGGATCTGCTCGATGGCACTGCCGAGACTGCGCAACAGGATCTCGCATGCCTCCTCCACCCCCCGCATGAAGTGGACCAGCGTGGACTTGCGCATCGCACCGCGCTCGACCTCGGCGTCGAAGCGACGCGCACGCTCGGACAGCGCACTCACCACTGTCAGGCTGTTGCCCACCGGGGTGTTGATCTCATGGGCGATGCCCGCTACCAAGCTGCCCAGGGATGCGAGCTTTTCCGATTGCACCAGACTCTCCTTGGCGATGCGCAAGTCGTTGAGCGCCTGCTCGGTGCGCTCCATGGTGAGACGCAATTCGTTCTCCACCTGTTCCTGCCGCCGCAAGCCCGCGTTGTACTCGTCGATGAAATCGCCCAGCTCGTCCCGCATCCGCCAATCGACCGGGCGGCGTACGCTCTCGTCACGGTAGGCGCGAATCGACGCGGCCACGCGCGCCAGCGGCGCGAGAATGATCCAGCGGAACGCGAACAGCACGCACAGGATGAGCACCGTCACCAGCACCAGCAGCAGCAGCACCAACGGGCGGATCTTCTCGATCAGCTCCCCACGCGTGGCACTCACGTCCACATGGTGTTCCAGACGCCCGATTTCGGGCAGATTCACTCTGCCGGTGTACTGGATCGGCGTGACCACGGTCCGCAACTCGGCAACCTGCTCGCATGCACCCACTCGATAGTCGCCCTGGCGCCCGCCCAGGCCGGTGATGCGGATGCAGCGTACGCGCGGGTCGACCACCAGCGAAGAGAGGATGGCGCGAATCGTCGCGTCTTCCAGGTTCCACACCGGATGGCTGAGCAACAATGCATCGCGTCGCGCCTGCTGGCGGGCGACCTCCTCATGCTGCGCTTCGATCGCGCGAATTTCGTAGAACACCAGCGCGACACAGAACAATGCGGTCGCCAGCAGGATGATCGGCACCGTCACCACCAGGAATTTGATGCCGAGACTGCGTGAGCCGAACCACACCTTCATCGCCGAAATTGCACTCCGTTGCGGTCGGCGCAGCAGCGCCGGAGGGACCCAGGGCAGTATTGCCAGTGTAACGCGACGGCCTCGCGCGGGCGCGCGCCTGACCGCTTTTGACATTTCAACCCATTTTGGGGAGTCGTGTCGACCGCCCGCAACGAATTGCTAGCCCGGCAACCAGATTCCGTTCGGGCTGCGCCCCTCGACAGGTTCGGCGCAGGCCTGTCGAAGGCGTTGCCGCAAGCGCCCTTGGACGTTCATTGCAAACAGTTTCGCCTGCCGCACTTCAGGGAACCAGTCGTACGCGACCCCGCCGCGATCGCTCAGCGCGGACGCGCGTCCCAGATCTTCTGCAGCCGCTTCACGCTCACCGGCATGGGCGTTTTGAGTTCCTGAGCGTACAAGCCCACCCGCAGCTCCTCCAGCAGCCAGCGGAACTCCTCGAACTCGGGCGCCTCGACACCGGCCTTGCGCTTGGCCAGGCGCTCGCGCTCGAAGACCTGGGCCAGCGCCTTCCATTCCGCCATCGTCTGAGCGTCGCGCGTGGGGTTGTTGCGCAGCTTGTCCAGGCGTATCCCCATCGCCTTGAGATAACGCGGGAAGTGGGCGAGACGCTCCCACGGAAACGCGATGATGAAGTCCTTGCGCATCAGTCCGTCCAGCTGTGTCCGCAAATCCGCTTCAACCTCTGGGAAACCCTTGAGCGCCGTCAACCGCTTGGCCACCGAGGCCTGCTCGGCAAGCAGTTGCGCGATCAGGCGCATGAACTCCTGGGCGACCAGGCTCACGCGGGGCTTGGCCTCGCCACAGCGGCGGCCGAAACTGTCGGCATCGACCGGCAAGGGCTCGAGCAGGCATACCCGGGCGAGGGTAGCCGACACGAGTTGCTGCTTGAGTTCGGCTTCGGTGCCGAAGCTCATGAAGGCCAGCGCAAGCTTGCGCAGATCGGGCAGGCGCTCGATCGCCTTGACCTGATCCTTGAGATTGAGCGCAAACAGCCGCGCCAAGCCCTTGAGATGCACGCGCCGCGCTTCCTCTGGCGTATCGAAGGGCCGCAGCGACACGCTGTCGCCATCGTCGTGCAAGGCCGGGAAGCCGATCACGTCGCGCCCGGCCACCCGCAGTTCGAGCAGTTCGGGCAGCTCGCCGAAGGTCCACGCGGTCAGTCCGGACAGCGCGCCAGTCGCTTCGAGCGACGTGGCCCCGCTCTGCCTCGGGGAAGACGCCCCCCGCTGCACGCCCCCACCGCCCTCCCGCCCGCCACTTTGGCGTGTCGGGGCAGGTGCCGCGGCGACCGCCGCTTCGGCCACGCCAACCGCCTGGAGCGCGTCGGCCAGTTGCGCCTGACGGAAACGCTCGGCCACCTGACGGCCATGGCGCGCACGCAGATCGGCTAGATTGCGCGATTGTCCGAGCACCCGGCCATGCTCGTCGATCAGCCGGAAGTTCATGAAGCAGTGCGGTTTGAGGTTCTCCGGGCGGAACGACTCCATTGGCAGCTTGAGCGACACCCGCTCCTCGACGAAGCGCTGCAAGGCCTTGAGCAGGGGCTGATCGGAATCGAACTCGCCGGCCTCCATCGCCGCCATGAAGGCTGCCGCGCTGTCCGCCATGGGTTGCAGGCGGTGGCGGTGCTTTTGCGGCACGGTCTTGAGCAACGCCGTGACCTTTTCCTCCAGCAGGCCCGGCACCAGCCATTCACAGCGCGCCGCGGGAATCTGGTTGAGCATCGCGAGCGGCACGCTCAGGGTGACGCCGTCGTCAGCCTCACCGGGCTGGTGCAGATAGGCCAGTTTGAGCTTCTGGCCCAGCACCTCCAGATGGGCGGGGAAACGCTCGGTGGTGATGCCCTCGGCCTCGTGGCGCATCAACTGCTCGCGATTCAGGTACAGCAGTTTCGGCGTCTCGCGCTCGGCCTGCCTGCGCCACTGTTCGAAGTCGGCGAGGTCGAGCACCTCGGCCGGGATCTTCGCGTCGTAGAAAGCGTGGATGAGCTGCTCATCCACCAGCACGTCCGGCCGGCGGGATTTGTGCTCCAGCCGCTCGATATCCGCTACCAGGCGCTGGTTGTGCTGCAGGAAGGTCATGCCGCGCGCGGCGCCCTCGGCGATCTCGCCCTCGACCAGCCCTTCGCGGATGAGCAGTTCACGACACAGCGTGGGATCGATGCCGCGATAGCTCACCCTGCGCCGCGCATACACCGTGAGTCCGTGCAGCGTGCCGCGCTCCCAGCCACGTACCGCACCGGCCGCCTTGGACCAGTGGGGCTCGGAAACCTGGCGGCGGATCAGGTGGGCGCCGACCTCCTCCAACCACTCCGGCTCGATCCGGGCGAGGCAGCGCGCGAACAACCGCGAGGTCTCGACCAGTTCGGCCGCCATCAGCCACTTGCCCGCCTTCTTCGCGAGCATGGAACCGGGATGGGGCCAGAAGCGGATGCCGCGCGCACCGAGGTATGACCCCGCCTGCGCCCCGCCGGCGTCCTCGAGACGACAGCCAACATGGCCGAGCAAGCCGGTGAGCAAGGCCTTGTGGATGGCCTCGAAACCGGCCGGCACCTGGTTTTCCTTCCAACCGTGCTCGGCGCACAAGGCATGCAACTGGCCATGCACGTCGCGCCATTCGCGCAGGCGCAACCACGACAGGTAGTGTTGCTTGCACCAGGCCTTTTGCTTGCTACTGGTTTCGTGGCGGATCACCTCGCTCCAGGCGTTCCACAGATTGCGGTACCACAGGAATTCGGAGTGCTGGTCGCGCTCGCCACCGCGGAACCGTGCATGCGCCTGATCAGCCGCCCCTGGCGAGGTCTGCGGGCGCTCGCGCGGATCCTGCACCGACAGGGCCGCGGCGATGACCAGCACCTCGGACAGGCAACCGTAGTCGCGCGCGGCGAGAATCATCCGCCCGACCTTGGGGTCCAGCGGCAGACGCGCCAGTTCGCGGCCGGTCGCGGTCAGCTCGCGGCGCTCGTCGTCCCCGACCGCACCCAGTTCGATCAGCAATTGATAGCCGTCGCCGATCATGCGTGTGTTGGGCGGATCGATGAAGGGGAAGTCCTCCACCGCACCCAAGCCGAGCGCCTTCATCCGCAGGATTACCCCAGCCAGCGACGAGCGCAGGATCTCCGGGTCGGTATGGGGGTCGCGGCGGACGAAATCGTCCTCGTCGTAGAGACGGATACAGATACCGTCCATCACCCGGCCGCAGCGGCCGGCGCGCTGCTTGGCCGCCGACTGGGCGATCTTCTCGACCTGCAACTGCTCGACCTTGTTGCGCGTGGAGTAGCGCTTGACGCGCGCCAGCCCGGTGTCGACCACGTAGCGGATACCGGGCACGGTCAGCGAGGTCTCGGCGACGTTGGTGGCGAGCACCACCCGCCGCCCGCCGCCGCTGGCGAACACCCGCGCCTGCTCCTGGGCCGACTGACGCGCGAACAAGGGCAGTATTTCGGTGGCAGCGGCATGCGGGCTCTTGCGCAAGGCCTCGGCTGCCTCGCGGATCTCACGCTCGCCGGGCAAGAACACCAGCACGTCGCCCGGCCCGCTGCGCTGGGCCTCGTCCACCGCGTCGACAATGGCGTCGAGCAAATCGCGGTCCTTGTCCCGGCGCGGCCCGGGGCGGTTGTCCGTGCGAGCGTCGCCGCGCCGGCCCGCGGCGCCCTCGCCCGCAGCGGGCAGGTCACGCTCGACCGGCCGATAGCGGACCTCGATCGGATAGAGGCGACCCGACACCTCGATCACCGGCGCGGGTCGATCGGCCTGCCCGAAATGGCGGGCGAAGCGCTCCGCATCCAGCGTCGCCGAGGTCACGATGAGCTTGAGATCGGGGCGACGCGGCAACAGCGTCTTCAGGTAGCCGAGCAGGAAATCGATGTTCAGGCTGCGCTCGTGGGCCTCGTCGATGATCAGGGTGTCGTAGGCCGACAGCAACGGGTCGGCCTGGGTCTCGGCCAGCAGAATGCCGTCGGTCATCAGCTTGACGTTGGCCTCGCCGCTGGTGCGATCGGTAAAGCGGATCTTGAACCCGACCTTGTGCCCGAGTTCGCTGCCCAGTTCCGCGGCGATGCGCGTGGCGGTGGCGCGGGCGGCCAGTCGTCGCGGCTGGGTGTGGCCGATCAACCCGGCCGCGCCGCGACCGAGCTCGAGGCAGATCTTGGGCAACTGGGTGGTCTTGCCTGAACCGGTCTCGCCACAGACGATCACCACCTGGTGCTCGGAGATCGCACGCGCAATCTCGGCACGCCGCTCCGACACCGGCAATTCGGCCGGGAAATCCGGACGCGGCAAGGCCGCCGTGCGTTCGGCCAGACGCGCGCGCGAACGCGCCCGCAAGTCTTCGAGGGACTGCGCGGCACGCTCGCGACGAGTCGCGTCGCCGCGCCCGAGCGCGCGCCGCAGTTCGCGCAGGCGCGGGCGATCGGCGCTCATGCAGTCGGAAAAATCGTCGGCGGCGCGGGAAGGAGTGGGGCTGGCGTGTTTCAAAACGAAAAAAACGTGAGCAGACGGCAGAAGGCAAAAGGAATGCGCAATGGCGCGAAAGACCGGATTATAAGGCGATGTGCCCAGCCATCCGCGGCGGCGTAGCGCAAGGGACGTGGCGGGAAGTCGCAACACATTCTAACAGCATGTCTATACTGAATCCGGGAACCCGACCGAGGACATCGACATGAGCAAGGCAGACACCGTGCGCAACCGCATCATAGACACCGCCCTGGCGCTGGGCGACGAACACGGCTGGGAGGCGGTACGCCTGCACCGGGTCGCCGCCGAGCTGCAGATGCCACTCGACACCGTGCGACAGCATTTCCGCGAGAAGGAAGACGTGGTCGAAGCCTGGTTCGACCGCGCCGACGCGGCCATGCTCAAGGCCGCCGAACCCGCCGACTTCGCCCCCCTCGCATCCAGGCATCGCCTCCACCGCCTGATCATGGCCTGGCTGGATGCGCTCGCGCCGCACCGCAAGGTCACCCGCCAGATGATCCTCGGCAAGCTCGAGCCGGGCCATCTGCATATCCAGATTCCCGGCCTGATGCGCGTCAGCCGTACCGTCCAGTGGGTGCGCGAAGCCGCCGGGCGGGACGCCACCTTCCTGCGCCGCGCGCTCGAGGAAAGCGCGCTGACTTCGCTCTACCTGCTGACCTTCGCCTACTGGATGCGTGACGACTCGCCCGACAGCGCACGCACCCGCGAATTCCTGGAGCACCGCCTGGATCAAGCCGAGAAACTCGATCGGCTGTTGTTCCGCCGCGCCGGCCGAAGCCGCCTGCCGTGGCGTCGGAATGCCGAATTGACGCCCGTCGACACCGCCGCTGGCGGCACAACCCGGCGCGACGGCGACCCGGATCGCGCTACCCGTGGCGCGGTTTCGGCGGTATCGTCGAACGCGGCTTGAGGCCGATGCGCTCACACGTCTCCCCGTTGTTGCCCCGGCAATGAATCAGGCAATACCGTTCGCCCTGAGCCCGTCGAAGCGCCCTTTCGGCACACCCTTCGACCGGGCTTCGACGGCCCGAGCGGTATGTGTCCGCCGGCTGAATGGCGACCGGTGGATACCCTGACCCACGCCCTCAGCGGCGCGCTGCTCGCCCGCGTCAGCGTGCCGCTGCACACCAAGCGCGACGCCCTGCCAGCGCATGCGCGCGTGCTGGCCGGCGCCGCCGCCGCGGCGTTTCCGGACGTGGACTTCATCTTGCGGCTGTTCGGCACCCTGACCTACCTCGACCGCCACCAGGGCCTCACCCATTCGCTGGTCATGCTGCCGCTGTGGGCCTGGCTGCTCGCGGTGGCAATGGCTCGCCTGTATCGGCGCTACGGCGGCCGGCCGCTGCCCTGGCAGGCATTCCTGGCGCCGGTCGCACTCGGACTACTCGTCCACATCGCGGGGGACTTCATCACCGCCTACGGGCTGCAGTTGTTCGCGCCGCTCTCGGACACCCGCCATGCCCTGCCGCTCGCCTTCGTCATCGATCCCTGGATCAGCCTCATCCTGCTGGGCGGTCTCGCCGCCAGTCGGGCACTCGACCGCCGCGGGCCACCGCACCCCGGACGCGGGACGGCTGCCGCCCTCGTCGCCTGGGCGGTGCTGGGCGCTTACCTGGTGGGACTCGCGACACTCCGGGGCCAGGCGCTGGGTCTTGCCCGAACGCAGGCAGCGGCATACGTCGACGCCACGGCAGGCGTCCTGCCCCAGCCGCTGTCGCCATTCCACTGGAAACTCGTGCTGTCCGACGCAGAGGCGCACCACATCGCGCATGTCGCGCTGGACCACCTCGGTCTCACGACAATCGTCACCGGCGTGCTGCCCTCGCCGCTCGCCGCCATGGCGGCGGCCTATCGTGCGCCGGACGATCTGGCGTGGACACACCATTCACGCCTTGGCGCGACGGCTACCGATCCGGACGGGCACGCCACCCACGCGCTGGCGCGCGAGGCCTGGCACCAGCCCGCCTTTGCGCCGTTCCGCCGTTTCGCCGCACTGCCCTACCTCGACACGACCTACGACGACGGCCCGCTGCGCTGCGCACGCTTCGCCGATCTGCGCTTCACCCTGCCGGGCCTCACACCTTCGTTCCGCTTCGCGATGTGCCGGGACGACCGTCACACGCCGCCACGCTGGCAAATGCAGCGCAGCCGCGGCGCGTTCCTGATCGACTGACCGCAGGACGTAGCCGATTTCAGCGCAAGCCATGCGATGACCCCCGCCATCAGGATGAAGAAGCCCATCAGCCGCGACTTGCCCCTGTCCTCCAGCCGAAGCCGCGGTGCCACGCCGTGACGGATCAGCGCCACCATGGCCAGCGCCGCCATGACCAGCTCCACCAGAACGAACGCCGTCGCCACGCCCGAATCAAACCGGGCACAATATCGCCCTCCCTGACGCCCACCCCACGTTTGCCGCCGGGGATTGACCGGCATGTTCGGACGCCGCCCCTTGGCATCGTCCTCCTTCTACCGGCATCGCTCACAGCCACTTGTCTCCAAGCATGTCCAGAGTCCAGAGCTTTCCCGCCATCGCCGGCCCCGGAGCCCACACCCTCATCCTTGGCAGCATGCCGGGGGTCGCCTCGCTCACCGCCAACCAGTACTACGCCCATCCCCGCAACGCCTTCTGGCCGATACTGGGGGACGTGCTCGACATCGCACCAACGCTGCCCTACCCCGACCGCGTGACGCGCCTGGCCGCACTCGGCTACGCCCTGTGGGACGTGCTGCAGGCCTGCACCCGGCCGGGGAGCCTGGACACCGCGATCGACGAGACCTCCATGGAGGTGAATCGATTCGACGCATTCTTCACCGCGCATCCCGGCATAGACCGGGTATTCTTCAACGGCACCGCCGCGGAGCGCATCTTCCGTCGCCGGGCACTGCCCGACCTGCCCTGCGGCGACCGCCTCGCACTGCATCGCCTGCCCTCCACCAGCCCCGCCAACGCGTCGATACCACTCGCAGACAAGATCGCCGCCTGGCGACAAATCGCAAGATGAGCTCCCCAACCCCAAACCCGAACCCGGACACCGCTGTTTCCCACCCCGAGCCCGCCCCCCACCAATACCCTGCAAGCACGTGCGAAGTGGCCATCATCGGCGGTGGTCCGGCGGGGCTGATGGCTGCGGAGACCCTCGCCGCACGCGGGCGCCGGGTGGACGTGTTCGACGCCATGCCATCGCTGGGCCGCAAGTTCCTGCTGGCCGGCATCGGCGGGCTCAATCTCACCCACGCCGAACCCTTCGCCGCCTTCGTCGCGCGCTACGGCACCCGCTGCGGCGAACTCGCGCCGCCACTCGAGGCCTTCGGCGCCGACGCGTTGCGCGCCTGGGCGCACGGACTCGGCGTGGAAACCTTCGTCGGCAGTTCCGGGCGCGTCTTTCCGCGCGAAATGAAGGCCGCGCCGCTGCTGCGTGCCTGGCTGCAACGCCTGCGCGCCAATGGCGTACGCATGCATGCGCGCCATCGCTGGCTCGGCTGGCATGACGGCGACGCGCCCACCACGCTGCGCTTCGCCACCCCCGCCGGTGAACAGCAGGTGCGCGCCGACGCCGTGGTGCTGGCGCTGGGCGGCGGGAGCTGGGCACGACTCGGCTCGGACGGCGCATGGATACCGTGGCTGACGCAGGCGGGGGTCGACATCGCGCCGCTGCGACCCGCCAACTGCGGCTTCGAAGTCGCCCCCACGCCGGCCGCGCGCGCCCACGCCCGCCTCGGAGCCGACACGGCGGCAAGTGAGTGCGGCAGCGCCAGCGGCTGGAGCACGGTGTTCCGCGACCGCTTCGCCGGGCAACCGCTCAAGGGCGTGGGCCTCGCCTATCACGACCCACACGGCGAGGTGCACGTTCCCCAGGGAGAATGCGTGATCACCGCCGCCGGTCTCGAAGGCAGCCTGATCTATGCCCACGCCGCGCGACTGCGGGATGCGATCGCGCGTGACGGCAGCATCACCCTCACCCTGGACCTCGCCCCCGGGCGCAGCCTGGCACGCCTGCAGACGGACCTCGCCCGTCCGCGCGGCAGTCGCTCATGGTCCAGCCACCTGCAGGGCAAGACCGGGCTCAGCGGTGTGAAAGCCGGTCTGCTGCGCGAGTGCGCGCCCACCTCGGCTGTGGACGACCCGGCGGCGCTGGCGGCCCACATCAAGGCGCTACCGGTGGTGCTGGCGCGAGCGCGCCCGCTGGACGAGGCGATCAGCACCGCTGGCGGCGTGCGCATCGAAGCGCTGGACGCACAATGGATGCTGCGCGCCGTGCCGGACGTGTTCTGCTGCGGTGAAATGCTGGACTGGGAGGCGCCCACGGGCGGCTATCTGCTCACTGCCTGCTTCGCCACCGGGCGCGCCGCCGGCGAGGGTGTCGCACGATGGCTGAGCGGCCGGACACCCACTACGCCATGACAACTCAGCACCTGACGAACCTGCTCGCGGTCTTCATCGGCAGCGCCCTTGGCGGCACCGCCCGCTACTGGGTCGGCGGTGTGGTCCAGCGACGCCTGGGCGAACGCTTTCCCTGGGGCACGCTGGCGGTGAACGTGACCGGTGCGCTACTCATCGGCGTGCTGGCGGCACTCGCGCAGCTCGCCGTGGCGCCGATGACCACGCCCGAGGCGCAACGCCTGCTGATCATCGGCATCTGCGGCAGTTACACCACCGTCTCGTCGTTCGCGCTACAAACCCTGGCGCTGTCGCGTGACGGACAACACCTCGCGGCGCTCGGCAACATCCTCGGGTCTTTACTGCTGTGTCTTGCCGCGGTGTGGATGGGGCTGCACGGCACCACCGCCGCACTCGGCCTGGCCGAGGTGCCCTTATGAGAATCTGGCCCTGGGTCGCGCTGGGCAGCGCCCTCGGCGGCACCGCCCGCTTCGTCACCCACGAGTTGTTGCACAGCCTGTGGCCGCATCCGTTTCCGTGGACCACGCTGCTGATCAATGTGCTCGGATCGTTCGTGATCGGCTACATCGCCAGCCTGTCGGAGCCCGGCGGACGGGTCATGCTGCCCACCCATGTGCGCCAGTTCCTGATGACGGGTGTATGCGGCGGCTACACCACCTTCTCCATTCTCAGCCTGGAGACGCTCGTCCTGCTCGAGCACGCCCCGGTGCTGGGTCTGCTCAACCTCGTCGCCACCGCCACCGCCTGCCTGCTGGCCGTCTGGGCCGGTTTCGCCCTGGCAGCGCGACACAACCGACTCGTCAGGAGTTGATCATGGAAATACCCCAGGACGCCATGTTGCTGCGCATCTTCATCGGCGAGGACGATCGCTTCGACGGCCACCCGCTGTACGAGGCCATCGTGCTCAAGGCGCGCGAACACCACCTGGCCGGCGCCACCGTGCTGCGCGGGTCTATGGGTTTCGGAAAATCCAGTCGCCTGCATACCACCAAGATCCTGCGCCTGTCGGAGGATCTGCCGCTGATCATCGAGCTCGTCGATAGCGAAGCAACCATCCGCGCCTTCCTGCCCGAACTCGACAAGATGATGGGCAGCGGCCTGGTCACGCTGGAAAAAGTCCAGGTGCTGCGTTACGGCTGAACGCGGTCAGCCGTCAGCGCCCCGCGCCTGCCGGCGCGACCTCCAGACCAGCCGAATGCGGCTCCGGACGGGGTGACGCGCCCGCCACCCGCACGCCGTCGGGCAAATGCACGGTCTGGGTCGGGAAGGCGATCTGGGCGCCGTGGCGCTCGATGACCTCGCCCACCTTGAGCAGCACGTCCTGCTTGATCTCGTGGAACAGCACCCATTGGGTGGTGCGGGTGAAGGTATAGATCATGATGTCCAGCGAGCTGTCGGCGAACTGATTGAAGTTCACGATCATCGTCTGGTCCGGGTCGATCTCCGGATGAGCGCGCAGCATCGCCTTGATGTCGGCAACGATGGCCGCCACCGCGTGGAAATCGTCGTAACGCACCCCAACGGTCTCGAAGATACGGCGGTTGGTCATGCGCGAGGGGTTTTCCAGCGCCACCTGGGTGAACACCGAATTGGGCACGTAGAGCGGACGCTTGTCGAAGGTACGGATGCGGGTCACGCGCCAGCCGATGTCCTCCACCGTGCCCTCGATGTTGCGGTCGGGCGAGCGGATCCAGTCGCCGATCGCGAAGGGTCGGTCGAGATACACCATCAGGCCGCCGAAGAAGTTGGCCAGCAGATCGCGCGCCGCGAACCCCACGGCGATGCCGCCCACGCCACCGAAGGCGAGCACGCCCGACACCGAGAACCCCAGGCTCTGCAGGCCGATCAGCGTCGCGGTAATGAGTACCGAGACCCTCAGCAGCTTGCCGATGGCATCGACCGTGGTACGATCCACCGCCTGACCGCGCGCCACCTGGCGTGCCACCAGACTCTCCTGGACGTTGCGGATGAACTGCAGCAGAAACCAGGTGATGCAACCGATGACACCCACCGTCTGCAGCGGCTCGTAGAACTCGAAGATGGTCGCGGCGGTAGTGTCGTAGATGATGCGTACGGCAAACGTCAGGCCGACGATCCAGGCAAGCAGCGCCGCCGGGCGCCGCACCGCCGAAATCAGCGCCTCATCCCACGGCGTGCTGGTCAGTCGCGCGCGCGCCTCGAGCCGGGCGAGCACCCGCCGCAACACGAAGTTCGCGACCGTCACCGCGAACACCACCAGGAACACCTGCAGAATCATCATCCAGGTGGCGTCGCCACCGGTCGCCCATTCGAGCACTTCCTTGATCGGATCGTCTTCCATACGCCGCGCCGGCCGTGCCGGTCATGTCCAGGCCACAAAGCCGCGAGTTTACCAGCCCGGCATGCGCGCCTACATGCAAAGCGGCGCTAAAATGCCGCTTTGCATCAATCGATGCGCTTCATTTTCGCCAGAGGCAACGCAGTGTCCGACCATTCCTCCAACGGTGCCCCCGCACCCGCAAGCAACTTCATCCGCAACATCATCGACGACGACCTCCGCAGCGGCAAATGGCAGGGCCGGGTGGAAACCCGTTTCCCGCCGGAGCCCAACGGCTACCTGCACTACGGCCACGCCAAATCCATCTGTCTGAACTTCGGCCTGGCCGAGCAGTATGGCGGCGCCTGCCACATGCGCTTCGACGACACCAACCCGGAGAAGGAAGAGCAGGAATACGTGGACGCCATCGTCCAGGCGGTGCAGTGGCTGGGTTTCGACTGGGGCGAGCACCTGTACTTCGCGTCCGACTACTTTGAGACCATGTACCAGTGCGCGCTCGCGCTGATCCGCGCGGGCAAGGCCTACGTCGACTCGCTGCCCGCGGAGGAGATGCGCGCCTGGCGCGGGACGCTCACCGAAGCGGGACGCAACAGCCCGTTCCGCGATCGCAGCGTGGACGAGAACCTCGACCTGTTCCGCCGCATGCGCGAGGGCGAATTTCCCGAAGGCGCACACGCGCTGCGGGCCCGGATCGACATGGCCAGCCCCAACATCAACCTGCGCGACCCGGTGATCTACCGCATCCGCCATGCCTCGCATCACCGTACCGGCGACAAGTGGTGCATCTACCCGCTGTACACCTTCGCCCATCCGATCGAGGATGCCATCGAAAGCGTGACCCACTCGATCTGCACGCTGGAGTTCGAGGACCAGCGCCCGTTCTACGACTGGCTGCTGGACGCACTCGCCACCGAAGGCCTGTTTCCGCGGCCCTTGCCGCAGCAGATCGAATTCGCCCGCCTCAACCTCACCTACGTGGTGCTGTCCAAGCGCAAGCTCATCGGTCTGGTGGAAGACGGTCACGTACGCGGCTGGGACGATCCCCGCCTGCCCACGCTGATCGGCGCGCGGCGCCGCGGCTTCACCCCGGAGGGCTTCCGCCTGTTCGCCGAGCGCATCGGCGTGTCGAAGTCCGACGCCTGGATCGACATCAGCGTGCTCGAGGAATGCATGCGCGAGCACCTCAACGACTCGGCCGAACGCCGCGTTGCCGTGCTCGACCCCTTGAAGCTGGTGATCACCAATTACCCGGAAGGCCAGTCTGAACAGTGCTCGGCGCCCAACCACCCGCTGAGACCCGAACTGGGCAGCCGCGAAATGCCATTCGGTCGGGAGTTGTGGATAGAGCGCGAAGACTTCATGGAAGTACCGTCCAAGGGCTTCCGCCGCCTATTCCCGGACAACCTGGTGCGGCTACGCTACGGCTACGTGGTGAAATGCACCGGCTGCGAAAAGGATGCCGACGGCCGCGTGACCGCGGTGCTGGCCGAGTACATGCCCGACTCCAAGAGCGGCACGCCCGGCGCCGACACCTACAAGGTCAAGGGCAACCTGCACTGGGTATCGGTGGCGCACGCCTACCAGGCCGAGGTCCGGCTGTACGACCGCCTGTTCTCGCACCCCTACCCCGGCGCGCGCCGCGAAGGCGATCCCGAGGGCCTGGAACGCAGCTATCTGGACGATCTCAACCCGGACTCGATGCGGGTCATCACCGCCTGCCTCGAACCCGCGCTGAAGTCTGCCGAGCCCGAAGCCCGCTTCCAGTTCGAGCGCCACGGCTACTTCGTTGCCGACCGGGTGGATTCGCAGCCGGGCGCACCGGTATTCAACCGCAGCGTGACGCTCAAGGACTCCTGGGCGAAGACCGCCAAGGGCTGAGCCTCGGCCTACGACGCCGGTCGGCGCCATGAACACCGAGGGCCACTACCCTCGGTCTGGCGATCCACCGGCAGCCGCTTCGCGTGCGGTAACCTCATGTGCGGCCGCTTCCCGGGCCGCCGGCGCGGCATCCGGCAGCCCGGCGCCATCGCGCGCCTGTTCGCGCACTTCTTCCTCCTCGATCACGTTGCCCAGCCGGCCCACCACCGGCTTGATGTCAGCGGCGTAAGCTGCACGGCTGATCGCATGGGCGGCCAGCGGCGCGGTCACCAGCACCGCCATCAACGCGAACAAAGCCTCCATCGCCGCCGCCCCCGACGACGCCGCGGCCACGCCGGCCAGCACCAGCACCGCACCCAGCGCGCCGGCCTTGCTCGCCGCGTGCATGCGGCTGTAGCAGTCGGGCAGGCGCAGCACGCCAATCGCCCCCAGCAGACAGAACACCCCGCCGGCCAGCACCAGCAGCGACGCCAGCCACGGCAACAAGGATCCGTTCATCGTCCGTCCTCCCGAGCGTCCAGATCCTCGCCTTCAAACCCGGCGCGCTCGCGGCGATTGCGCTCGGTCTTGCGGAACAGCGGCGCGAACGCCACCGTGCCGAGGAAGGCCACCAACGACAGGACCACCGCCACGTCGAGGAACACGATCTGGCCGCTGATCATCGCCCCGAGCGCCACGGCTGCCACCCCGACCAGCGTGAGGGCATCGATCGCCACCACCCGGTCGGGACCACTAGGCCCCAGGAACAGACGCACCACGATGATGAGTGCGCTGAGCGCCAGCATCACCACCACCACCGGAATCACCCAGAACGCCCCGGCCATCTCCATCGTCACGATCATCGCCGCCCCTCCGCGCCACTGCGGGCGGCACACGACCGGCGCACCGCGCGCCCGAGTCCCGCGATCACCTTCATACCCTTTCCTCCGTCGCTGCACGCGCCGCGCGCTCCGGGTTCATCCAATCGAGCAGCCTGCGCTCGAGCTCACGAATACCCAGTTCCACCTTGTCCGCCGACGCGGCGTCGAGCGCATGGATGTACATCTCGCCGGTATCGGGGTCGTAGTCGAGCGCCATCGTGCCCGGCGTCAGCGTGAGCAGCAGGCCGATCAGCGTCGCCACGCCCTCGCGCCTGTCCTCCAGGCACAGCTTGATCACCGCCGGCGAAGGCTGGACCCGTGCGGACACCACCAGGCGGGCGACATCGATGCTCGCGCGCACGATCTCCAACGCGAACCAGACCGCGAAGCCGACGCCCAGCTCCAGCCGCCTCAGGTAGTTGCCGACGCTGATCAGGCGCGCCCCGAGCTTCAGCACCAGATACACCAGCACGAACGCCCCGACGATGCCCAGCGGGTCCAGCGCATTGGCGAACGCGGCAATCCCCACCGCAATCAGGATGTGCAGCCCCAGCATGTCATCGCCCTCCCGTGCGCACCAGCGCGTCGAAATACGCGGCCGGCTGCGCCAGTTGCTCGGCCGCCGCCATGGCGTAGGCCATCACCGGACCGGCGCCCAGGCCGATGAGCACCGTCAGCGCGGCCAGCCCGGTGACCGCCCACCAGCCCCAGCGCATGCCCACGTCGCTGCGGATCGCCTGCTCACCCTGGGGGTGCGCCTTCAGAAAGGTCTCGTTCCAGATCTTGCTCATCGACAGCAGGGTGAAGATGCCGGTCACCAGCGCCACCCCAGCCGCCCACCAGAAACCGTCGGCCAGGCTCGCCTTGACCAGCACGAACTTGGCCCAAAAACCCGACAGCGGCGGAATGCCGGCCAGTGACAAGGCCGGGATCGCGAACAGAATCGCCAGCCACGGTGCCCGGGCGTACAAGCCCCCCATGGCCGCCAGCCGCTCGGAGCCGGTCATGCGCGCGGCGATGCCGCCGATGAAGAACAGGTTGGCCTTCACCACGATGTGGTGGATCAGATAGAACACCGCGCCCGCGATCGCCAGCGGACTGGCCAGCGCCAGGCCAAGAATCATGTAGCCCACCTGGCTGACGATATGAAAGGACAGGATGCGCCGCACCTCGTTCTGCGCCGCGGCACCGAGCACGCCGACCAGCATCGTCGCGCAGGCTACCCACAACAACACCTCGTGCGCCATGCCGTATTCCGGCCACACCAGGGTGACGATGCGGATCATGGCGTACACGCCGACCTTGGTGAGCAAGCCGGCAAACAAGGCCGACACCGGCGTCCATGCCACGTGGTAGGACGCCGGGAGCCAGCCGAACACCGGAAACAGCGCGGCCTTGATCGCGAACGACAGCAACATCATCACCACGGCCAGCGTGGCCGCCGGCGGCGCCTCGCCGCTGCGGAAGATCAAGCCCAGTTCGCCCATGTTGAGCGTGCCGGTGGCGCTGTAGACCAAGCCCGCCGAGAGCAGGAACACCAGCGTCGCGAGCAGGTTGAGCACCAGATACGTCATGGTGCCGGCCAGGCGCCGCCGTCCTCCGCCCAACGCGATGAGCGCAAACGAGCCGATCAGCAACACCTCGAACCAGACGTAGAGATTGAACACGTCGCCGGTAATGAAGGCGCCGCATACCCCCGCCAACAACCCATGGACGAAGACATGGAAGTTGCGCAGCACGTCCGGGTTGCCCTCGCGCACCAAGCCATACAGCACCGTGGCCAGCCCGATGATGCCGGTGATCGCCACCATCGCCGCCGACAGGCGATCGATGACCACGGTGATGCCATAGGGTGCCTCCCAGCCGCCGAGTTGGGCGCTCAGCACCACATCGGCATCGGCCAGCGCCACCAGCCGGATGCCGACCAGCACCAGCGCGATCGCGCCGATCACGCTGACGACCTTCACCAATTCGTGGCGGGGGCGCAGCATCACCCCCACCAACATGGTCAACAGCGGCACGACGACCGGCGCGACGATCAATGCATTCATCGCCGCCCCTCCTCGCCGTCGTGATGCACGTCGGCGTCATCCTGGTGCACCTGCAACCCGACCTCCTCGACGTCGGGAGCCGGCTGCTCGGTCACCTCGGTAACGCGATCGGTGGTGGTGATGCCGTGGCTTTCGCGCACGCTCTTGAGCACCGCCAGGGCGAACGCGAACAGACCGAAGCCGATCACGATGGCCGTCAGCACCAGCGCCTGCGGCAGCGGATTGGCCGGATCGGACGGCAGCGTCGTGGCGGTGACAAAGGCCGCCTCGCTGCCGGCGAAGCGGCCCGACGTCAATACGCCGAGGTTGATCGCGTTACCGAGAATCGCTACACCCAGCACCACGCGAATCAAGTTGCGGTCCAACAGCAACCACATGCCTATGCCGGCCAGTCCACCAGCGGTCAATGCAGCAAGCCACTCCATCTCAGGCCTCCCGCCGGGCCGACCGCGCACGGTCGGTCATCCGCAAACGCAATGGACGTGGGTGTCGGATCACATCAGTCCTCCCTGTCGGCGCCCCATGGCGCGTCGTCAAACCCGTGCGGGCAACTGCCATAGTGCAGCCCCTCAGGCGGCCCGGATCAGGTGCGTCGCCTCGACGCGGAATACGCCCCGTCCTCATGCCGGCCTCCCCGCGAGCCGCTGCATCATGTGCATCACCGAACCAAACACCGTCAGGAACACCCCCACGTCGAACAATAGCGGCGTCCCCAGCGGCAGCCCCAGCGGGAACATCCACAAGCCCTTCAGGAACGCCTCGCCAGCCAGCAGGCCGATCAGCCCGGCGCCCACCGCGCAGGCCAGACCGACGCCCACGATCAGCGTCGGCCTCACCCCCATCAGCGCACGCGCCTGATAGTTGCCGAAGGTGAGTACCACCAGAATGAAGCCCACTGCGGCAACCAGGCCGCCGATGAAGCCGCCGCCCGGCAGGTTGTGGCCGCGCCACAACAACACCAGCGACACCAGCACCATCAGACCTGCGAGAGGCCGGATCGCGTGGCGCAACAACACGGAACCGAACTCGGGTTCGCCCTTGCGCGTCATCTCGGTCAATTGCCCCCCACCCAGCAAGGTCGCCGCTGCGAGCGCGGCCAGCGCCACCACGACGATCTCGCCCAAGGTATCGAAGGCGCGGAAATCGACCAGGATGACGTTCACCACGTTGCCGCCCTTGCCGCCGGGATAGCTGTTGTTCACGTACCACCCGGCAATGTCACCGGCCAGCGGCAGGTTCACCGCCACCAGCAGCGACAGCGCAACGGCAACACCGAAGAACAGCGAAATCAGCAGATGCGATACGCGAGAGAGCGCCCCCTTGTCCGCGACCCGCGGAATGGCCGGCATGCTGCGCAGCACGAAGGCGAGGAACACCACGGTGAGTGTCTCGACCATCAACTGGGTGATGGCCACATCCGGCGCGTTCGCCGCGAGGAAAAACAAGGCCAGGCCCAGGCCGCTGGCACCGAGCGCCGCCACCAGCGCCAGCCGCCCGCGCATCGCCGCCGCCGCGCCAGCCCCGGCCAGGGCGAGAATGCTGCCCAGCACCGCCGGTACGTTGAGCGCCGAATAATGGCCGCCTGAAAGCACCGGCTCACCGCCCGCCGCGACCGCGACAAACACCACCGCAGTGAGCACCCCGCTCAGCAAGGTCAGGTGCAGGCGCAGCGAACCATGCTGGAAGCCGCTTGCGGTCAAGGCCGCCAACTCGAAGACGCGCTTCAGGAAGCGATCCCAGATCAAATCCCCGCTCACCCCCCAGAACACGCGCCAGCGTGCGATGTGCAGCCGCACCTGATGGCGGAAGCGGTAGAACACCACGCCCAAAGCCACGGTGATCAGGCTGGTGATCAACGCCGGGGTCACCCCACCCCACAAGTACAGGCGCACGTCCACATCGCCGCGTGCCACCGATTGCACTGCGGCATTCACCAGCCACGTCTCCGGCCAATGGTGCCAGGCGCCGAGCAGAAAGCCCGCAATCGCCAGCAGCATCGGCCCCAGCCACATCGGCACCGACACTTCGTGCGGATGGCGCGGGTAATTCCCCTGTGCCCCCAGGAAAGTGCGAATGAAGACCAGGCCAGCGGCCGCCAGCAACAAGGCGTTGGTAACGATCATCGCGATCGTCACCACCCAGCCGGTAAGCCCCATCTGAATCAGACCGGCATAGGCGAATTCCTTGGCGATGAAACCGAAGAACGGCGGCAGGCCGGCATTGGAGAAGGCGGCCAGCGCCACTGCCGCTCCGGTCAGCGGCATGATCTTGATCAGGCCACCGAGGCGCGACAGTTCGCGGGTGCCGGTGGCGTGATCCACCGCACCCACCGCCATGAAGAGCGCGCCCTTGTACAGGGAATGCGCCAGCAAGTAGAGCACGAAGGCCTGCAGACCATAGGTGGTGTTGGTGCCGATCAACATGGTCAGTTGCCCGAGCACGGTCACCGTGGTGTAGGCCAGCAGGCGCTTGAGATCGGTCTGCCGGATCGCCAGCACCGCCCCGACCAGCGCAGTGACCGCACCGAAACCCACCAGTACCAGCCCCCAGCCCGCTTCTCCCCCCAGGGTCGGATTGAGACGTGCCATCAAATACACGCCGGCCTTCACCATGGTCGCCGAATGCAGGTAGGCCGACACCGGCGTCGGCGCGTTCATCGCGTTCGGCAACCACAGATGGAAAGGTACCTGCGCCGATTTGGTGAAACAGCCGATCAGCACCAGCACCATGATGCCCAGATAAAGCGGGCTGGCCTCGACCGCTGCGGCATCCAGGGCGGAGAAGCGCCAGGCATCGGACGCCACGCCCAGCAGCACCAAGCCCGCCAGCAGCGCCAGACCACCACCGCCGGTAATCAGCAGCGCCTGCAGCGCCGCCCGTCGCGACACGGCCTTCTCGTGCTGGAAACTGATCAGCAGAAAGGAGGCGACACTGGTGAGCTCCCAGAACACGAACATCGCCACCAGGTCGTCGGCCAGCACCAGGCCGAGCATCGCCATCATGAACAGCAGCAGATAGGCGTAGAAACGTCCCAGGTGATGGTGGTCGGACAGGTAGGCGCCGGCGTAGAGCACGATCAGCGTGCCGATGCCGGTGATCAGCAACGCGAACAACAGCGACAAGCCGTCGAGCCGCATGGCCACCGAAACGTCCAGCGCCGGCACCCAGGCGAGCGACGCGGTGACTGCGTCGCCGCCGGCCACCACCGGGATCTGCGTCACGAACCAGATGAAGGCCGCAAAGGGCACGACCGCGAGCATCCACCCCGCCCTGTCGTCAAACCTTCGGCCCAGCGTCGGCGCCAGCAGCGCAGCGATCGCGATCGCGAACACCGCGCTCAGCACCGCCACCCCCTGCTCTCCCGTTTCAAAAGCCTCATCGCGCACTCCTCTTCCGGCGGATCATGGTGATCGTCAGTCAGGTTTGTTCGGGAAACGCCACACGAAGCCGCCGATGACAGCGCTGCGGGAGGTGTATCGCACCGCCGTTACCCGCGCCCCGTGCCCGTTCATTCGAACGGCGTTTCCATTACGAGTGCTTTCCGACCGGGCCCGGCCCGGTGGGTTCCCACAATCGTGCCCACGTGTCGCGGGAAATCGTGGAACATGATTCCGGAGCGAACCGCAGTGCGGTCCGCGCGTGTGTGCCGCGGGTACATCGGACGGCGCCCGCCACGCCGGTTGCGACCGTCGACCAGCGACCACTTATCGCTCAGGCGGGGCGAAGCGAGCCTCGCCGGGGACCTGGCCAGGCAATCCGCCCTGAGCGTGTCGGATGAACCTGGCCCGCCCACGCCGATGGTCGCCAGCTTAATCGAAACGCTCGTCCTCGCGCAGGTAGCGCCACTGACCCAGCGGAAGATCCCCCAGGCGCACACGGCCAATGCGCACGCGCTTGAGCCCGGTCACCTTCAGGCCCACCAGTTCGCACATCCGTCGAATCTGGCGCTTGCGCCCCTCGCGCAGCACGAACCGCAGCTGGTCCGGATTTGCCCACTCCACCTTCGCCGGTCGCAACGGCCGGTCGTCGAGCGACAGGCCATGATTGAGCAGCGCGAGCCCGTCATCCGCGAGTTCGCCTTCCACCCGGACGAGGTACTCCTTGTCCACCCGGGAGTCGTCACCGATCAACTGGCGGGCGATGCGCCCGTTCTGGGTCAGCACCAGCAGGCCAGTGGAATCGATGTCCAGCCGCCCGGCCGGTGCGAGCCCGCGCAAGTGGGACAAGTGGAAGCGCTGAGCGGTATCCTGGTCGAACTGGTTATCGGCCCCGATCAGGCTCACCGCCGGCTCATAGCCCGGCTCCGGCTGGCCCGACACGTAGCCCACCGGCTTGTGCAGCAGAATGGTGACCTGGCTTGCCTGGCGCGCCCGCGCCTCCGGTGCGAGCACCACGTCCGCGTCCGGGGCCACGCGAATACCGAGCTCCGACACCCGCAAGCCGTCCACGAACACCCAGCCGCGCTCGATGATCTCGTCGGCCTCCCGGCGCGAGCACAGCCCACGCTCGGCCATGATCTTGGACAAGCGCACGCCCTCGGTCGAGGCGTCGGCCGGCCGGACCTGGCGCGGCTGGCTGGCGAAGGATGGTCGCGGTGGTGGCACGTCTTCCCTGCGCGGCCGTGGGTCCGGGCGTTCGTCACGGGTTGCTCGGACGTCACGCGGCGCGCCGGAGGGCTTCGCCGGCCTGAGGGGCTTGGTTGCCCTCGCCTCGCGCCCCGACCAGGCGTCGCCAGCGGCCTCCTCCGAGGGCCGCGCGCCGCGCCCCAGGGGCTTCCCGCCCTCCTGCCTGCGCGGCCCGGCCGCGCGCCG
Source organism: Rhodocyclaceae bacterium (assembly GCA_046295975.1). GTDB lineage: Bacteria > Pseudomonadota > Gammaproteobacteria > Burkholderiales > Rhodocyclaceae > UBA2357. The sequence goes on from JBKBMG010000001.1 coordinate 196,116, forward strand.
CCCCGCATCCGACCAAGACGCGGTACGCTCGGTACGCTCTGTGCGCGCCGGGCGCTCCGTACGCTCCGTCCGCGCCGGACGTTCCGCTCGGGGCGGTCGGTCGGAGCGGTCCGCGCGGTCGGAACGTTCGGGTTTCCCGGAACGTTCGGCTCGCTCGGGGCGCTCAGGCCGCTCGGCTCGTCCGGAACGTTCCGGACGGGCCTGGCGGCGCATACGCCCAGCCCCCTCCTCGCTCCGGTCACTGGCTGCGGGTGCAGCCGCGCGATCACTGCGGACAGCATCGCTACGCGCACGCGACGGCTTCAGGCCATTGGGCTTGAATCGGGTGCGCAGACCCGCGCGTTCGGCGCGCGGCTCGTCGGCGGCACCGGTGCGTTCAGGTAGTGACAGCTTCGGCCGGCCGGCCTGCGGCGTGCGCGCGTCGGCCTCGGACTCGGTGGTCGGCACGACGGGGTTGCGGTCGGCGCGCTTGCGTTCGGTCATCTCGATTCCAGGTCTGTTGCGTGATACGGGTGCCCCGTGGGGGCACCGGCGCGGGGCGGCCTCAGCCCCTGGGCTGCTCGACCGCCTCGGCGTCGTCGGCGACGTTGGCCGGTGGCGCGTCGTAGGTACTCCAGCCATGTTCGCGCTCGGTCGGCGGCAGCGAGCGCCCAAGCTGCGGATTCAGGTGCAGGTGCGCCTTGGCGATGAAGTGTGCCGTCACCGGCGCGGTGATGAACAGGAACACGCTGATCAACACCTCGTGAATCGATAATGTGCCTTCGCCCCAAAGGAAGTAAAGCATGGATGCGACCAGCGCGCCGCCCAAACCGAGGGTGGTCGCCTTGGTCGGCGCATGCAGCCGCGTCATCAGGTCAGGCAGCTTCACCAGGCCGAGCGACCCGACCAGGGCAAAAATGCCGCCCAGCACGATGAGCGCGGAGATCAGCAGTTCGAAGACGAAGTCGAGATCGAATTCCATGCCGGCCTCACTCGATGATGTCGCCGCGCAGCACAAAGCGGCAGTACGCGACAGTGGAGATGAAGCCGAACATCGCCAGCAACAGCGCGGCCTCGAAGTAGATGGTGGTGCGTTGCTGTATGCCGTAGAGAATCACCAGGGCGATCACGTTGATCACCATGGTATCCACCGCCAGCACCCGGTCCATCAGCGTCGGCCCGAGCGCAAGCCGCCACAGGTTGAACACCAGTGCCAGCAGCACCGCGAAATAGCCGAAGGCAAGCGCGTATTCGATCACGGGAATATCCTCTTGAGTCGGGCCTCGTAGCGGTTCTTCATGTCGCGCACCGCCTGCTCGGCGTCGGGCGCATCCAGGCAGTGCACCAGCAGGCTGCGCCCGTCGGCCGACAAGTCGCTGGACACGGTGCCGGGGGTCATGGTGATGGTCGCGGCCAGCACGGTGATCGCCTCCGGCGAGGTCAGTTCCAGCGGCACCGTGACCCAGCGCACCCGCAACTGGTCCGCCGGTTTGAACAGGATCAACCTCGCCACCTGGATGTTGGCGACGACCACATCCCAGGCCACCAGCAGCATGAACGCGAAAGCACGGCCATAGGCACGAATGGGCGGACGTCCCGGCCAGAAACTGCTGGTGATGATGGGAATCACGATGCCGAGCACGATGCCCATCACCAGCCCGCCCATGGTGAAGCTGTTCAGAAGCAGCATCCACACCCCCACCAGCACCACTGACAGCAGCGGATGCGGCAGCCAGCGCTGCATGAAGCTGCGGTCGTCCTTCTTCACCGCCATGATCATTCCCTCCATCCAGGGCCGAGCACCGCCTCTACATAGGCAGAGGGGGCAAAAATCTGCAGCGCGGTGTGCTCCAGGTAAGCATGCACCGGCCCGGCGAACACCGTCAGCGCGACGCTGCCGGTCAGCAGCATGCCTACCGCGACCAGCGGCAGACCTGCAGGCATCAAGCGGCGCACCCGCAACGCGCCGTCCAGCGAGCCGCTCTTCCAGAACACCGTGCTGCCCGCGCGCGCAAACCCGACGATGGCCAGCAAGGAGGTGGCGAGAATCGCCGTCCAGATCCACGGCCCCTGGGGCAGGTCACGTGCGCCTTCGAGAATCAGCAGTTTGCCGACGAAGCCCGACAGCGGCGGCATGCCGGTCATGGCGATGGCCCCGAGGAAGAACAGACTGGCGAGCAAGCCGATCTGGGCAAAACGCGGCGCGACACTGATGGTGTCACCTTCGGCAGCGCGGCGCTCGGCGATCAGCCCGACCACCAGAAACAGCGACGCCGCAGCCAGGGTGGAATGCAGCAGGTAGTACAAGGCCGCCGCCATGGCCGTCGGCGTAAACAGCGCAACGGCCGCCAGCAGCGTTCCCATGGAACCGATCACCGCAAAACTCACCAGTTGCCCCAGTGAACGTGCCGCCAACACGCCCACCATGCCCAGCACCAGGGTCACCAGCGCGGCCGGCAGCAGCCATGGCGCCGCGAGCCACGCCAGATCGCCGGCGGCGTCGCCGAAGGCAAGCGTGTACATGCGGATGATGGAATAGGCCCCGACCTTGGTCATGATCGCGAACAGCGCCGCCACCGGCGCCGGCGCCTGAGCGTAGGTGCCGGGCAGCCAGAAATGCACCGGCACCAGCGCCGCCTTGATCGCGAACACCAGCAGCAGCAGCAAGGCACCGGTGCGCAGCAAGGCCTGCTCGGCGGCCGGCACCTCGGCCACCCGCGCCGCCAGATCGGCCATGTTGAGCGTGCCGGTGACGCTGTAGATCAGCCCCACGGCGATCAGGAACAAGGATGACCCGACCAGGTTCACGATCACGTACTGCACCCCGGCGCGCATGCGCGCGGCCCCGCCACCGTGCACCATCAAGCCGTAGGAGGCGATCAGCAACACCTCGAAGAACACGAACAGGTTAAAGAAATCGCCGGTCAGAAAGGCCCCATTGATGCCCATCAACTGGAACTGGTAGATCGGATGAAAGTGGCGTCCGCGCTTGTCCCAGCCGTTGAGCGAATAAAGCAGCACCACCAGGCCGAGCACCGCGGTGAGCACCAGCAACATCGCCGACAGGCGGTCGAGCACCAGCACGATGCCGAACGGCGACGCCCAGTTACCCAGCGAATAGGTGAGGATCTCGCCATCGCCGGCCATGGCCAGCAGGATCAGCGAGAGAATGAGCAACAGCACCGACGAGGCCACCGAAAACACCCGCGCAAGCACGATGTCGTAGCGCATCGCCAGCGCGATCAGCGGCGCGATCAGCGCCGGCACCAGAACGGGGAGGATCAGCCAGTGGTTCATGCGTGGTCCTTGGTCTGCTCGGACGACGCCGGCACCGTCTCGCCGAGGTCGACGTGGTCGGAGCCCCCCTCGAGATAGGCGCGCAAGGCCATCACCACGATCACCGCCGTCATGCCGAAGGAGATCACGATGGCGGTGAGCACCAGCGCCTGCGGCAGCGGATCGGCGTAGCCGGCGGCCTCCGGCGTAATCACCGGTGGCAGATTCACCGCCAGCCGTCCAGTGGCGAACAGGAACACGTTCACCGCATAGGTCATCAACGACAGCCCGAGCACCACCGGGAAGGTGCGTGCGCGCAGCACCAGGTAGACGCCGGCGGCCATCATCACGCCTATGGTGCTGGCAACAATGAATTCCATCTCATCCCCTCTTGTTCGGTTTGCGCGCCCGGCGGCGTGCAGACGGGTCGACGTCCATCGGTCCGGGGTTGATCGGCGCATGCCCGACGCGCCGCCCCAGTCGCGACAGGTTGGCCAGCGCCAGCATGACCGCCCCCACCACCGCCAGGAACACCCCGGTGTCGAAGCCCATCGCACTGGCGAGCTCGAACTCGCCCACGATGGGAAGGTGGAAGTGATCGAAGGCGCTGGTCAGGAAGGGGTAGCCGAGCGACATCGAGAAGATGCCGGTGGCCGCCGCGATCAGCACGCCTGCGCCGATCATCGCGTGGTAGTCGATCTTCATGCGTTGTGCCGCCCAGCCGAAACCGCTCGCCATGTACTGCATGATCAGCGCGATCGACACCACCAGACCGGCGATGAAGCCACCACCCGGCATGTTGTGGCCACGCAGGAAGATGTACGCGCCGACGATCAGCGCCAGCGGCAACATCACCCGGGTGGCGATGACCATGACCATCGGATGGCGGTCGGCCGACACCGGGAAGTCCGGCCGCCACGCACTCAGACGCCGACCGGCGTTGCCGCGCACCGCGCCGTCCAGCAACGCGAAAATGGCCAGCGCCGCCACCCCCAGCACGATGATTTCGCCAAAGGTGTCGAAGCCACGGAAGTCGACCAGAATCACATTCACCACATTGGTACCGCCCCCGCCGGGTACCGACTGCTCCAGGTAGAAGCCGGACAAGGTCTCGAAATCGCGGGTCATCATCGCCCAGCTCAAGCCGCCCACGCCCAGGCCCGCCAGACCCGCCAGCGCGCCGTCACGCCAATGCCGGCCGCGGCCCGTTTCGGCCGGCGTCTCCTTGGGCAGGAAATAAAGCGCCAGCAGGATCAGGATGACCGTACCGACCTCGACCGAGATCTGGGTCATTGCCAGATCGGGAGCGGACAGATAGATGAAGCCCACCGACACGATCAGCCCCACCACGCCAACCATCAGCACCGCCAGCAAGCGTTGCCGGTGCAGGCACACGGCCCCGACGCAGGCCGCGAGCAGCAGCAGCCAGGCGACCCATGCGGCAACCGGCGCGGGCTGCAGGGCGCGCGTACCGGCCTCGTGGCTGGAGCCGAAAAAGGCCGCCGCACCCAGCGCCAGCATCGCCGCCAGCATCAGCGCCAGATAGCGTTGCAGCGAACCGTTGTGCAGGCCATGGGTGGCCGCCCGGGCAAACGCCACCAGCGCCGCCAGCGCGCGGTCGAACATCGCCTTGGCATCGGGATGAGGCCCAGCCTCCCAAAGTCGCCGCAGCACCGGATAGCGGAACAGGGCGATCGCCCCCACCGCCACGGCGATCGCCGACATCACCAAGGCCGGCGTGAAACCATGCCATAGCGCGAGATGAAACGCCGGCGGCGGCGCACCGATCACCGCCGCGGCGGTGGCCCGTACCAGCGTGCCCGCGAGCGCCTCGGGGAACAGGCCGATGGCGATCACCAACGCCACCAGCAACGCCGGCGGCAACCACATGCCGGCCGGTGGGTCGTGGGGTGTACGGGGGTAGTCCGTTCGCTGCGGACCGAAGAACACATGCGCGACATAGCGGACGGAATAGGCCACCGAGAAGGTCGCCCCAAGCGTCGCCAGCACCGGCAGAATCCAGCCCTGCCCCGCCCAGGCCGTATGAGCAGCCTCCTCCAGCATCATCTCCTTGGACAGAAAACCGTTGAGCAAGGGCAGGCCGGCCATGGAGGCCGCCGCCACCATGCCCAGCGTGGCGGTGACCGGCATCAACAACAGCAGACCGCCCAGGCGTTTGATGTCGCGGGTACCGGCCTCGTGGTCGATGATGCCGGCGTTCATGAACAAGGCCGCCTTGAACGTCGCGTGGTTGATGATGTGGAACACTGCAGCGACCGCCGCCATCGGCGTACCAAAGCCCAGCAGCATGGTCACCAGGCCCAGGTGGCTGACCGTCGAGAAGGCCAGCAGCCCCTTGAGGTCGTCCTTGAACAAGGCGATGCCTGCACCAAGCACCATGGTCACCAGTCCGGTGGTGGCAACGATGTAGAACCACGCGTCGGTGCCGGCGAGCACCGGCCACAGCCGCGCCATCAGGAAAATGCCGGCCTTGACCATGGTGGCCGAATGCAGATAGGCCGACACCGGCGTGGGCGCGGCCATTGCGTGCGGCAACCAGAAGTGGAAGGGAAACTGCGCGCTCTTGGCGAAGCAGCCGCCGAGAATGAGCAGCAGTGCCGGCAGATACAGCGGCGACGCCTGGATGGCCTCGGCGCTCGCGAGGATTTCGGTGAGATCGTAAGAGCCCGCGATGTGTCCCAGGATCAGCATGCCGGCGATCATCGACAGACCGCCGGCACCGGTGACCGTCAAGGCCATGCGCGCGCCCTGCCGGCCTTCGCGCAAATGCCCCCAGAAGCCGATGAGCAGAAAGGACGACAGGCTGGTGAGTTCCCAGAAGATCAACAACAGCAGGATGTTGTCCGACAGCACGATCCCCACCATCGCCCCCTGGAACAGGAGCAGATAGGTGTAGAAGTTGCCCATCGGATCTTCTTTGGCGAGGTAGAAGCGGGCATAGATGATGATCAGCAGCCCGATGCCGAGGATCAGCGCGGCGAACAGGAAGCCCAGCGCATCGAGGAAGAAATGCACGTTCAGGCCCAGGGCCGGCAGCCATTCGACGCCGAACCACAGCACCTGCCCGCTCAGCACCGACGGCGCATGACCGAGCAACAGCGCGAGCGCCAGCAGGGTGACAGAACCGGTCGCGATCGCGCAGGCGTTGCGGCCGGCGCGAATCATCAGTGCAGGCAACACCGCCCCCAAGAAGGGCAGCATCACGATCACGGCAAGACTCATGACGGGTATCCAGTACGTTGACCATCGGCGTCGCACGCCGCCCCAGGCGACGCCGACCCAAGCGGCGGCGCAAATCCGCCCTGTAGTGGTCGAACAAAGCCCCGGCAAGGCCGGGGCCGTTCCGCTGCGACGCAGCCATCACACACTGCGGTGCGGGCGCATTGAAGCACAAAACGCGCACGATCGCATGCAAACGTGCCATGCGGGCACGACTGCAAACGACCACTACATTATCTTTTACTAAAATATACCGAGTCTAACGGCGACGCGCTTCCCGGAAAATTCGCACTATCCACTATGCCTTTCACGCGGGCGACCCAGCCCTGCCGGCGTGCCCCCGGAAGCTCGCCCGCGGCACCCCGATATCCCATGCCGAGGGTGCGGTATTTCACTAGGCGAAATCAAGACCTGCGGTTAGACTTCGCGCATCATGCAAAACAGCACTACGCCCCCGGCCTCCGGCACGGAAACCAAGAACCCGATTCAAGTCGTCGAGCGGATGATGAGGCTGCTCGACGTGCTCGCCTGCCACCCCGACCCCGCCCCGCTCAAACAGATCGCGGTAGAGAGCGGCCTGCACCCGTCCACCGCGCACCGCATTCTCGGCGCGATGGCGCAAAGCGGCTTCGTCGAGAAGGCCGACGGCGGCACCTACCGCCTCGGCATCCGCCTGCTCGAACTCGGCAGCCTGGTGAAGTCGCGCATTTCGCTGCGCGAGACCGCCATGCCGTTCATGATCGGCCTGCATGCCGAAACCGGTGAAAGCGTGAACCTCGGCATCCGCGACGGCGACGAGATTGTCTATGTAGACCGAACCTCCAGCGGCCGCTCGGCAGTGCGCGTGGTGCATATCGTCGGCGCGCGTGCGCCACTGCACACAACGGCGTCCGGCAAGCTGTTCCTGGCGGAAGACGGTGCCGACAAGGTTCGCGACTATGCTCGCCGCACCGGCCTGCCCGGTTCCACACCGGCCTCGATCACCAATCTGGCAATGCTGGAAAAGGAACTCGACAAGGTCCGCCGCCACAACGTGGCCTTCGACCTTGATGAAGTGGAAACCGGCGTGCGCTGTGTGGCCGCCGGCATTCGTGACGACACCGGCGAACTGGTTGCCTGTCTTTCGCTGTCCACCCCGTCGGAGCGCTTCAACCCGGACCGCGCCACACGGGTGCGCAGCGTCGCCGAGGACATTTCGCGCGCGCTGGGCTACGTTCCGCGCGTGCGGGCCTGAACACCACCACAAGAACCTGCACCAGCGCAGTATCCGCGCTTGCTTGACCACTCGGTGGACACGACGGAGCGCATCGGCGCCCCCCGCTGGTGGCTAGCCCGCCACCGCAAACCCTCAGCCGCCCGAACGCGCCGCAGCCGCCACCGCGGCCAAGCGTTGCTGGCCACCCGCGGTCTCGAGCCAACGCTTGACCCGCTTGGCGTCGGCCGTGCGGGTGTAGCGCCCCTCCGAACCCATCAGCACCATGATCACCGGCTCGCCCCGCACCCAGGTCTGCATCACCAGGCAGCGCCCCGCTTCGCGGATGTAGCCGGTCTTGGACAGACTGACCTGCCATTCGGGATCACGCACCAGACCGTTGCTGTTGCCGTAGCGCAACTGGCCGTTGCCAACGCGCACATAGTGCTCATCTGCGGTGGAGAACTCGCGGATCAGCGGATAGGTGGAGGCGGCCTGGACCAGGTTCACCAGATCGCGCGCGGTCGATACGTTGCGCGGATCCAGTCCGGTACTGTCGGCGAAGCGCGTTCCCCACAACCCGAGCATGCGGGCCTTCACGTTCATCGCCTCGGTGAAGGCGCGCGCGCCACCCGGGTAATGCCGGGCGAGCGCCGAAGCAGCGCGGTTTTCCGAGGACATCAGGGCGAGGTGAAGCATCTCCTCGCGGGTCAGGCGAGTGCCGATCGCCAGCCGCGAACTCGTACCCTTGAGGCGATCGATGTCGTCGTTGGTGACGGTCAGCACTTCCTTGAGATTCTGACGCGCGTCGAGCACCACCATTGCGGTCATCAGCTTGGTGATCGACGCGATAGGCACGGCGGCGTCGGAGCGTTGCTCGACGATGACCTCTCCGGACTTCTGGCTGACAACCACGAATGCCGGCGAACCGAGCACCGGATTGCCAAAGCGATCGAGTTCGAGCGGCGCTTCCGCCGGTTGGGGCGGCTGCGCGGGTGCGGCACGTGCCGGTGCCTTCGCAGCAGTCTGGCGATTGGATGCCGACTGCGCCGCGGCCAGGCCGGAGTGCAGCAGCACGACCCCCATCAGCAAGGCGGTCAAAGTGCGCGAATTCATGATACCCATCCCCACAAGCAACAAAGCGTTACATGCGATATTCTCAATAAAAATAGGAAGATATCAAGTCTTTTTAAAGCGCTTTCACAAAAAATTCGGATTGGATCGTGACCAATCGCACTCACTCCCTCAGAAAGTGCATGATCTCGTCGCGACGGGCCTGCGCATCCTCATAACCCAGATCCATCAACGCTCGGGTAAAGCCCGGCTCGAACAGCAGGTAGGACAGCAGCGTTGACCCCTCCCGGCGCATCGCGCCGATCCCGCGCAGCACCGTCCGCAAGGCCCACGGCAGCTCGCCGCGATGGCGCCCGGCAATCGCATCAAGCCGCTGCGACGGCGAAATCACCAGCGTCTCGATCGGCCTGAGGGGCACGCCCGCCGCCTCGCGCTGCGCCTCGGAGAACGCGTTGAGCGTCGCGTTGATGCGCTGCATGCGCTCCAGATCCACCGCTAGGCCGTCGAGAAAGATGCTGGACATGGCGTGCCCGGCGATCTGGGCCGGGGAAGGATAGCTTTCAGCGCGCTGCCGACCTTCCTCGGCGAGGCGGCCCGAGCCGATCACCAGAATGCGCTCGGCGCCCAAATGGATCGCCGGACTGATGGGCGCCAACTGGCGCATGGATCCGTCACCGAAGTACTCGCGATTAATGCGGATGGCGGGAAAGACGAAGGGAATCGCACTGCTGGCCAGCAGGTGCTCCACCCGCAAGCGTGTCGGCACGCCGATGCGCTGCGCCCGCCGCCATGGCTGCACGCCGCGTGCCGCCTCGTAGAATGCGAGATTCTCACCGGACGAATAGCCCGATGCCGACACGCTCACCGCATGCAGATGCCCCGCCTCGATGGAGCGCCCGATACGTTCGAACTCCAGCACCCGGGTGAGCAACTCGCCGAGTGGGGCGTTGTCGAGCAGCGAACGCGGCGTCTGCCGCACCAGCCACCCCAGCCCCAGGGCGCTGCCCCAGCGCAGACCGGTCGCAAGCAGCGCCGGCGCGTCGGCACGATAAACCTGATGCGCATGGAAGTTGCGCCAGATCCACGCCAGCTTGCGTACCGCCACGCCGAAGTCGGCGGAAAACACCGCCAGCGCGGCAGCATTGATGCCGCCGGCCGAAGTACCGCAGAGGATGGGGAAGGGGTTGCCCGAGCGACGTCCGCGGAACTCTCGGATCGCGTTGAGCACGCCGACCTGGTAGGCGGCGCGCGCGCCACCCCCGGTCAGAACCAGCGCTGCCTTGCCGTCTGCCATGCCCCCTCCCCGTCTATGCCGCTACTATGCCACGGAGCGGGGGCTGGAAAACAACGTCTCAGGCCTGTGCCTGGGAAGCCTCCACGCTGGTGAGCGCCGCCATGTTGATGATGCGCCGGACGGTGGCCGACGGCGTGAGAATGTGCACCGGCTTGTCCGCGCCGAGCAGGATGGGGCCGATGGTCATGCCCTCGCCCGCCGCGGTCTTGAGGAGGTTGAAAGCGATGTTGGCCGCATCGAGCGTGGGAAAGATCAGCAGGTTGGCGTCCTCCCGCAGCCGCGAATTGGGGAAGATGCGCAGCCGCAGCTCCGTATCGAGCGCCGCATCGCCATGCATCTCGCCTTCCGCCTCCAGCCCCGGATGCCGCTCGTGCAGCAGCCGCAACGCCTGGCGCATCTTGATCGCGGTGGGCGAATCGGCGGTACCGAACGACGAGTGCGACAGCAGCGCGACCCGCGGCGTCACGCCGAAACGGCGCATTTCTTCGGCAGCCAGCACCGTCATCTCCACCACCTGCTCGGGCGTGGGATCGTAGTTCACATAGGTGTCGGCGAGGAACAGCGTGCGTCCGGGCAGATTGAGGAAATTGAGGGTGTAGAAGTTGTTCACCCCCTTGCGCCGGCCGATGACGTTCTCGATGTACTTGAGGTGCAGCGAGTGCATGCCGTAAGTGCCGCAGATCAGCCCGTCGCCGTAGCCGTATTTCAGCATCAGCGCGCCGATCAGCGTCGTGCGTCGCAACACCTCGCGCTTCGCATAATCCTCGGACACCCCACGGCGCTGCATGATCTGGTGGTAATGACTCCACAGCTCGCGAAAGCGCGGATCGGAATCCTGGTTCACCATCTCGAAGTCGCGGTCGACCTTGAGCCGCAGGCCGAAGCGCTCGATGTTGGCGGCGAGCACGTCCGGCCGGCCGATCAGGATCGGCCGCGCCACCCCCTCGTCCACCACCGTCTGCACCGCCCGCAGCACCCGCTCGGACTCGCCTTCGGCAAAGATGATGCGCTTGGGCGCCTCGCGTGCGGCAGCGAACACCGGCTTCATGATCATGCCGGAGTGCCACACGAAGTTGTTGAGCTGCGAGCGGTAGGCATGCCAGTCGGTGATCGGCCGGGTGGCCACACCCGAGGCCATCGCCGCCTCCGCCACGGCCGGGGCGATCTTCACGATCAGGCGCGGATCGAACGGGCGCGGAATGATGTACTCGCTGCCGAAACCGCTCACCTTCTCGCCATAGGCCGCGGCCACGATGTCACTCTGCTCGGCGCGCGCCAGTTCGGCGATCGCCTTGACCGCGGCGAGCTGCATCTCGTCAGTGATGGTGGTGGCACCCACATCCAGCGCGCCACGGAAGATGAACGGGAAACACAACACGTTGTTGACCTGGTTCGGGTAATCCGAACGCCCGGTGGCGATGATGGCATCGTCACGCACCGCCTTGACCTCCTCCGGCAGGATCTCCGGCGTCGGATTGGCCAGCGCCAGGATCAGCGGATTGGGCGCCATCTTCGCCGCCATCTCGCGCTTGAACACCCCGCCCGCCGACAGGCCGAGGAACACGTCCGCGCCCTCGATGATCTCGGCAAGCTTGCGCGCCTCGGTCTGCTTCGCGTAGCGCGCCTTGATCGGATCCATCAGCGCGGTACGCCCCTCGTACACCACACCCTCGATATCGGTCACCCAGATGTTCTCGACAGGCACCCCGAGCTTGACCAGCAGCCCCAGGCAGGCCAGCGCCGCCGCCCCCGCCCCGGAGGTCACCAGCTTCACCGACTTGAGATCCTTGCCCTGCATCTGCAGGCCATTGAGGATGGCCGCGCCGACCACGATCGCCGTGCCGTGCTGGTCGTCATGGAAGACCGGGATCTTCATCCGCTCGCGCAACTTCTGCTCGATGTAGAAACACTCGGGCGCCTTGATGTCCTCCAGATTGATGCCACCGAAGGTGGGTTCGAGCGCCGCGATCATGTCGATCAGCTTGTCAGCGTCGGGCTCGTCGATCTCCAGGTCGAACACGTCGATACCCGCGAACTTCTTGAACAGCACGCCCTTGCCTTCCATCACCGGCTTGGCGGCGAGCGGGCCGATGTTGCCCAGGCCGAGCACCGCGGTGCCATTGGTCACCACGCCGATGAGGTTGGAGCGGGCGGTCAGCGTCGCCGCCTCGGCCGGGTTCTCCACGATCGCGTCGCAAGCGGCCGCCACACCGGGCGAGTAGGCCAGCGACAGGTCGCGCTGGTTCGACAACACCTTGGTCGGGGTGACCGAGATCTTGCCGGGGCGGGGATTGCGGTGGTAATCAAGCGCGGCTGCGCGGGTCAGGTCGTCCATGTCTCTTCCATTCTGTTGTGGTTCGAAGCTGCGGTGCGTGCCTTGCACACGCGCCGCCGGCCGCTTTCCGGCCGCAGTCCGACGGAAAGCGGCCGCGGGAACAGGCGGGCATTATGGCTCAGGCCACTCGCGGCGGTCACCGCCACCACCGGTACGAATTTGCTTACACCTCGTCCGGGTTCCTGCCGCCTATCCGACGTGGCATAATATTAGGCTTTCGGCGACTGCTGTTTACCCTGGTATTTTCCACAGGTTTCATCGCCACCGCCGGGGCAGGCAACAGCGTACGAGGGATACCACCGGAGCAGGATACCGCGCAGGGAGGGAGGAGGAGACCCGCGCGCAACCCACCCGGCCATGCGAACATCCACATGGCGACAGGGCATCCCGAAGCAAGCCGACTCTTTTCGTAGTGCAACCTGGAGAGTCTCCACAATGAATCAACGCGCGTCCGAGGCCGTCGTGGCCGCAGCTCCCGATTACGTCCGCCACGAAGGACTCAAGAAGTGGGTCGCCGAAATCGCCGCCCTGACCGAGCCCGACCGGGTCGTCTGGTGCGACGGGTCGCAGGAAGAATACGACCGCCTGTGCGCCGAGATGGTCGAGTCCGGCATGCTGATCAAGCTGAACCCGGAAAAACGCAAGAACTCCTATCTCGCCTGGTCCGATCCCTCCGACGTTGCCCGCGTGGAAGACCGCACCTTCATCTGCTCGCAGAACAAGGAAGACGCCGGCCCCACCAACAACTGGGAAGAGCCGGCGGTGATGCGGGACACGCTGAACGGCCTGTTCAAGGGCTGCATGCACGGCCGCACAATGTACGTGATCCCCTTCTCCATGGGGCCGCTGGGCAGCCCGATCGCCCACATCGGCGTGGAGATCTCGGACAGCCCCTACGTGGTCACCAACATGCGCACCATGACCCGCATGGGCCGTGGCGCCGTCGAGGTGCTGGGTACCAACGGCGAGTTCGTGCCCTGCGTGCACACCGTCGGCGCGCCGCTCGCCCATGGCGAGAAGGACAGCCGCTGGCCGTGCAACCCGGACACCAAGTACATCGTGCACTACCCCGAAACCCGCGAGATCTGGTCCTACGGCTCGGGCTACGGCGGCAACGCACTGCTGGGCAAGAAGTGCTTCGCCCTGCGCATCGCTTCCACCATGGCGCGCGACGAAGGCTGGTTGGCCGAGCACATGCTGATTCTCGGCGTGGAGTCGCCGGAAGGTGAGAAGACCTACGTCGCCGCTGCCTTCCCCTCCGCCTGCGGCAAGACCAACTTCGCCATGCTGATCCCGCCCAAGAGTTTCGACGGCTGGAAGATCACCACCGTGGGTGACGACATCGCCTGGATCAAGCCGGGCAAGGACGGCAAGTTCTACGCCATCAACCCGGAAGCTGGCTACTTCGGCGTGGCGCCGGGCACCAGCGAGAAGACCAACTTCAACGCCATGGCGACGCTGAAGGAAAACATCATCTTCACCAATGTCGCGCTGACCGACGATGGCGACGTGTGGTGGGAAGGCATGTCCAAGGAAGCGCCCGCGCATCTGGTGGACTGGCAGGGCAAGGACTGGACCCCGGAAATCGCCAAGGAGACCGGGCGCAAGGCGGCCCACCCCAACGCGCGCTTCACCGCTCCGGCCAGCCAGTGCCCGTCCATCGACCCGGCCTGGGAAAACCCGGAAGGCGTACCCATCTCCGCCTTCATCTTCGGCGGCCGCCGCGCCACCACGGTGCCGCTGGTGTACCAGGCCTTCAACTGGAACTTCGGCGTCTATATGGCCGCCACCCTGGGCTCGGAAACCACCGCTGCGGCCTTCGGCGCCCAGGGCGTGGTACGCCGCGATCCCTTCGCCATGCTGCCGTTCTGCGGCTACCACATGGGCGACTACTTCAACCACTGGCTGAAGATGGGCCACGTGGTCGAGCACACCCCCAAGATATTCTGCGTGAACTGGTTCCGCATGAACGAGAAGGGCGAGTTCATGTGGCCTGGTTTCGGCGAGAACATGCGGGTGTTGAAGTGGATTGTCGACCGCGTCAAGGGCAAGGTTGCCGCCAAGGAGACCGCGCTGGGCTGGATGCCGCGCTTCGAGGACCTCGACTGGACCGGTTCCGACGTCACCAAGGATGCGTTCGAAGCCCTCACTCAGGTCGACGCCGACGCCTGGAAGAGCGAACTGGAACTGCACAAGGAGTGGTTCGACAAACTGCAGGATCGCGTGCCGCGCCAACTGGTGCTCAAACGCGAGCTGTTCGAACTCTCGCTGACGGTATAAACCCGTTGCCGTAGCGGCAAGAAAGAGCGCTGGCAACAGCGCTCTTTTCGCTTCAAGCTTGAAGCATACAGCCCCTCCCCGCACCGGTGCGCTGCCGCGTCGCTGCGTCCTTCTCGACGAGACCCCCATGCACCCAACCATCGCCGCCCGCATGCGCGACATCCAGCCCTTCCATGTCATGGAGTTGATGCGCCGCGCACACGAACTCGAAGCCCAGGGCCGGGACATCATCCACATGGAAGTCGGCGAGCCCGATTTTCCCAGCCCCTCACCGGTCATCGAGGCGGCCACCCGCTTCCTGGCGCGCGGCCAGGTGCCCTATACATCGGCACTGGGGCTGCCCGCCTTGCGTGAGGCCATCTCCGGGTTTTACAGGGAGCACCTGCGCACCCATGTCCCCCCTGAACGCATCATCGTCACGCCGGGCGCATCCGGCGCGCTGATGCTGACGCTGGCCGCCACCACCAACCCCGGCAGCGAATGGCTGATCCCGGACCCGAGCTACCCCTGCAACCGTCATCTGGTGCGCAGCTTCGAGGGCATTACGCGCGCCGTGCCGGTTGATGCCGACACCCGTTTCCAGCCCACGCCCGACCAGGTCGCCGCGGCATGGACACCGGCCACCCGCGGCTTGATGGTCGCCACACCGTCCAACCCGACCGGCACCCTGCTCAACACCGAAGAGCTGGTCGCACTCGGCGCCACCTGCCGCGAGCGCGGCGGGCTGCTGCTGGTCGACGAAATCTACCAGGGACTCACCTACGGCGTGGACGCCTCCACCGTACTCACCCATGTCGACGACGCCTTCGTCATCAACAGCTTCTCCAAGTACTTTGGCATGACCGGGTGGAGACTGGGCTGGCTGGTCGCACCCGAATCCCACGTGCGCGAGATCGAGAAGCTCGCCCAGCACTTCTTCATCTCACCATCGACCCCCGCCCAGCACGCCGCCCTTGCCGCGTTCGAGCCGGACACGCTGGCCATCCTTGAGCAACGCCGCGCCGCCTTCGCCGAGCGGCGGGCCTTCCTCGTGCCGGCGCTGCGCAAACTGGGTTTCGGCATCCATACCGAACCTCAGGGCGCGTTCTATGTGTACGCCGACGTCACCGGACTGGCGCCCGACAGCGAGACCCTGGCGCGCCGATTGATCGAGGAAGCCGGCGTGGCGACAACGCCCGGCCTGGATTTCGGCAGTCACCACGCCCGGGCCCACCTGCGTATCGCCTATACCACCGACACCGCGCGCCTGGCCGAAGCGGTGGAACGCATCGCCCACGTGCTCGGCCGATCCTGAGCCTGTGAATGAGTCGTTGCGGGCGCCAGGCAACCAAGCCAGCTACCGCAACTGAAAACGGGCGCGCCGCCTGAGCGGACGCGCCCGTTTTCAGTTTTCCGTCTGGTCGCCGAGCAGGCCCCGGCCTGGGCAAATCGATCAGGCGTCGCCCGCGCGGGCTACCGTGACGATGCGCTGCTTCATTGCCAGAACCTTCTTCGAATAGGCGGCATTCGGGTCATTGCGTGCCCCGCCGTAATACTGCAGCGCCCCCTGCAGGGAGCCGAAGCGTTGCAGCCCCTCGGCCAACACCAGGGTACCGACGTGGACATTGAGCAAGGGGTCGAACAAGGCGTCCGCCGCCGCGTCTTCACCGATCTTGTCCATATGGAAGCGGGGAATCACCTGCATCAGCCCCTGCGCCCCCATGTGGCTCTCGGCAAATGGATTGAAGCTCGATTCGATCGCCATCATCGCGACGATGAGCAGCGGATCGACGCCGATCTCCTTGGCGCTGTCCTCCGCCTGCGCCAGCACCGGCTCGAGCACCGTCGTGGAGACGCGATAGCGACGCGCGACCCAGTCGCGCACGCGCTGCATTTCCTCGGACAAGGCCGGCTCTTCAGACATGCCTTGCATCGCCAGTTCGAAGATCGACGTCCGCGACGGCTCTTCGCGCGGCCGACTATCGATCACGAGCGGCAGCTCGGCCAGTGGAGCGGCCTGCGCCGTCATCATGCCGGTGTCGGCAAAACGCACGGGCTCATGCGCGAGCTGTCCGGCAAAGAATTGAATCACCGCGACGGCACCGGCACACAACAAGCCGGCATGCAGACCGCGCACTACGATGGCTCCAGCGCGGCGCGCGCGCCCGGACCCGGAAGTTGCGTCGTTCATGGTTCCTCCATGGCGTGACGAAAACCCCCATCGCATCACCCCCGCCGCCCGATGGTGCAGGGCGGTAGAACCAGGGCAGGGATGTCGCCCGACACACTCCACCGCTGAGGCAGGAAAGGTGTCGAAACGGGGCTTCGGTCGTCAGTGGTCGTTCAACACGTTGCCGCAACCAGACAACGTGTTCCGCGGTGCGAGCGGCCATGAGGTCTGCGTCGTAAACGACGCCGCACCGATTGAAAATGCTGAATCACTACGTGCTGCAAAGCAGCAGGAACCGCACTGTATTGATTTGCTTGAACATTGTCAATCTCGGAACGTAACAGCCGGGCGCACTGCCATTTCCGGGCGGTGTCGTGAGCCGCCACAGATGGCGCATTCCGGCGAATCTCAGGCGATTTCGCGATGTTGCATAGACGCAACAATGAGCCGCTCAGGCGTCGCCGCAGTCCTCGGCAGCGCGTGCCGGTGCGCGCCCGCGCAGCCAATCTGCAAGCGGATGTGACACCGTCACCCGAGGCGCGAGCAGGGCCGCGAACCGCGGCCAGGAAAAATGTGGACCGGGGTCGGTCTTGCGTCCGGGAGCGATGTCGCTGTGCCCCGCCAACGCACGCAAAGGGCAGGCGTGGGCGAGATCGGCGACCAGATCGGCGAGCGCCTCATACTGCTGCAACTCGAAAGGCAGGCTGTCACAGCCCTCGAGCTCGATTCCCACAGAGAAGTCGTTGCAACGGCTCCGCCCCTCCCAACATGACGCCCCGGCGTGCCAAGCACGGGCATGGATCGGAACAAACTGCAGCAGTTGGCCATCGCGGCGGATGAAGAAATGCGCCGACACCCGCAAGGCCTGGATGCGCGCGTAGTACGGATGGGCATCCGGCTCCAGGCGGTTGGTGAACAGGCGCTCCACGCCATCGCCACCGAACTCTTCCGGCGGCAGGCTGATGGCATGAATGACCGCCAACTCGATATCCATGCCTTCCGGCCGGGCATCGCAGTTGGGCGACGGACAGCGTACGGCTCCATCCAGCCAGCCGTCTTGCGTGAAGCCGCACCGTCGATTCACTCCATTCCCCATTTCTGCAGGCGGTAGCGCAACTGCCTGAGCGTCATGCCCAGCCGCCGCGCCGCTTCCGAGCGATTCCAGCGGGTTTCCTCCAGCATGCGCAGCACTTGCACACGCTCTTCGTCACCCTGCTCGGAGGGTTCGTCATAGTTGCCGGAGACATCCCGCCAGGCCGAGGTGGCGAGACTCATGGAAGCGCTCGGACGCATGCCCGCGGGTGAAGGCAGCAGATTGAGATCGGCCGCGTCGATGCAGTCGTTTTCACACAGCGCGCAGGCGCGCTCCAGCAGATTCTCCAGCTCGCGCACGTTGCCGGGGAAATCGTATTGCTGCAGGGCCGCGAGTGCGGCCTTGTCTAGCCGCGGCGGCGCCCGCCAGCCCTCACGCTCGGCAAGACGGGCCAGCACATGGCTGGCGAGCTCGGGCACGTCCTCTCGACGTTCGCGCAAGGGCGGCACATGCAGGGTGATGACGTTGATGCGGAAGTACAAGTCCTGGCGGAAGCGCCCCTCGTTCACCAGTTGGCCCAGGTCACGGTGAGAGGCCGACAGAATGCGCACATCCACCGCTTCCTCGGCGTGCGCGCCGACCGGCCGCACCGCGCGTTCCTGAATCGCGCGCAGCAGCTTCACCTGCATCGCCAGTGGTAGATCGGCCACTTCGTCGAGAAACAAGGTGCCGCCCCGCGCCGCCTGGAACAAGCCCTGCTTGTCGCTTGCCGCCCCGGTAAAGCTGCCCTTGCGATGACCGAAGAACTCGCTTTCCATCAGTTCCGGCGAGATCGCGCCGCAGTTCACCGGCACGAAGGGGCCAGCGGCGCGTGGGCCACGCGCGTGGATCATGCGTGCGATCACTTCCTTGCCGGTTCCCGACTCGCCATTGATGTACACCGGTGCCTGGTTACGGGCCAGCTTCTCGATCTGGACGCGCAACTGCGTCATCGCCGGCGAATGCCCGAGAAGCCCGCGCTCGGCCGGTGCCGCGGCCTCGCGCGGGGCGTCCGGCTCGAGCTTGAGTGCGTGATTGACCAGCTCGCGCAACCCCTTGAGTTCGACCGGCTTGGTCACGAAATCAAAGGCGCCGAGCTTGAGCGCGCGGATCGCCGTCTCGATGCTGCCATAGGCCGAAATCACCGCCACCGGCAGCCCGGGATGTTCGGACTGGATCAGCGCCACCAGTTCCAGGCCGTCACCGTCGGGCAGCCGCATGTCGGTGAGGCACAGCCGGTAGTGCTTGTCGCGCAGCAGCGCACGCGCCTCCGCCAGGGTTCCGGCGGTATCGCAGGCCAGGCCCATGCGCATGAAGGACAGTTCGAGCAGTTCGCGAATATCGTCTTCGTCGTCAACGACGAGTACGTCGGCGCCGGGCGGACGGTTGCGTCTATCGGATTGGGTCATGGCTGGGTACGTCCGATCAGGATGAAATGCGCGCCGGGGTCGTTGCCGACGAAATCCAGTTGCGCGTCATTGGCTTCGGCCAGTTCGCGGGCAATGTACAAGCCCAGTCCGGTGCCCTTCGCGTCGGTCGTGAAGAAGGGCTCGAAGATCTGGCCGCGTTGGGCCTCTGCCACGCCCGGGCCGTCATCGATGATGTGCAATTCGACCTCGTCGGCGCAGCGGGCGAACGCCCATACGCGAACAGAGCCCGGCTGTCCGGAACAGTAACGGCGGGCATTGCCGAGCAGATTGGAGAGAATCTGATTGAGGTGCACCCGGTCCATCGCCAGCCTCAGGCCCGCCGGCACATCGACGTCGAACACCCGCAGTTCGTCGCCTCCCTTGAGTCCGAACGCTTCCACCACCTCGCCGACGAACACGTCAAGGGCCAGCGCTTCACGCATCAACTGGTCGCGCCGCCCGAGCGCGAGCACGTCGCGCACCATGCGCTCGATGCGGCGGGCGTTGTCGTTGATGATGCGCACCAGGCGCGCCTGCACGTCGGCGCGCTTTTCCTCGCCGAGCAAATCGGCCGCCTGGGTCACAGCCGAGAGCGGATTGCGAATCTCATGGGCCATGCTGGCGGTCAGCCGGCCGAGCGCGGCCAGCTTGAGTTGCTGCACATGTCGCTGAATCTCTTCGAAGTCGGTGAGATAGATCAGCAGATCGCCCCCTGCCGGCCCGCTCTTGTCGTTCGCGGCGGCAATCCGGCAGCGCAGCAGCTTGCCGCCCGGACCGAGCCGCTGCAGCACCCCGTGCTCCGCGCCAGAGGCGCCAGCGCAACGCCCGAACACGGGATCGGCGTCGACCAGCAGCATGCCCTCGCGCAGCGGCCGCCCGAGCAAGGCCGAGGCACGCGGGTTGGCCTGACGCACCCGGCCATCCGGCGACACTACGATCACACCATCCTGCATGTCCTCGATGATGCGTTCGTTGATCGCCTGCTGCCGATGCAGGGCTTCGCCCCTGAGCACCGCCAGCGACTCGTTGGCCTGCGCGCGGCGCGCGAGCAGGCGCGCCATGAAGGCAATGGCGAAAAAGCCGATGCAGACGATGCCGACCTGAAAAAACTCACTGGGGTTGTTGCCGACGTAGGTGCGCCATGCGTTCTCGGTGAGCACCAGCACCGTCGCCAGCGCGGCAAAGAACATCACCATGCGGCCTTCCGACACCAGCCCGGCGGCGGCGAGAAACACCATCATCAACACCGGCATGCCACTGCGGTAGCCACCGCTGATCCACATCAGGGTCGCCAGCATGAGGATGTCGATGACCACCTGCAGCATGATCAAGCGGCTCACGCCCAGCCGACGCGCCGCATCGGGAAAGCCAAGCAGCAATACCAGGCCCAGATAGGCGAACGCCACGCCGGTCAACAGCCTGGGGACATCCTGACCGAGACCCAGCTCGCGCCCGCCGACCACGAGTATGCCTGCGATCACCAGACGGAACAGGTTGAAGTAGCGCTGGGGCGCCCGCCGTGCGGCGTCGAAGGGGTCGTCTTTGGCTGCCGTCACACAGACTCCCGCTTCAGCGCCTGACTCCGAGCCGTCGATGCGCATCGCTGCAGTAGAACCGCTCGTCTTCGCGCACGCCCTCGCTTTCAGGCACGTGCAGGCCACAATGCGCGCAGGCGACCATGCGCTCGGGGGTATTGCGCGAGGCCTCGTCCGCGCGCTTGCGCTGCTGCATGCGCTTGCGCTGCTGCATGCGCTTGAAGTCGCTCAGCGCGCGGCGCGCCCACCAGACGGCGATCAGGGCGAGGATGATGAAGATCAGGTTGCGCACGTTATCAGGGTCGGCACGAGTCGGTAC
This sequence comes from Rhodocyclaceae bacterium, assembly GCA_046295975.1. Taxonomy (GTDB): domain Bacteria; phylum Pseudomonadota; class Gammaproteobacteria; order Burkholderiales; family Rhodocyclaceae; genus UBA2357. The sequence continues at coordinate 217,270 of JBKBMG010000001.1, forward strand.
GGGGGAGTGCCTCGAAGAACCATGGCGAGCGGCCGGACGCCGCACAAGGCGGCAAGTGGATCGCGCCGCGGGTCTTTCGGGGTGCCCTCAAGTCTAGCACGGTGAAACCGGACGTCCGCCGTCACTTCCGCCGCGCACCGGCGTTCGTTCAGACGCCGCACAAGCGCGCGCATGCAGCCACGAGCGTCGCCTCGTTCTTGGCAAAACAGAAACGCACCACATGCTCGTCCGTGCCGTCAGCGAAGAATGCCGACACCGGAATCGCCGCCACACCGACCTCGCGTGTCAGGTATTCGACAAAGTCCCGGTCCGGACGATCGGAAATCGCGTCGTATCGGGCGAGCTGGAAGTAGGTGCCGGCCGACGGCAGCAATTCGAAGCGCGAGCTCGCCAGGGCCTGGCGAAAGAAGTCGCGCTTGGCTTGGTAGAACGCCGCCAGGCCGAGGTGGCGCGCCGGGTCGGCCATGTAATCGGCAAGCGCATGCTGCACCGGCGTATTCACGGTAAATACGTTGAACTGGTGCACCTTGCGGAATTCCGCCATGAGTTCGGCCGGAGCCACCACGTAGCCGACTTTCCAGCCGGTGATGTGGTAAGTCTTGCCGAAGCTGGATACCACCACACTGCGTCCGGCCAGTTCCGGGTGGGCGGCACAACTGCGATGCGCCACGCCATCGAAGAGAATGTGCTCGTACACCTCGTCGGACACCACCACTATGCCGGTGTCGCGCAGGAGTGCCGCAAGGTGGTCGAAATCGGCCGCCTCCCACACCGTCGCGGTGGGGTTGTGCGGCGAGTTGATCATGATCATCCGGGTACGCGGGCCGATCGCCGCAGCCACGGCCTCCCAGTCCGGGCGGTAGTCCGGCGCGGACAGGCGCATGCGCACCACCTTGCCGCCCTGCAACTCGATCGCCGGCGCGTAGGAATCGTAGACTGGCTCGAACACGATCACCTCGTCGCCCGGATGTACCAGCGCGGCAACGGCAGTGAACAAGGCCTGGGTCGCGCCTGCGGTGACCGTGATCTCGCGTTCGACGTCGTAATCCATGGCATAGAGCGAGGCGATCTTGCGTGCGATCGCCTCACGCAACGGCAACACCCCGGCCATCGGCGCGTACTGGTTGTGACCGCTGCGCATCCAGTGGGCGACGCGCTCGAACAACACGTCCTCGGCATTGAAGTCGGGAAATCCCTGGGACAGGTTGATCGCACCGCACTCCTGCGCCATGCGCGACATCACGGTAAAGATGGTGGTGCCGACGTCGGGCAACCGGGAACGGATGGGATGAGGATGGTTCGGCATGGCGATGCCTGCGGAAGTCACGGGACAAGCCGGCATTCTCGCAGACCAGGGCACCCGGCCGATAGTCCGGCGCCCCCCCCCGGTGCGCGCCCCTCGCGCCCTTTCTGCAGCCGTGGGGGCCGGGCTGCCGCGAACCACGTCCGGGGACTGCCCAGAGGCCGGGTTCTGCGCGGTAAAATCGCCAGCATGGACTTCAATCAACCAATCCCCACCCTGCGCCGCGTCGGCGACGCCATCGAGATCCTCGACCAGACCTTGCTTCCCCACCGTTGCATGGCAGTCCGGCTGGAAACACTGGAGGCGGTGGCCGACGCCATCCGCAACATGCGGGTGCGCGGCGCCCCCCTGATCGGCGCCACCGCCGCCTTCGGCGTCGCCCTAGGCTTGCGCGCGGACGCCAGCGACGCGCAACTCGAGCACGTGCTGAGCACGCTGGGCGCTACCCGCCCCACCGCGGTGAACCTCCACTGGGCGCTGAAGCGCATGCGCGCACGCCTGCACCCCCTGCTCGCTGGCACACGCCACGAAGCCGCCTGGGATGAGGCCGAAGCCATCCGCGCCGGCGACGCCCGGACCTGCGCGGCCATCGGCCATCACGGCGTGGCCTTGTTGCAGGCCCTGACAGCCGGGCGCGATGCGCCTCTAAGGGTGATGACCCACTGCAACGCCGGCTGGGTGGCCACGCTGGGCGCCGGCACCGCACTCGCCCCGGTGTATGCCGCGCAGGCGCTCGATCTGCCAGTGCATGTATGGGTGAGCGAAACCCGCCCGCGCAACCAGGGCCTGCTCACCGCCTGGGAACTGCGCGAGGCAGGAGTGTCGCACGCACTGATCGCCGACAACGCCGCGGGCATCCTGCTGGCCCGGGGTGAGGCCGACATCGTCATCACCGGCGCCGACCGCATCGCCGCCAACGGAGACACCGCCAACAAGGTCGGCACCTATCTCAAGGCGCTGGCGGCGCGCGACAACGGCGTACCCTTCTATATCGCGGCACCGCTGTCGACGATCGATTTCGACTGCGCGCACGGTGACGCCATTCCGATCGAGGACCGTGGCCCGGCCGAAGTGCTGGGGGTGGAGGGTCTGGACGGCGAAGGGCGGCTCGCGCGCCTGACGCTCGCACCTGAGTCCGAAACCGCGGTCAACCCGGGCTTCGACGTCACGCCCGCGCGGCTCATCACCGGCATCATCACCGAATATGGCGTATTCGCCCCGGAACGGCTGGGCGAATTGCGCGAGGCCGGTACGTGGGGATAAGGCGAGCGACCACCTCGTCGCCTGGCCACGCCATCGTCGCGGCCGCACGCCGCCTCGACGCAGCCCGGCTCAACACCGGCAGCGCCGGCAACGTCAGCGTGCGCGACGGCACGGGCATGTGGATTACGCCCAGCGGGGTGGCCGCCGACGCGCTCGACGCGGAATCAATTGTCCGGGTCGGCCCGGACGGTCACGCGGAAGGCGCGCTCGCACCCTCGTCCGAGTGGCGCTTTCACCTCGACCTGTATCGCGCCCGACCGGAAGCCGGGGCGGTCGTCCATACCCATGCGCCGTTCGCCACCGCGCTCGCCTGCCACCGCCTGGAAATTCCGCCCTTCCACTACATGGTCGCCCGCTTCGGCGGCCACAACGTGCGCTGCGCACGCTACGCCACGTTCGGCACGCAAACCCTTTCCGACCACATTCTGGCGGCGATCGAAGACCGCAGCGCGTGCCTCATTGCCAACCACGGCATGCTGGTGTTCGGCCGCGAACTCAAGCATGCGCTGGCCGCCGCAATCGAATTCGAAGCCTTGTGCGAACAGTACTGCCGCGCCCTGCAACTGGGCATGCCGGTGCTGCTCTCCACCGAGGAAATGGCCGAGGTCGTGGCGCGCTTCCGCTGGTACGGCCGCCCGGTGAACCCGCACGACAACGAGGGAAACTAGCGGGCGCGCCTACATCACCCCTTCTGCCGACGGGAGCACTGCGTCCCGGCACCAATCGGTTGTCAGCCTTGCCCGCCCCTGCCATTGGTTTGCTCGAGCACACGCAACAGACTGGATACGTCGTCTCCGCCCCATCCCTGGGCCACCAGCGCGTTGAGCTGTTGCCCGACCAGCCCGGCGATCGGTAGCGGCACCCCGGTGCGCGCCGCCTCGCCGAGCAACAGGCCGAAATCCTTGTGATGCAGGCGCGCCTGCACGCCGGCCCGAAAATCGCGCTCGACCATCCGGCCGCCCATCAACTCCAGCATGCGCGATGCGGCCGAACCGCCCATCAGGGCGGTGCGCACCGCGGCAACATCCACACCATGGGCGGCTGCCAGTTGCATGGCCTCGGCACAGGCCTGCACGGCGGCCACCATGATCATCTGATTGCAGGCCTTGGCCACTTGGCCGGCGCCTGCCTCGCCGATGTGTACGATGCGCCGCCCCAATGCCTGCAACACCGGCATGACGCGGGCAAGATCGGCCTCGCTGGCGCCGGCCATGATCGCAAGACTGGCATCGATCGCGCCCTGCTCGCCGCCGGATACCGGCGCATCCACCCACCCCACGCCACGCGTCGCATGGCGTGCGGCGATGCGACGCGCCGCCGACGGTGAGATCGTGCTCATGTCCACATGCACCGCGCCCGGCACCAACCCTTCGGCCAGCCCGTGCGCGCCAAAGGCCAGTGCCTCGACGTCGGCATCCGAGGTCACGATGGTGAGCACGACCTCGCTCGCACCTGCCACCTCTGCCGGGCTGGCGGCCCAAACCGCCCCCTGTTCGAGCACCGCCTGTGCCGACTCCGGACGCCGCGCCCAAACGGTGAGTGCATGCCCGGCCCGCAGCAGATTGGCGACCATCGGGCGCCCCATCGCCCCCAGACCGATGAATCCAACTCGCATCACGCGCCTCCGCTCATGCGTTCGAACAGTTTCAGTATCGCCACCGAGTCCTCCTCCCCCATGCCGCAGCCCATCAGCGCGCTGAAGAGTTGGGATGTGATCGCCGCCGTAGGCAGCGCCAGCCCCCGGCGCTGAGCCTCGTCCATCACGATGCGCATGTCCTTGTGGTGCATCCAGGCCTTGAATCCCGGCCGGAAGTTGCGATCCAGCATGCGCTGGCCGTGATTCTCCAGCACGCGGGAATAAGCGAAGCCACCGAGCAACGCCTCCCGCACGCGGGCGGCATCGACACCGGATCGGCTGGCGAAATTGAGCGCCTCGGCCACCGCGGCCACCCCCACCCCGGTCAGAATCTGGTTGCAGGCCTTCGCCACCTGCCCCGCTCCCGAGGCGCCGATCAACGACACCGTTCTGCCCATGGCCTCGAACAACGGACGGGCACGCGCAAAGGCGTCCGCGTCCCCGCCCACCATGATGGTCAGGGTGGCGTCGATCGCCCCCACCTCGCCCCCTGACACCGGCGCATCCAGCATGGTCACGCCGCGCTCGGCCAGGCGGGCCGCGATCTGTTGCGCGGCGGCGGGCGCGATGGTGCTCATGTCCAAGTGAATGAGGCCCGGTGTGGCGCCATCCGCCACCCCCGCGGGTCCCAGCGCAACCTGCTCGACGTCGGGCGCATCGGCCACCATGCTGATCACGACCTCGACCTCGGCCGCCACTTCCGCCGCGCTGCCACACACCTGCGCACCTGCTGCCGCCAGTGCTGCGGCATGCTCGGGACGGCGTGCCCAGACGCGCAAAGCGTGCCCCGCCTTCAACAGATTGAGCGCCATCGGGCGCCCCATCAAACCCAGGCCGATGAAGCCCACTCTCATTGTCTGCCCTCCCCTTGCGAGCGCGCCGCCCGCCACGAATCGTGGATAATGGCGCGATGAATCACGCCTCCATCATCAAGGAAATCGGACGTGGCGCCAAGGGCGCGAGGTCGCTAGACGCTGCTCAGGCCGAAGCGGTGTTCGGCGACATGCTGGACGGCCGGGTCGAAGCGCTGGAACTGGGTGCGATCCTGATCGCACTGCGGATCAAGAGTGAATCGCTGGAAGAGCTGGTGGGCTTCAAGCATGCAATGGACACACGCGGCAGCCGCGTGGCCGTGCCCGACGGCCCGCGCTGCGTCGTACTGCCGACCTACAACGGCGCACGCCGCCAGGCCAACCTCATGCCCTTGGTCGCCCACCTGCTGGCCTGGCGCGGCATCCCGGTGCTGATCCAGGGCCGCCACGACTTCGACAATCGCAGCAACCCCTTCGCCCTGCTCGATGCGCTCGGCATCGAGCGCGCGGCCAATGTTGAAGAGGCGGGGCAGCAACTCGCCGCCGAACGCCTGGCCTGCATCGGTCTGGAAACCCTGCTTCCGGGGCTGGCGGAACTGCTGTCGCTGCGCCGCCGCCTGGGGGTGCGCGGCAGCGGCCACACCATGGCCAAGCTGCTCGACCCGTGTCCGGGTCGCAGCGTCAGGGTGGTCGCCGTCACCCACCCGGAGTACCTGGAGCGAATGCACGACTTCCTGCTCGCCGACGGCGGCCACGCCTTGCTGATGCGCGGCACCGAGGGCGAGTCCTTCGCCAACCCGCGTCGACGGCCACGCATGGAGGCCTTCGCCGACGGCCGCGACTGGATTGCCTGCGAGGCCGAGGAAGGCGGCGCCCCGCCGCTGCCCGGGTTACCGGATGTGCCCAACCCGGGCGACAACGCCGCCCTCATCCGCGCCATGCTCGACGGCGATGCGCCGATACCCGAGCCGGTGCGCGATCAGGTCGCAGTGCTGGAACGACTCGCGCGGATGTAGCCCCGCTGCGGGCGGGTTTGCGGATTCCCGCCCACGCCTTGCCACACCAGCGAAGGCAGGGGCCGACCGGTGCGACCAGGGGCGTGGCGTCGTTCGGTGCCGGCCCATCAACCCAGACGGCCGGCGCGATAGTCATCCACCGCCTGGTAGATTTCGGCCTCGCTGTTCATCACGAACGGCCCGTATTGCACGATGGGCTCACCCAGCGGCCGGCCGGCGATCAGCAGCAGCCGCCCGCCGGCCTCCGTGCCAACGCCATCCTCCCGCTGTGCGCCGACCACCGGTTCGGCGCCGCGCAACACCACGCCGTCGCATCCCGGTTCATTGGCGAGAATCGCCATGCGCCCGCTGGGCACGACGCTGCCGCCCACCTCCACCTGCCCCCGGAACACGTAAACAAACGCGTTCAGGTCAGCAGCCAGGGCGTGCGCAAAGTCGGCACCGGGTGGTAGGTCGATGTCGAGGTACAAGGGCGCAGTGGCCTCGCGCGTGACCGGCGCCTGTACCCCATGGCTGGCGCCGGCGATGACCTTGACACGGGCACCCGACGGCGTCACGAAGCGCGGCAGTGCCGCATCCGGCAGATCGCGGTACCAGGCCGGTGCCATCTTGTCGCGCGCGGGCAGATTGAGCCAAAGCTGAAAGCCTTCCATCAAGCCGTCCTGCTGCTCCGGCAGTTCGGAATGGATGACGCCACGCCCGGCGGTCATCCACTGCACGCCGCCGCTCTCGAGCAAGCCCTGGTTGCCGGCGCTGTCGCGGTGGCGCATGCGCCCCGCGAGCATGTAGGTGATGGTCTCGAAACCGCGGTGAGGATGGTCCGGGAAGCCGCCGATGTAGTCATCCGGATCGTCACTGCGAAAGGCATCCAGCATCAGGAACGGATCGAGCCTGCGCTGAAGCGGCTGGGTGAGCACCCGGGTGAGCTTCACCCCGGCGCCGTCCGAGGTCGCGCTGCCGACCACCATGCGCTCGACGCGGCGGCTGCGGCACACCACCTCGGCAGTGGAAGGCGGAAGCAAATCGGGGGTCGTCGTACGCATGTTGTTCGTCTCCTGGTTGAGCCGCTCAGGCCAGTGCCGCCTCGAGGTCCTGCTGGGCACGTTCGAAAGCCTGGGTCGCAGCATCCGGCCCCATGGCCAGCCCTTCAGCGTAGATGAAGCGCACGTCGGTCATACCGAGGAAGCCCAGTATCGTGCGCAGATACGGCACCTGCGAATCGGCCGGGGTGTCGCGATAGACGCCGCCGCGGGCAAGGGCGACGTACACCGTCTTGCCCTTGAGCAAGCCCTCCGGTCCATTCTCGGTGTAGCGGAACGTCACTTTGGCACGCGCGATCGCATCGATCCAGTTCTTGAACTGCGCCGAAACGCCAAAGTTGTACATTGGCACCCCCAGCACCAGCACGTCGGCGGCCTGGACCTCCGCAATCAGGGCATCATCCAGCGCCACGCGGGCAGCCTGCTCCGGGGTACGCTGTTGCGCCTCGGTGAACAACGCGCCGAGCGCCGCTTCGTCCAACGCGGGGTGGGGCTGCACGGCAAGATCACGCACCTGCAGCGTTGCCTCGGGATTGCGCTCTCGCAACTGGGCCGCGATGAGGTTGGCGAGACGGGTGGATTGCGCGCCTTCCACACGGGCGCTGGCGTTGATTTGCAGAATATTCATGTCGGTCTCCATCGGGGGTCATCGGAATCGGGTTCAAGTGCCCCTATCTTATTCGTGACGAAGACTCGGATTAACCCGGTGAAACGGATAAGATTGTTCCATAGACGGAACGAATTGCATGAACCCGGACGCCCACCTCACCCCCAACGACCTGCTGCTGTTCGCCAAAGTGGTCGAATTCGGCAGTTTCACCGCGGCCGCAGAACATCTGGGGCTACCCAAGTCGACGCTGTCACGCCGCATCTCGTCGCTCGAGGAACAACTTGGCGAACGCCTCTTGCGCCGCACCACGCGACGGCTCAATCTCACCGAGTTTGGTCACGGCGTGCTTGCCCATGCTCGCCAGATCGACGCCGAAACCCAGGCCGCCACCGCCCTCGCTGCGCACCGCCAGGCGCGGCCGCGCGGCCGGCTGCGGGTGTCGATGCCGGGCGATTTCGCCAATTTGCTGCTCATCGATCTGGTTGCCGCCTTCGCCGAACTGCACCCGGATGTGAGCCTGGACATCGACTTGTCGCCCCGTCGCGTAGACCTGATCGCCGAGAACTTCGATCTGGCGCTGCGCATGGGTACGCTACCGGACGACGCCACGCTCGCCGCCCGCCGCATCGCGGTACTGAACTCCGGGTTGTTCGCCTCGCCGGACTATCTCCGCCGCCGCGGCATGCCGGCCGACCCGAGCGAACTCGCCGGACACGATACGCTGTGCCTGCCCACTGGCGACGGCACACCGCACCCTTGGCCGCTACAGCATGGCGAGCAGCACGTGGCGTTCGCACCGAACGCGCGCGTGGTGGCGAATTCGCCCGAAACCCTGCTGCGTCTGGCCCGCGCCGGTGCCGGCATTGCGGCATCGCCGACCCTCTATGCCGAACCCTTGCTGAACCGCAACGAACTCGTCCGCGTCCTGCCCGACTGGCAGCTTCCCGCCTCGTCGGCATGGGCGGTATTTCCGGGAAGACGGCTGATGCCGGCCAAGACGCGTAGCTTCATCGAGATGCTGGAGCACGCCTTTGGCAGCAGCGGCGAGGACGTGACAGGGCGTTGCGAAGAAATCGATCCGGTCGCGCGCGAACGTTTCCTGAATAGTTACGTCTCAGCGCCTGTTCCACCCAAGGGACGACACCGCTGACGGGCTCTACCCTACAATGGCGCCGGACTGCCCGGCCCCACCCGGCGACGCAGCACCCTCCCTGCGCCCCGTTTCCATCCGACCATAGCGCCACCGACACATGAACCTGTTCCAAACCCTGCTGAGACTGCCCACTCGCCAACTGTGCCTGATGCTGTTCGCCGTCTGTGCCGGCCTGCTTGCCTACGGCCTGTATCTTCAGCACGTGGTCGGGCTTGAGCCCTGCCCCATGTGCATCATGCAGCGTTACGCCTTCGTGGGGGTCGCGCTGCTCGCCCTGGTCGCCGGCCTGCATGCACCGGGGCGCACCGGGCAGCGCATCTACCTGGCGGGCATCGGCGCACTGGCCCTGACCGGTGGCGGCGTGGCCGCACGGCAGAGTTGGATTCAGCGCAACCCGCCCGACATCCCCGAGTGCGGCCCCGACCTCGCCTTCATGCTGGACGCCTTTCCGCTGGCCCAGGCGCTGCCGATGATCTTCAGCGGCAGCGGCGACTGCGCCTCGATAGACTGGACCTTCCTCGGCCTGACGATTGCCAATTGGTCGCTGCTGTGCTTTTCCGCGGTGGTGGTTTTTGCGGTGTGGCTATTGTGGCGCCGCGTGCCCAAGGCGGGCTGACGCACCGATCGCCAGCGCGCCTGACTGAACGCAAGTGCGATCACGGGCAGGCGCTCACAGGCGCCAGACGACGAAGTGGGGCAGTCAAGGCGTCCGCCCCCTGCAAGGCGCGCAAGCCAGGGAGCGCCGTTGCCGTCAGGCGAGCACTTTGACGATCTCGCCGCCCAGTTCGTAGCGCCCGTCGTCGATCGAGATACAGCGCTTCACCGCAAGCCGAACGTGCAGCGGCGGCGTCTCGACCTTGCCGGCAGGCGCATCGACGATCACCTCAAGCTCTTCGCCCTCGCCCGGCACGTAGCCGGTCTGCAACGTCATCCCGCGCACGCTGAGTTCCACGCACAACGCCTCGACTTCCGAGCCGTCCTCGAAACGGATGCGGGCGGAGGAGCCCAGCGGAATGCGCCGGTCGAGACGTCGATTGAGATAGTTTTCCATGCGGCGGCCACATCGCGATCGGTTGGATTCCGCATTCTAAATGCGGTCGACCCAAATATTGCACACCGTCGAGCGCCGCGGCGTGAGCAATTACGCAAACGGTACCAGTAGACGCACCCGGCTGCCGTTCCCGAGATACGCCAGCGTGCCGCCCGAAAGGCGCTTAGCCAGTGCAATGCCTCGCCCGCAGGGCTTGGCAGGATCGGTTATCGCAGCGTGCGCCGCCTCGGCCGCAGCGGCACGCCAGTCAAAGCCGCCGCCCTGGTCGCTGATTTCGAAACACCAGCCGGTATCGCAACGGGTGCGCAGCAAGGTGACCAGCCGTCCGCCACGCAGCGGGTCCGCCTGGCGCTGCCGCAGCTCGGCGTCCCACAGCCCATCGCGCAGACAGATCGCCTTGCGCTGCGCGCCAATCTCGAGATTGCCATGCTCGATCGCGTTGCACAGCAACTCGAGCAGCGCGGCAGCAACACCCCAGCTATTGGCGCCGCACACGGCCGACGCCCGGTCGGCCACGCGATGAGCCTGCGCATGGGTGCGCAACTCGAAACGCGCAGGGGCATCGTCGGTGGAGGAAACCGGCACGCCGTTCACCGTCGGCCTCAGACGCAGCTGGGACCGCCCTTCACATCGCGCTTCGCGCCCTCGTCCTTCACCCCACATCGGCGCAGAACGTTCTCCAGCGGGCAGAAGCGGGTGAAGCCGCTCTGGAACAGATTGGCGCCGACAAACGCGGTGAACCACAAGAAGTGCTTGCTGACGAACAGCGGCGAGGCCTCAACCCCCAGTGCAAGCGAGATCAGTACGAAGGCGCCGGCGAAGATGCGGACGAACTGGTTGACGGTGAGAGTCATGGTGCTTCTCCTTGCAATTGACCGACACGACCGCGCATGGCGGCATAGTAGAGGATGGGAATGACCACCAGGGTGAGCAGCGTGGAAACGAACACGCCGAAGATCAGGCTGATTGCCAGTCCATTGAAAATCGGGTCGTCGAGGATGAACAACGCGCCGATCATCGCCGCCAGGGCGGTCAGACCGATCGGCTTTGCGCGCACCGCGGCCGCGCGGATTACCGCCTCGCCAAAGGGCAGGCCGGCCGCAACCTGCTGGTTGATGAAGTCGACCAGCAGGATGGAATTGCGCACGATGATGCCGGCCAGGGCGATCATGCCGATCATCGAGGTCGCGGTGAACTGGGCGCCTAGCAGCGCGTGCCCGGGCATCACCCCGACCAGCGTCAGCGGGATCGGCGCCATGATGATCAGCGGCACCAGATAGCGCTTGAACTGCGCGACCACCAGCAGGTAGATCAAAATCAAGCCGACCGCGTAGGCTGCCCCCATGTCGCGGAAGGTCTCGTAGGTCACCTGCCACTCGCCATCCCACTTGATCGCGTATCCGGCGTAGGGGTCGGCCGGCTGACGGATGAAGTACTCGCCCAGTTCGCCCGCCAGCCCCGCCCCCTCCAGCATCAGCCCGGGGAGCCCCGCGCGAATGCCGAACATGCCGTACAGCGGCGAATCCAGCCGGCCGCCCATGTCCGCGGTGACATACACCACCGGCAGCAGGTCCTTGCGGTAAATCACCTGCTCGCGCACTGTCTCGTGCACCTGCACCAACTCAGACACCGATACCAGCCGCCCATCGCGGGCACGGACCTTCATCGCCAGCAGGGCATCGACGCTGGACTGGCGCTCGGGCGGCAACTGGATGCGTACCGGGATCTCGTACTTGTTGTCGCTGCCATGCACCGGCGTGACGTTTTCGCCCGCCAGAGCCATGCGCACGATGTCCACCACGTCCGCCTGCGCCACCCCCATGCGTGCGGCCTTGGCCTGGTCCACCCGCAGCACCGCCTTGGGAGCGACCTCGTCGATGCTGTCGTCGATGCCGACGATGTCGGGCGTCGCCTCGAACACCGCCCGCAGCCTGCGTGCCACTTCGATCTGACCGGCATAGTCCGGTCCATAGACCTCGGCCACGATAGGCGACATCACCGGCGGGCCGGGTGGCACCTCCACCACCCGGGCGTTGCCACCACCAGACCGGGCTATGCGCGCCACCTCATCGCGCACCGACACCGCAATGTCGTGGCTCTTGCGACTGCGCAGCGACTTGTCCACCAGGTTCACCTGGATGTCGCCCTGTTCCGGGGCGCTGCGCAGATAGTACTGGCGCACCAGGCCGTTGAAATTGATCGGGCTCGCCGTACCGGCGTAGGCCTGCCAGTCCGACACCTCCTCCACCGTCGCGACGTACTCGCCGATCTCCCGCAGCACCCGCGCGGTCTCCTCCAGTGGCGTCCCCACCGGCATGTCGAGCACGATCTGGAACTCGCTCTTGTTGTCGAACGGCAGCATCTTGAGCACCACCGCCTGCCACACCGGCAGCGCCAGCGACACGAACACCAGCGCCAGCACCGACAGCCATAACCCCAGGCGCGCGCGTGCCCCGCGCTGCGGGTCGAGCATGGGCGACATGATGCGGCGGAATACCGCATCCAGCCGGCGCGTGACCCTGTCGTCACCGGCGTGCTGCGCAGCGGCCGGGCGCGCGAGCAACTTGAGCGCCAGCCAAGGCGTGACCACAAACGCCACCACCAGCGAGATGAACATGCCCATCGAGGCGTTGATCGGAATGGGGCTCATGTAAGGCCCCATCAATCCTGTCACGAAGGCCATTGGCAACAGCGCGGCAATCACGGTGAACGTCGCCAGAATCGTCGGCCCGCCCACTTCGTCCACCGCTTTGGGAATCAACTTCCAGAGCGGCGTCTGCGGTTCCAGGACATGCCAGCGATGGATGTTCTCCACCACCACGATGGCGTCGTCCACCAGAATGCCAATGGAAAAGATCAGGGCGAACAGACTCACCCGGTTGAGGGTGAAGCCCCACGCCCACGAAGCGAACAGGGTCGCCGCCAGCGTCAGCGTGACCGCCACGCCGACAATCAATGCTTCGCGCCGGCCAAGCGCAAGCAACACCAGCAACACCACCGCGGCCGTCGCAAACACCAGCTTGGCGATCAGCGTGTTGGCCTTGTCGTCGGCGGTCTTGCCGTAGTCCCGCGTCACATTGAAGTGGATCCCCTCCGGAATGAGTGCGCCCTGCAGGTTCTGCACCCGCGCGATCACGCCGTTGGCCACATCCGAGGCATTCGCGCCCGGCTTCTTCGACACCGCCAGGGTGACCGCCGGGTAAACGCGCTCATGCCCGCGCTCGCGATCCCCCTCAAGCATCCCGGCGCCACGCTCGAACGCCGCGCCGGTACCGAACCAGACGTAGCGTCCGGGCTGATCGGGACCATCCTCCACCTGTGCCACGTCGCGCATGAACACCGGGCGCCCGTCCTCCACCCCAACCACCAACCCGCGTACGTCCTCGGCGGACTCGATGTAGGTGCCGGTCTGCACCAACACCTCACGGTTGTCAGTCACCAGCGTACCGGCAGGCTGGGAGGCGTTGGACAGCTGGAGCGCGGCGCGCAGGTCCTGCGCGGTCAGGCCATGGGCGTTAAGGCGCTCGTTGTCTATCAGTACCCTCAGCACATGGCCGGGGCCACCCATCGTGACCACGTCACGGGTGCCGGGAACACGCTTGACCTCATGCTCCACTGCTCGCGAGACCTGTTGCAGCTCGAAGCCGCCGCGCTCGGGATCATCGGTCCAGAAGGTCAGGCTCACCACGGGCACGTCGTCGATGCCTTTGGGTTTGACCACGGGCTCGCCCACGCCCAGTTGCGGACTCAGCCAGTCGCGATGCGAGTGGATGGTGTCATACAGCCGTACAAGCGCGGTCTGATTGGGCACACCGACTTCGAACTGCACGGTGATCACCGCCATGCCCGGGCGCGACACCGCGAACACATGCTCGACGCCGGCGATGCGCGACAACACCTGCTCGGCCGGACGCGACACCAGCGCATCGACGTCGCGCGTCGAGGCGCCGGGGAACGGCACCAGCACGTTGGCCATGGTGACGTCGATCTGCGGCTCCTCTTCCTTGGGCGTGATCAGCGTCGCGAACACCCCGAGCAGGAACAGCGCCAGCGCCAGCAACGGCGTCAGCGGGTTGCGCTGGAAGGCCGCGGCGATGCGGCCGGAGATACCGAGCGAATCCGTCATGACCGCGCCCATTCAGCGCTTACCGCGCGCAAGCAGGCCCGCCCGCACCGGATCAAGCGCCACCTCCTCGCCCCCGCGCAAACCCGCCAGCACCTCGACACTGCCGTCGGTGAGCGTGGCACCGGCTCGGATCTGCCGCAACCCGAAGCCGCCCTGGCCATCGGCCACATACACCGCGGTGATCTCGCTGCGGCGCAGGACAGCTGCGGCGGGCACCGCCAGGCGCGTCGCCTCGCCGGTCAGGAAATGCACCCTGGCGAAAGTCCCTGGCATCGCCGCTTCCAGATTGGGCGGCAGGTCCACACGTACCCGCAAGGTGTGGGTACGGGCATCGGCAGCCGGCAGAATCGTAACCTGTGTCGCGTCCAGCCACCGCCCGGAGTCCGGCAACTCCACCCGCGCCTGGGGTTGTGCCCCCGCCAGCGCCGCAAACCGGAACTGCGGCACATCCACAACCGCGCGCATTTCCGAGGGGTCGAACACCGTCAGCAGCGGACGCCCGGGCTGGGCCATTTCGCCGACTTCCACCAAGCGCTCGGACACGCGTCCGTCCAGCGTCGCCGCCAGCGTGGTATAGCCCAGTGCCGTCGCAGCCTGCCCGTGGCCCGCCCGCGCCGCGCGCAACTGCGCCTCGGCTGCCTGGAACGACGCCCGCGCCTGATCGACGGCGGACTGGCTGACGAATCCACGTGCCAGCAGACTGCGTGTGCGTTCGTACTCGGCACGCGCATTCGCCAGGTTGGCCTGGGCCTGGGCCACGCCCGCATCGGCGCTGGCTACCGCCTGCCCCGCCTCGGTGGGATCGATGCGCAAGAGCACGTCTCCCTTGCGCACCATATCCCCGGCATCCACCCGCAACTCCACCACGCGTCCCTGTACCTGGGCTGCGACCGTCACCTGGGTCACCGCCTCAAGCGTCGCCTCGGCAACATGGGTGAGGTGGGTTGCGCGCGGCTCGACCTTGAAGACCGGCACCTCAGCCTGGGCCGCTGGCGCTGCAGCTGGCACCAGCAACATGAAGAAAAGGCATCGGAGATATCGTCTGGTATCCATGAATATAATCATACTCTAATATTTAGATGCCTGAAAGACGCCCTCCCCATGCGCGAGTTCCTGCCCCCCGCCTAATCGCTAAGATACAGAGGCGCTATCGACCGTCGCGTCAACACCTGCCTGGGCACAGCCAATCGCGTAGGCAGCCATGGCGACAAGCACGGCGTCGGCCTCGCCCACGGCGGCAGCCAGGCGAATGCTGCAGTCCGGATGACGAGCCCGAGCCTGCTCGATCAACATCGGCAAGTCTTTCTTGACGTGCCCGCCCTGTGCCAGAAACATTGGCACCACGGTGACGGTGCGCATACCGGCTTGCGCGAGTTCGGCGATCACCTCGTCCAGGGTGGGTGTCATGAACTCAAGGAACGCGAGTTCCACGCGCAGGCGGCCGGCCTGCGCGAGAACATGCTCGCGCGCGCGCCGCATTGGTCCGGCCCACTCCGGATCTCTCGCCCCATGCCCGAACAGCACGATCGCCATGTCGCCCGCGCTACCACATTCGGCTTTCGCCACCGGCATCTCGTTCACGCTTCTCTCCGAATTTCCAACAGATGATCGAGCGCACGTGCGGCCGCCACCAGACCGAAGCTCGCCGTCACCATCACGCTTGACCCATATCCCGCACAGGACAGCCCGGTCGGCGCCGGGCTATCGCCCGCCTCGCACACCACCGGCCGACGCATGGACTCCACCGAGAACACCGCCTCCACCCCAAACCTGCGCTTGGGGTCGCGCGGAAAGCCGTGCTCGGCACGCAACTGCCGGCGCAGCTTGGCGAGCAGGGGGTCATGCTCGGTGCGCGCCAGATCGGCGACGCGAATGGCGGTCGGGTCGGTCTTGCCGCCGGCCCCGCCGGCAACCACCACCGGAATGCCGCGGGCACGGCATGCCGCGACCAAGGCAACCTTGGCGCGCAACTGATCGATTGCGTCCACCACCAAATCGAAACCCTGCAGCAGCGTGTCGGCATTGTCCGGCGTGAGGAACGCCTCCACCACCTCGACACGTGCAAGCGGATTGATCTCGGCGATGCGCGCGCGCATCGCCAGCACCTTGGCCTGACCGAGAGTTGATTCGAGGGCATGGACCTGCCGATTGACGTTGGACTCGGCAACATGATCGAGATCGATCAGCGTCATCCCGCCAACGCCGCTGCGCGCAAGCGCCTCGGCCACCCAGGCGCCCACGCCGCCTATCCCGACAACGCACACGTGGGCAGCGGCGAGTCTCGTCAGCGCACCAGCACCGTACAGGCGCGCGACGCCGCCGAAGCGGCGCGCAAGGTCGACATCGGCTTCGACCACGTGAGAACCGTCTGTGGAAGCAGGATGGAGCACAGGATTGAGGGCAGCGGACATCGATCACAGGGCGCTTTCGCGCCAAACACTAAGGTAAAGAGGGCAATGCAGATAGCGGGCGCAATGAAGCGACACGTCGTCACGCCGGCACCACGTTGGGCCGGCAACCCGCATCGTGCAACCCGATGGTACCCCAGCACGCCTCCCGTGCGCTCCCACCCGTCGCTTCGAGACTCCCAACAGACAGGCACAACCCTCAGGGCCAATCGTTTCCCAATCGGGCTGAACTCCGCGCACGCGAACCGTTCCAACCGGCGAACAGGAGCGCCTACGATGCAGCACTCACCTCCAAAGACTGTCCCTCACTCCTCCCTGCCATCGGTCCGCCGCGGTTCCCGCTCCGCTCCGGCCATGCGCGCAAGCATGCTGGCGGGTGTGCTGATACTCGCGCAGCTTGTCGTCCCCCCCACCCTGAGCGCGCAATCCTCGGCCACGGCCGATGTGGTTGCCGCTCAGCTCACACTGCAGGCTGGCGATCTGGCTGGCGCCATTCCCCTGCTCGAACGCTCGGCCCGGGCCGGCAACCGTCTTGCGCAGTACCAGTACGCCCGGATCCTGCTCGAAGCCACCGAGCCACCGGCGCTGCGGGAAGCCTGGCAATGGCTGCGCAGGGCCAGCATAGCCGGCCTGGCGGACGCCCAGTTCGCCTTCGCAGCATTGTACGAGCACGGCGAGCTGGTCCCACGTTCCGAGGCCACGGCACGGGAGTGGTATCGGCGCGCCGCGGAGCAAGGTCACGTCGAGGCCCAGTATACGCTGGCCCGCCTGCTCATGCACGGTCGCGGCGTCCAGCCCAATCCGCGCCTGGCAGCACGTTGGCTGCGCGCCGCGGCCCTGGCCGGCCATTCAGGCGCACAGCAGGAACTTGTCCGGCTGCACGAAACGGGCGGCGCCGCGGAACGCGACTCCGAACATACCAGCCGCTGGCAGGCAACGGCGGAATCCGGCGAACGCTGACCGCGCCGACGCATCCGACAGTTGCAAGGGAAACTGACAATACTAGCGACCGCCGCCTGCTGTCCCCACCCTCGGCCCCCGCGCAACAGCGTCAATCACACCGTCACCAGCGCGTCACGCTCCCGACGCTCGTCCAGCCACACGCCCAGGCCCTGGGCATTGAGTTCCAGGTCCATTCCGAGCAGTTCGAACACGCGTTCCTCGCTCAGCGTCCAGCCTTGTCGCTCGGCTTCTTCGCGCACGATCTGCTCGAGCCCCGCAAGAATCTCGACGTGGCGGGCCACGCCGTCTCCCCGCGCGGCACGCGCCACCGCCACCTGGGTATCGATGAGGCGATGCAGATCGGCCGCCAACCGAGGGACGTCCGTCACCCGGCTGTAGTGGGTCAGGTACATCGCCTCGGGCTCATAGGCGAGCATGCGATCGATGGACGCATGCAAGGCTTCGGGGTCGAACTGGGTCGGCGTCGTCGTGGGAATCACCGAGGCGCGGCCGTTCACATCGAACTCACGGTAGGACAGCCCAAAGGTGTCGCCGGTAAAAAAGGCGCGCGCGCGCTCGTCCCAGATGCAGATGTGGTGGCGTGCGTGCCCGGGCGTGTCGAGCACCCTGAAGCGTCGCCCGTTCAGGTCGATCTCCAGCCCGTCTTCGGCCGCGACAATGCGCTCGGCCGGCACCGGCGCCAGCCGCCCGTACAAGGCGAACGCCTGCTCGGCGCCGTATACGGCCGCTGTCGCCTCCCACAAGCGCGATGGATCGATCATGTGACGTACCCCGCGAGGATGCACCAGCAACTTAGCATTGGGTAATGCACACATGAGGCTGCCCGCCCCACCAGCATGATCAAGATGGATGTGGGTGAGCATCACCCACATCACCTTCCCCGGCTCGATGCCGGCAGCCCCCAGCGCCGCGAGCACCCTCGGCACCGAGGCGTTGGCCCCGGCATCGACTACCGCCGCATGACCTTGATGAATGATCAGATGAATGGCCGCGAGTCCTTCGCGTCCATAGCCCGACTCCAGCGCCAATATGCCGTCCGGATGGGCAGTAACCCCTTCCACGATCGCCTCCCCCTCGAAATTTTCTGCGATTGCGAGTTTTCGACATTGTACCGGCTGCACGGTTTCGAAACGAAACGGTCGCACATCGGGTTACACTCGGCCGTCTGCGAGGGCATAACCATGACAATTGAATTCGATTTCGACCAGATCGTTGATCGCCGCGCCGTGCCCGGGGAAAAATGGGGCCGCTACCAGGGACGCGACGTCCTGCCGCTGTGGGTTGCGGACATGGACTTCGCCGCACCCGAAGTGGTCCGCGACGCGATTCGCCAGCGTCTCGAGCACCCGGTCTTCGGCTACACCAACGCATGGCCGTCGCTGTGCGATGCCGTAGTGGCCGGTATCGCCCGCGATCACGACTGGCACATCGATCCCGCCTGGCTGGTGTGGCTGCCCGGCGTCGTACCAGGGCTCAATTTCGCCTGCCGTGCCGCCGGATCCCCGGGCGACGAGGTGTTGACCGCAACACCGGTTTACCCACCCTTTCTGAGCACACCCGGCAATCACGGCATGCACCGGATCGACAGCGCGCTGAAGCTGGAAAATGGCTCATGGGGCTGGGACCGCCCGGCCACCGAGGCGGCGCTCAGCCCACGTACCCGGCTGCTGATGCTGTGCAACCCCCACAACCCTGTCGGCCGCGTATTCGACCACGACGAACTGAGCTGGCTTGCCACGCTGGCCGAGCGCCACGACCTGATCATCTGTTCCGACGAAATCCACTGCGGGCTGGTGCTCGACCCAAGCACGCCACACATCCCCATCGCCACGCTGTCGCCGGCCACCGCCGCCCGCAGCGTCACGCTGATGGCGCCCTCCAAAACATGGAACATCCCGGCGCTGTACTGCGCGTTCGCGGTCATCCCCGATGCCGGACTCCGCCGCCGCTACATCCAGGCGATGCGGGGCCTGGCCGGCCACCCCAACGTATTCGGTCTGGTCGCGGCCGAAGCGGCCTATCGCCATGGCGATCCGTGGCGACAGGCGCTGCTCCGCTATCTACGCGCCAACCTGGAGGTGGTGATGAAAGCCGTCTCCGGCATGAACGGCGTGACGCTGGTGCGCCCGCAAGCGACTTATCTGGCGTGGCTGGACTGCCGTGCGACTGGCCTGGACGATCCGGCCGCGTTCTTTGAGGGGGCAGGCGTCGGTCTGTCCGACGGCGCGGCGTTCGGTCAGCCCGGCTTCGTACGGCTGAACTTCGGTTGCCCGCGCGCCACGCTTGACGAAGCACTCATGCGCATGCGGATGGCGCTCGCCGACGAACTCGGCTGAAACAGGCGAGGCATGCGGCCGCAACGCCGCGGTCGCATGAGAAACGGACTCAGAACGGAATATCGTCGTCGAAATCGCCGAAGCCGCCGCCCGAGGACTGTGGCTGCTGGCGGGACTGAGGCTGGGGCTGGGACGCTGCCGGAGCGGAACGGGCCGGAGCCGGCGCATCGTACGCGGGTGCATCCTGGCGTCCCATGCCAGCATCCCCGCCCATGCCCTGCCGGCTGCCGAGCATTTTCATCTCGTCGCCGCGGATCTCCGTGGTATAGCGGTCCTGCCCGTCCTTGTCCTGCCACTTGCGCGTCTGCAGGCGGCCTTCCACGTACACCTGGCTGCCCTTGCGCAAGTACTGCGCCGCGACCTCCGCCACCCGGCCGAAGAACACAACCCGGTGCCACTCGGTGGCCTCGCGCCGCTCGCCGGACTGCTTGTCCTTCCAAGTCTCGGTGGTCGCGATGGTGAGGTTGCAGATCGCATCACCCGAGGGTGCATAGCGGGTCTCCGGGTCGCGCCCCAGGTTCCCGATCAGAATGACCTTATTTACGGATGCCATTCCGTTCTCCTGTCAGATTGAGATATTTCAAGAAGCCGCGGCCGGCACAACCCGGCGCGGCGGAGGATTCATGCTCGTCGCCAGCATCAGCCAGGCTATCGCCAGCGCGGCACACACGGCATTCACCGCCGCTGCTCCGAAGTGTTGCGCGAGCAATCCGCCCAACAAACCACCCAGGAACAAGCCCGTCGACTGCAAGGTGCTGTAGACCCCCAACGCCATGCCCTTGGCGTCGGCCGGAGCAATGCGCGAAATCCACGACGGCTGGGTTGCCTCCAGCACGTTGAATGCAATGAAAAACAGCGTGAGCCACAACGCCAGCGGATACACCCCGTTGCCCAGCAACAGCAGTCCAAGCTGAACCACCGCCAGCAACATGATAGCAGCATTGAATATCGGCTTCATCAAACCGCGGCGTTCGGCAACGATGATCGCCGGCACCATGACAACGAAGGACAACAGCACCGCCGGCAGATACACTTTCCAGTGCGCCTCGACCGGCAGGCCGCCCCCGGCCACCAGTGCCGCCGGCACCAGAACCCACATTGTCGTCTGGATCAGGTGCAGCGCAAACACGCCAAAATTCAGGCGCATCAACTGGCCGTTGCGCAACACGTCGATCAGACGGCCGCGATCCGGCCGCGGCAGCGCTGGCGCATCGGGCACCACCTTCCAGACCACGACGATCGCCGCCAGCGCTAGCACGGCCGTCAGCCAGAAGATCCCGCTCATGCCCACCCAGGCGTAAAGCAGCGGCGCAGCCACCATCGACAGCGCAAACACCAGCCCGATACTCGATCCAATCATTGCCATGACCTTGGTGCGGTGCTGATCCCGGGTAAGATCGGCCGCGAGCGCCGTGACTGCCGCCGAAATCGCGCCGGCCCCCTGAAGCACGCGACCGAGAATCACCACCTGGATGCTCTCCGCCATGGCCGCGATCGCACTGCCGAGGACGAACAACAGCAGGCCGAAGATGATTACCGGCTTGCGCCCAAACCGGTCCGAGGCTGCACCGAAGGGGATCTGCAACACGGCCTGGGTCAGTCCGTAGGCCCCGATGGCAAGCCCGACGAGGGTGAGATTGTCACCGCCCGCGAACTCATGCGCGTGCACCGCAAACACCGGCAGCACTAGGAACAGCCCCAGCATCCGCAGCGCGAAGATCGCAGCCAGACTGATGCCGGCACGCCGCTCTGAGGCGGTCATCGAATCGGATTCGGGCGAGGACATCGGGAAAGGTCGTTGAGAGACACACGCGTGGACGAAGGCGGGATTCTACCATCAGCCGCCGCGCGCACTCTCCGCCGGTCTCGGTCGCGCATGGCCGGGTGTGGCGCATCGCCCGGTATGGCCCTCGCCGGAGTGAAGCACCGATCGTCGGGTCAACGACAACACATTGGCCCGCAAACGGATTCTTTCGTATAGTGCCGAGTTGGCCCTGAGCACAAGACCGTCATGGACGAGATCCGTATCCGCGGCGCGCGGACCCACAACCTACGCAACATCAGCCTCGATCTGCCGCGCAACGGCTTGACCGTCATCACCGGCCTGTCGGGCTCCGGCAAGTCGTCACTGGCATTCGACACGCTTTACGCCGAGGGACAGCGCCGCTACGTGGAATCGCTGTCTGCTTACGCGCGGCAGTTTCTGCAACTGATGGAAAAGCCCGACGTAGACCTGATCGAGGGCCTCTCCCCGGCCATCTCCATCGAGCAAAAGGCCACCAGCCACAACCCCCGCTCCACGGTCGGCACCGTCACCGAGATCCACGACTACCTTCGCCTGCTGTTCGCCCGCGCCGGCACACCCCACTGCCCGGACCACCCCGAGCATCCCCTCGAGGCGCAAACCGTCTCGCAAATGGTCGACCATGTGCTGGCTCTACCGCCCGAGACGCGTCTGATGGTGCTCGCGCCGGTGGTGTCGGGACGCAAGGGCGAGCAACTCGACCTGTTCTCGGAGCTGCGCGCCCAGGGCTTCGTACGCGTGCGGGTAGACGGCGAGATCCACGAACTCGACGCTTTGCCGCCGCTGGAGAAGAGCAAGCGCCACACCGTCGAGGTGGTGATCGACCGACTCAAGGTGCGCGACGATCAGCGCGGACGCATTGCCGAATCCTTTGAAACCGCGCTCACCCACTCGGACGGCCGGGCCATCGCGCTGGAAATGGACAGCGGTAGCGAACATCTGTTTTCCGCCCGCTTCGCTTGTCCGGTCTGCAGCTACGCGCTTGCCGAGCTCGAGCCTCGGCTGTTCTCGTTCAACAATCCGGCTGGAGCCTGTCCGAAGTGCGACGGCCTGGGCGTTGTCGATTTCTTCGATCCTGTCCGGGTGGTCGCCCATCCGGAACTGTCGCTCGCATCCGGCGCGATCCGGGGCTGGGATCGGCGCAACCAGTTCTATTTCCAGATGCTCGCCAGCCTTGCCGAGCATTATGGCTTCGATCTTGAGCATGCGTTCGAGGACCTGCCCGAAGCACACCGTCAAGTCGTCCTCTACGGTTCCGGTAAGGACAAGATCGCCTTCCGCTACCTGTCCGACAACGGCCGCATGGTTGCCAAATCCCATCCGTTCGAGGGCATCATCCCCAATCTGGAGCGCCGCTACCGCGAAACCGACTCCATCGCCGTACGCGAGGAGCTCGCCAAGTTCCGCGCCACCCAGCCCTGCCCCGCGTGCGACGGCACGCGCTTGCGCAGCGAAGCACGCCACGTGCTCGTCGGCGGCCAGACCCTGCACGCGTTGAGCCGGATGCCGCTGGGCGACTGCAAGCGCTTCTTCGATACGCTCAGCCTGAGCGGGCAGCGCGCGGCAGTCGCGGGCAAGATCGTCAAGGAGATCTCCGACCGCATCAGCTTCCTGATCAATGTCGGCCTGGACTACCTGTCCCTCAACCGCTCCGCCGACACCTTGTCTGGCGGTGAGGCGCAGCGCATCCGACTCGCGAGCCAGATCGGCTCCGGGCTCACCGGCGTGATGTACGTGCTCGACGAACCCTCCATCGGACTGCACCAGCGCGACAACGACCGATTGCTCGGCACCCTTGTCCGGCTGCGCGACCTCGGCAACACCGTGATCGTGGTCGAACACGACGAGGACGCCATCCGTTCGGCCGACTACGTGGTCGACATGGGTCCCGGTGCCGGCGAACACGGTGGACAAGTGGTTGCCTGCGGCCGCCCGGCCGACATTCTGGCCAACGAGGCGTCGCTGACCGGCGCCTACCTCTCCGGCCGGCGCAGCATCCCTGCGCCGGCTCGGCGACAGACCGGCTCCCCGGATCAGGTGCTGCGCCTGAAGGGATGCCGCGGCAACAATCTGCGCGACGTCACCCTGGAGCTACCGGCAGGCTTGCTGACCTGCGTTACCGGCGTGTCCGGCTCCGGCAAGTCGACCTTGATCAACGACACCTTGTACGCGGTCGCCTCCCGCCATTTCTACCGCAGCAACGTCGAACCAGCCGCCCACGACGCTGTCGAGGGACTGGACCTGTTCGACAAGGTCATCAACGTCGACCAGTCGCCTATCGGCCGCACCCCGCGCTCCAACCCCGCCACCTACACCGGCCTGTTCACGCCCATCCGCGAACTCTTCGCCGGCGTTCCCGAGGCGCGCGCGCGCGGTTACGGCGCCGGGCGCTTCTCGTTCAACGTCAAGGGGGGACGTTGCGAGGCCTGCCAGGGCGACGGACTGATCAAGGTCGAAATGCATTTCCTGCCGGACATGTACGTACCCTGTGACGTCTGTCACGGCAAGCGCTACAACCGCGAAACACTTGAGATCCGCTACAAGGGCAAGACCATACACGAAGTCCTGGAAATGACTGTCGAGCATGCGCTCGACTTCTTCCGCGCCGTGCCGACAGTCGCCCGCAAGCTCGAGACCCTGGTCGACGTGGGCCTGGGCTACATTCGTCTGGGGCAAAGCGCCACCACGCTATCGGGTGGCGAGGCGCAGCGGGTCAAGCTTGCGCTGGAGTTATCCAAGCGTGACACAGGGCGCACCCTCTACATCCTCGACGAACCGACTACCGGCCTCCACTTCCACGACATCGCGCTACTGCTCCAGGTGCTGACGCGTCTGCGCGACCACGGCAACACCATCGTAGTCATCGAGCACAACCTCGACGTCATCAAGACTGCCGACTGGGTCATCGACCTCGGGCCCGAAGGTGGTCACGGCGGCGGCACCATCGTCGCCACCGGAACACCCGAAACAGTGGCCCGCCACCCGGCCAGTCATACTGGTCACTACCTCGCGCGTGCGCTGGGCGTCATTCCCGGCGACGCGATCGCGGCAACCGCCGATTGACCCGGCACTCGGCCCGCGGATGTTTGACGATTCTCGCGCCGAACGGCAGAGGACCCCTGACGGACGACACGCCACGTTACGGCAATCGAGCGCGGCTTCGGGCACAATTGGGACATCTCAACAACAAATGCATGAACTGCGGAGTCCCCCATGGCCGAGACCGCCTCCACACCGGAAGGACGCTTTCTTCACCGCATCGAACGACGCATCGCCTTTCTGAAGACTGTTCAGAACGCCGAACTGGGTCTGTATCTCTCGCCCGATGCACAACAACGCAAGCACACCATCGAGCAACTCGTCCGCCTCACCGCCCGCCAGAGCGAACTCCCGTACCTCAGGCCGGAAACGCTACGACAGGCCGAGGAACTGATGACCTCCCAGCTTGAAGCGATGCAGAAAGTGTTGCCGCACGACGTGCAGTACCGCAACCGCCTGAAGCAGATCTGGTAATCCGAAGCTTCCTCTAACCCCTGCGCAGACACGCCATGACGCCTCACGCGTCGAGGGCGTGTCGCTTGAGAAGATCGAGATTCACCACTTCCAGCGCCGCAAGATGGGTCGCGGCGAGCACTACCGGCGGCGCGCAACCCGCCTCGCACGCCTCCAGCCAACGTTGCGCACACAGACACCAACGATCGCCCGGCTTCAAACCAGCAAAGCGAAACTCGGGACGCGGCGTACTCAGATCGTTACCGCGCGAGCGCGAAAACACCAGAAACTCCGCTGTCATCCGCGCGCAAATCACATGCCGCCCGCCGTCCTCCCCGGACGTCTCGCAGCAACCGCTGCGAAAAAAGCCTGTGAGTGGCGCATAACTGCACGCAAGCAGCGGACGCCCCAGCACATTGATCTGCCCGCGCGTCTCCGTGGTCCCCATAATCACCCTCCTTCCAGTCACATCAACAACGGCGCAAACAAGACCCTCCCGCCATCGTCCGCTCGCACCGCTACCTGAGGGTCCGCCCGCTCCCCCCCTACCCCTCTACCCCACCATAGCCTTCCGGGTGCGCACGCTGCCAGCGCCACGCATCCTCACACATCGTCAGCAAATCCCTTTCCGCACGCCATCCGAGCATCTCCCCCGCAAGCGAACTGTCCGCCCAGCAAGCTGCGACGTCTCCCGGGCGCCGCGCCACGATCTCATAAGGTACAGCCCGCCCGGATGCGCGCTCGAACGCTGCCACCACCTCGAGTACCGTATGGCCGCACCCCGTACCGAGGTTCACACTCCGGAATCCAGGCAGCGACTCGATCCGCTCGAGCGCCCGGACATGGCCCAGCGCCAGATCCACCACGTGAATGTAATCACGCACCCCGGTGCCATCCCGGGTCGGGTAGTCGCCGCCAAAAACCGCAAGTCTGGACCGTCGTCCACCGGCCACCTGCGCGACGAAAGGCATCAGGTTGTTCGGTACCCCTAACGGATCCTCTCCGATCAAACCACTCGGATGGGCACCCACAGGGTTGAAGTAGCGCAGCGACACCACACGCCAACTGGACTCCGCCAAGCACTGATCCCGAAGAATCTGTTCTGTCATCCACTTCGTCCAACCGTAAGGGTTGGTCGCCGAGGTGGGAAAGGACTCATCGATGGGAACGCGCTGCGGCGCCCCGTAGACGGTGGCCGACGAACTGAACACCAGCTTGGTCACCCCGTGCTGCTGCATGCAACGGCACAGGCTCAGCGTCCCCTCAATGTTGTTGCCATAGTAGGTCAGCGGTGCGGCGACCGACTCACCAACCGCCTTCAGCGCAGCGAAATGCACCACGACATCGAAACGATCCGACGCGAACACCGCCGACAAGCCCGCCTCATCGCGAATATCCACCGCGTGAAAGGCCTCTAGAGATCGGGCCGCAATTTCTTGCGCACGCAGCAAGGCCGCCCGATGCCCATTCGCCAGGTTGTCCACCACGGTGACGTGATGACCAGCACGCAACAACTCCACGCAGGTATGCGATCCGATATAGCCCGCCCCACCCGTTACCAGTATGCGCACACAACACTCCTTGAAATACCCCGCCGGCTCCGTTGCCTGCCGCCTGTCGAGCGTACTGCTAGAATCGCGCGAAGTGCAATGCCTCGCCAGGTGAGCGCATCCCACCTGTACAAGCGACAACACCTGGCGACAACGGCCTTCGTGCCGCCAAGCGAGCGCAAACGGCCATCGACGACCCAACACCTTTCTCCATGAATGACACTTCCCTACCCGTACGCCTCGACAAGTGGCTTTGGGCAGCACGATTCTACAAGACCCGCCGCATCGCAACCGATGCCATCGATGCAGGACACATACGGGTAAACGGTCAGAAAGCAAAGGCTTCGCGAGACCTCCGCTGCGGCGACATCATCACCATCACGCGTGGCCCGCTGGAAATGGAAATCATCGTGCGGGCCCTCGAAACCTTGCGCGGCCCCGCCCCCATCGCAAGAACACTGTACGAGGAAACGCCGCAGAGCGCCCTGGCTCGCCAACGGCACACCGAGACGCGTGCGCTCTTGCCCGCTGCACCAGATACCCGGCCGACCAAACGGGACCGCCGCGCGCTCGAACGCCTGCGTCGGAGCCCGCCTTAGCGTGGCCAGAACAAAAAAAGGCCGCTTGCGCGGCCTTTGTTCACTTCTTGCTACGAATCCTGCCTCAGGCAGCTTCCGCCTGAACCGCCTCAGCGGCACCCTCTGCAACTTCGGGGCGATCCATCAGTTCGACGAGCGCCATCGGCGCATTATCGCCATCGCGGAAGCCAAACTTCAGAATACGCAGATAGCCGCCGTTGCGATTGGCGTAGCGCGGGCCCAACTCGTCGAAAAGCTTCACCACCATCTCGCGATCGCGGAGACGGCTGAAAGCCAGACGACGATTCGCCAGACTCGGCTTCTTGCCGAGCGTGATCAAAGGCTCGACCACGCGCCGCAGCTCCTTGGCCTTCGGCAGGGTGGTCTTGATGACCTCGTGGCGCAGCAGTGACGCGGCCATGTTCTTGAACATCGCCTGGCGGTGCGCGCTCGTGCGATTCAGCTTGCGAAGACCGTTACGGTGACGCATTTCACTAACCTCTCTTCACTGAACCTCTCAACCGAGCTTTTCAAGCCCGGCCGGCGGCCAGTTTTCCAGTTTCATACCCAGCGTCAACCCGCGAGAGGCCAACACTTCCTTGATTTCGTTGAGCGACTTGCGACCCAGATTCGGCGTCTTGAGCAACTCGGTCTCGGTACGCTGGATAAGATCGCCAATGTAATAGATGTTCTCGGCCTTGAGACAGTTGGCCGAACGCACCGTCAGTTCCAGATCATCGACCGGGCGCAACAGCACGGGATCAATGGTCACCGGGGTAGGCTTGTCCACCACCACATCCGTGCCTTCGAGATCTGCGAAAACCGCGAGTTGATCCATCAGCACGCGCGCTGCGTACCGAATCGCCTCTTCGGGGTCCACCGCGCCGTTGGTCTCGATATCAATGACAAGCCGATCCAGGTCGGTACGCTGTTCAACACGCGCACTCTCGACGAGATAGCTCACACGACGCACCGGACCAAAAGACGCATCGAGCATCACCCG
Organism: Rhodocyclaceae bacterium; assembly: GCA_046295975.1. GTDB lineage: Bacteria > Pseudomonadota > Gammaproteobacteria > Burkholderiales > Rhodocyclaceae > UBA2357. Next base: position 245,414 of record JBKBMG010000001.1, read on the forward strand.
ACCGATCGTCTTGCTCGCTTCGTCGGTCGGACGCGCATTCGCCGGGACATAGCCACGCCCTTCTTCAACCTTGATCTCCATGTCCAGCTTGCCGCCAGGCGCGATGTGCGCAATGACATGTTCCGGATTGATGATCTCGACGTCGTGCGGCAGTTCGATGTCGCCTGCAACAACCACGCCCTCGCCATTCTTGGACAGGCGCAACGTCACGCTTGAGCGGTTGTGCAGCTTGAGCACAACGCCCTTGAGGTTCAGGAGCACGTCGACGATGTCCTCACGAACACCATCGAGCGTGGAATACTCGTGAAGAACACCCTCGATGCCCACCTCGGTCGGCGCACATCCGGGCAAGGACGAAAGGAGAATGCGCCGCAGCGCATTCCCCAGCGTGTGGCCGAACCCGCGCTCGAACGGCTCCATCGTCACGCGCGCCTGAACGGGCGAGACGTTGTGCACGTCGATGATCCGCGGTTTCAGCAATGAATTGCTTTGCATCAGCACTTCCTCGGGGTCAGGGCCGTTTCAGAAAGACCGGTTAGCGGGAGTAAAGCTCGACCACCAGGCTTTCGTTGATTGTCGCCGGCAGTTCCGCACGCTGCGGGTAAGCCTTGAACACACCCTTGCCAGCCTTGGTGTCGACATCAAGCCACTCCGGGAAACCGCGCGATTCAGCCGCCTGCAGCGCAGCCTTGACACGCAGTTGGCCGCGCGCACGCTCCGTCAGCTCGACGACATCGCCAGGCTTGACCACATACGACGGGATATTGACCCGACCGCCGTTCACCAGCACACCGTTGTGGCGCACCAACTGGCGGGACTCGGCGCGCGACGCACCAAAACCCATCCGGTAAACCACCGAGTCAAGACGCCCTTCGAGGAGTTGCAACAGGTTCTCACCCGTCTGGCCACGACGACGATCCGCCTCAGCATAGACACGACGGAACTGCCCTTCGAGCACGCCGTATAGACGACGGATCTTCTGCTTCTCACGAAGTTGAACGCCGTAGCCCGACATCCGTTGACCGGAGCGCTGACCATGCTGGCCAGGCGCGTACGCCCGGCGTTCGATCGCGCATTTGTCGGTGAAGCACTTATCACCCTTCAGAAACAGCTTTTCCCCTTCGCGACGGCACTGACGGCACTTGGGATCCAGATTACGAGCCACTTTTCAACTCCTTGTCAGATACGACGCTTCTTCGGCGGGCGGCAACCGTTGTGCGGCACCGGCGTAATGTCGGTGATACTCGCAATCTTAATGCCGATAGCATTAAGCGCACGCACAGCCGATTCACGACCAGGCCCCGGACCCTTGATACGAACCTCAAGGTTCTTGATCCCGCACTCCTGAGCGGCCTTGCCTGCCGCCTCGGCGGCGACCTGCGCAGCGAACGGAGTGCTCTTGCGGGAGCCCTTGAAGCCCGCACCACCCGACGTAGCCCACGACAAGGCGTTACCCTGGCGATCCGTGATGGTGATGATGGTGTTATTGAAGCTCGCATGCACGTGGGCAATGCCCTCGGCAACGTTCTTCTTGACCTTCTTGCGAACCTTAGCGGCAGTCTTAGCCATTATTTACCCCTGATCACTTCTTCTTGCCGGCAATAGCCTTGCGCGGACCCTTGCGAGTACGTGCGTTCGTGCGCGTACGCTGGCCACGCATCGGCAGACCCCGACGGTGACGCAAACCACGGTAGCAGCCGAGATCCATCAGGCGTTTGATGTTCATCGTCACTTCGCGGCGCAGATCGCCCTCAACGACGAACTTGCCGACCTCGTCACGCAGTCGCTCCATATCGGATTCGGTCAAATCCTTGACCTTGACCGAGCGTGCAACACCCGCTGCGTCGCAAATCTGCTGAGCGCGCGTACGGCCGACGCCGAAAATGGCGGTCAACGCGATTTCGGCATGCTTGTGATTGGGAATGTTTACCCCAGCAATACGGGCCATCCTATTACCCCAAAAAGCGAAACATTAAATTTTAACCTTAGCGCCCTGGGGAATCAACCCTGGCGCTGCTTGTGGCGCGGATCGGTGCAAATCACGCGTACCACGCCCTTGCGGCGAATGATCTTGCAGTTGCGGCAAAGCCGCTTGACCGAAGCCTGAACTCTCATTTCGTTGCTCCTGTTTCTTGAATTACTTTGTCCGGAACACGATCCGGGCCTTAGTCAGGTCGTACGGCGTGAGCTGCACTGTGACCTTGTCGCCGGGGAGGATGCGGATGTAGTGCATGCGCATCTTGCCCGAGATGTAACCGAGTACCACATGGCCGTTTTCCAGTTTCACCCGGAAGGTGGCGTTCGGGAGATTCTCGAGAACCTCCCCCTGCATCTCGATGACGTCTTCCTTCGCCATGGCTCACCTGCTCGGAAGACCCGACCCCTTGAAGTTCGCTTTCTTCAAGAGACTTTCGTATTGATGGGACATCACGTGCGACTGTACCTGCGTCATGAAATCCATCGTCACCACCACGATGATCAGCAACGATGTGCCACCGAAATAGAACGGCACATTCCAGCGCAGGATCAGGAACTCAGGCAGCAGACACACCAAGGTGATGTAGACCGCACCAACCAAGGTCAGCCGAGTCAGGATCTTGTCGATATAGCGTGCCGTTTGATCCCCGGGACGAATGCCAGGCACGAACGCTCCGCTCTTCTTCAGGTTGTCCGCCGTATCGCGCGCATTGAACACCAGCGCCGTATAGAAGAAGCAGAAGAAGACAATCGCAGCGGCGTAAAGCATCACGTAGATCGGTTGCCCCGGCGCAAGCGTCGAGGACAGGTCACGCAACCAGGTCATGCCCTCCGAAGCACCAAACCACTGCCCCAGCGTTGCCGGAAACAGAATGATGCTCGACGCGAAAATCGGCGGAATGACCCCGGCCATATTGAGCTTCAGCGGCAGATGCGAACTCTGCCCGCCGTAGACCTTGTTGCCGACCTGGCGTTTTGCGTAGTTGACCAGGATCTTGCGCTGCCCCCGCTCCACGAAGACCACGAACCCGGTGACGACGACCACCAGCACGCAAATCACCAACGCAGTGAAAGGATGCATGGCGCCGGTACGGACGAGTTCGAACAAGCCGCCGATTGCGGTTGGCAGCCCCGCGACGATACCCGCGAAGATGATCAGCGAAATACCGTTGCCGACGCCTCTTTCGGTAATCTGCTCGCCGAGCCACATCAGGAACATCGTTCCAGTGACGAGCGTGGCCACGGTCACGAAGCGAAACATGAGCCCCGGATCCAGCACCAACCCCGCCTGCCCTTCCAACGCAATCGCCATGCCGAGCGACTGTGCAAACGCAAGCACCAAGGTCCCATAACGGGTGTACTGGGTAATCTTGCGTCGTCCTGCCTCACCTTCCTTCTTCAACTGCTCGAGCGCCGGAACCGCGACCGTCATCAACTGCATGATGATCGACGCAGAAATGTACGGCATGACGCCGAGCGCGAAGATGGTGAATCTCGACAATGCCCCACCCGAAAACAGGTTGAACACACCGAGAATGCCACCGGCCTGCGACTGAAACAGCTCCGCGAGCTGATCTGGATCGATGCCGGGCACAGGAATGTGCGCTCCGATTCGATACACGATCAGCGCGCCGAGCACGAAGAGGATCCGACGCTTCAGGTCTCCGAAGCGCCCGGTCTTCCCAACGGCGGCTGCTGTGTTGGCCACGATCCCCCCTCGGGATTACTCGACGACGACGCTGCCACCGGCAGCTTCGATGGCCGCCTTCGCACCCTTGGTCGCACCCACGCCTCGCAGCGTCACCTTCCGGGCGATGGCGCCGGACAGCACGACCTTGGCAGACAGCGCATCGGCGGGAATCACACCGGCCTGCATCAACACCAACAGGTCCACGTCTTCAACCGGCAGTTTGTCGAGCTCGGACAAACGCACTTCGACGTTACGCCCTGCCGTCAAGGAAACGAAACCGCGCTTCGGAAGCCGCCGCTGCAAGGGCATCTGACCGCCCTCAAAGCCCACCTTGTGGAAACCGCCCGCACGGGACTTCTGTCCCTTGTGGCCCCGGCCGCAAGTCTTGCCCAAGCCGCTGCCAATGCCGCGACCCACACGCCGGCGGGCGGACTTCGAGCCCTCCGCGGGCTTGATCGAATTCAAACGCATATCAACCCTCAGCCTTCACCAGGTACGAGACCTTGTTGATCATTCCGCGCACCGCCGGCGTATCCACCAACTCGACGGTATGATTGAGACGACGCAGCCCCAGCCCGCGAACGGTTGCGCGATGCGATTGCTTGGTGCCGATCACGCTGCGAACCAGCGTAACCTTGATCTTCTTGTCAGACATCGCTTACCCCAGGATCTCTTCGACCGACTTGCCGCGCTTGGCAGCAATCTCGGCCGGCGTGTTGATCGCCAGCAGGCCGTTGATCGTCGCACGCACCACGTTATAAGGATTGGTCGAGCCGATGCACTTGCAGATCACATCCGTGACACCCATCACTTCGAATACCGCACGCATCGGACCGCCCGCGATGATACCGGTACCACTCGGCGCCGGCTGCATCAGCACTTCGGACGCACCATGCTTGCCGATCACGGTGTGCTGCAGCGTGCCATTCTTGAGCGCCACGCGCGTCATCCTGCGACGGGCTTCGTCCATCGCCTTCTGCACCGCAACCGGCACCTCACGCGACTTGCCCTTGCCCATGCCGATGCCGCCGTCACCATCGCCGACCACCGTCAGCGCAGCGAAGCCGAGAATACGACCACCCTTCACAACCTTGGTGACGCGATTGATCGCCACCATCTTCTCGCGCAGGGAGTCGTCCCGCTCTTCGGGCGCCTGCTGCCGTTTGTTTTGTTGCTTGGCCATGTATAACCCCGCTTAGAACTTGAGGCCGCCTTCGCGGGCAGCCTCGGCCAGCGCCTTGACGCGACCGTGATAGAGGAAACCCGCGCGATCGAACGCCACCGTCTCGACGCCGGCGCTCTTCGCACGCTCGGCGATCAGCTTGCCGACCACGGCCGCAGCGTTCTTGTTGCCGCCATTGCCGACCTCTACACGCACCGCAGGTTCGACCGTCGAGGCGGAAGCGAGCACCTGCGATCCGCAGCCGGAAATGATCTGCGCATACATGTGCGAGTTCGACCGGAAAACAGTCAGGCGCACGGCTTTGAGTTCTGCGATCTTGGCTCGGGTTTTGCGAGCACGGCGCAGACGGACTTCTTTCTTGTTCATGTCGAACCGCCCTTACTTCTTCTTGGTTTCCTTGAGCACCACCACCTCGTCCGAATAACGGACACCCTTGCCCTTATAGGGCTCAGGTTGGCGGTAAGCACGCACCTCGGCCGCAACCTGGCCGATCTGCTGCTTGTCGATGCCCTTGATCACGATCTCTGTCTGCGTCGGCGTTTCCACCTTGACGCCTGCTGGCATCTGATGGACCACCGGATGCGAGAAGCCCAGCGACAGGTTCAGCTTGTCGCCCTGCGCTTGCGCACGATAGCCCACACCGACCAGCGTCAGCTTGCGCTCGAAGCCCTTGCTGACACCCGCAACCATGTTATTGATCAGCGCACGGACCGTGCCCGACATCGCGCGAGCGTTGTCCACACCTTCCTCGGCCTTGCAGACGATCGAGTCGCCATCACGCACGACCTCAACGCCGGCGCCGAGCGCTTGAGTCAGAGAGCCGAGCGGCCCCTTCACGGTAACCTGCCCCGAGCTGATCGTAATTTCTACGCCGCTCGGAATCACCACCGGGTTCTTAGCTACACGAGACATGAAACCCCCCTTACGCGACGTAGCACAGCACTTCGCCGCCAACGCGGCCAGCCCGTGCAGCACGATCGGTCATCACCCCACGCGGAGTGGAAACAATCGCAACCCCCAGCCCGTTCATCACGCGAGGCAGTTTGTCGCTACCCTTGTACACGCGCAAACCTGGACGGCTGACACGCTCGATACGCTCGATGACGGGACGTCCCGCGTAATACTTCAGCACCAGTTCAAGGTTGGCCTTGGCACCATCCTGCTCAACCTTGAAGTCTTCGATATAGCCTTCGTCCTTGAGAACTTTGGCGATCGCCACCTTGACCTTGGAGCTGGGCATCGAGACCTGAGCCTTTTGCGCCTGCTGACCATTGCGAATGCGGGTCAGCATATCGGCGATAGGATCGGACATACTCATCTAACGATTCTCCTTACCAGCTCGCCTTGGTCATGCCGGGCACTTCGCCACGGAAAGCCATTTCGCGAAGTTTGTTGCGGCACAACCCGAATTTGCGGAACACGCCGCGCGGACGACCGGTCAGCTCGCAGCGACGACGCTCACGAACCGGACTGGCGTTGCGAGGCAACTGCTGCAGCTTGAGCCGCGCTGCCATGCGCTCATCCTCGGACAACTTCGTATCGTTGATTTTCGCCATCAACTCGGCCCGCTTGCCAGCAAATTTAGCTACCAGCTTGCGCCGCTTCTCTTCACGGTTGATCAGAGCAAGTTTCGCCATAACACCCTCAATTCTTGAAAGGAAACTTGAACGCACCGAGGAGCGCGCGAGCTTCCGCATCGGTCTTGGCCGTCGTCGTGATGCTAATATTCATCCCACGCAGAGCATCGATCTTGTCGTACTCGATCTCAGGGAAAATGATCTGCTCTTTGACGCCCAGGTTATAGTTACCGCGACCATCAAAGCCCTTTCCCGCCACACCACGAAAATCGCGGATACGCGGCATCGCGACGGTGATCAGACGATCCAGGAACTCGTACATACGTGCACCACGCAAGGTCACCATGCAGCCGATCGGATAACCATCGCGAATCTTGAAGCCTGCAATCGACTTCTTCGCCTTGGTCACCACCGGCTTCTGGCCAGCGACCTTGGTCATGTCGCCCACCGCGTGCTCAAGCACCTTCTTGTCGCCCACCGCCTCACCAACACCCATATTGAGCGTAATCTTGGTGATACGAGGGATCTCCATGACCGACTTATACCCGAACTGCGTCTGCAGAGCGGGCGCCACCGTTTCCTTGAAATACTGCTGCAAGCGCGCCATCACGACTCCTTACGCATCCACCTGTTCGCCGCTCGACTTGAAGAAGCGCACCTTGCGCCCATCCTCAAGCACCTTAATCCCGACGCGATCAGCCTTCTGCGCAGCAGGATTGAACAGCGCCACATTCGAGATATGGATCGACATTTCCTTCTCGACGATGCCACCGAGCTCACCCTTGAGCGGATTCGGGCGAACGTGCTTCTTCACACGATTAACACCCTCGACCACAATCCGCTCATCATCCACACGACGCAACACCACTCCGCGCCGCCCCTTGTCCTTACCTGCAAGAACGATGACTTCGTCACCCTTACGAATCTTGTTCATAAAAACCTCTTACAGCACTTCGGGCGCAAGCGAAACGATCTTCATGAACTTCTCACCACGCAACTCACGCGTGACGGGCCCGAAGATACGCGTACCGATCGGCTCAAGCTTGTTGTTCAGCAGCACCGCGGCATTGCCATCAAACTTGATCAACGCCCCATCCGGACGGCGCACACCCTTGGCCGTGCGAACCACCACGGCGTTATAGATATCGCCCTTCTTGACGCGACCACGCGGCGCAGCATCCTTGACGGAGACCTTGATGACGTCGCCAATACCCGCATAACGACGCTTGGAGCCACCAAGCACCTTGATACACATCACCGAACGCGCACCGGAATTGTCCGCCACGTCCAGCATGGACTGCATTTGAATCATGAATTTATCTCCAACTTATCCCGCACTGCGGTCAGTCTTGGAACCCGTTCGGGTGGAATGCCCAGAAAGGCGGATGCAAAGAATGAAAAGTATAACAGCCTGGCGTTTGATTGCCAAGCTGTTTTACCGTACCGACCGCAAATAACGGATTGCTTAGATCACGCGCGCTTTTTCTACGACTTTGCTCACGCGCCAGGACTTCGTCTTGGAGATCGGACGGCATTCCTCGATCTCGACCAGATCACCGTGACCCGCCACGCCGTCATCCACATGCGCATGATACTTGGCCGAACGGGTGATGATCTTGCCGTAAAGTTCGTGCTTGACACGTCGCTCGACCAGAACCGTAACCGTATTCTTCATCTTGTCGCTGACGACACGCCCGACCAGGGCGCGGCGCACCTTCTGCACTTGCTCGGTCATTTCTGCACCGCCTTTTCAGTCAGCAGAGTCCTCACCCGGGCGATGTCCCTGCGGACGTTCTTGAGTTGGCTCGTGTTGCTCAATTGCTGTGTCGCGAGCTGCATGCGCAGCGAAAATTGCGCCTTCAGCAGCTCGAGCAGCTCCGTGTTCAATTCTGCCGCGCTCTTGGCGCGGAGTTCGCTCGCTTTCATGATTACCCCAGCTGACGGAGGACGAAAGTCGTCTCGAGCGGAAGCTTGGCAGCCGCCAGGCGGAACGCCTCACGTGCCAGTTCTTCGCTCACGCCGTCCATCTCATAAAGTACCTTCCCGGGCTGGATCTCGGCCACCCAGTACTCAGGGTTACCTTTACCGTTACCCATCCGAACTTCAGCCGGCTTTTTGGAGATCGGCTTATCGGGGAAGATGCGAATCCAGATTCGCCCACCCCGTTTGATGTGGCGCGTCATTGCGCGACGGGCAGACTCGATCTGACGCGAGGTCAAACGACCGCGGCCAACCGCCTTCAGACCGAACTCACCGAAACTGACCTTCGCACCGCGCGTGGCGATACCGGTGTTCCGCCCCTTTTGTTCCTTGCGATACTTTCTTCTAGACGGCTGCAGCATCGTCTACTCCCGCTTTCCTAGTACGTTTGCCGCTCTTGTCGGCATCCGTGGATTCAGCTCCGGTGCGACGCGCAGGACGCTTCGCCCCACGGGGATCGCCCGCTTCGTTGCGCGGCGCGCGACGACCACGACGCGCCTCGCTCTCCGGCTCGACCGCAGCCGGGCGCTCGTTACGGCCGAGCATCTCGCCCTTGTACACCCAAACCTTGATACCGATGATCCCGTACGTGGTCTTGGCTTCCGCGACGCCGTAGTCGATATCGGCTCGCAGGGTGTGCAGCGGAACCCGCCCCTCGCGATACCACTCGGTACGCGCGATCTCAGCGCCATTGAGACGACCGGCACTCATGATCTTGATGCCTTGCGCACCGAGACGCATTGCGTTCTGCATCGCGCGCTTCATCGCACGGCGGAACATGATCCGTTTCTCGAGCTGCTGAGCAATCGAGTCCGCAATCAGCTGGGCATCGGTCTCAGGCTTACGAATCTCCTCAATGTTCACATGAACTTGAACACCGACGATCTTTTGCAGATCGCGCTTGAGGGTTTCGATATCCTCGCCCTTCTTGCCGATCACAACACCCGGACGCGCGCTGAACAGTGTGATACGGGCGTTCTTGGCGGGGCGCTCAATGATCACGCGCCCAATCGAGGCGTGCGCGAGGCGCTTCTTCAGGTACTTGCGAACCTTGAGATCCTCATGGAGCATCTTGGAGTAATCGCCACTCGGGGCGAACCACCGCGAACTCCAGTCACGCGTCACCGCGAGACGGAAACCGGTAGGATGAATTTTCTGACCCATACTGACTCCTTACTCCCCAACCGTCACGTAAATGTGGCAGGTCGGCTTGAGGATGCGATTCCCACGACCCTTCGCACGCGCGGTAAACCGCTTGAGCGAGGTACCTTCTTCGACATGGATGGTCTTGACCTTCAGCACGTCGATGTCGGCGCCGTCGTTGTGCTCGGCGTTTGCGATCGCCGATTCGACGACCTTGCGAATAATCTTCGCCCCCTTCTTCGGGGAGAAGGCCAGGATACTGATCGCCTGTTCCACAGGCTTGCCGCGAACCTGGTCAGCCACCAGCCGCCCCTTCTGGGCGGATAGTCTGACGCCACGGAGAATGGCTTTGGTTTCCATGGATCTTACCTCTTGGCCTTCTTGCTCGCCGCGTGACCCTTGAAGGTACGCGTCAGCGAGAACTCACCGAGTTTATGGCCGACCATGTTTTCGGTGACGAAAACCGGAATATGCTGGCGGCCGTTGTGCACCGCGATCGTGAGACCGACGAAGTCGGGCAACACCGTCGAACGGCGTGACCAGGTCTTGATCGGTCGTTTGTCGTTACTCACCCGGGCGGCGTCGACCTTTTTCAAAAGGTGGGCGTCGACGAACGGGCCTTTCTTGATTGAACGTGCCATGTGCTACCCCTTAGCGCTTGTGCCGACGCTGAACGATCATGTTATCGGTACGCTTGTTCGAACGCGTACGATAACCCTTGGTCGGCGTGCCCCACGGGCTGCGCGGCACACCCCCTTCGCCGGTACGACCTTCACCACCACCATGGGGGTGATCGACCGGGTTCATCGCCACACCACGCACGGTGGGGCGAATACCACGCCAGCGATTTGCACCCGCCTTGCCGATCTTGCGCAGCGCGTGCTCGGAATTCCCGACCTCACCAATCGTCGCGCGACACTCGACGTGCACCTTGCGGACCTCACCGGAGCGCAGACGAATCTGAGCATACGTTCCTTCGCGAGCCAGCAACTGCACCGACGCACCGGCGGAGCGTGCAATCTGCGCACCCTTGCCAGGCAGCAATTCGACGCAATGAATCGTCGAACCAACCGGGATGTTGCGAATGGGCAGCGTATTGCCCGGCTTGATCGGGGCCTCGGAACCACTCACGATCTGCTGACCGACCTCGACACCCTTGGGCGCGATGATGTAGCGACGCTCGCCATCGGCATAGCACAACAGCGCAATATGAGCCGAACGGTTCGGATCATATTCGATGCGTTCGACACGTGCCGCAATGCCATCTTTGTTGCGGCGGAAGTCGACCACGCGATAGTGCTGCTTGTGGCCGCCACCTTGATGCCGCACGGTGATATGACCATTGTTGTTACGGCCACCGTTACGGGACTTCTTTTCCACCAGGCCTGCATACGGGCGACCCTTGTGAAGATCGCTATTGACGACCTTCACCATCGCGCGCCGGCCGGCCGACGTAGGTTTCAGTTTTACCAGTGCCATGATCGATTACTCCCCGGCCGCGAAGTTGATTTCTTGACCAGGCTTGAGGCAGACAAAGGCCTTCTTCCAACCCTTGCGACGCCCGATCGTACGACCAAAGCGCTTTTCCTTGCCCTTTACGTTGGCAACCTGGACCGACTTCACATCCACCTTGAACAACAACTCTACGGCGGCCTTGATTTCCGGCTTGGTCGCAGTCGTCGCAACGCGGAACACCACTTGCTCGTTCTTGTCGGCAACATACGTTGCCTTTTCGGAGATCTGGGGCGCGAGCAACACCTGCATCAGACGCTCCTGGCTGAATCCGCTCATTGCCAGACCTCCTCCATCTTGGCCAACGCACCCTTGGTGACGATGACCATCGGATAATGAACAAGCGAAACCGGATCGGCTTCGGACACCTCGAGCACCAGCACCTTGTGAAGATTCCGGGCCGAAAGGAAGAGATTCTCATCGAACTGCTCGGTAATCACGAGCACCGAATCCAGCCCCATCCCCTTCAGCTTCTCGTTCAGCAACTTCGTCTTGGGAGCCTCAACACTGAAACTCTCGACGACCGCCAGACGATCTTCGCGTGCGAGCTGCGACAAAATGGCAGCCATGCCCGCGCGATACATCTTGCGGTTGACCTTGTGGGAGAAGTTCTCATCCGGCGAGCTCGGGAAGATCCTGCCACCCCCACGCCAGATCGGACTGGACGCCATACCGGCGCGGGCGCGGCCCGTGCCTTTCTGCCGCCACGGCTTGCGCGTGGACTTGGCAATCTCCGAGCGACCTTTCTGAGCCCGGTTACCGGAGCGCGCGTTGGCCATGTAGGCAACGACAACTTGATGGATCAGCGCCTCGTTGTACTCACGCGCGAACAGCGTATCTGACGCCTGCAGGGTTGCGGACGACTGCCCCTGCTCGTTAATCAACTTAAGTTCCATAACGTCCTCGCTCAGTTACCGGCCTTGACCGCAGGACGGACGAGCACGTCGCCACCCTTGGAGCCCGGCACCGCACCCTTGACCAGGAGCAACTGACGCTCGGCATCCACACGAACAACCTCAAGCCCCTGAACGGTGCAGGTCACCGCACCCAGATGACCCGCCATCCGCTTACCCGGAAAGACCCGACCCGGATCCTGCGCCATACCAATGGAACCCGGCGCATTGTGGGAAATCGAGTTACCGTGAGAAGCCCGGTTAGACGAGAAATTGTGGCGCTTGATGGAACCCGAGAACCCCTTACCAATCGAGGTACCCGTGACATCCACCTTTTGCCCTGCGGCAAAGAGATCCACGCCGATGACGTCACCCGGCTTGATACTCGCAAGCTGATCAACACCGACAGTGAACTCTCTGAGGACTCGCCCCGCCTCGGCACCCGCCTTGGCGAGATGACCAGCGAGCGACTTATTCACCCGACTCGCACGACGCGAGCCGAACGCGACCTGGACCGCGGAATATCCGTCGATCTCGGGCGTCTTGATTTGAGCGACGCGATTATTGGACACGTCAAGCACCGTCACCGGAATGGTCCTGCCATCCTCGGCGAAGATGCGAGTCATGCCAACCTTGCGTCCAACAAGGCCTAGACTCATTTTCTTCTCCTGATCCCCGGTTGCGATTGACCGGGCCCTAATGAAAATTTACGCCAAAAAGCGTAAAGGCCGGATTATACCGGCCTTTGATCGAAACCTGCAAGCCCGCTAGCTTACTGCAGCTTGATCTCGACGTCCACCCCTGCCGGCAGATCGAGCTTCATCAGCGCATCGACGGTCTTGTCCGTCGGATCGATGATGTCCATCAGACGCAGATGGGTACGAATTTCGAACTGGTCGCGGGATGCCTTATTCACATGCGGGGAACGCAGCACATCAAAACGTTCCTTACGCGTCGGCAGCGGAACCGGCCCGCGCACCACCGCCCCGGTCCGCTTGGCGGTTTCGACGATCTCGAGCGCCGACTGGTCGATCAAACGATAGTCGAAGGCCTTGAGGCGGATCCGGATTTTCTGGTTTTGCATTTTCTTCTTCCTAAAGAGCAAGCCCGCCACCCTGGTGGCGGGCGGTGAGTGTTACTCGACGATCTTCGCCACCACACCGGCGCCGACGGTACGACCACCTTCGCGAATCGCGAAGCGCAGACCCTCTTCCATGGCGATCGGGGCGATCAGCTTCACGGTGATCGACACGT
>JBKBMG010000002.1:0-39226 GCA_046295975.1 Rhodocyclaceae bacterium
GGCATGCCACGAAACCGCGTCCGCGAACGTCACGGGCCGGATTCCCTTATTCCCTTCAGCTGATCGGCCCTGCGTGGCCCGACGGTCCGGCAGGGGAAGGGTTCAGCATGGTTGTGGTGCTGCCCACGGCAATGGGGGCCGTGGTTGTGGGCGCGTGCTTCGCAGGAGCTTCGGCGGCGATCACAGCTCGCTTGCGGAGTTCGCCCCGCCACCACATATAGACACCGGTAAGCGACAACAACGTCATTGCGACACCGACGAGGTCGATCCAGATCCACTCCCATTCCTTGCCGAAGAACGCCTTGCCGGTGTGGAGGTCCATGACGAGCTTGCCGGCAGTGATGGTTTCAACCGGCGCGTTTGCCTGTGCGGCCACGACGGCGCGCATCACCGAATGTTCGGGCGACCAGGCCTGGCCGTCGAAACTCATCAGCAAGCCCTCGTCCTTCATGGCCACCAGCACGCCGCCGTCGCGGGCCGTGGCGTTCCAGGCGTCGCCCTTGTGGGTTCGCTGCCAAATACCGTCACGTGCCACCCAGATTCCGTTCCTGGCTGCAGCAACCAAACCCCAGCTCGTCTCCGTCAGGGCACGCACTGGCACGCCCGCGAATTCGGGCACGGCGATCAGGGCATCGCCACGTACCTCGTACAAGCCGCCGTTGGTGGCGACCAGTTCAGTGCCGTCCGCGCTGCGGAGGCTGGCACGCGGCTGAAGGTAGTTCTCGCGTGCCGCCTCACCCCGATAGCCGGGCAGCCACGACACGGAGACTGGAATGTCCTTGAGGGCAAGGTCCTTGTCGTGCGCAATGAAGATTGCGGTGACCGAGACGATGAGGATGGGAATCGAGAGCACGATACTGACCCAGATGTGCCATTTGCGGCTGTCGAAGTGTGTGTTCATGTGCGTGTCTCCGTGGAGCGGGGAGCTCAGAAGCGGCTCTCGAGGGTGATCATGACCATTGGCGAGGAGGTTTCCTCCTTCCATTCGTCGCTGCTGAAGCTGCCGTCGGTGGCGTACTTGACGGTCCGCTCCTCCTTGCTGACCGACAGGACGTTCTTTGCGATCAGGCGCAGTTCGGTGCTGCGGTCCAGGGTCTTGCCGACGTAGAGGTCGAGCAGGGTGGCGGTTTCGCGGCGTTTCAGTTCGCGCACGCCGTCGGAGTTGATGCCGTCGGTGGTGAAGCGTGGTTGATGGTTGAGGTTGAAGCCGGCGCTCCACAGCGTCGGGCGGTGCGTCCAGTCGAGGCCGATGTTGGTGATGCGCGCCGGCAAGTCCTTGACGTCGCCGCTGCGGGGGGAATTGTTCAAGTCGAGGCGGCCGCGCAGTTCGGAATGATTGCCGGTGAGCGTCAGTTCATGGGGGCCGGATTCGATCAGCGGGACGCGCCAGTCGATTTCGATTCCGTAGAAGCGGGCCTCGCCGGCGTTGTAGGGGCGTTCGGTTTCTACGCCGTTCTCGAGGCGCGTCTCCTTCTGGATGAAGTCCTTGACGTTGCGCCGGTAGACGTTCGCCCCGACCACGCCGCGGTTGTTCCAGAAGTAGCGCTCGACACCCAGTTCCATGCCCAGGGCGCGCTCCGGATCGAGATCGGGGTTGCCGCCCTTGAGCACGCCCTTGTCCAGCGTGGTGTAAGGATTCAGGGCGTCGAACTTGGGCAGCTTGTAGGTTTGCGCGACGCTCGCCCGCAGATTGGTGTCGTCGTTCAGGCGCCAGAGGTAGTGCAGCGACGGATTGGTGGCGGTATAGCGGTTGCTGCGCGCTTCGCCCAAGTGGTCGGCCGAATCGCGTTCGATACGTTCCACACGCACGCCGGGGGTCAGGCTGTGGTGCTCACCGATGCGCCACTCGTCCTGAACGTAGGCGATGTAGCGCTTTTCGTCGATGTCGAAGCGGTCCTTGTCGTCGGATTTGTCCGCGCCGTTCTCGAGCTTGTTCTTGCGGTTGCGGTAGTCGTTGGTGCGCAACTCCATGCCCAGCGAGACGCGGTGGGCATCAGCAAGCGTCAGACTGGAACCAAAGCCGGCGTAGGCGCCGCCCTCGCGCAAGGTTTCGTCTTCCACGGTGGTCTTGGTCAGGAGGCCGGCGGCGTTGAACTCGCGTGTCGTCGCGTCCTTGTTTTCGCGCGCATGGTGACTGCCGGCGATCGCAAA
The DNA here is from genome assembly GCA_046295975.1 of Rhodocyclaceae bacterium. Taxonomy (GTDB): domain Bacteria; phylum Pseudomonadota; class Gammaproteobacteria; order Burkholderiales; family Rhodocyclaceae; genus UBA2357. The sequence goes on from JBKBMG010000002.1 coordinate 2,152, forward strand.
CCAGTCGCCCCAGTCGGCCTTGGCGTCGTAGCGCAGGCCGAAGCGGGCGACGGTGTCGGATTTGTCCTCGTCCTTGTGCGTCCGTTTGCTCAGGTTGCCGTTCGCGGCGTAGGTCTCGGTCGGCTCGTTCTTGCTTTCAGTGCCGCGCGAGATGAAGGGGTCGAGGGTCAGTCGGTCGTCCCCGAAGCGCCAGGTCAGGCGTGGTGCGAGCAGGGTTTCGTCCTTCTTCACCGGGCGATCCTTGAGTTCGCGCTGCTTGATCGAACCGTCTTCGTTGTACTGGCGCTTGTCCTCCTCGATGTCTTCGGCGCCGACGGTGTGCGAGGCGGCGAGCAGGACGTCGAAATGTTCGTAGTGACGGCTCCACTGCAGCACCACGTCGCCGACGTTGAGGTCGCCGTTCTTGCCGTAGGCGGCCCGCAGGCGGGTGAGGTCGTCGGCGCCGCTCTTGAACACGATATTGATCGTGCCGCCCACGCCGGCGCTGTCCATGGTCGCGCCAGGATTGCGGATGATTTCGATGCGCTCGATCATGTCCGCCGGCAAGCGGTCGACCTGGATCTGGCGGTCCTTCTTGGCCGAGGGTATGGGCTGGCCATTGATGAGGAACTGGGTGTATCCCTTGTCCATGCCGCGCATGCGGATGTCTTTGGTGACGCCGGCGGGGCCGGTGAAGGCGAGCCCGGGAAGACGGCGCAGGACGTCGCCTACGGTGGCATCGCCGAAGCGCTCGACTTCGGTCTCGGAGATCACGATGCGTTGAATGTCGCTGCGCTTGCGCTCGGCTTGTGCGTCGCGCTGGTCGACCACCACGACTTCGGCCAGCGAGGTCGCGTCAGCGTGGGCAGTGGGGGCGACAGTGCAGAGCGGGAATGCTGCGGCAAGCAGCAACGGCATGCGGCGAGGGGTAGTGCGAGGCACGATTTCGGGTTCCGTCCAGTTGGCAACAATGCTTGTACTGGCTTGGCGAAACCGCGCGGGGCGGCACCTGGCTGACAAGGGGTCGGTCGGTTCTCGCGCATGGTTTAAATGCGCTTATAAAAACGAGAACGACTCGTATTCTATTTGTTCGTGCGGAAAAAGTACATCCGGGCATTCGCTGCGGCGTGCGTGATGCGAACTTCTCATTCAGGTACGCCGAATGGCCGTCTGTCTGCGGCCGATCACTGCGCTTGCGAGACGAAATGGTCGCGGTACGCGATCATTGGGGGGCGCAGGTGCGGCCGGTAAAGGCGTTGCCCACTGCCCGCCGTCGTCAGCGCAGGTTCTCGGCGTTGAAGAGAATCACCTGGTCGGCGACGAAGCTCACGTTGATGAAGCGCTTGTCGTCACCCCAGGTGCAGTTCTTGACTGTAAGCACGTCGCTGCAACTGCTGGGGCCGCCTAGCACCTGCACCACTTCGGTGTAGCGCATGCCGATCTTGAGCTTGTTGTAGTTGTTCATGGTGACCTTGCTGCAGGCCGTGAGCATGAGCAGCAGGCCTATGACGGCGAGACGGCGCGCGCTGCGGAGGTGGCGCGCACTTCCTTGCCACCGGACTGGGGGCAGGAGCGCCGTTGAAGGGACGGATGAAGAATGGGGAGCGTGTGAAGTCAAGGCGGGCCTCATCGATGAGGGTTGCGACGGATGCCGGATGGTACACCGCCGCCCCGCCCGGTGCATCTGCCGGGTGCGTCGCCACGCCGGCTGAGATGGGGGAGAAACCTCAGCCCTTGAGCTTGTGCGCGAGTCGGGTGACCGACGCGCCGACTGCTTCCAGCGCGGCAATCGACTTGTCACGCGTTGCCTCTTCGCCGTCGCCGAACACCTTGGCAGCATGGGGGACGCCGATCTGGTCGGGGACGACGATGAATCCGAGGTTGGAGAGATACTGACGGGTGTGCTGCAGCACCCGGACGCCACCGAGCGCGCCCGGCGAGGCGGCCGCGATACCGGCCGGTTTGCCCCGCACATGCACGGTGCCGGGACGACCGGAGCCGTCGGCCAGCGGGCGCGATACCCAGTCGAGGGTGTTCTTGACCAAGGGCGGGAAGAAGCCGTTGTACTCAGGAGTGGCCAGCAGAAAACCGTCGTGTTCGCCGAACAGGGCTTGAAGGCGTGCGGCAGCCTCGGGCAGTCCTTGTTCCGCTTCGAGATCGCCGTCGTACAGGGGCAACACGAAATCGCGCGGATCGATCAGGGTCACGAGTGCGCCTGCCACTTCGGCGCCGCGAACGAGATGGGCCAAGGCCTTGCGATTCAGTGATTCACGTCGGGCGCTGCCCGGCATGGCGATGAGGCGAACGCTGCTCATGCTTGATTCTCCTGGACTGCTGGGCCGGGTACGCGCCAGGGGCGGCGTCCCGGCCCGGTTTTGGGGCGATCGGTTCGATGCGCCGGTCCATTGTGTGCCGGCCGGATGGGCCGGTTGGTTGGGACGGCTCACCGGCGAGTGACCACAGGCGACCACGCCGGTTCCGTTGCGTTTCCCGGTCGCTGCGCTGGACTGTTGCTCAGTTCCCGATGTTGAACATCGTACCCGGTAGCCAGAGTGCGATGGCAGGCATGAACAGTACCGCGAACAGACCTGCGACCAGCAGGAAGACGTACGGAATCACACCACGTACGATGTCGGCCATGGGGGCCCGGGTGATGGCCTTGATGGTGAACAGGTTCATGCCCACGGGTGGGGTGATCAGTGCCAGTTCCAGGTTGATCATCAGCAGCACGCCGTACCAGATGGGGTTGATCCCCAGATGCAGCATGACCGGCAGGATTACCGGCGTGGTGATGAGGATGATGGAGATGGTCTCGAGGAACATCCCGAGGATGAAGATCAGCAACATCACGGCGAGCAGGAACTCGAAGGTGCCGATGCCCATCTGGGTGACCAGCCCGACCAGCTCCTGGGGAATGCGCATCTTGGTCAGGACGTGGCCGAAGATGCTTGCGCCGGCGAGGATCATGAACAGCATTGCGGAGGTGCGGCAGGCGTCCACCGCCGAGCGCCACAGGTCGGAGAGGCCGAAGTTGCGATAAATCAGCGCCGCGATCAGCAGCGCGGCCATCGCACCAATGCCTGCCGCTTCGGTGGCGGTGAATACGCCCGTGTACATGCCGCCGAGCACCAGCACCGGCAAGGTGAGCGACCAGAACGACTTGCGCACCGCCGCTGCCATCTCGCGCAGGGTGGCACGCTTTTCGGTACGTACGCCGCGCGAGCCGAAGCGTGCGTCGAGCATGCACCATAGCGAGAAGATGGCGGCCAGCAGCAGGCCCGGTACCATGCCCGCGACGAACAGCGCGCCGATGGAGGATTCGGTGATGACCCCGTACAACACCATCGGCCCCGACGGGGGAATGAGAATCCCGAGCGTGCCGCCCGCCGCCACCAGGCCATAGGCGGTACGTGGCTTGTAGCCGTAGTGGATCATCTGCGGAATCGCCACGGCGCCGATGGTCAGTGCGGTGGCAACGCTGGAGCCGGAGATCGCCGCGAAGATGGTGCAGGCGATGACGGTGGCGATGCCGATGCCGCCTGGCAGATGGCGGGTGAAGGTGAAGGCGGCATCGTAGAGGTCGTCCACCAGCTTGCCGCGGATCATCACGTGCGCCATCAGCGCGAACAGCGGAATGGCCACGAGCAGGTAGTGGTTGAGCTTGCCGAACACGATTTCGCCGAGGGCGCCGAGGTCACCCTGGGTGATGAAGGTCAGCGTGCCGCCGAACAAGGCCAGACCGGCGAAAATCGGCAGCCCGGTGAGCAGCAGGATGAGGGCGCCGCCGAGCAGGAGCAGAAAGGTCACGAGCGGTCTCCCGACGGTCTGTCGATGTGATCGTCCTGTGCCACCGCATGGGCGGCATGAGCGGCTTCGCCACGGCTGACCACCACTTCTTCCCCGATCGCAATGCGCAGCAAGCCCATCAATGCGGCCAGACCGAACAGGGCGCCGCCAATCGGCACGGTGAGCTGGACGATGTAGATCGGCACTTCGAAATGCCCGTAGGACATGATGCCGAGCATCTTAGAGAAGGCCACCGTCGCCCATCCCTCGATGACGAAGAACACCGCGGTGATCACCACGGCAAGCAGTGCCCAGATCGCGGCGATGCGCTTGCCCAGCGGTCCGAGGTTGCTGGTGAGAAGGTCGACTCCGATGTGTTCGCCGCGGCGCATGACGTCGGCCGCGCCGAACAGCACGATGGCGACGAGCAGGAAGCCGACCAGGTCGTCCACCCAGGTCTGCGGCTGGTTGAGTACGTAGCGCATGCCTACCGAATAGACGACCATGCCGAGCGAGGCAATCAGCGCCAGCGCGGCGCACGCCATGGCGAGCCAGCACAGGGCGCCGACCGTGGCGTCCAGCGCGTGTACGCAGCGGTGTGCGAGCGGGCGGGAGGCCTGCTCGCCTGGGGCGGGGGATGAGGGCATCGAAGGTGAGTTTTTGTCTGTTCGCGGTCGCCCGCGGGAAACGGCGGCCGGGTGGCCGGCCGCCGGATCGGGTAGCGCCGTGGCTCAGAGCTGTTCGATGAGGTCCACAAGCTTGTTCGCATCGTCGCCGAGCTTGCGGAAGGCGTCGAGCACTGGTTTCTGCATGGCTGCTTCCCAGGTCGCGGCTTCGGCGTCGTCCTGGACGTGAATGCTCATGCCTTTTTCCTTGAGTTGCTCGATCGCATGCGCGGCGGTTTCCTCCGTGAGCGGGAACACCTCCTGCTCGGCCTTGGCGGCCGCACGTTCGATGCCTGCGCGCACGTCGTCCGGGAGCTTGTCCCACCAGGCGGGGGTGACGAACAAGTGGAAATACACGGCGAAGAACGGGGTCACGGTGCCGTACTTCTGGACTTCGTAGTAGCGGCGGCTGTAGCCGGCTGAAACATCGGTCAGGCCGGCATCGATGACCCCGGTCTGGAGTGCCTGGTACACCTCGGAGCCCGGCATGGTCGCAGGGGCGGCGCCGACGGCGATGAGGCCCTCGTCGACCAGCTTGGACAGCCCGCGAATTTTCATGCCGTTGAAGTCGCTGGTCTCGATCAGCGGCTTGCTGTTGGAGGTGAAGATGCTCTGGCGTGAGGTGTAGAGCCAGGCGATGTTGCGCACGCCTTTCTCCAGCAGCTTGGCTTCCAGCACCTGAGCCGCTTCGGAGCCGGGGAAGCGGCGCAGCTTGTCGGGGTCGGTCATGAAGTAGGGCAGGGTGATCACGTTCATCTCGGGGATCGTGCCACCCCATTGGAAGTTGGTGACCACAGCGGCCTCGACCTGTCCGCGTGCCACCGCGGCGTGGTTCTGTCCGGCCTTGAAGGCCTGTTCCGCGCCGAAGATCTGGACTTCCACACGGTTGCCGGTCTCCTTGGCCACATCTTCGGCGAAGCGATCCAGCGTCTTGGCGATGTGGTGGGTCGGCGGCAACTGATGGCTGAGGCGCATGGTGAAATCGGCCGCCTGGGCAAGGCCGACGCTGGCCGCGATCAGCAGGCTGGCGAGCAGGGTTTTTTTCATAGTGGTCTCCTCGTGCTTGGTCTTGGGTGTGTGGTACTGCTTTCCGTGTTGCGGGAGCTCGCTGAGTGCTCCGGATACTGCAGGGTCAGGCCAGGGTTGGGGATACACCCCAGGGGACAGGCGCTCAGGGTATCAGACGCGACCAGGCGCTTGCGCCACCGCGTCGCAAGCGGCCGGACGGCGTCGCGGTCCGGCCACGCCCACATGGCCTTCGAGCGTATGTCCCACCGCTTCGGCCAGTTGGGTGCGCAGGCCGAGCACGCCGTCGAGGTCGACACCGGTGCTCACGCCCATGGCGTCGAGCATGTGCAGCAAGTCCTCGGTGCTGACGTTGCCCGATGCACCGGGTGCGAAGGGGCAGCCGCCCAGCCCGCCAATGCAGGCGTCGAGCCGGTCGATGCCGGCCTGCAATCCGGCCAGCGCATTCGCCAGGCCCAGGCCGCGGGTGTCGTGCAGATGCAGGCCGAAGCGCGCCTCGGGGTAGCGCCGCCGCGCTGCCCGGCAAAGCGCCGCTACTTGGGTTGGATAGCCCATGCCGGTGGTGTCGGCCAGGCCGATGTCGTACACGCCCATCGCGAGATAGCGTTCAATGAGGTCGAAGACCCGCGACGCCGGGATCTCGCCTTCCAGCGGACAGCCAAAGCTCATCGAGATGGCGCCGCTCAGTCCCACCGGATGTTCGCCTGATGCGCGCTCGCCGAGCACCGCGGCAATCTCGGCGAAGCCGGCGAAGGATTCGGCGATGTCGCGGCCGACATTTGCACGGTTGTGGGCCTCCGACGCGGACACCACCACCGAGATCTCGTCCACGCCGGCTGCAAGTGCGCGCGCCGCGCCGCGTGGCGTCATCGCCAGGGCGGTATAGCGCACCCCGGGGCGGCGGCGGATGCGGGCGAAGACTTCTTCCGCATCCGCCAGTGCCGGCACGGCCTTGGCGGAGACGAAGGAGGTGACTTCGATGCGGGGAAAACCGAGTTCCGAGATCCTGTCGAGCAGCGCGACCTTGGTGTCGGTGGGCAGGATGCGCGGTTCGATCTGCAGACCGTCGCGCATGACCACCTCCGTCAGCATGACGTGGGCGGGCAGCACCGGTACGTCGTCATCGGGGCATGCGGGCGGCGACTGGGGGTGGGTGCCTGACGTGTTCATGGCTGCTCCCCCGGCAAGAAAGCGTCCGTGGGTGTGGCGACGACACCGCTTGCTGCCAGTGCCGCGATATCCGCCTCCGTATAGCCGGCGGCGCGCATCACTTCGACCGTATGCGCACCAATGGCCGGTCCGAGGTTGCGCACGCCGCCCGGCGTGGCGCCGAGCTTGGGTACGATGCCGGGCATGGCGATGCGCTGATTGTCGTCCAGCGAGGCCTCGAGAATCATGTCACGGGCGCGGTACTGCGGGTCCTCGTAGATGTCGGCGGCGCTGTAGATCTTGCCGTGGGGAACATCGGCGTTGCGCAGCACCGTCATCACCGTTTCCGCGTCGTGGCGTTCGCACCATTCGCCGATGGCGCCGTCGATCAGCGCCGCGTGCGCGGCCCGCCCGGAATTCTGGGCGAAGCGCGGGTCGTCCCCGAGATCGTCACGGCCGATCGCGTGCATCAGGCGCTTGTAGATGCCGTCGCCGTTGGCCGCGATGATGATGTTCACCCCGTCGCCCGAAGCGTAGGTATTCGACGGCACGATGCCGGTCAGATTGCTGCCGGTGCGTTCCCGCACTTCGCCGAACATCGCGTATTCCGGCAGCGTGCATTCCATGAGGTTGAAGACTGATTCGTACAGGGCAACGTCCACGACCTGTCCCTTGCCACCATTGACCTCACGATGACGCAAGGCCATCAGCGCGCCGATTACCCCGTGCAGGCCGGCGACGGAGTCCCCGATCGAAAGATTGAGCCGCACCGGCGGACGGTCCGGGTAGCCGGTCACGTAGCGCAGACCACCCATGGATTCGCCGATGGCGCCGAATCCGGGTTGGTCACGCATCGGGCCGGTCTGCCCGAACCCGGAGACGCGCACCATGATCAGACCGGGATTGCCGGCGCTGAGCCGATCGTAGCCCAGTCCCCATTTTTCCAGCGTGCCGGGACGGAAGTTCTCAACGACGATGTCTGCCTCGGCCGCCAGGCGCCGCGTAATCTCCTGGCCTTCCGGTGTGCGCAGGTCGACCGCGACCGATTTCTTGTTGCGACCCTGTACGTACCACCACAGCGAGGTGCCGTTGTGAAGCTTGCGCCACGAGCGCAGCGGATCGCCTTGCCCGGGCGGTTCGATCTTGATGACCTCGGCACCGAACTCGCCGAGCAGGCGCGCGGCGAACGGCCCGGCGATCAGTTGCCCCAACTCCAGCACCTTGATGCCGGTGAGTGGACCGTGCATGTTGTCTCCTCCCAAAGGGTAGGCAGGGTGTCTCGAAAACCCGCTGCGCGACCGGACCGCCGGGGCGTGCAGCGTGCGGATGCTCGCATGTCGTGGTGACCGGTTGCGCGTCCGGCGGCCGGCGCAGCGTGCACGCCGGTGGTTCGCGATGGTTGCTCAAGATACCCGTATAGTTATTCTGATGATTACGGCTTGCAGGCGTAGCGCCAGAGGGCATCCTGCGCCCCAGCGCTGTCCGTCCTTAGCCCCAAACCCCGCATGATGGTTCAGGCTTCACCGACCGTCCTGCATCCTAGACGTGGACCGGACCGTGCCGCCAGCGAGTTTTTCTGTTCAAATGAATAGATTTTCTAAATTATCTGGATCGATGGGGGTAGTTCGATGAGCCGAGCCCGAATGCCGATGAATGCGATCCGCGCCTTCGAGTCGGTTGCCCGTCATGGTGCCGTCGCCCGTGCGGCCGAGGAGTTGTGCGTGACGCCCGGCGCGGTGAGTCAGCAATTGCGACAGTTCGAGCAGTGGATTGGTTTGCCGGTATTCGAGCGCGAAGGTCGCCGGCTGGTACTGACCGCGGAAGGGCGGCGGCTTTCCGAACGGCTGGAGCAGGTGTTCGAGCAACTGGAGCGCGCCGTGATCGAGGTACGCTCGAGCGCCGCCCCCACCCATCTGCGGCTGAGGCTCGCACCGACGCTCGCAATCCGTTGGTTGGTGCCCGGTCTTGGCGATTTCATCGGCCGCTATCCGCACATCGAAGTGGAGGTCAACACCACGGCGATCGCCGAGCAGAGCGACCTGGACGATGTCGATCTGGCGGCGCGCATCCGGCCCACGCCGCCCGAGCATGAGGACGCGCTGCTGTTGTTCCAGGATGCCTTCACGCCGGTGTGCAGTCCGGAAACGGCGGCCGCGCTGCACCGCCCCGAGGATCTCGACGGTCTGCCGCGGCTGCACTCGATGATTCGCCCCGAAACCTGGGGCATCTGGCTGAGCGCGGCCGGTCTGGCGCTGGATCCACTGGCCGGACCGAAGTTTGCCAATGCCGCATTGGCCTATCAGGCCGCGGCCGACGGGCTGGGGGTGGCGATCGCGCAGCGTGTGTATGTGGAACAGGATTTGCGTTCGGGGCGGCTGGTGGCGCCGTTCGAGCTGGTGGCTCGCTCGGACTTGAAGTACTACCTTGTGAACGCCAGACACAAATCGACGTGGGCGAAGATTCGTTTGTTCAAGGAATGGTGCGCGAGCCGGCTTCTTGGTTGATGCGCGGGGTGATGGGCCGGCCCGGCAGACTGCTAGGGATCAGTGGTAGGTGGCCTTGCCGTCCAGCACGCGTTGCTGGACATCGAGCGGGACGCCGCGCTCGATCATGTTCATCCGCGCGTTCGCGTGGTCGCCGCCATCGGCGAGGTAACGGAGGATGTCGCCGATGAATTGGCGCATGGCGAGATCGATGCGCAGATCGTTGTGGTTCGGAGCGATCACTTCCACCTCGTGTTGGCGAAGCGGCCGCCTGCGGGGGGAATCGGCCGTTCCGGGCGCGTCCGTTCTTGTCAGATAGCAGATCTGGCTTTGTCGGGCCGCGCTGCCTCGAACGCTTTGAGCGGAACTAGCACGAATCTTGCCAAACGTGTGTGTGTGCATGATTTTCTCGCAAATACAGAGAGATAGTCGTTTGAGCACATGGCACACAGGCGAGTTTCGGAGGTGTGCTGCAACAAAGTGTAAAAAATGCTGACATTGCCCTGTTGCGACGCGGGAAAAACGGCGTTTTCCAGTACATCGGGATTCCGGTGCCTGGCGGTTCGCTGACGTCAGGACAAAAGAAGCCGCACACCCCGGGGCGGGATGTGCGGCGAGGAGGAAGGCCTGGTCGAAGTGCCCGTGCGCTTCAGCGCCCGGCCTCGGGATGCAGTGCACGCAGCTGTGCCAGTGCGGTTTCCGGGCTTGCGTAGATATGCGGTGCGAGTTCCCGCGCACTCAGGGCGTCGCCCAGCTTGGCGCGCAGAAAGGTGCTGGTGGTATAGCGGGTGACGTTGCTGTAGTAGCGATTGACGATGTCTCTGACGGTTTCGACGTACGGATCGAGTAGTTCCGGGGTGATGGAGAAATTGTCGTAATTGACGATTGCCGCGACCCGATGCCCGAGGTGGCCCAGACGGGCGTCGATGATGCGCCGGATGTCGTCGATCTGGTTCTGGTCGCGGATCGCCAGCCCCTCGAAGTTCACGAAGAACAAGACCTGCTCCGGGTCATAGCTGAGGCGCTGCTCCAGCGGCAGCGACAGCAGGGCGGTGCGCAACCCCATTGGTTCGTCGCTGAAGATGCGCGCATCCATCAGGCACAGATCGGGGCTGATGCGCGGGCGGAAGGCCATGTGAGCGAGCACGTCGCGCTCGAGATCGATGCCGGGTGCGATCTCGATCAGTTCGATGCCGCTTTCGCCGAGACGGAACACACAGCGTTCGGTGACATAGAGCACGGGCTGGCCGCGGTGTCGTGCGTAGTCGCCGCTGAAGGTGCGCTGCTCGACTTCTTCGACAAATTTCTGTGCTTCGCCCTCGCGGACAATGCGCAGTCGGCCCGATTCGATTTCCACTTCCAGACCGCCGGTGGTGAAGCTGCCTACGAACACGACCTTGCGTGCGTTCTGGCTGATGTTGATGAAGCCACCGGCTCCCGCCAACCGCGGGCCGAAGCGCGACACGTTGAGATTGCCCGCACGGTCGGCCTGGGCCAGTCCGAGGAAGGCGATGTCCAGACCGCCACCGTCGTAGAAGTCGAACTGATAGGGTTGGTCGATGATTGCGTCGGTGTTGATGGCGGCGCCGAAGTTCATGCCGGAGGCTGGAATGCCACCAATCACGCCGGGTTCGGCGGTGAGTGTGAGGAGGTCGATGACCTTCTCCTCCGCTGCGACCGAGGCCACGCCTTCAGGCATGCCGATACCGAGGTTCACCACGCTGTTGGCGGCCAGTTCGAAGGCGGCCCGGCGGGCGATGATCTTGCGTTCACTCATCGGCATGGTCGGCAGCGACGAGGCGGGAATGCGGATCTCGCCGGAGAACGCCGGGTTGTAGTGGTCGGAGAAGGTCTGCATGTGGTGGGTCGGGTCTTCCGCCACCACCACGCAATCAACGAGCACACCGGGGATCTTGACCTGGCGGGGGTTGAGGCTGCCGCGCTCGGCGATGCGCTCGACCTGCACGATCACGATGCCGCCGGAGTTGTGGGCGGCCATCGCAATGGCGAGCGCCTCGAGGGTGAGGGCCTCCTTCTCCATGGTGACGTTGCCGTCGGGGTCGGCGGTGGTGCCGCGGATGATGCCGACGTTGATCGGAAACGCTTTGTAGAACAGGTATTCCTCGCCGCCGATCTCGATCAGGCTGACAAGCTCTTCGCGGGTGCGGGTGTTGATCCTGCCGCCACCGTGGCGTGGGTCGACGAAGGTGCCCAGCCCGACACGAGTGAGCGTGCCCGGCTTGCCGGCGGCGATGTCACGGAAGAGGTGGGTAATGACACCCTGGGGGAGGTTGTAGGCCTCGATAAGGTCGTCCACTGCGAGCGCCTGCAGCCGCGGCACCAGCCCCCAGTGACCACCGATGACCCGTTTCACCAGCCCAGGGTGGCCGAGATGATTCAGCCCGCGCAGTTTGCCGTCCCCCTGCCCGGCGGCGTACACGAGGGTCAGGTCCGATGGCCGGCCGAATGGCGAGGGCTCGGACGCCAGAAAACGCGCCTCGAGTGCGCAGGCGATGGCCTCGGCAAATCCGATGCCGACAAAGCCGCCGGTGGCGACGGTATCGCCGGCATGGATGAGGTTCACGGCCTCGGCGGCGGTGACGATCTTGCTGCGTCGGGGCAATTCCGCGCCGCTGAGAATGGGGTGTTTGACAGGAGCCATGGAGATTCTCCGGGTACGCTAGGCGTGGTCGGCAAATTGATGCGGCTTGCGCGCGCACGGCGTTTGCGCCGGCGTGCTGCCACGATGTGGGCGATGCCGGGCGTGCGATTACCAGTCGAGCCGGTCGTGCAGGCGCACCACCGAGCAGCGTCGGGCAGCCGGAACCTCCGGTGGTGCGTCGTCGTGGATGCCGGCTGGACAGCCCAGCACGAGCACGCAGGACTCGACCCCCAGATCCACACCCGCGGGAAACGCATGGGTGGCGATACGGCAGTGTTCTGGCGACAGCCCGAGGCGACGTGACAGTCCCTCGAGCAGAATCATCATGTCGGCCGGGAGGGCGTCGGTCGGCTGGCTGCATGGGGCGTCGCCGGCGCAGTGCTCGAGCGAGATGCGTGGGGCGAGCAGGCCCGCGACCGTTACCAGGCGGCGATGCAGATCGTCAGAGGTGGTAGTGAAGTCGGCGATGATCCGTGCATGATCGAAGCGCCACGGCGTGGGCGGCGGCACCAGCGACAGGTGACCGTGCGGCGGGTCGGCAAGGTCGATGGGGGCGTGTGTGGCGTGACGCGTAGGGGCCTGAACGCGGACCTCTGGCACGCCAGCCGACCGATTGGAGCGGACGGGACGGAGAAAGGACGGCGAGGGAGCGGTACCTGACGGGGGCGCCAGGACGGTTGTGGAGGATGGACTGCAGGCGGGGGGGGAATCAAGTCGAGCGCTGCGCTCGGGGCGACCGATCCGGCTGGTCGCGCGGGTGGGCCGCAAGGCGGCGCTCGGAATGCTCAGGGCTTCTCGCATCAGTCTCCTCCGGTTTGGTGGGGTGGGTCCATGGCCCACTCTTCGCTGCGGGATGATGCACAAGCCGTGCCAGCCACGGGAAAGTGCCCAGGCGGGCCACACGAACGGTGAGGCGCGAGGACGAAACCCGCATGAATACTGGCCGCGTGCGAAGTAGGCGGCGGCGGCGCGGCGCTTGGGGGCGGCCGCAACGGGCGGGCGGCAGTCTCCGGGAATGGACGCGCTCCAGGGAGGCACGGATTTATTCCCCACCGTTCGGGCTGAGTCAGTCGAAGCACTTGATTTTTCTGGGCATGCCCTTCGACAAGCCTGTGCTGAGCGCAGCCGGAGGGCTCAGGGCGAACGGATTTGGTCAGAGCTTCCCTGGAGGTGGCTGCGCGATGCCGGGAAAGTGACCGGAAAGCGGGCAGGATCTCGTCGGTCGCAGGTGGATGCGTGGGACGCGGCGGGCTACCGGTTCATGCGCCGACGCGGCCACGCTTCATCGACGGAGGGGGCTGAGCTTCGAGGGGGGGGCTGAGCTTCGAGGGGGGTAGTGGCGTCGTCTCGAATTAGAGACGAGTCTCAACTTGTGGACGAGAGTCCCAGCGCGGCCATCTTCTTGTACAGCGTCGCGCGACCGATCCGCAACTGGCGGGCGGCCTCGGTGACGCGCCCGCCGCAATGCGCGAGCGCTTCGCTGATCAACCGCCGTTCGAAATCGGTCATCGCGTCGTCCCAGCTGCGCAGCGTGGTCGCGGGGCGTGCCGCTTCCACCGGGCTGGGCGTGAGGATCTGGGCGAAATCCCGTTCCGTCAGACGCGGATTGTCGGTGAGCATCGCGGCCTGTTCGAGCGTGTTGCGCAACTCGCGTATGTTGCCGGGCCAGCGACAGCGACGGAAGAGCGCGAGGGCCGACGGGTCGAGCTCGCGCTGGGGCAGGCCGTGCTGGCGGGCAATGTCCTCCAGCAGCGCTTCGCACAGCATCTCCAGGTCGGGCAGGCGTTCGCGCAGTGGCGGCAGGGTGAGCGGCAGTACCGCCAGGCGGTAGTAGAGGTCGGCGCGGAATCCGCCACTGGCGAGTTTCTGGGCAAGATCGACGCTGGTCGCGGCAATGATGCGTACATCGATCTTGAGCACGCGATCGGAGCCGACCGGCTCCACTTCCTGCTCCTGCAAGGCGCGTAGCAGCTTGACCTGCAGGCCGGGCGGCATGTCGCCGATTTCGTCGAGGAACAGCGTTCCGCCATCGGCGAGCTGAAATTTGCCCAGGCGCCCCTTGCGATCTGCACCGGTGTAGGCGCCAGGGGCGGCGCCGAAGAACTCGGTCTCGAGCAGATTTTCGGGTATGGCGGCCACGTTGACCGCGATGAAAGGCTTGCCCGCGCGTGGCGATGCGGCGTGTATGGCCTGGGCGATGAGCTCCTTGCCGGTGCCGGTTTCGCCCAGCAGCAGTACCGGTGCATCGAGCGTTGCGGCACGGCGTGCCTGGCGTTTCACTTCCATCGTGGCGGCGCTGCTGCCGATGAAGTTGGAGAAGGTATAGCGGGTGCGCCGCTCCTCGGCCAGGCGCTTGCGCGTCTGCGCGAGTTCTTGCTGCATGCGGCCAAGCCGGGAGTAGAACGCCTTGAGCGGCAGGACGTTGTCGAAAAGCGCGAAGCCCACCGCACCGATCACGGTGCCGGCATCGTCCTTGAGCGGGATGCGGGTGACCACGAAGCTCTCGCCGCTGGCCTCGAGGATATCGAGCAATATGGGCTGGCCGCTGCGCACGACCTCACGCATCATGGAGTTCGGAATCACCGATTCGACATCCCGCCCGATGGCCTGTACGGAGGAGGTCAGCCCGAAACGCAGCGCGTAGCGGTCGTTCATCCACACGATCCGTGCATTCGCGTCGACCACCAGGGTGCCTTCGCAAAGACTGTCCAGGGTGGCGAACAAGGAGTGCATAGCCTGACTGCGGATGGCGGCGTAATCGAAATCGGGATGACGCATGTTCATGGCGGACCCTGGGATAGGCGGGATAGGTGTGCGGGCGTGCGTGCGTGCGGGCATTCGGGGGCGAGCGGGGCGCGAACGCGAGTGTCTCACAAATGAGAACGTCTCGAAACGTGGACGCCCATCATCGGCGCGCAGGTCGCTGAAAAATAAGCACTACATCCTCTTCTGCGGAGGTTGTTGTCCCACCGTGGAGAATACCGATGAATGCGGCTTCTGCCGCGATCAGCGACAATCCGGGTGTTGCGGCAGCCGTGCCGGGGCGCCGGTCATTGGCATGGTTTCTGCATCACGCGGGGCGGACGGTGCCGCCCGCAGCACCTTCGAGGGCGCGGCAGTCAGTCCCGTGATAACCACAACCATGGCGCAAGACTGCGCCCGAGGATGGAGACTCGTCATGACATACAAAAAAGGGCGCACAGCGTCCGGTATCGGCATCGCGATAGGCGCACTGGCGCTGTTGCAGGGCTGCGGTGGAAGCGACAGCAACGAGGAGATCAACCTCAAGCCCAGTTTCATTGCCGGGGAGGTCTCGCGCATCCACTACACTGGCGATGCCGACGATTTGCTGACGGGCGGGCTGGGTACCACTGGCCTGATGGGGGCAGCCCCCGCGTTTGCCGATCCGTCCAATCCGACGGTGGCCGAACTCAGGCGCAACGCGATCCATACCAACTATCGTGCGCTGGTGGACTACACCGCCAGCGGTGGATTCGGCAGCCTGTTCGGCCCCAACGTGGATCGAGACGGCAATCCGACGCTGGGCGAAGGCAAGGTCGCGGGCACCGAGTACATCGCGGTTGCAGATGACGGCAGCGGACGTCGCAACGTCACGATGATGGTGCAGGTGCCGGACAGCTTCGACAAGTCCAGGCCGTGCATCGTGACCGGCACCTCGTCTGGTTCGCGCGGTGTGTACGGGGCCATTGGCACGGCGGGCGAGTGGGGCCTCAAGCGCGGGTGCGCGGTGGCCTACACCGACAAGGGCACCGGCAACGGTTTGCATGACCTGATGGCCGACCGCGTGGTGGCGATCGACGGGCGTATCGTATCGGGTGGCAGCACCGCGGCCAGGGTCTTCCGCGCGAACGTCAGCGCCGCGGATCTTGCCGTGTTCAACGCCGCCCATCCGGATCGAGTGGCCTACAAGCACGCGCATTCCCAGCAGAATCCGGAGAAAGACTGGGGGCGGAATACCCTGGATGCGGTGCGCTTCGCCTTCTATGTGCTCAACGAGCAATATGCCGGCACGACCTCTGGCGGCCAGCGGCGCAAGGAGATCCGTCCGGAGAACACCACGGTGATCGCCTCTTCGGTATCCAATGGCGCCGGGGCGGCACTGGCGGCGGCGGAGCTCGATACCGAAGGCTTGATCGACGGCGTCGCGGTGTCCGAACCCAACGTCCAGCCGCGCGATATCGGCAATCTGGTGATCCGCCAGGGCGGTGTGGCTGCGGCGACCGTTGGGAAGCCCTTGATGGACTACTTCAGCTACGCCAATCTCTATCAGCCGTGCGCCGTGCTGTCGCAGCATGCCGGGCTGTCGCTGAGTGCGGCATTCTGGCCGGCCGCGTTTACGAGCGCGGCGGAGAACCGCTGTGCCGCGTTGCGCCAGAAAGGCTTGCTCAATGCCAGCACGCTCTCCGCCCAGGCGGATGAAGCGCTGGCGCGTCTCAATGGGTATGGCTGGCAGGCCGAGCACAACTTTCTGCACCAGTCGCACTTCCGCTTTGCCACGAATTCCATCGCGGTGACTTATGTGAATGCCTTCGGCCGCTTCGCGGTCACCGACAACGTTTGTGGTTTCAGCTTTGCAAACACGGATGCGAGTGGGGCGGTGGTGGCCCAGAACCCGGTGTTGCAGGCGGGCATTTTCGCAACCGGTAACGGCGTGCCGCCGACCTCGGGCGTGAACGTGGTCTACAACGGGTCGGTGGGTGGTCCGCGCCTGGACTTCCTGGCCGTATCGCCGTCGACCGGCCTGGCCGATTTCGCGCTGGACGGGGCCTTGTGCATTCGAGCGCTGGCAACCGGTAGCGATCCGGTTACCGGCCAGGTGCTGACCGGAACGATGAAGTCGATGTCCGACCGGGTACGCAGCGGCGTCGCAGAGGTGCAGCACACCGCAAACCTGCGCGGCAAGCCGGCGATCATCGTGGCAGGCCGCAACGATGCGCTGATTCCGCCGAACCATGCGGGACGTGCGTACCTCGGCCGGAATGCGGCGGTGGAGGGCAATGCCTCAAGGCTGCGCTACGTCGAGGTCACCAACGCCCAGCACTTCGACGGCTTCATCGCCTTCGGGCCCTTGCTCGGTTTCGACGGCCGCTACGTACCGCTGCACTACTACTTCACCGAGGCGATGGACTGGATGTACGAGCACCTCACCGCCGGCCGGGCCTTGCCGCCGAGCCAGGTGGTGCGGGCGACGCCTCGCAGCGGTGCGGCGATCAGCCGCGACGATCTACCGTCGATCCGCTTCGACACGCCGGCCCTGGATCGTATCGGTATCGCCGGCAACGCGGTGAACGTGCCCGACTGATCCGCATGCAGCACGTTGTCTGACTGGGCGGGGCGCGTGCCGACGGCGTGCGCCCCGCCCAGTCAGAGCCTGAAGTTGCCGACCAGGCGTTCGAGCTTGCCGGCGAGTTCGCGCAGGCGATCGACTGAGTCGCGTACCGTCTGCGCGATTTCGCTGTTGGATTGGGCCATTGTGCTGATGCGCTCGACGTTTTGTGCGATCTCAGTGGTGGCGCTGGATTGCTCGCGTGTGGCGGCGGCGATGTCGCCGATGTTCTCGACCAGGGTGCGGCTCTTCTCGCTTACGCTGCGCATGGCGTTGTTGGCTTCGCCGGCAATGGCCACGCTGACGCTTACCCGCTCGGCGGCTTGATTGACGTCGGCCACCGCGTCGGCCGTCTCGGACGCGATCGCGCCGACGATGCGGCCGATTTCAACCGTGGCTTCCGAACTGCGTGCGGCAAGCTTGCGGACTTCGTCCGCCACCACCGCGAAGCCGCGGCCTTGTTCGCCGGCGCGGGCGGCCTCGATGGCGGCGTTGAGCGCCAGAAGATTCGTCTGATCGGCGATTTCCTTGATCACGCCGACGATGGAGGCGACCTCTCCGGAGCGCTTGCCAAGTCCGTCCATGCGCGCCGCGAGGGCGTGCATGCTCTCGGTCATGCGTTGGATCTCGTCGGTGACTCGCTCCACCGTTGCAACGCTTTGCTCGGTGGCGCTGCCGGCGTCGTGGGCGAGCTCCGATGCATGAGTGGCGGTGTCGGCGATGTGATGGATGCTGACGGTCACTTGCTCGACGCCCGCAGCGGTGGCACTGGCGGCGTCGGACTGACGAGTGGAGGCCTGCTCCACCTCCCTGGCGGAGTCCGTAAGGCCGGTGGCCGAGCGGGCCACCGCCAGGCTTTGTTCGCGTACGTCGATGAACATTTCGCGCAGGCTGTCGATGAAGCGATTGAAGGCCGTGGCGGTGCGTCCGATTTCGTCGCGGTTGGCAACCTCGATGCGGATCGTGAGATCGCCTTTGCCGGACGCAAGCTGCTCCATGGTCTGGGCCAAGTTGTTGAGAGGGCGGGTCAGGGTGCGGACCAGTACCGCGAGTACCGCCAGAATCAGGACCAGCGCCACCCCCCCGATCACGATTGCGGTGTTGCGCTGGGCGCTGGCGCTGGCGGTGATCGCGGCGGTGGGCACGCTCACCCCCGCCGACCAGAACTGGCCGGTGTCCGCCACCGCGATGGGGTAGAAGAAATGGGTGAAGCCGCCGTCCTCGTATGTGAAGCGTTCGCCGCGCGCGATGCTGGCAACGCGGGTGGACAATGGATCGACCGAGTCGACGGTTTGCCCGACCCGGGTGGCCTCGGGATGCACCACGTACATGCCGCCCTCGGAAACCAGGCGCACGTAGCCCGTCTCGTGCATGCGCATGCCACCGAATTCCTTCTGCAAGTCGTCCAGCGCGAGGTCGACCGCGGCGATGCCGAGCATTCGTCCGTTCTCCTTGATGACGACCGCGAGTGAGCTTTCCAGGACCTTCTTGCCCTGAACCTCGTAGAAGAAGGGCTCGGTGATGGTGTCGCGACCGCGCGATTTGGGAACGTAATAGAAATCGCCCCAGCCCGGTTTTTCGTAGTCCGGCACATAGTCGCCCGGACGATCGCGCCAGTCGGGGAAACGCTCCACCCGGTCACTGCTCATCATCACATCCATGACCGCCTTGCCATCCGCGCCAGTTGTCAGATAAGGGGCATAGCGTCCGGTTGGATCGTGGCGCGGCCAATCGAGGCGGAAGTCGTCGTCGCGCCCGTCCAGCGCGTCCGGCTCCCACAGCATCCACATGCCGATCACGCCGCGCGCATTGTCGAGGCTGTTCAGCAGCATCACATCGATCACTTCGCGATTCGCCGCGTTGGCGCGGCGCAATCCCATCACGCTGGAGGCGAGGCTGCGTGGCGTGGCGAAGCCGACCTCCAGCGCGGCTTCCACACGGTCGGCGAAGCGCCCCGCCTGTTCGGCTGCGAGCGCGTAGCCCTGCTTTACGGCCGCGTCGTAGCTCTGCTTCGCGATCAAACCGATCATGGTCGCGAAACCGAGGCCGATGGCCACGCCGGCCACGGCGAGAATGCGATTGGCGAGGTGCCCCCAGCGGGGGCTGAGCTCGGTGGTCGGTGCCATGCATGTTCTCCGGATCGAAGAAGACCAGGTGGGGCGATTGGATGTCGGGAGCGGCGATCGTTTTCGGATGTCAGGTCTTGAAGCGGCCCAGCAGCGCGTCGGTGCGTCCGGCGGTGTCCAGCAGGCTGCGCAGGGTGTCGCGCGTGGCCTGGATGGCGGCGTCGGTCTCGTACACCCGCGAGCTGATGCCCTCGGTGCTCTGAGCCATGGCGGTCGTGGCGCTGCGCTGCTCCGACACCGACAGGGCGATTTCCGACATCCGCCCGGACACCGCGGCGATCTTGCTGCGGATAGCCTCGACCAGCTGGGTTGCTTCCTCGCTGCGCGAAACGCTGTGTTCGACCGTTTCCACGGTGGTGTGCATCTTGGTCACCGCGCCGTCGGTTTCCTTGCGGATGGTGCCGAGCTTGCCGGAGATCTCCAGCGTGGCCGAACCGGTTCGCTCGGCGAGCTTGCGCACCTCGTCCGCGACCACCGCAAAGCCACGCCCCTGTTCGCCGGCACGCGCGGCTTCGATGGCGGCGTTGAGGGCCAGCAGGTTGGTCTGGTCGGCGATCTCGCGAATCACGCTGACGATGCTCTCGATCTCGGTGGAGCGCTTGGCCAGCCCGCCCAGCAGATCGGCCATTTCCCGCACCTGGTTGGCCGAGGCGGCGATCTCCGCGGCGATCGAGGTCACCTGGTCGGCGGTCTGGCGGGTGAGTTGGCCGGTTTCGCCAGCCAGCTTTTCGGCGTCTGCGGTGTTGTCGGCAATGTGCGCGATGCTGACGGTGATCTCCTCGATGCTGGCGGCGTTGCTGCTGGAAATGTCGGCGAGTGCCTGAGAGTCGCGCGCGACGCTGTCGATGCGTTGATCGAGTTGCTTGACGCCGTCCACCAGGACTGCTGCGTCGGCGTTCAGCGCGCCGAAGGTGGTGCGCAAGCCGCCAATGAAATCGTTGAAGGCTGCAGCAGTCTCGCCCACCTCGTTGCGGCCTTCGACGTCGATCCGGCGGGTGAGGTCGCCCGCGCCGCCGGCGATGGTCCGCATTGCATCACGGACCTTGGAGAGGCCGCCAAGAATGCGTTGCAGCAGCAGGATGGCCACGCCGCCCACGATCAGTGCCACCAGTACGACCACCCCGATGGTCTTGAACAGGAGGGTGTTCAGCGGTTTGCTGACGACGTTCTGATCGATCACCAGGATCAGCGACCAGTCGGTGCCGGTGATCGGTTGCCAGGTGACGTAGCTCGGTTTGTCGCTTACCAAGGCTTCGATCGATGCCGGCGGCGCGCTGCCCAGGCGCGCAACGTTGTCGTCCAGCGTACGCGAAACAGCGGACAAGTCCTTGAGTGTGAGCGAGGCGTCCGGGTGCGCGATGATCTTGCCGTCGCGCGATACCAGCATGGCGTAGCCGTCACCCTCCAGGCGCACCGACAGCACACTGTTGACCACATTGCGAATCGACACGTCGGCGGCCGCGACTGCCGCAACGGTTCCACCCTGGCGCACGGGCGTAGCAAAGCTGATGATCAGGTCGCCACTGGAGGCATCCGCATAGGGGGCGGTGATGATGGTGCCACCCTTGGCCACCGCGTCCTGATACCAGGGACGGGCGGTCGGGTCGTACGTGGGCGGCAGGTTCTGCGGGGTGGAGAAGAAGGTGCGCTTGTCGGCGTAGCCGGCGTAGACCAGATCCAGCCCAAGTCCTTCGGCAGCGCGCTGGAAATAGGGGATCGGCTCGGGGGTGAGCACGATGGGCACCATGGCCTCGACCATGCGCCGACGCGTATCCACCCACTCCGCGATCTGCCCGCCGTAGCTGGTGGCGGCCAAGCGCGTGGAGGATTCCAGCGAGCTCAGCAACTGGCTGCGCAGTTGCAGCATGGACACGCTGGACAGGACGATCGTCGTCAGGGCGAGCACGGCGAGCATCAGCGCGACGATCATGGTTTTGATGGTTCTCATTTCGGACTCCGAAAACGTTCTGCGGGACTGGCGTCTATATCGGAAGTAATAGCAGGGACTTTAGTCCGTGCGTGTTGCAGAAGTCTCGGTGCGATGTGAATCGATACGGGCAAGGCAGACGGGGTAACAGGCCGTTGCCCGGGGTGGGGGCGGTGATCAGGTGAAGGCAGGGAACGGGGCGTTGCGGAGAGGATGCAGCAGCGAGTTGGTGACTACTGATGGCGGGCGTGAGCGTGGGACGGGTGCGACGGATGGCACGGCCCCGGGGTGGGCGCCGTGCCACTGGAACAAGATGTCAGCGTGACGGCAGACGGGATGCCACGCCCTGGACGAAGTAGTCCATTTTGCCGAGCGTCTCGTCGTCCATCACCGAGCCGGCGGCCAGCCGCTCGGTGCCGCTCTGATCGATGACCGGACCGGCGAACGGGTGGAAGCTGCCAGAGGTGAGCTGGGCCTCGAGTTCGGCAACCTCGGCTTTCACCGCGTCCGGGATCACCGGATTGAGCGGGGCGAGCTTGATCATGCCTTCCTGGAATCCGCCCCAGATGCTCTCGGGCTTCCAGGTACCTGCCAATACCTCGTTTACCGTGCGGATGTAGAACTCGCCCCAATGGTGGGTGGTTGCGGTCAGGTGTGCCTTGGGACCGTACCTGGACATGTCGGAGTGGTAGCCAAAGGCGTACACGCCGCGCTCCTCGGCCGCCTGCACTACGGCGGTCGAGTCGGTGTGCTGGGTCACGATGTCCGCGCCCTGGCTGATCAGCGTCATTGCCGCCTCGCGCTCCTTGCCCGGGTCGTACCAGCTATTCACCCAGATCACCCGTACCTCGATGTCCGGATTCACGCTCTGCGCCCCGCGCGTGAAAGCGTTGATGCCTTGCAGCACTTCGGGAATGGGGAACGCGCCGACGTAGCCGAGGATCTTGGACTGGGTCATGCGCCCCGCGATGACGCCGTTGAGATAGCGGCCTTCGTAGAAACGCGCGTTGTAGTTGCCGAAGTTCTTGCCCGACTTGTAACCGGTGGCGTGCAGGAAGGTGACATTGGGAAACTGGCGGGCAACGCGTTCCACGTAGTTCATGTAGCCGAAACTGGTGGCGAAAACGATCTTGCTGCCGCTGGAGGCGAATTCCCGGATGACGCGCTCGGCGTCGGCCCCCTCGGCAACGTTCTCGACGAAGCGCGTCTCGACCTTTGCGCCCAGTGAGGCTTCCAGTTCCTTGCGTGCCTCGTCGTGCTGAAAGGTCCAGCCGGCGTCACCGATCGGGCTGACATAGACGAAGCCGATCTTGGTCACTTCCTGGGCGAGTACGCTCAGCGGCAGGGCAGCGGCCAGCGACAGCGCGCCGGCCGAGGTGATGAAGTTGCGGCGATTGGTCATGGGCGTTTCTCCTTGAGGTTTGCGGCGGACGGTCATCAGGCCTCGGGGCGGTAAGGTTTGCCGAGCGAGGCGGGGGAGTTCAGTCGAATCGAGTTGGCGTTGCGCGAGATCACTACCAGCACGATGATGGTTGCCCAGTATGGCAGTGACGACAGGAACTGGGCCGGAAAATCGAGTTGCAGTCCGGACCCCTGGATGAACAACTGCATGATCATCACCCCGCCGAAGAGGTAGGCGCCGACCATCACCCGCAGCGGCCGCCAGGTGGCGAACACGACCAGCGCCAGCGCAATCCAGCCACGCCCGGCGACCAGCCCCTCGACCCACATCGGGGTATAGAACACTGACAGGAAGGCGCCACCCAGACCGCCCATCGCTCCGCCGAACAGTACCGCGGCGTAGCGGATGGCGATCACCGGATAGCCGATTGCATGTGCCGAGGCGGGCGATTCGCCCACCGAGCGCAGCACCAGTCCGGCCCGGCTGCGGTATAGAAACCACAGCACCGCCCAGAACAATGCCCACGACAGGTACACCATCAACTGCTGGTTGTAGAGCGCTTCGCCGATGACGGGTATGTCGGCGATGAAAGGAATGCGCAACGGTGGTACGGCCTGCAGCGCGACTGCCTCGTAGGGCTTGCCGATGAAGGCCGACAAACCGACGCCGAAGATCGCCAGTGCCAGTCCGGAGGCGACCTGGTTGGCCTGCAGCGTGAGCGTCAGAAAACCGAACAGCAGCGCCACCGACATGCCCGCAGCCATGCCGGAGGCGGCTCCCAGCCAGGGGTTGCCGCTGTGGTGGGTGACGGCGAAGGCGATCACCGCGCCCATCGCCATCATGCCCTCGGCGCCCAGGTTGAGCACGCCCGCGCGTTCGCTGACCAGCAGCCCCAGGGCCACGATGATGAGGGGCGTACCGGCCACGACGGTGGCGAACAGGATGGCGGTGACCAGGTTGGCATCCATGTGCTTGTGCCTCAGGCGCGTGCCCGCCCGAAGACGAGGCGATAGTGGATGAATACGTCCGAGCCCAGCAGGAAGAACAGCAGCAGGCCCTGAAACACCATCGAGATCGAGCTGGGCAGGTTCATGTACTGCTGAACCTGCTCGCCGCCGAGGAAGAGCAAGGCCATCAGCAGGCTGGCGAAGAAAATTCCCAGCGCATTGAGGCGGCCGACGAAGGCCACGATGATCGCCGCAAACCCGTAACCGAGGCTGACCTTGTCGGTAAGCTGGCCCATGGGGCCGGCCACTTCCGCCATGCCGGCGACGCCGGCCGCGCCACCGCCGCACAGCAACCCGATCCAGATCATGCGGCTGGCCGAGAAGCCGGCATAACGGGCAGCGTCGGCGGCTTCCCCGGCTACCCGCATCTTGAAGCCGAGATAGCTGCGGTTCATGAACACATAGCCGGCGGCCAGCATGCCCAGGGCGATCACGAAGGCGAAGTTGAGGCGCGTACCCTCGATCAGCATCGGCAGCAGGGCCGCGTCCTCGAACATCGCGGTCTGGGGGAAGTTGAAGCCGTACGGGTCCTTCCACGGGCCGAACACCAGCCACGACACCAGCAGCTGGGCGACGTATACCAGCATCAGCGAAACCAGGATCTCGTTGGCGTTGAAGCGGGTCTTGAGCAATGCCGGCAAGCCCGCCCAGGCGGCGCCGGTGGCGGCGCCGGCAATGACCATCGCCGGCAGCAACCACACACTGTCCGAATCCTGGAAATACAGCGCCACCCCGGTGGCACCGACGGCGCCGAGGATGAACTGACCTTCCGCACCGATGTTCCAGACGTTGGCCCGGAAGCCGATGGCCAGCCCGATGGCGCACATCATCAGCGGCGTGGCCTTGAGCAACAGTTCAGAGAAGCTGTAGAGATCGCGAAACGGACTGAGGAAGAAAAGCCGGAAGCCTTCCAGCGGATTTTTGCCCAGCGCGGAGAACACCGCCATGCCCGCCACCAGCGTCAGCGCCACTGCCAGCAGCGGCGAGAGATAGGACATGGTGCGCGAGGGCTCGGCACGCGCCTGGAGGCGAATGGGAAAATCACGCATTCACGGCCTCCATCGGTGCCGCTTCGGCAGCGGGGGCCCCGGGCCACAGGCCGCTCATCCACATGCCGATTTCTTCCACCGACGTGTCACGGATCGGCCGGGTGGGGGAGAGGCGCCCTTTGGCGATCACCGCGATGTGGTCGCAGATTTCGAACAATTCTTCGAGTTCCTCCGATATCACCAGCACCGCCGCACCCTGGTCGCGCAGATCGATCAATGCCTGGCGGATGAAGCTGGCGGCGCCGACGTCCACACCCCAGGTCGGTTGGGCGCAGACCAGCAGCCGGGGCGCCTGCAGGATTTCGCGCCCCATGATGAATTTCTGCAGATTGCCGCCCGATAGCGACTTGGCCTGCGACTGCGGGCCGGGGCACTTGACGTTGAATGCCTCAATGCAGCGCTGCGCATAGGCGCGGGCGCGAGCGAAGTCGAGAAAGCCGCGGCGGCTCAGCCCTTGGCTGGCCGCCGCGGTGAGAATCGCATTGTCGGTCAGCGACAGGCCAGGCACCGCACCGCGGCCCAGCCGTTCCTCCGGCACGAAGGCCATGCCCAGCTTGCGCCGCCGGGCCGGTGGCAGGCGCCCGGCTTCAACGCCGAGAATCTGCAACGGATGCTTCTCCGCAAGCGGCGCCTCACCCGACAAGGCACGCAGCAACTCCTGCTGGCCGTTACCGGACACGCCGGCGATGCCGACGATTTCACCGGCGCGTACGTCGAGGTGTACATCTTGCAGGTCGGTGCCGAACGGATCGGAGGCCGCGCGCGACAGCCCGGCCAGCCGAAGCCGGACTTCGCCCGGCGCGCGCGCGGCGTGTTCGCACACCGGCAGGTCGCGGCCAATCATCAGCCGCGCCATCGATTCGGGCGTCTCGTGCGAGGGCACGCAATGCCCGCTCACCCGTCCGCTCCGAAGCACTGTCGCGGTGTCGCACAAGGCCTGGATCTCGTCGAGCTTGTGGCTGATGTACAGAATCGAACAGCCCTCAACCGCGAGCTGGCGCAGGGTCTCGAAGAGTTTGCGAACCGCTTGCGGGGTGAGGACCGAGGTCGGTTCGTCCATGATCAGGAGGCGAGGGTGCTGCAGCAGACAGCGCACGATCTCGACGCGCTGACGCTCACCCACTGACAAGGCGTGCACGTGCCGACGCGGATCCACGGGCAGGCCATAGTGTTCCGACACGCGCGCAATGCGCGACGACAGTTCTGCCAACGATGGCTTGTCGGGCATCGCCAGGGCGACGTTCTCGGCTACCGTCAGCGTCTCGAACAGGGAGAAATGCTGGAACACCATGCCGATGCCGAGTGCGCGCGCCTGGGCCGGGTTGGCTACGTCCACCGCCTGCCCCTCCCACAGGATGCGGCCGGCGCTTGGCCGCGTGACGCCGTAGATGATCTTCATCAACGTCGATTTGCCGGCGCCGTTTTCGCCCAGCACCGCGTGAATTTCACCCGGGCGGACTGCCAGATCGATGTCCTGGTTGGCGACAACGCCGGGGTACACCTTGCTGATGCCTTCCAGTTGAAGTCGGAAGCCGCCGGGAGCCGGCGCGGCGTGCGAGGCGCTGTGAGGTTGGCTCATCGCGGGAAAGTCGTGGTCGTGGTGGTAGCGTTGGAGTATTGCACAAGGTGTGGCGCGCTCAAATCCTGGCGTGTCCCGAAAGCGGCGCGTACCGGGGCTTACGGGGAAAGTCGCAGCGCTTCAGGCCGGGTCCGGACGAGGGGGGGCGAGGTCGCAGGCGTGGAAGCCGAAGCGACCTGCCTGGCGATCGGCGAAATAGCGCTGCAGACTGATGGAGACCGTGCGAAACGCCATTTCCGGCCAGGGAATCTCGTGCTCGGCGAACAAACCGACATCCAGCGATTCCTCGCCGGGCGCGAAGTCCGGGTTGAGCAGGGTGGCCCGGTAGAAGATGTGTACCTGGCTGATGTGGGGCACGTTGATCAGGCTGAACATGGGGCCGACCTCAATGCGGGCGCAGGCTTCCTCCAGGGTCTCGCGGGCAGCGGCCTGGGCGGTGGTTTCCTCGTTCTCCATGAAGCCCGCCGGCAGCGTCCACAGGCCGTGGCGAGGCTCGATGCCGCGGCGGCAGAGCAGGATGCGCCCCTCCCATTCGGCAATCGCGCCGACCACCAGTTTGGGGTTCTGGTAATGGATCGCGCCGCAGCGGTCGCAAACGTGCCGGGGAAGGCTGTCGCCCGGCGGAATTCTAAGGGCGACGGGGGCGCCGCATTGAGCACAGTAATTCATCTGGCGAAGTGAGACGACAGGGGCGGGTAGCGAAAAAGGGTGTATGAGGGGACTCTGGCCGGTTCGGGAGGGCTGCTGACCGGTGTCCGGTCCCCAGGGTGTCTTCGCTGGGGAGTTTAGCAGCCTCCCCACGGCGCCGTGGCACGGCCGCATAGTGGTCATGTTGATAGGCGGGCAACGGGTGCTGCAGGTGATCCGCCAGCCCGGCCTCGCGCTGCTTGGTCGCGGGTTGGTCGTGCGATTAAAGTACAGTATCCGGCACCACCGAGCGTCAGTGTGCGAACCAACCGGGCGATCCTCATGGACATCAGCAAATTCGAACAGCTCAGGCTTTCGGGCGAACTACCCTCACCACGAGGTGTGGCGCTGTCGATCATCAGCCTGACACGCCAGCCAGAGGTCTCGATCGCCGAACTCGCTCGCGTGATCAGCGGCGATCCGGGTTTCGTTGGCCGCCTCAACAATGCGGGCCACGGCCTGATTGCGAACACCCGGCGTCCGGTGGCTTCGGTTCACGAGGCGCTGATGGTGCTGGGCCTGCCAGCGGTGCGCACCATGGCGATGGGATTCTCGTTGCTGTCGGACTATCGCTCGGGGCGCTGCGCCGGTTTCGAGTACGAGCGCTTCTGGTCATATTCGCTGGCGCTGGCCGTGGCCATGCAGGTGTTCGCGCAGCGTAGCCGGGCCGCTGCTGCCGACGAGATGTTCAGTCTTGGGCTGCTGACGCGCATTGGCGAACTGGCGCTTGCGACCATCTATCCCCAGGAGTATGGCGAGATCATCGCGCGTGCGGCCGACAGCGGTACCGACGAGGTGCTTGCGATGGAACGCGAGGCGTTCGCCATGACCCATGCCGAGTTGGGCATGGCGATGTTGTCCGACTGGGGGCTACCCGACATCTTTGTACGTCTGGCGGGGTTTTTCGATCGCCCCGACGAGGAGGGGCTTGAGCATGGCAGTCGCCTGCGCAAGTTGGTGAAGCAGTTGAGCGCAGCGCGATGCGCCGCCGATATCTGCACCGCCGGCGACGATGAACAGCGCAGGCAACTCATGCCGTTGCTTCTGCAGGCCGGTGCGCGGCTGGATATTGCCCACGAAACCCTGATCGAGGACGCCAATCGTGTTGCGCGGTTGTGGGCCGAGTGGCTGGAGGCGCTCAGGTTTCCGCCTGCCGCGGTACTGGATTTCGATCGCCTGGACGACGAACCGCAGGCCGCTGCGAGCGGTCAGGTTGGACCAGCGGGCTTGGTCGACGCAGCCCAGTCCGCGACACCCGATGCCTTTGTCGAGATGTTGTCCGTCCGTCATCCGGATCATTTACCGGACAAGCTGCCAAACGGGGGGGTATGTGTGCTGGTGGTGGGCAGTGCCGACGCCGCCACCAAAGTTGCGACGACGCATTTGGACGCACTCGGCCATGAGGCACAGCGGGTCGACAACCTGACGACTGGTCTTGAACTGGCATTGTCGCGCCAGCCTCAGATCGTGCTGCTCATCGACGAGACACCGGAAGCCGACGCCGGGCTGGACTTCGTCCGCTCGCTGCGCGGCACGCGAGTTGGCAAGCGCATGTACGTACTGCTTGCGGGTCGAGGCGAGTCGGACGAGGCCATGGCCCAGGCCTTCGAGGCCGGGGTGGACGACTACTGCAGCTTGCCGCTGCGCGAGGCGGTGTTCGCCGCCCGCCTCCAGGCCGCGCTGCGAGTGGTCGCGCTGCAGGGCGAACTGGAGCACGAACGTGCGGAGTTGAGGCGCTTCGCAGCCGAACTGTCGATCAGCAACCGACGCCTGAGCGAGGCGGCACTCACCGATGCGCTGACCGGTTTCTACAACCGCCGTTACGCCGATGAGCGCATGCTGCAGGAATGGATGCTGGCCGAGCGCGAACGCGAGCCATTGTCGTGCATGGTCATCGACTTCGATGCGCTCAAGGCTTTCAACGACCGTCACGGCCATGACGCCGGCGACCTGGCGCTCAAGGCTGCCGCCGATGCCCTGCGTGGCGCGCTGCGGGGTCAGGACGTGATCTGCCGTATCGGTGGCGACGAGTTCCTGACCATTTGTCCCCGCACCACCCTGGAGGCGGCATTGACGTGCGCGTACCGATTGCGTGACGCGGTACGGGCGGTCGAACTCCCTGTCGAGGGGGCCGCCGTGCGGCTGTCGGTCAGCATCGGTGTCGCATCCTGCGAACCCGGAACAGGCACACCCGAGGCCTTGATCAAGGTCGCCGACCGCGGCGCCTATCTTGCCAAGGCGCGCGGCCGCGACGGTGTCGTAGCGGTGCAGCGGGAGTAACCGAGAGCGGCAGGCACCGGCGTCGGGAATGCGTGTGTGGTCTCCGGCACGGGGATGGGAAAGGCGATGTTTCGTCTTGATCGGCGGTGCGACGGGTTCGCAATCCCGGCGCCGGCGGGTGAGAAGTCTCGAAAACTGTGATGTTTTCACCACATTGCGGGCGAGTGGATTTGCTTTTCTTCAGAAGTTACTTTAAGTTTCAATCCATTGCCTCGGATATGTTGCAGAAAATGACACGTCGCGATTTCCAGGCAGACATCAAGGAGCTGAATCTGGCGTTCCTGATGCTTGCGCAGCAAATGCTTCGCGATGACCGCGAGACCGCGATGTTCAAGCTGGGCATCGCCGCCGATCTGGCCGATTTTATTGAAGGTCTTTCGGCGCCGCGCATGGTGCGGATGGCGAGCAGTCAGATGTTGCTGCCGACCTTCCGTTTCGACGACGCGTTCCTTAATGGCCTGCTGGCCGGAGATGGGCGGGACGCGGCCAGCTCGGGCCTGCATGCGGCGATTGTCGCGGCTGGGCGTACGCCCAAGCAACTGAGAAAAGGTGGGAACGATGAAGAATAAGAGCGTGGTTGCGGAAGCCGAAGAGATTCGTCTGGCGGTCGAGATGGTCAGCCTGGGGGCCCGCATGCAGATGCTGGAAGCCGAAACCCGGCTCAGCCGCGAGCGTCTGCTCAAGATCTACAAGGAGGTGCGTGGCATGTCGCCCCCCAAGGGCATGTTGCCGTTTTCCACCGACTGGTTCATGGCCTGGCAGCCCAACGTCCATGCCTCGCTGTTCATGGCGTTCTTCCGGTTTTTCGAACAACAGACCGAACTCAAGGGCTTGGGTGCCATCCTCAAGGCCTACCATCTCTACCTGGACCACATCGAGGGACAGAGCCTTGAGCCGGTGCTGAGCCTCACCCGGGCCTGGACGCTGGTGCGTTTCTTCGAGGCCGATCTGCTGCAGCAGACGGCCTGCTCGCAGTGTGGTGGCGATTTCGTCGCCCATACCTACGATTTGCATGCCGACTATGTCTGCGGCCTGTGCAACATGCCATCGCGGGCAGGCAAGGGCAAGAAGGCTGGATCCGCGCGTGCCTCCGGCAACCAGGTGGCTAAGACGCGCCGCAGTACCCGCGCGGCGGTAGCCCTCTGAACGGAGTCGTTTGCCGGGTTGCCATTCGACAGGCTGAACAAAAGACCGCCCTGGGCGGTCTTTTTTTGCGTCAAGTTTCCGGCCGCCAGGTCGATAATCTGTACCATTCTTCCAGGTTCCACGCACGGACGGTTTCGCGGTTCGACCATGGTTTGATTTTCGAGAGGTTCGATAGGTGTTACTCCTCATTGGATACGTGATCGTGCTGCTCGCGTCGCTCGGCACGTACGCGATGCACGGTAGCCTGATGGCGCTGTGGGTGCCGCTGGAGTACGTCGCGATCATCGGTTTGATGATCGGCGGCTTCGTCGCGGGCAACGGCTCGAAGGCGATCAAGGCAACGCTCGGTGCGCTTCCCGGTGCGCTCAAGGGGTCGCCCTACAACAAGGCTTTGTACATGGATGTACTGGCCTTGCTCTACGAACTGCTGGCCAAGGTGCGCAAGGAAGGCTTGATGTCGATCGAGAACGACATCGAGAACCCGGAGGCGAGCCCAGTGTTCGGCAAGTATCCGAGCGTGATGGCGGACCATCATGCGGTGGAGTTCATGGCGGACTACCTGCGCATGATGGTTGGCGGCAATCTCAATGCCTTCGAAATCGAGGCGCTGATGGACATTGAGATCGAGACCCATCATCAGGAAGCCCATGGTCCGGCCCACATCGTTGCGAAGGTCGGCGATGCCCTGCCGGCGTTCGGTATCGTGGTCGCCGTCATGGGGGTGGTGAACGTGATGGGCTCGGTGGGGCAGCCCCCGGCTGTACTCGGCAAAATGATTGGCGGTGCGCTGGTGGGCACCTTTCTCGGCATTCTGCTTTCGTACGGGTTCGTCCAGCCGATTGCCGGCCAACTCGAACAGCGAGCTGAGGAAAGCGGCAAGATCTATCAGTGCATCAAGGTCGTGCTGCTCGCCAGCATGAACGGTTATGCGCCTCAAGTGGCGGTGGAGTTCGGCCGCAAGGTGTTGTACTCGACCGAGCGCCCGACCTTCCAGGAGCTCGAGGCCGACATCAAGGCGCGCAAGGGGTGAGCGTTCCGAGCGAATCCAGGCAGGCGGCTGATACGGCATGAGCGACGATACCCAGCAACCCATCATCATCAAGCGCATCAAAAAGGGCGGCGGCGGACATCACGGCGGCGCCTGGAAGATCGCCTACGCCGACTTCGTGACGGCGATGATGGCCTTCTTCCTGTTGATGTGGTTGCTCGGCTCGACCGCCCAGGGCGACCTGGAGGGCATTGCCGACCACTTTCAGAATCCGCTCCGGATTGCGATGCAGGGTGGCGACGGCACGGGCGACAGCTCCAGCGTGATTCCAGGTGGCGGCGAGGACTTGTCGCGTACGGCGGGACAGGTGCGGCGCGGTGAGGTGCGCGGGCGGGACAGTCTCGCGCTGGACGCCGCGCGCGAGCGTTTCACCGGGACGGCGGAGTTCGAGGCGGAGATGCGCGAGCGGGGGCGCTTGCTTGACCTCAAGGGCAAGATCGAGGCGATCATCGAGGCCGATCCGCTGCTGCGCCAGTTCAAGAACCAGATTCTGATGGACATCACCTCGGAGGGGCTGCGCATACAGATCGTCGATGAGCAGAACCGGCCGATGTTCGCCAGCGCCAGCGCCGAACTGCAGCCCTATACCCGCACGCTTCTTCGCGCCATCGGCCGAGCGCTGAATGACGTGGAAAACCGCCTCAGCTTGTCGGGACACACCGACGCCGCACCCTTTGCCGGCGGCGAACGGGGTTTCTCCAACTGGGAGTTGTCGAGCAACCGCGCCAACGCGTCACGCCGGGAGTTGATCGCCGGCGGGCTGGAAAGCGGCAAGGTCGCCCGTGTGGTCGGGCTCGCCGAGACAATCCCGTTCGATGCCGATGATCCTTTCGATCCGTCCAACCGGCGCATCAGCATCATCGTCATGAACAAACGTACCGAGGAAGCGCTGCGTACCCAAAGCGCGGGCGAGGTTGATCTTGATGCGGAGCGCGACTTCGATCCTGATGCCTTGCGTGACTCCATTGAGCAGCGAGCACGCCAGCCGGGTTGAGCCTGCGTCGCCGGCGCCGTGTGGTGTGCCGATATCGGGGCCTCGGTGTGCGCTCCACCACAGATACCGTCGACGGATCCTAAAGTCCGCCGTTGGCGGGCCGTTAAATTCGAGGCCGCCACCGACGATTGCGACGATGCCCCTGGACACCGAACGACTTCACGATGCCTTCTTCGCCGAGAGTGAAGAGCTGATCGGCATTGCTGAGTCGATTCTGATGCGTGGGTTGTCGGGCGTCGTAAGCCAGGCAGATCTTGCCGAGGCGCACCGCTGCGTGCATGGTCTGCACGGCGCGGCGGCATCCTTGGGTTTTGATCGTCTGGCGCGCCTGGCTCGGTGTCTGGAACGCCGCCTTGTGGTTGTCCGTGAAGACGAGGCGCTGTTCGGGCAGGCCGCTGCAGAGCGTTGGCTGGATGGGTTGGCCTTGGCACGGCAGACGGTGGCATCGCTTGCGCGCCGACAGACGCCATCGGACGAACGTATCGACCGCATGTGTGCCGAATTGGATGCTGGTGTGCTCACCGCGGCGGCGCCAAGTACGGGAAACAGCCTGCCGCGGGCGCGGATGCGCTTTAGCGTGGGGCGCATGCTGGTGGGCTCGGAGCTTGTCATAGAACACCTGCTCGAGACCCTTAACGCCCATGGAAGCGTCGTGGCGGTGCAGGAGCCCGACCCTGCGGGCGAGCGCGCGTGGGTGATCACCGCCGATACCAGCCTGTCGCGCGCGGTGCTGTCGGAGTTGTTTGACCATTTGGCCGAGCCCGGCAGCCTGCAGATTGAATTCGACCACCACGACCACCAGCACGCGCGCGACGCAGCGGGCGGTCCGCCGGTGCCCGCTGAACGTGTGCTGGGAGAAGCATCTGCGAATGCACCTGCAAACACACCTGCAAAAGCGTTGGTGACCGACGGTGGCAAGGCGGGTGGTCCGAGCGACACTGTCGCTGCCGCGTCGAACGTGCGGCCGTCGGGTGGGGGGGGGGCGGTTCCGGTGCTTGAAATGGGCGTCGGTGACCACTGGCTGGGGTTGCCGGCGGCGTCTGTTCTGGAGGTGCACGCGCTGCGCTACACCGATGTGCTGGCCGTTCCGGCAAGTTCGACACATCTTTCGCGAGGAGTGCGGGTGGGCGACCGCCTCGTACCGTTGGTGGCGCTATCGCGGGTGTTCGGTGGTCAGGACGATGTTGCCGCGGACGCGGGCGAGGAGTTCCGCGTGATGGTGATCGTCGGGTCGCAGGGGGAGGCCGGTGTTGCGCTGGCCTGCGAGCGGGTGCGCAGCGATTCCGTCGAAGCGGATCGTGTGGTGACCGTGCCTGCCGGTGTTGCAGGGTGGCAGCTGCTGAGCTTCGCATTTGCCAACGGGCCGAGCACCGGTCTGGTGCTCGACGCCGAGGCCTTGTCGGCTTGGCTGCTGGCCCCCGATGAGCGCTTGGCCGAACTGCGTTCGGAGCGGATCGCACCGGCGGCGTTGCGTGTGGCGGCGTCGCGCGGCAAGGGCCGTATCGAACAGTGGCTGACGAAAGCGGGCGATTCGCTGGCGCAGATCGACGAGGCCCTGCGCACCGTCGATTCCATGCAGGGAGACAGCGACCCGAACGAACTCGAGGCGTTGGCCGACGCCGCCCGCGAGTGCCTCGCCGGACTGCGCACCGACGCCGACGTGTTCGCCGCCAATCTGGCACTCGCCGCACAGCGTACGAATGTGGCACGCGACGCGGAGACGACCGGGCAACGGCCAGCGTCCCAGGCGTTCGCCCAGGCGTATGCCGATCTGGAGCGCCTGCTGCAGAGGATGGTCAACGTTCGTGCCACCGATGTGCGGCGCTCAACCGAGTACCGGGCGTGCCTGTCGCGGCTATCGCGGGGTGTCGAGGTGCTGTCGGCCGGCGTGGCATGCCTGGCTGAGGCGACTGCGGATGAGCAGTCGCTGTTGGCGCGGAGTCTGTCCGATCCAGCGTTGGCGCAGATCGATCTGATCGCGCTGGTGAGGTCTTCTGGATCAATGAGGCAGGATGCGTTCGAACGTGACGATTTACCCGTGCGAGAACCCCCCATGTCGGCGACAATGAAGGCGCAGGCCCGGGCTGGACGAAGGCGCCCCGGCCCCTTGAGCAAGGTCGGCGGTTCCCGCAGCGGGCGCGCGCTTGACGATGAATGGGGTTCGCTATAGCGATGACGTCACGAAATTCCAATGGACCGGGCGGCCTGCCGCCCCGGACTGGCCTGTCCGGACTGACCAGCGCCCGTCCGATCGCGCCGGCCCAGGCTGCGGCGGGCGGCGGGCGGGAATTCGCATTCACCGCGGCCGACTTCGAACGCATCAAGAAGATGATCCACGATCATGCGGGCATCGTGCTGTCGCCGACCAAGCAAGACATGGTGTATGGAAGGCTCGCACGCAGGCTTCGCGAGAAGCGCATCGCAACGTTCGGTGAGTATCTCGACCAATTGCCGCGCGACCGCTTCGAGTGGGAGGCCTTCGTCAACGCCTTGACGACCAATCTCACCTCGTTCTTCCGCGAAGCGCATCACTTTCAGATTCTCGCTGACCGCCTGCGCAAGATTGGCAATGATCATCCGATCCAGATCTGGTGCAGTGCGGCCTCCACGGGCGAAGAGCCGTACTCGATCGCGATCACCGCTTGTGAAGCCTTCAATACGCTCAATCCACCGGTGAAGATCGTTGCGAGCGACATCAACACCAAGGTCATTGGCGAGGCGCGCGCCGGCATCTATACCTCAGACCGGATCAACGGCCTCACCCCCAGCCATCTGCAGAAGTATTTCCTGCGCGGCGTGCCGGGAGATCCTGGCGGTTATCGGGTCCGCCCGGAGTTGCAGCGCCTGATTTCGTTCTGCAGCCTGAATCTGCTCGAACCCAACTGGTCGGTGCGCGGACCGTTCGATGCAATATTCTGTCGTAACGTGATGATTTACTTCGATAAAAATACGCAGTACGGGATACTGAAGCGCTTTGTTCCGATGCTGCGCGAGGACGGCGCGCTGTTTGCCGGTCATTCGGAGAGTTTTCTCCATGCGGCCGAGTTGTTCAAACCCATGGGACGTACCGTGTACCAGCGTGCCCGCATCTAGTCAGACTCCACATGCCTCGGCCGGACTGCGGCCGGTGCTGCGTTCGCTGATCTTCATCGGTGCATCGACCGGCGGCACGGAAGCGATCAAGACGGTTCTGCAGGGTTTGCCAGCAGGTACGCCGCCGGTGCTCATCGTCCAGCACATGCCGGAGATGTTTACCGAGGCGTTCGCCAAGCGCCTGGACGGTCTAAGCGCGATGAGGGTGAAACAGGCCGAGGACGGCGAAGCCGTCCTGCCGGGTACCGCCTATATCGCACCGGGCCATTCCCACTTGAGCATCCTGCGCACGCCCTCGGGCTACGTCTGCCGGCTGGCCAAGGATCCACCGGTCAACCGGCATCGCCCGGCGGTGGACGTCTTGTTCCGCTCGGCCGCCGAGCAGGTGACCGTGCCCATGGTCGGCGCGCTGCTCACCGGCATGGGCAAAGACGGCGCGGAAGGTCTGCTGCAAATGCGCAAGAAGGGCGCCTGGACGATTGCCCAGGACGAACAAAGTTGCGTGGTGTATGGCATGCCGCGGGAGGCGGTGCTGCTGGGCGCGGCGGCGGAGGTCCTGCCGCTCGCCGCGGTCGCGAGCGGAATACTGCGGCGGGTCGGCGGACCTGGGGGACTGTGACGGTTTTTTGTGATGTGAATGCTAAAGATCGGCACGGGCTCGCCGATAGTCATAACCAAGTACTACGGCTTCTCCATCCGGTGTTCCGGCGTCGGCAGGAAGAAGTGACCGGCAGGCGATGCCGCGTTGCCTTTGAGGGGAGGCGCGCGATCCAGTACCGCAGGTCGGGAAGGTACAAGACTGGAGAGGGGAAGGGGTGATCATGCAGATCATGGTGTTCGGAATCGCGGTGGGAGTGATCGTGGCGTTGGGCGGGCTGGCCGTCGCGTCGCTCGGCTCAGGAATCACAGCGGGTATTGTCGGGGGTCATGTGGCCGTTGGCGCCTTGGTCGCTGTCGTGGTGATCGCAGCCTATCGCACGATGGTGCAGGGTCCGCTCGCGGTGTTTTCGCAAACCGTCGAGAAGACGCAGTTCGATGGCGACCTGTCGCGGCGGGTGCCCGCGCTGGGGGGGGAGATCGGCCGGTGCGCGCGTGCCTACAACGCGCTCATCGAGAGTTTTCAGGGAATTGTCGGCAAGGTGATCTTCGACGCCAGACGGGTGGCGGCGGCAGCAGACAAGTTGTCCAGCGATGCGAGCCGGGTGGCGGAAGGTTCCACACAGCAACGCGGTGTTTCGGAACGCATGGTGGCTTCGATAGAGCAGATGACTGCCGGTGTCGGCTCGGTGGCGGAGCATGCGGGGCAGACTGCGCGAAACGCGCAGGAAGCACGGGCATTGTCTCGCGAGGGGGCGCGCATCGTGACCCAGGCGTCGGCGGAGATCGAGCAGATCGCTCGCTCGGTGGAAGAGTCGGCCAAGCGAATCTCCGAGCTCGGGGAGCGCTCTGAGGCCATCAACGGGATCATCAAGGTGATCCGCGAGATAGCCGATCAGACCAACCTCCTGGCCCTCAATGCTGCCATCGAGGCGGCACGCGCAGGCGAACAGGGACGCGGCTTTGCGGTGGTGGGGGGGGGGGGGGGGCGGGGGGGGGGGCGGCCCCCCCCGGGCCCCCCCCCCAGAGGGGGGGGGGGTTGT
>JBKBMG010000002.1:39236-253932 GCA_046295975.1 Rhodocyclaceae bacterium
GGGCGAACGCTGGCCGAGCGCACCTCGTCGGCCACTAGCGAAATCGGCGGGATGATTGTTGCGATCCAGGATGGCACCCGCAGCGCCATCGACTCAATCCGGCGCGACAGCGAGCAGGCGAAGGCCGGTGCGGAACTCGCACGCAACGCTGCCGCATCGCTGGAGCGCATCAACCAGGGTGCGCAGGAAACCATGGACAAGGTCGACGGTATTGCCGTGGCGATTGCTCAACAGAGCAGGGAGTCGGAGGCGGTCGTCGGTCGAGTGCACGAAATCATGGGCATGACCGAGAGGAACGCCGAGGGGGCCGCCCACACGTTGGGCGAAGCGCGCCAGCTGGAAGGGTTGGCGGAGAATCTGCACGAGATCAACCGGGTATTCAAACTGGGGGCGGAGGGCGAGCGTGCAATCAAGGCGCACGAGCAGATGCCGGAGTTGGTTACCAACGCTGCACGGGAAATAGGCGAGTTGCTCGCGGTGGCGGTTTCAAGTGGTCAAATTGCCGAGGAAGCTCTGTTCGATCGATCCTATCAGCCGATTTCCAACACCGACCCCCAAAAATTCCATACCCGCTTCGACGCCCTGACCGATAAGCTGTTTCCGCGGGTGCAGGAAGCGATGCTCGACCGGAACCCGTCCGTCGTTTACGCGATCGGATGCGATGTGCGCGGTTACGTGCCGACCCACAACAACCGCTTTTCGCAGCCGCTGACAGGTGATCGCCAGAAGGATTTTGTCGGCAATCGCACCAAACGGATTTTCGATGATCCGGTCGGGAAACAGTGTGGTGCGCATGAACTGCAGTTCCTGATCCAGACCTATCGACGCGACACGGGCGAGATCATGCACGACATTTCCGCACCGATATATGTCAATGGACGGCACTGGGGTGGATTCCGCATCGGCTATCGCGCATAGTGAATGGACGCATGCGCCCGGTACCGCGCGGCAAAATGAGGCGTCTCAGGGCGCTGTCTAGAATGAAGATTGACCATGGCCAGAATGCAATGCCTTGCAGGAGAAACAAATGTCTGAACTGCTGAAGAACATCGATGCGCGCACGCGCCTGGCCGGCACCAACAAATTGGAAATCCTGTTGTTCACGCTCGGCGAGGATAACCGGACTGGTCGTCGCGAGACATTCGGGATCAACGTGTTCAAGGTGCGGGAGGTGATGCGCACCGGTACGATCACCGCTGCGCCGGAAATGCCCGCCTGTGTCGAGGGCATGGTCAGCCTGCGCGGCGCACTGGTGCCGGTCGTCGATCTCGCCAAGTATGTCGGCATCCAGACCGAGGTGCCGCGCGGCATCATGATCGTGACCGAGTACAACGGCCATACCCAGGGCTTTCTGGTGGAGGCGGTGGATACCATTCTGCGACTCGACTGGTCGCAGATGCGGGTACCGCCGGAAATGCTCACTGCGAATCTCGGGGGACTGGTGACCGCAGTCACCGAGTTGCCGGGCAACAAGCTGGTGATGATGCTGGACGTGGAGAAGGTCCTGTCGGAGACCACCCGCTACGATGAAGATTTCCTGTTCAAGGGCATCGATCCGTTGGAGGGCGAAGAGCGCTTCGTGGTATTCGCTGACGATTCGTCGGTTGCGCGAAAACAGATCGAGCGCACCCTGGACATGCTGGAGGTGCCCTATCGTGGCGCGGTCAACGGTCGTGCCGCATGGGAGACCTTACAGCAGATCGCGCGCCAGGCGATGGCCAACGGCAAGCGTGTGCGGGATTACGTCAGTGTGGTGCTTACCGATGTGGAAATGCCGGAAATGGACGGCTACATCCTCACCAAGTCGATCAAGTCCGAATCGGCTTTCGAGGGTATTCCGGTCGTCATGCATTCCTCGTTGTCGGGCATGTCGAACCAGCAACTGGGCAAGTCGGTCGGGGTGGACGAATACGTGCCCAAGTTCGAGCCTCAGCGGCTTGCTGCGACGCTGCGCCGACTGATCAGGTCGGAATGAACGATTTTCCAACGGATTGAGAGAACGGACATGTCATTGCAAATGAACGCAAACGAAGGCGATCTGTTCGGCAACGTCGACGCCCGCACCAGCCTCGCCGGCTCGAACCGCATGGAAATCCTGCTGTTCTCACTCGGTACCAGCGAGGTCTTCGGGATCAACGTGTTCAAGGTGAGAGAGGTGTCGGCTACGCCCTTCATTACCCGTGCGCCCAACATGCCCAAGGGCGTGGAGGGGCTGATCTCGTTGCGCGGTAACGTCATCCCGGTGTTGTCGCTGGCACGTGTGCTGGGTCTCGACAGGTCGGGCGATGCGCTCGGCGGCTCGATGATGGTCACCGAGTACAGCAAGCGCACACTGGGCTTTCTGGTCGCGGATGTCGACCGCATCGTCCGGGTTGAGTGGGACCGTGTGCGCGCACCCGACAACGTCTCGGGCAACACCAATACATACATCACAGCGATCACCGAACTGCCCAATGGAACGCTGGTTTCCATCCTCGACGTCGAGACGGTGCTCGCCAACACCTTCGGCGACACGGTGGTTGGCGCGATCGCACCGATCGCAGGCGGACACGACATGAACGTGTTCTTTGTCGACGATTCGGCGGTGGCCCGGCGCAAGATCGCCGAAGTCCTCGACAAACTTGGCGTCAAGCATAAGCACGCGCTCAATGGTTTGGAGGCCTGGAACCGTCTTGAGGCGCTGGCGAGTTTCGCGAAGCAATCCGGTCACCACGTCAGTGAAGAGGTGGACGTCATCCTGGTCGATGCCGAAATGCCGGAAATGGATGGCTACGTGCTGACCCGCAAGATCAAGTCCGATCCGCGCTTCAACGGCATTCCGGTCGTCATGCACTCGTCGCTCTCGTCGGAAGCCAACCGGGCCATGGGAAAGCAGGTCGGAGTCGATGCATACGTGGCAAAATTCGACGCCGACGTCCTTGCCGACACGCTCAGGCCGTTGCTTAGCCGCGCGGTGCAGGTGTAAGGGCGTCATCATCGGATCACAACGGAGAAGAGGATGTCCGATCCCAAATTGAAATTCCTGGTCGTCGACGATTTCTCGACCATGCGCCGCATTGTCCGAAATCTGCTCAAGGAACTGGGCTTTACCAATGTGGACGAGGCCGAGGATGGCGCGGTCGCCCTGCAGAAGCTGGAAGCAGGCGGTTTCGACTTCGTCGTCACTGACTGGAACATGCCCAACATGGACGGCCTGACCCTGTTGCAGCGGATTCGCCAGTCGCCCAGTCTGAAGCACCTGCCGGTGCTGATGATCACGGCCGAAGCCAAGAAGGAGAACATCATCGCGGCGGCTCAAGCCGGCGCCAGCGGATACATCGTCAAGCCGTTTACGGCCGCCACCTTGTCCGAGAAGCTCGAGAAGATCTTCGAGCGGATGGCCAAGTAATGACGGTGCACCCCTGTGGTGACCGCAACACACCAGGAGTCTGCAGATGACAAAAAAGCAGAAATCGGAAGCCAACGTCGACTCGGACGACCTTCAGGCCTTGTTCGACAGTATCGCTTCGGCACCGGCCGCGGAGAAGGCGGCACCGGTACCGGCACCGGCACTTGCCAAGGCCGATGACGGCAGCGGCGACAACGACGACCTTCAGGCCTTGTTCGACTCCGTTTCGGCTGAGGTCGCTGTACCTGCAGAAGAAGCCGTCGAGGCGGACACGGCAACCTCGACCAGCCGCCCCGCAAGTGGCTCGCCCGAGGCGGTTTTCAACAGGATTGGGCAGATGACGCGGCAGGTACACGACACGTTGCGCGGCTTGAGCTCGGACGATGCGCTGCAGGATGCGGTGCGCCAGATGCCGGATGCGCGCCAGCGGCTTTCCTACATTTCTCAGATGACCGAGCAGGCGGCCAGTCGTGTGCTCAATGCCACGGACATCGCTCGCCCGATCCAGGACAAGGTGCTGGAAGATGCTCAGTCGCTGGGCGCGCAATGGGACAAGCTTTTCGCCAACGAACTCGGCGTGGAAGAGTTCAAGTCCCTGGCGGGCGAAACGCGCAAGTTCATTGGAAGTGTCGAGGCCAGTAGCAAGGCCACCAACGACCAGTTGCTCGAAATCATGATGGCGCAGGACTTCCAGGACCTGACCGGGCAGGTGATCAAGCGCGTGGTCGATCTTGCGCAAACGCTCGAAAGCCAGTTGCTGGGCATCTTGATCGAGGTCACGCCTCCGGAGAAGCTTGCCCAGGCCCCCGAGAGCCTCATGAACGGACCGGTCATCAACTCGCTGGATCGCGATGACGTGGTGACGACGCAGGAGCAGGTGGACGACCTGCTGGACAGTCTCGGATTCTGACCGGGATACGGATGTGGCGCGCTGGCTTTACCCAGGCTGCGCGACCATGATGAATGGCATTGGGTACAGGCGAGGAAATCATGAGTGATTTCGCTGGAATGGAAGATCTGCTTCAGGATTTCCTGATCGAGGCGGGCGATTTGCTGTCCGGGGTCGACAACAAGCTTGTCGATCTCGAGCGCGCCCCGGGCGACTTGGGCCTGTTGAACGACATTTTTCGCGGCTTTCACACGATCAAGGGCGGTGCGGGCTTTCTGAACGCGACTGAGTTGGTCAACCTCTGCCATCTCACCGAGAATCTGTTCGACAAATTGCGCAACAACGAGCTCACCCTCGTGCCCGAGGTCATGGACGTGATTCTCGAGGCGACCGGGGTCGTGCGCGATATGTTCGGCAACCTCAGTCAGGGCACACAGCCTCCGCCCGCAGATCCTGCTCTGATGGACAGGTTGCGGCAAGCAATCGCTGGCGAAACGCCGGTCGGGGGTGGGGAAGAAGAAGTAGGTTTTTCGCCTGCTGAGCCTGCGACGGTTGCAGCAGCCAAACCGGGGGATGGCGCCGGACCGGATTGGGAGTTGCTGCACACTGCGGTGACTGGTGGCAAACCGGCGCCTGGGGCAAAGGCGCAGGCCGGAGGTGCATCTCCTCCGGTGGTGCCCGAAAAATCCCCCGAGGAGGTGATCCAAACCGCGCTTGGCCGGCGTGCAACCGACAAACCGGGTGTCAGCGCACCGGTGGGTCGGCGCGATGTGGAGCGCCAGCGCGACACCTCGATCCGAGTCGACACCACCCGCCTGGATCAGGTGCTCAATCTGTCCGGGGAGATTGGCCTGACCAAGAACCGGCTCAACGCGCTGCGCAGTGACATCCTGAGCGGACGCAACGACAGCGAAACCCTACACGCGCTGGACATTGCCGTAAGCCAGCTCGACCTGCTGGTCTCCGACCTGCAGAACGCGGTGATGAAGACCCGCATGCAGCCTATCGGCAGGCTCTTCCAGAAATACCCGCGTATCGCGCGGGATCTTGCCCGCAATCTTGGTAAGGACGTCGAACTGGTGCTGGAGGGCGAGGAAACCGAGATCGACAAGACCATGATCGAGGATCTCGCCGATCCAATCATCCACTTGATCCGCAACGCGGTCGATCACGGTGTCGAAGATCCGGCTGGACGCCGCGCGAATGGCAAGCCGCTCAAGTCCATTGTCAAGCTCGCCGCACAACAGGAGGGCGATCACATCGTCATCGAGGTTGCCGATGACGGGCAGGGCATGAACGCCGAGCGCTTGCGCGCCAAAGCCGTGGAGAAAGGCCTGATTTCCGAGGAGGAGGCCAGCTCGATGGATGACCGCCAGAGCTTCAATCTGGTGTTCCTCCCCGGCTTCTCCATGGCGGCGCAGATTTCCGACGTCTCGGGCCGCGGTGTCGGTATGGATGTGGTGCGCACCAACATCCAGAAGCTCAACGGTACCATCGACATCCGTTCGCAG
Source organism: Rhodocyclaceae bacterium (assembly GCA_046295975.1). Lineage (GTDB taxonomy): Bacteria > Pseudomonadota > Gammaproteobacteria > Burkholderiales > Rhodocyclaceae > UBA2357. The sequence goes on from JBKBMG010000002.1 coordinate 45,025, forward strand.
CAGAAGAAGGGCACGACCTTCGTCATCAACCTGCCGCTGACGCTGGCGATTCTGCCCGTACTGTTGGTGAGACTCGGCGATCAGCCTTTCGCCGTGCCGCTGTCAATGGTGCGCGAGATTCTCCCCATCAATGTCGACGAGATCAAGGAAGTCGGGGGGCGTGCGACCATGGTGGTGCGCGGGGAGGTGTTGCCAGTGCTGCCGTTGTGTTCGCTGCTCGGCTGGCCGCTCGATCGCACGCCGGAGTTCGGTGTGCTCATGCAGACCGCCGAGATGTCCTTCATCCTTGCGATCGACAGCTTCGCCGGGCGTGAAGACGCGGTGATCAAGTCGCTCGACGCGTTCCGGCCCAAGGGTGTGGCCGGTGTCACGACGCTGGCCAACGGCCAGATCGTGCTGATCCTCGACATGAAGGAGTTGCTTGGCAGCGCCACCAACGAACAGCGAGGTGTTCCGCGGCGCGACCTCATCGTCAATCAAGCCCCCACTCAGGCTCGGCCCTCACTGGCGGCATGAGTCTGCCGTGCGCCGATCCGCGCCCCTGATGCCTTTGGGTATCGGGGGCGCGGATCAGCCCGGCAAGGCTTACTCCATCAACTGCATCAGCGCCGAGAACGCGGTTTCGAACTGCGCGAGCCCCTCGCGCTGCAGCTGTTCGCCAACCGCCTCAAGGTCGATACCGAAACCGGCCAGGGCCTCGAAATGGCGCTGAGCCTGATCCACACCGTCGGAAATCGTATCGGCGCGCGGCATGCCATGATCGCGCAGGGCGACGAGCGTGGCGTCCGGCAGCGTGTTGATGGTGTCCACGCCCACCACCGATTCGACGTAGAGCAGATCGCTGTAGTCGGGATTCTTGGTCCCGGTACTCGCCCACAGCATGTACTGCGGGCGGGCACCGGCGGTGCGCAGGTCGGCGAAGGCTTCGCCGTGGAAACGGTCCGCGTAGCGACGGTACGCCAGCCGTGCCAGCGAGACGGCGGTACGGCCCTGAAGCTGGCGGGCTTCGTCGCCCAGGCTTGCCAGCCTGGCGTCGACCAGCGTATCCACTCGACTCAGGAATACACTCGCGACCGACATTGCGCGAGACACATCACCGCCCGACGACTGCAGACGGCGCAAGCCCCGTACGTACGCTTGGGCAACCGCTTCGACGTGAGCAAGCGAAAACATCAGCGTGACGTTCACGTTGATCCCTGCGCCGATCAGGGCCTCGATCGCCTCCAGTCCCGCAGCGGTCGCCGGTACCTTCACCAACAGGTTGGGGCGCGCTACCTCGCCCGCCAGGCGCCGTCCGGCAGCAACGGTGCCTTCGGCGTCATGGGCCAGTTCCGGCGAGACCTCCAGGCTCACGTAGCCGGCCTGGCCGTGGCTGGCATCGAAAACCGGCAGCAACGCGTCGCAGGCCGCGCGCACATCCGGTATCACGAGTTGCTCGTAGCGTGCCTCCGCGTCCCGGACATGAGACCTCAGCACGTGCAGGTCTTGCTCGTAGTATCGGCCGTCAGCGATCGCTTTGTGAAAGATTGACGGATTGGTGGTGACACCGCTGACGCCGTCCTCGGCGATCATCCGCGTCAGGTGGCCATCGCGCAGCAGCGTACGGGAGAGATTGTCGAGCCAGATTTGCTGTCCGAACGCTCGGACCTTGAGGAGCGGATTCATGTCTTGCCGTGGGTCGTGTTGGTGGAACCCACTATTCTGCTACGAATCCTCAGACATCGTAAGTATCGGCTGCCATGCAGCTACCAACTCGGTATCGAGCGCGGAAGACCAGCCCAGCGCCGCGACGACCTGACGGAAGTCGCTGGATGGCGGCGCAGTCAGCTGGATTTTCTCGCCGCTGAGCGGGTGGCGAAAACTCAGTCCGACACAGGCGAGCAGTAGTCGGCGAACGCCGAAGTGCTCGGCGAAGAAGCGATTGTGCCGCCCCTTGCCGAAGGTCGCGTCACCGATGATCGGATGCGATACGTGCTTCATGTGGCGCCGCAGTTGATGTCGCCGTCCGGTGAGCGGATCGAGCAGGAGCAGGGCATAGCGACTGCTTGGGTAGCGGTCGACGGCGATTTGCAGTTCGACGGTGGCCAACCGACGGAAACGCGTAAGGGCAGTCTGGGGCTGCGCATCTTCGGGGCGCATGCCGCGCTCGAAGCGATCGGGGTTGAGTAGCAGCGGGTGATCGATCTCGGCCTCCAGCGGAGGGTGACCGCGAACGATGGCGAGATAGCGTTTTTCCACTTCCCGGGCTTCGAATGCGCGGCCAAGCGCTGCTGCGACCTCACGCGTGAGTCCGAACAGCAGCAGACCGGAGGTGCCCTTGTCCAGGCGATGGGCGGGGTGAACGTGACGCCCCAGTTGATCGCGCAACAATTGGACTGCGAACCGCGTCTCGTGCCGGTCGAGCATCGAGCGATGAACGAGCAGGCCGGCCGGTTTGTGAATGGCGACGATCGAGGCGTCCTGGTAAACGATTTCGAGCACGCGGCTCCTGTACGAGTGCGCAGGGCGGGCAGGGGGGCTGCGGTGACCGCGCCATGCGGACATGAAATCGGCCCCGATTCGGGGCCGTACATGGCAATGCAGCCGTGGCATGATCGCCTATGCCGCGTTGCAGCCCTGTGTCGGGCTGGCAATGCGGGCAACGCCAGGCAGATCAGGCGGCGTAGTTGGCCGCGGCGAAATCCCAGTTGGCGAGGCTGCTCACGAAGGTCGCGACGAAATCAGGACGGCGGTTGCGGTAGTCGATGTAGTAGGCGTGCTCCCAGACATCGATACAGAGCAGGGCGGTATCGCCCGTCGTCAGCGGAGTACCGGCGGCACCCATGTTCACGATGTCCACCGCGCCGTCAGCCTTCTTGACCAGCCAAGTCCAGCCGGAGCCGAAATTGCCCACCGCAGAGGCGGTGAAGGCCTTCTTGAACTCGTCGAAGCTACCCCACTTGGCCTTGATGGCGTCCGCCAGTGCGCCGTTGGGCTCACCGCCGCCAGCGGGTTTCATGCTGTTCCAGAAGAAGGTGTGGTTCCAGATCTGAGCGGCGTTGTTGTAGATGCCGCCGGCCGGAGCCTTCTTGACGATGGACTCGAGGTCGAGGTTCTCGAACTCGGTGCCCTTGATCAGGTTGTTGAGATTGGTCACATAGGCTTGATGATGCTTGCCGTAGTGAAACTCGAGGGTTTCCGCGGAAATGTGCGGCGCGAGTGCATCTTTGGCATAGGGCAGCGGGGGCAGCGTGTGTTCCATGAGTCTCTCCTGTGTTGGTTCAAACCGATCATTGATTCTCTCATCAGTAGATGACAGCCTGGGCAGTCAGCTTCTGACGGGGCAGGTTTCGGAGGATACGGGACAAGGCCCGGAATCCCATCGGCAAGCTCCGGCCGCCTCGCCGGAGTGACCTACTATTCTAGTCGGGTTTACCCGGGGCGCGCAAATCATTGCCAGCGCTTCGTCACCAAGCCCGCGTCTGCGTCCCGGCCTCGAACCGTCGGCTTGATCTCACCTTGCCCTCATCGGGGCCCTGTGTCCTCGGGCTTGCGGCCGGGGTAGGTCGCAGTCACGGCTGCCTCGACCGATCCATCGGCAAGCTGGACCGAAACGGCGTTGCCGACAGCCAGGTCTTGATGGCTGCGCACGATGCGCCCCGCGTCATCGTGGGTGATACTGTAGCCGCGCTGCAGGACCGCGAGCGGGGAGAGATGGGAAAGGTGACTCTCGAGGCGTGACAGCGCGGACGCGTGGTTCGCGAGTCGTTGCGCCATCCCGCGAACAAGCCGATGCCCGAGTGTGTCGAGTCGCGTCGACTGTGCGTCCAGGCAGGGGCGACCGAGCCGCAGCCGGGTCTCCGACGCCTGCAGCCTTGTTGCACCGCGCTCGGCGCTCAGCCGTCCGGCACGTTCCAGGCGTTGAGCGAGTGCCTCGATCTCCCCCGAGGCACGTCGCAACCGATCGCGGGGATGAACCAGGCGCAGCGCCGAGCGATCCAGTTGCTGTTCGGCGTTTGCCTGGCGACGCAACATCGATCTCTTCAGCCTGTGCGCGAGTTCGGGCAGTCGCTGGCGCACAGCCTGGTGTCCAGCGGAAGCCATTTCCGCGGCCATGGTAGGTGTGGCTGCCCGCAGATCGGCAACGAAGTCGGCTATGGTGAAATCGGTCTCGTGGCCGATACCGGCGATCACCGGTACCGTACAGGCGCGGATCGCCCGCGCCAAGGCCTCATCGTTGAACGCATACAAGTCTTCCAGGCTGCCGCCGCCCCGCACCAGCAAGAGTACGTCGACCTCGTCCTCGGCTGCGCGTCGCGATGCGCAAAGGACGGCTTCCGTGAGCTCGGTGCCCGCCTCCGCGCCTTGCACTGCGGCAGGGTAGATGATGACATCAACCTGCGGTGCGCGGCGTGCGAGACAGGCAATCACGTCGCGCAGGGCGGCCGCGGCCGTGGATGTGACCACGCCGATACGGCGCGGAAACCGGGGCGGCTCGCGCTTGAGCGCCGCATCGAACAGGCCTTCGTCGGCAAGCTTGGATTTGAGCTGGAGAAACGCCTCGAACAAATTGCCCTGTCCGGCACGACCGATCGATTCGACATTGAGTTGATAGTCCCCGCGCGCTTCGTACAGGGTGACGATCGCCCGCAGCTCAACACGCATCCCGTTCTCCGGCCTGAACGCCAGCAGTTGCGAGCGGTTGCGCCACATCGCGCAGCGAACCTGCGCGTTGGCGTCCTTCAGTGTGAAGTACAGATGACCCGAAGCGGCCCGTACGAGGTTGGAAATTTCGCCGCTCACGCGAAGCAGTGGTATGGCGCGCTCCAGCGTCTGGCGCGCGATACGGTTGAGTTCCGTCACGCTCAGAATCTGATCCGGTGGACGTTGTTCAGCCCGCGATGAGATGGTCGCCGCTCCGTCGTCGACGGATAGGGTTGGGCGTGCAAACGGGGTGGTGGAAGGGCGATCGGTCATGTTCTGGCACGTGGGCGAAGCGCACGGATTCTAGCAGGCGCCAGGCGGGAAACGCGCACTGCGAACCGCGGGCGGCAAAGCGGGGGTGTGCCGGAGGGTTGTCCTGCGAGGCCAGCGACACCGCCATACCGTGTTGGGGCACTCGATACAGGCGCTTCCGCCGGGATTAGTGTGCGCTGCGGGAAAAAGATCCACAATGGTGCATCTCTGTCAAGCTGCTGCGGAAAACACCTGTATTTCCGAGGTTATTTTTTAAGATATTGATTTTAAAATGGAAAATTCTGCCTAAATTTTGACCGATGGTGACGGTGCTGCGACTTTGCTGGGGTTTGCACGCGAACCGGCGAATACTCCACAAAGTTATCCACAGATTCTGTGGATAGTGCGAGGTCGGCATGATGGATGTACGCGGCGGCGGCTGCATCCGCAGTCACGACCCCGTTGTCGCAGGGCGTCGTTCATGCAGAGGGCGGCCGTGTCCCCGTCAGTCGTTAGGAAAACACTGAATAAACCCGTTCGCCCTGAGCCCTTCGGCTGCGCTCAGGACAGGCTTCTTGAACGTAATGCAATTGAAAATCAAGTGCTTGTACGGAATTGGTTCCGAGCGGTGCTGAATAAGTCATAGCTTTCTTAGGGAATCCCCCGATAGGGCGCGACGGCCTGCATTTGTCCAAACATGCTAACCTCAAAGACGCTGTTGGTGTCGAACGCCGTGAGTACCTGTTGCCTGCTCACCCGCGTTCCGGCAACCGCGGCGGACAACAATCACAAGGAGGAGATCGCTCATGCAACTCATCAGAGCACTGTGTGCGACGGCCGTGTTGCTCGCCGCACCATTGGCCGTGGCACAGCAGCAATTGTCCATTTCCACCGGTGGTACGGGGGGCGTCTACTATCCGCTGGGAGGTGGCCTGGCCGAACTGATCAACAAGTATGTGGACGGCCATTCGGCTGTGGCCGAGGTGACCGGTGCGTCGGTCGAGAACATGGGGCTGATCGGGCGAGGTGACTCGGATCTGGCGCTGGCGCTGGCCGATACGGTTTATCAGGCATACACCGGCACGGGACGTTTCGAGGATCGGCGTATCGAGAAGACCCGCGCACTCGCGTCGGTGTATCCAAATGCGGTGCAGATCGTCACGCTCAAGGGGACGGGGATCGCCTCCTTGCAGGATCTCAAGGGCAAGCGCGTTTCGGTCGGCGCGCCCGGCAGCGGTACCGAGGTGAATGCCAAGGCGTTGCTGGAAGCCAACGGCATTTCCTACGACGACATCAGCGTGCAGCGGCTCAATTTCAACGAAACTGCCGACGCCCTGCGTGACGGCGACATCGATGCGGGATTCTGGAGCGTCGGCCCACCGACGAGTTCGATCCTGAACCTCGCAGTCACCCGTGACATCGCCCTGGTCGCGCTGACCGACGAGGAAATCGGCAATGCGCGCAAGCTCGAACCGGTGTTCGCGCCCTACACCTTGCGGGCCGGGATGTACGACAAGGTCGATGAGGCGGTCAAGACCATCAGCATTCCCAATGTCCTCGTGGTGAACGCAGACATGCCCGACGACCTTGCTTACTCGATCACCAAGGTCTTGTTCGAGAAAGTGGGGGAGCTGATTGCCATCCACCCGGCGGCCAACGACACCACGGTCGAGTTCAGCCTGACGTCCACGCCGGTGCCACTGCATCCCGGCGCACTGCGGTACTACCAGGAGATCGGTGCGCAGGTTCCGGACAATCTGAAGCCCTGACCCGCAGTCGGTGTGCCGCCTCGCACCCGACTGCCCGGTGAGACATGCATGGTCCGTATCGGTGGCGGGCGTGCATGCTTGCGCCGCCACCTTGCGCTCGCGCTAGTGGTCGGGACGTCAGCGCATATGGCCTGCGCCGGTGCGCGGGCAGCTTGCCTGACGGTGGTCGACGACGCGGCGCGCGTGCATGCGCAGCGGTCGGTGGTAGAGGGTGAGCGCTGGTGTCTGACCTGGCGTCATTCAGTCGCGGGCTTCGTCGTCCGTGACTGCTTCGAACTGCGCAACGGTGCGATGGTGCTGGACACCAGCGAAACGCCGGATTTCGCAGCCGGCCTTGGCCCCACGCCGGGGCGAGGCCGGCTGCGTTCCGATGGCAGTGGTGGCTACCGGCTCGAGGATATCGGTCTGGTTGTCGGTCCGGGGGGCTTGCCGCTGCGGATCGGATCGCCCGAGGTCGACCACCGATTGATTTTCAAAGACGACGAATGGCCGCTTATCGAGCGCGTCGGGCAGGTGCGCGCACACATCCGCCTGCTGCCCGATGAAACATGTGTCGCCCAGAACTCCCCAACCTCCGGACAAGATGAACACACCCCCTGATGGAAGGCCCTCGCTGCTGGGGGTGAGCGGTCTGCAGCCGCGTGTTGTGTTGGGACTGATACTGATCCTGTCGATCGGGCTGTCACTGTTTCAGCTTTACACCGCAGGTGTCCAGCAACTCGGCCTGTTCTACCAGCGCAGCATCCATATCGCGCTGATCATGATGATCGCGTTTCTGATGTTTCCGGCTTTCGGTAGCCGGCGCAAGCGCGGGCTGCTGGGTTGGCTGATCGACGGCGCGTTCTTCTGCGGTGCTTTCCTGACCGGTTTTTATCTCACCTACAATCTGGACGCGATCATCGATCGCGCCGGCTTCTGGAACCGTACCGACATCGTGGTGGGTTGCATTGCGATCGTGACGGTGCTTGAGGCTTGTCGCCGGGCGGTAGGCCTTGGGCTGATGCTGATCGGCGCGATTGCGATCGCCTATGCTTTTGCCGGGCCGCGCGGCGAACTGCCATGGCTGGGGGAGTGGATGCCGGGCATCCTGGCGCATCGTGGCTTCAACCTCGATCGTGTGGTGGGGCAGTTGTACCTTGGGCAGGAGGGCTTGTTCGGCCTGCCGCTCGGGGTCGCGGCGACTTACATCTTCGTTTTCGTGCTTTTCGGCGCGATGCTGGAGATTACCGGGGCAGGCAAGTTCTTCATCGATCTCGCCTACGCTGCCACAGGCCGTCAGCGCGGCGGCCCGGCCAAGGCGGCGGTCATTGCGTCGGCCGGGATGGGGTCCATCTCGGGCAGCTCCATCGCCAATGTCGTGACCACCGGCGCATTCACCATACCGTTGATGAAACGTCTGGGCTACAAACCGGCCCAGGCGGGGGGCATCGAGGCGGCGGCCAGCACCGGTGGCCAGATCATGCCGCCGCTGATGGGCGCCGGGGCCTTCCTGATCGCGGAATACACCGGTGTGTCGTATCTGGAGATCGTGAAGATCAGCATACTGCCGGCGTTGATGTATTTCGGTACGGTGTATCTGTTCGTCCATATCATCGCGATCAAGCAGGGCATGCAGGGCATGCCCGCTTCGGAGTTGCCCTCAGTACGCCGGGTGATGCGCGACGGCTGGCATTTCCTGGTGCCGCTGGCGGTGTTGGTGGTGTTGCTCACTCAGCACATCTCGCCAATGCGGGTGGGCTTCTACGCGGTAGTGAGCATTGTTGGCGTGGCCGCACTACGGCATCTGGCGTGGTTTCTCCTGTTCGCGCCACGCCAGGGACAACCGGTGACCGCCTCGGCTACCGCCGCGTTGCTCGTCAAGGGCGGGCGTCTGTTGCTGCAGGGCTTGTCGCTGGGCGCCCGGAATGCGGTGGCGGTGAGCATGGCCTGCGCGGTCGCCGGCATCATCGTCGGGGTGGTGGGGTTGACCGGGTTGGGGCTGAAATTCTCGTCGATGATGCTGGCGTTTTCAGGCGGAAACATCGTGTTGGCCCTGCTGATGGTCATTCTCGCCAGCCTCGTGCTGGGTATGGGACTACCCGTGACGGCCGCCTACATCGTGCTCATCGTGCTGGTCGGGCCGGCCCTGCACAACGAGTTCGGCATCCCGCTGATCATTGCTCACCTGGTGGTGTTCTGGTACTCGCAGGACTCCAACGTCACGCCGCCGGTCGCGCTCGCGGGGTTTGCCGGCGCGGCGATCGCGGGCAGCGATCCGATGAAAACGAGCGTGCAGGCCTGGAAGTTTGCCAAGGGCTTGTATCTGATTCCGTTGTTCATGGTGTTCAATCCCGAGTTGATACTTGGTGGTCCGTTGCCGGTCGTGGTCTGGAATGTGATGATCGCGGCCGTTGCGCTCGCCGCCTTCGCAGCGGCGTTGGAAGGCTATCTCTTCGCCCCGATGGGCGTTTTGTCGCGGATCGTGGTGGTGCCGGCGATGGTGGGCATCTTCTATCCGCATCTTGCGGCGGAGATCGCCGGCTTCGCTACCTTGATACTGGTCATCGCGCTCAACGCCTGGCACGGACGGCATTTGCGGGTGCGCTGAAGGCGCCATTGATGGCATGCATGCAGTTGCGCGCAGGGGGCGCCGACGCCATTCACTGCGCATCTTTCGTTCTTGCCCTGGGACGCGTCCAAGGCTAGAGTTCGTGCTTTGTCATCCAGGAGTACCATCGCGTGTTCGCGATCATCCAAGCTTCAGGCTGGCCGATCTGGCCCTTGCTCTTTGCATCTGTCATCGCCGTTGCCCTCATCATCGAACGCTCGATGGCCCTGCGCCGTTCGCGCATCGTACCGCCCGGTCTGCTCGATCAGGTGCTTGCCGACCTCAAGGGCAAGGGGGTGTCGCCGGCCATGGTCGCCAGTGTTTCGGCACATTCACCCTTGGGTCGCGTGCTCGCTGCGGGTTTGCGCAATGTGAGCAGTTCGCGGGAGGTGATGAAAGAGTCGATCGAGGAGTCTGGCCGGGCGGTCGCCCACGAACTCGAGCGCTTTCTGACTACGTTGGGCACCATTGCGGCGATCAGTCCGCTGCTCGGCCTGTTTGGCACCATCGTCGGCATGATCGACATCTTCGCGTCGCAAGGCGTGGGCGGTGCCAATCCGCAACAGCTTGCGCAAGGTATCTCCATCGCACTCAATACCACCGGTCTCGGACTGATCATCGCAATTCCGGCGACGATCTTCTGGCGCCATTTCCGCGCGCTGGTCGACGGCTTCGTGATTGACATGGAGCAGCAGGCGATCAAGCTGGTGGAGGTGGTTCACGGTGAACGCAAGGGCTGACACGGAGGCGCAATGAACTTCCAACGCGGTCGCACGCGCGCCGAACCCGAGGTCAACCTGATTCCGCTGATCGACGTGGTGCTGGTGATCATCATCTTTCTGATGCTCACCACCACGTTCTCGCGCATCGCTACGCTGGAGATCAATCTGCCGGAAGGGCAGGCCGAGCAGACGGACAGCGTCCCGGACGAGATCTCGGTGGCCATTACCGCGGCGGGCGACATCATCGTGAATGGCGCGCTGGTCGGCGCGCGCGATGTCACTTCGATCGCCGAAGCCGTCGGCAAAGCCATCCCGCCCAACCGCAACAACCCGGTCGTGGTCATCAACGCCGACGCCAAGGCGGCCCACCAGAGCGTGATCGATGTGATGCAAGCGGCACAGCGCGTGGGCTTGTCGCACATCACCTTCGCCATCCAGACGCCCGAGTCGTGATTCGCCTCGTACCACCCGGGCGGGCGCCGTCCGCGTATCGCGGTGTGACGTCACGGCGGGAGCAGAGGGTTGTATGCGGCGGTGCACGCTTGACGCTGACAATCGTCGTTACCGCGATCACTGCTTCTGTTTGCCGGCGAGGTGGTCCGTGACGCGTGTCGCGCCACGATTCTGGTATGGCCGTCGGGTGCAAGCGCGGCTGTTGTGGCCACTGTCCCGCATGTTCGGGCTGGTGGTGGCGCTCCGGCGTCGGTATCTGAACCAGCCGGGGCGGGCAACGCGGTTGCCCGTGCCGGTGTTGGTCGTCGGCAACATCGCCGTCGGCGGTAGCGGAAAGACGCCGGTCGTGGCCTGGTTGGTCGAACAGCTCTCGGCGGCGGGCTACCGGCCGGGTGTGGTCAGCCGGGGATATGGCGGACGAACGAGTGGGGCGCGCCTGCTCGCCGAGACCGACGACCCCGGTGAAGTCGGCGACGAACCGCTGTTGCTGGCGCGCCGAACCGGCGTAGCCGTCGCGGTCGGGGTCGATCGCCCGTGTGCGGCGCGCCTGCTGGTGGACGAGGCGGCATGCGACGTCGTGGTCTCGGATGACGGGCTGCAGCACTATCCGCTTGCGCGGGACGTCGAGATTGCGGTGGTGGACGCACACACTTTGGGCAATCGCTGGCTGCTGCCGGCAGGACCGCTGCGCGAGCCATTGGCGCGTTTGTCTGACGTCGATGTGGTCGTTGCCCATGGCGATCTCGACCCGGCGCTCGCGCGCGCCTGCGCCGGCGTGCCTGTGTTCGACATGCAACTGGTCGGGGACACCTTGCACTCGATCGATGGCGAACCGTCGCGCACGCGGCCACTTGTCGAACTGTCCGGTATGACTGTTCATGCGGTTGCCGGCATTGGCCGGCCGGAACGCTTCTTCGCGCAACTGCGGGCGGCAGGCCTGAACGTCGTACCTCATCCGTTTCCCGACCATCATCCCTTCGTCCCCGAGGATCTCGCTTTCGGTGACCGTGCGCCTTGCGTGATGACCAGCAAGGATGCGGTAAAATGCCGGGGCTTTGCGCCCCCCGATTGCTGGGAATTGCCGGTTTCAGCCAACATCCCGGCGGGGGCGTTCGAACGAATTTTGGAGAAACTGAGGCATGGACGCCAGGCTGCTTGAAATCCTCGTGTGCCCGATTTGCAAGGGGCCGCTCGACTATCTGAAGGACAAGCAGGAGTTGGTGTGCAAGGCCGACCGCCTGGCATTTCCGGTCCGTGACGGCATTCCGGTGATGCTGGAAGACGAAGCGCGTGAGATGGGTAGCGACGAAGTCGACGCGCTGCGATGAAATTCGTCGTCGTGATTCCCGCGCGGCTGGCGTCCACGCGCCTGCCCGACAAGCCGCTCGCGGACATCGGTGGCAAGCCGATGGTATTGCGGGTTGTCGAGCGTGCCGGTGCATCCGGTGCGCAGTCGGTATGGGTCGCGACCGACAGTGAAGTGGTGCGCGATGTGGTTGAGGCGGCCGGAGGCAAGGCCTTGATGACGCGTGCCGACCATCCCAGTGGCACCGATCGCCTCGCGGAAGTCGTCGAGGCACTGGGTCTGGCGGATGACGAGATCGTGGTCAACGTACAGGGCGATGAGCCGCTGATCGACCCCGCCCTCGTTGCCGATGTCGCGGCATTGCTGGCGGAGCGCACAGGTGCGTCGGTGGCAACCGTTGCCCATCCGCTGCACGATGCGGCTACTGCCTTTGATCCTAACGTGGTGAAGCTGGTTTGCAATCACGCAGGCGATGCCATGTACTTCTCGCGTGCTCCGATTCCATGGGCGCGCGACGCTTTTTCAAGCTCGCGCGACACGCTGCCGGCAGGGCTTCCGGTCTTTCGGCATGTGGGCCTGTACGCCTATCGCGCAGGGTTTCTGCGCAAGTACGCGACGCTGGATGCTTCGCCGCTGGAAGGCTGGGAAGCGCTCGAGCAGTTGCGAGTGTTGTGGCATGGGTATCGCATCGCGGTGCGCATCATCGATGCCGCGCCGCCAGCCGGCGTGGATACACCAGAAGATCTCGAGCGCGTGCGGCGGGCGTTTGACCGCGCGTAACGCGTCAAGTAAGTTTCTTTTTTCTGCAATAACAATGTGCCGCCATTGATCGGGGCACGTCACCGGGAGGGGTTTATGCGACTGATTCTTTTGGGACCGCCGGGCGCCGGCAAGGGGACGCAGGCCAACTACATCCGCGAACGCTTCACCATACCGCAGATTTCCACCGGCGACATGCTGCGTGCGGCAGTCAAGGCGGGCACGCCGCTCGGCGTCGAGGCGAAGAAGGTCATGGATGCCGGCGGCCTGGTGTCGGACGGGATCATCATCGGTCTCGTCAAGGATCGGTTGCTGCAGAACGACTGTGCCGCGGGCTACATGTTTGACGGCTTTCCGCGCACGATCCCGCAGGCCGACGCGTTGAAGGACGCCGGCGTGCCGCTCGACGTGGTGCTCGAAATCGACGTGCCCGATGAGGAGATCATTGAGCGCATGAGTGGTCGTCGGGTTCATGTTGCGTCCGGGCGCACCTACCATGTCAAGTACAACCCGCCGAAGCTTGCCGGCAAGGACGACGTTACGGGCGAGGATCTGATCCAGCGCGACGACGATTCGGAGGCAACCGTGCGCACGCGCTTGGAGGTCTATCACGCGCAGACCAAGCCGCTGGTCGAGTACTACACCCGCTGGGCCGCCTCGGGCGATCCGAAGGCGCCGAAAGTCCGCAAGATTTCGGGGCTGGGCTCGGTGGATGAGATCACCTCAAGGGTGTTCGACGCACTGGCCTGAACGCGCGCGCCTTGCCACCGTCCGGTGGCAGCCCATCCGGGCCCGGCACTCCCCATGTCCTCCAATAACCTGCTCTACGCCCAGTCCGGCGGTGTGACCGCAGTGATCAACGCCACGGCGTCGGCGGTCATCGCCGCCGCACGTGGCGAGTCGGCTGTGGGAGACGTATTCGGTGCGCGCAACGGGATTCTGGGCGTGCTGGGCGAGCGTCTGGTCGACACCGCCGGGCTTACGCAAGCCGATCTGCTCGCGCTGGCCGCCACGCCGGGAGGGGCATTCGGTTCCTGCCGTTTCGATCTGGATGACCCGGCCGAAAATCCCGCGCAGTTCGATCGACTGTTCCGCGTGTTCGAGGCGCATCGCATCGGCTACTTCCTGTACAACGGTGGAAACGGCTCCATGGACGCGGTGGCCAAGCTTTCGCGGGCGGCCGAACAGCGCGCTTATCCGCTGACCTGCATCGGTGTGCCGAAAACGGTGGACAACGATCTCGAAGGCACCGATTGTTCGCCCGGCTTCGGTTCCGCGGCCAAGTACGTCGCAACCTCCATGCGCGAGGCGGGATTGGATCTGGCGGCGATGGCCAGCCGCATAGGCCGCGCCTTCGTCATGGAGGTGATGGGGCGCAACGCCGGCTGGCTCGCTGCGGCTTCGACGCTGGCGCAGGAGCGGCGCGATGATCCTCCCCATCTGGTGTTGATGCCTGAGCGAAGCCTGGATGTGGAGCGGTTTCTTGCCCGGGTCGAAGCCGTCGTTGCCCGCTTCGGCTATTGCGCGGTTACGGTGTCGGAAGGCATACGCCATGCCGATGGCTCACCGGTCATGGAGCAGTCGCATGACCGGAAGGGGCATGTGCAGCTTGGTGGGGCGGGGCAGAGCGTGTCGCGCATGATTCAACACAAGCTGGGTTTCAAGAGCCATTGGTCGATTCCCGACTACCTGCAACGGGCGGCCGGGCATCTCGTATCGGGCGTCGATCGTGCGCAGGCCGAAGCGGTCGGCCGCGCTGCGGTCCGATTCGCGGTGGAGGGTCGTAGTGGTGTAATGGCGGCCATCCGGCGACTGTCCGATGTCCCCTACACTTGGGACGTGATTCCTGTGAACGCCGCCGAGATCGCCAATCTCGAGCGCTGCGTGCCAGACGCATTCATCAGTGGCGATGGCATGGGCGTGAGCGAGGCGGGACGTCAATTTCTCGCTCCGCTCGTCCAGGGTGAAGTCACCTGCCGCTACGAGGCCGGCATTCCTGTCTATTTCCGGCCTGACTGGGCCGATTTGCGGCAACGCCTTCCGGGCTACGACTTCTGATCGGCGGGCGTTGATGCCCGCCGCCAGCGCCCGCTCGATTACAACGCGTTGGTAAGCATGCTGCGGATGACGCGGCGGAACATCCTCGCAATCGCCTTCGGGTCCGAATTGCGATTGCGTATCGCGCGGATGCTCAGACCTTCGAACATGACCGCGATGAACTCGGTATGCAGTACGAGTTCTTCCTCGTCGATCGGTCTGTCCTGCTGGTGGCGGAGATCGCGGAACACCTCCGTGAGGCTGCTCATGCAAAGTTTCCCGGCCGTGTCGAGGAGTTCGGCGACTTTCGGATTGCGGGCGGCTTCGGCGATGATCTCGAGTTTCAGGCTTGCCGCCTTTGGATCGAGGTCTTCCGCGACACTGCGTTCAATGCTGTCCAGCAACGCGGCGAGCATGTCGTCCGCGGCACGCAGTTCGGCCGTCATCCGCAACAACTGATCCTTTTCGCGTTCGACGATGGCCGCGATGATCGCTTCCTTGTTCTCGAAGTAGTGGTAAATGTGCCCGGCACTCATGCCGGCCGTCTTGGATATCAGGGCAATGCTCGCGCCGTGGAACCCGTGGTTGCGAAAGCAGTCTTCCGCAGCGTCGAGGATCTGACATTTCCTGACCTCGGACCGCGGTTGCTCGGATAGTGCGGGATTGAGATGGGCGCCTGGCATTGGGTGTGTGTCTCCGGGTGTGTTCATGTCGGGCTGTCGCTTGGTCGATGCGCACTTGCATGTGCGACATCGATAGCCGTTCCTCATAGATTGTATGTTGCGGCCGCCGCCTCGGCTCCAGGTCCATGGCGTACTGCGTGACCTTGCGGGCCATGGTGTAGTCCGTTGGAACCGAGGTCGGCCCATGTGCTGGCGTCCGCATGTTGCAGCCGGTTTGCTGGCCGACGGCTTCTCGCAGGCTGCCGTTCAAAAAATACTAGCATAGAATGAACGTTCGATCTAGAATGAGCATTCTATTTTACCGGATGGTCTCCATGCGCGTCGTTCCGTTCGCTGGCAGGTCGCCGCTTCCGACGTTCAACATCAAGAATATTCAAGGAATTGCCCCAATGAGTCACTTTGGCATGCAGGTTTCACGCACCGTTCTTGCCCTGTCGATCGCGGCCGTGCTCGCAGCCTGCGGTTCGGAGCCGCAGGCGCAGGCCACATCGGCTCCACCGCCGCCGTCGGTCGGCGTTGTGGTCACCGAGCGCGCCAACGTGCCCATGGTCGCGGAGCTGCCCGGTCGCACTGCGCCGTTTCTGATCGCAGAGCTCCGTCCGCAGGTCACCGGCATCATCAAGCAACGCACCTTTGTGGAAGGGGCGGAAGTAAAAGCGGGTGATCTGCTCTACCAGATCGACCCGGCGACGTATCAAGCGGCCTACGACAATGCCAAGGCCGTGCTTGCGCGTGCCGAGGCAAACCTGAACTCCGCGAAACTCACCGCCCAGCGCTATGCGGGTCTGGCGAAGATCGACGCGGTCAGCCAGCAGGCCAACGACGATGCGATTGCCGCGCTCAAGCTCGCGGAAGCCGACGTTGCGGCTGCCAAGGCGGCCCAGGAGCAGGCGCGTATTGATCTGGCGTTTACCCGAGTCACGTCGCCAATCGATGGCCGGATCGGCCGTTCAACCGTGACGGCAGGTGCGCTGGTTATCGCAAATCAAGCCCAGGCGTTGGCCACCGTCCAGCAGCTCGATCCGATCTACGTGGACGTGACTCAGTCGAGTGCCGAGTTGCTGCGCCTGCGTCGCGATATTGAACAGGGGCGGATCCAGCGGCTGGAGGGGGGCAACATTCCCGTCCGGTTGGTTCTGGAAGACGGGAGTGATTACACCGAGATCGGCCAGTTGGCATTCTCGGAAGTGTCCGTCGATCCCAATACCGGCAGCGTGACGATGCGCGCAGTGTTTCCGAACCCGGCGGGGGAGTTGCTGCCGGGCATGTATGTGCGTTCGCGCATCGAGCAGGGCGTCAAGGACGTCGTGTTGGTGCCGCACGCGAGCGTCGGGCGGGATCCGCGTGGCAACGCCACCGTGATGGTGGTGAAACCGGACAACACGGTCGAATCGCGAATCGTGCGCACCGAGCGTTCGCTTGGAGACAAATGGGTAGTCAGTGACGGTCTGGAGAACGGTGAGCGGGTGATCGTCGAAGGGCTGCAGAAGGTACGACCCGGCGTGACAGTAGCGCCCGAGGTCGTGGCTGCGACGACGAACTGAGAGGAATTCGAAAATGGCCCGTTTTTTCATCGATCGCCCGATCTTCGCATGGGTGATCGCCATCGTGATCATGCTCGCCGGCGCGCTGTCCATCATGACACTGCCGGTGTCCCAATATCCGGCGATCGCCCCTCCGGCGATCGTCATCAATGCGACCTATCCCGGCGCCTCCGCAAAGGCGGTGGAGGACTCGGTGACGCAGGTCATTGAACAGAAGATGACCGGCCTGGACGGTCTGCTGTACATGAACTCGTCCAGCGACTCCTATGGCCGTGGTTCTGTGACGCTTACGTTCAATGCGGATACCGATCCGGATACCGCCCAGTTGCAGGTCCAGAACAAGCTGCAACTTGCGCTTCCGCTGCTGCCGCAAGCAGTACAGGAGCAGGGCGTACAGGTCGCGAAATCGGCACGCAACTTCCTGATGGTGATCGGATTCGTCTCGACTGACGGTCAGCTGAACCAGTTCGATCTGTCGGATTTCGTCGTATCGTCCGTGCAGGATCCGCTGTCGCGTGTCAGTGGCGTCGGCGAGATACAAGTCTTTGGTTCGCAGTATGCAATGCGGGTTTGGTTGGATCCGGCGCGACTATTGCAGTTCAACCTCACCCCGGCTGACGTGCGTGCGGCCGTCCAGGCACAGAACGCCCAGGTGTCGGCAGGCCAGCTCGGTGGTACGCCTGCGGTACCGGGGCAGGGATTCACAGCCAGCATTACTGCCCAAAGCCGCTTGGAGACGGTCGAGGAGTTCGAGGCGATTCTGCTGAGAACGTCCACCGATGGCGGAGAGGTGCGTTTGCGTGATGTCGCACGGGTTGAGATCGGTGCAGAGAATTACGGCACGATCGCGCGCTACAACGGTCAGCCCGCGGCGGGAGTGGGCATTCGCCTCGCATCCGGTGCGAATGCGATCCAAACGGCTACCGCGGTACGCGATGCGCTGGAAAGCATGAAGCCTTACTTCCCCGCAGGCGTAGACACCGTAGTGCCGTACGACACAACGCCGTTCGTGACCCTGTCGATCAAGTCGGTCGTGATGACGCTGATCGAAGCGGTGATCCTGGTGTTCCTTGTGATGTTCCTGTTCCTGCAGAACATCCGCGCGACGCTGATTCCGACCATTGCGATCCCGGTGGTGTTGCTCGGCACCTTCGGTGTGATGGCGGCATTCGGGTTCTCGATCAACACCTTGACCATGTTCGGTCTGGTGCTCGCAATCGGGTTGTTGGTGGATGACGCGATTGTTGTCGTGGAGAACGTGGAACGGGTCATGAGCGAGGAGGGCTTGCCACCCAAGGAGGCCACCCGCCGTTCCATGGATCAGATCACCAGCGCGCTGATCGGCATCGGCCTGGTCCTGTCCGCGGTGTTTGTGCCGATGGCGTTTTTCGGGGGATCGACCGGGGTCATCTATCGGCAGTTCTCCATCACCATCGTGTCGGCAATGGCGTTTTCGGTGTTGGTGGCCATCATCTTCACACCGGCATTGTGCGCGACCATGTTGAAGCCGATGGCGAAAGGACATCATGCGTCGGAGAGCGGTTGGTTTTCGGGCTTCTTTCGGTGGTTCAACGGAATGTTCGACCGCAACCTCGTCCGCTACGAGTCTGCCGTGGGCGGGATCCTGCGCCGTGGCGGGCGCTTCATGTTCCTCTATGCGGTGATCCTGGGTGTGGCCGCGCTGATGTTGATGCGCATGCCTTCTTCCTTCCTGCCGCAGGAGGATCAAGGGGTGATGTTTACCCAGGCGATGCTGCCTGCCGGCGCGACGCAAGAGCGGACGCTGGCTGTGCTCGAAAAGGTCGAGAACCACTTTCTCGAGAACGAGCACGACACCATACGTTCGATTTTTACGGTGGCCGGTTTCAGCTTCGGTGGTAGTGGCCAGAACATGGGCCTTGGCTTCATCAACATGCACGACTGGGATATGCGCAAAACACCGGAAAAGCATGTTGATGCGGTAGCCGGGCGTGCGATGGCGGCGTTCTCGCAGATTCGCGAAGCGATGGTGTTCGCGTTCGTTCCCCCTGCGGTGATCGAACTGGGTACTTCGGGCGGTTTCAACGTGCAGATGCAGGACCGCGCCGGCCTGGGACACGACGCACTCATCGGCGCGCGCAACCAGTTTCTGGGTATGGCCGCACAGGATCCGCGGCTGGTAGGCGTACGTCCGAACGGCCAGGAAGACATGCCGGAGTATCAGCTCGATATCGATCACGCCAAGGCGGCTGCTTTTGGCGTATCCGTCGCGGATATCAACGATACGCTGGCCACCGCATGGGGCGGGTCGTATGTAAACGACTTTCTCGACCGCGGACGCATCAAAAAGGTGTATGTGCAGGCCGACGCGCACGCGCGGATGACGCCCGAGGACATGGACAAGTGGTACGTGCGCAACAGAGATGGCGAGATGGTGCCGTTCTCCGCGTTCAGCACCGCGAATTGGGTGTATGGATCGCCCCGCCTGGAGCGATACAACGGACAGCCTTCGGTCGAGATCTTGGGGCAGGCGGCGCCTGGACTGTCGTCTGGCGAGGCGATGACGGCGGTTGAGGAGATCATGGCGACGCTTCCGCCCGGTATCGGTTTCG
This sequence comes from Rhodocyclaceae bacterium, assembly GCA_046295975.1. Classification (GTDB taxonomy): domain Bacteria; phylum Pseudomonadota; class Gammaproteobacteria; order Burkholderiales; family Rhodocyclaceae; genus UBA2357. Next base: position 64,411 of record JBKBMG010000002.1, read on the forward strand.
AGTGGACGGGCACGTCGCTGGAAGAGCGAAGTTCCGGCGCCCAGGCTCCGGCACTGTATGCCTTGTCCATTCTGGTGGTGTTCCTGTGTCTCGCGGCGCTCTACGAGAGTTGGTCGGTACCGTTTGCGGTGATGATGGTCATTCCGTTGGGGGTGTTGGGTGCCTTGCTCGCTGCCACCGGGCGCGGGTTGCCGAACGACATCTATTTCCAGGTGGGCCTGCTCGCGACCATCGGCCTGTCTTCCAAGAATGCGATTTTGATCGTCGAGTTTGCCAAGGCACAGATGGCCGAAGGCAAGGAGCTGATTGACGCGACGCTGGAGGCGGTGCGCATGCGTCTGCGTCCGATCCTGATGACCTCGCTTGCCTTTGGTTTCGGTGTCGTACCGCTGGCGACAGCGACCGGAGCGGGTTCCGGCAGCCAGAATGCGATCGGTACCGGGGTGCTCGGTGGCACCATCTCGGCCACTCTGCTGGGCATCTTCTTCGTGCCCTTGTTCTACGTGCTGATCAAGCGGGTCTTCAAGGACAAGCCCGCGGATGAAGGCGTTTCCAATGAGTCTCATGAGTCTCCATTGCCGACGGCGCTGGAGCAGCACACCGGAGAGGTAAAGCCATGATGTTGAAGAATGCGCTCGTGACGGCGCTCGCCACGATGACGCTGGGTGGCTGCGCGACTCTCGCGCCCGACTTCCAGCGCCCCGATGCGCCGGTGCCGCAAACCTGGGCCACTCAGCCTGAGGAAGGTTCCGCACGTCCTCTGGCGGATGTGGGCTGGCAGACCTACTACACCGACCTCCGTCTGCGCGAGTTGATCGCTCAGTCCCTGGAGCACAACCGCGACTTGCGTGTGGCCGCGCTGACCATTGAACAGGCGCGGGCGCAGTATCAGGTTCAGCGGGCCAGCTTGAGCCCAAGCCTGGAGGCGGGCGCGCAACAGAGCGCGCAGCGGGTGCCGGGCGATCTCAACGCTTCGGGCAACTCGACAACCAGCCGTCAGTACTCGGCCAATGTGGGCTTTTCGGCTTATGAGCTGGACTTCTTTGGCCGTGTGCGCAGCCTCAATGAAGAAGCACTGGCGCGTTTTCTGGCGACGGAGGAGGCGCATCGCAGTGCGCGCAACAGTCTGATCGCCGAGGTCGCCAACGCCTGGCTGCGCTATGCAGCGAACAGCGAATTGCTGGAGCTCGCCCGCGGCACGCTGGAGACCCGCGAGAAGTCGCTGGACCTGACGCGGCGCAGCTTCGAAGGTGGTGTCGTGTCGGCGCTCGACCTGAGCCAGTCAGAGACCTCGATGTTGCGCGCACGAGCCGACGTTGCCCGTCAGGCGGTGCTGGTGGTGCAGGCACGCAACGCGCTGGAGTTGCTGGTCGGAGGAAGCGTGGCCGAGGCGCACCTGCCTTTGCGCATCGAAGATGCACTGGCAGGCGTCATCGAGGTTGCACCGGGCATTCCATCCGAGGTTCTTGCGACGCGCCCCGACGTTCTCGCGGCCGAGCAGGAGTTGCGCGCCGCCAACGCCAATATCGGCGCCGCGCGGGCCGCCTTCTTTCCGCGTATCGTGCTGACGGCGACGGCTGGTACGGCCAGCGCGTCGCTGGACGGTCTGTTCGGAAGCGGCTCGGGTGCGTGGAGCTTCATTCCGCAGATCAGTCTGCCGATCTTCGATGGTGGGCGCCGCGAGGCCAATCTTGAAGTGGCCATCACGGCGCGCGACATCGCGCTGGCGCGTTACGAATTCGCGATACAGTCCGCGTTCCGCGAAGTGGCGGACGCGCTGGCCGAACGTGCCAACCTCGTCGATCAACTCGACGCGCAGCGCAACCTGCTGCGAGCCGCAGAGGAGAATCACCGTCTCTCGGATGCGCGCTATCGCTCCGGTCTGGACAGCTTTCTTGGCTTGCTGGATGCACAGCGTACGCTGTATTCGGCAGAGCAGGAGCTGATCTCGACCCGCCTGACCGATGCGGCCAACCGCGTCGCCCTCTTCAAACTGCTTGGCGGCGGTTGGCAGGAGTGACGCTCGCGCCATGCGAGCAGCGCGAATGCTTGAGTGACACGGGCCCGTGGGGCTCCGGAGAACACAGCACCGGAACCCCACGGGCCCGCGTTCATCGACATGCGATTCGGGTGTGTCTGGATGTGCGCGGGCGCGGGTGACTCAGCCGGACCGCAAGGCCGGGTTGAGGCTGTACACACCCGTCAGCTGCGCCTCCGCCAGCACGTGACCGGCGATTGCCGCGCGCACACCGGCACCGTCGAAGCGTCCCTCGACCGGGCAGCGCACCACGTCCAGAGCAAACAGCGTGAACACGTAGTGGTGCAGCAATTCGTCGTTCCACGGCGGGCAGGGGCCGTCGTATCCGTAATAGTCGCCTTTCATCGACTCGTCGCCCGCAAACCACGCGGTGTAATCGTTGATGCCCTGACGGGTGTCGTGTACCGCATCGGGACCAGGCTTGCCGCCGGGCGTGACCTCGGCGCAGAAAGTCCCCTCTGCGATTTCCCGGGTGTCCGCCGGGAGGTCAACCAGAACCCAATGGAAGAAATCCACGCGCGGCAGGGTGGACGGCACGCTGCGTCCCTCCTGATTGACATCGTCGCCGCTGCTCGGTACGTCCGGATCGTGACATATCAGAACGAACGAGCGCGTACCTTCCGGTACGTCCTCCCAGGCTAGATGCGGGCTCACGTTGCCGCCCAGACACACGTGTGCCTGTTCAGCGGGAACGCAGAAAGCGTATTTCCCGGGGATCCACTCCCCATCTTCGAAGCTGCGGCTGCTGAGTTTCATGCATGGTCTCCTTGCGCGTGATCAGTTCGAAAAGTGCGCCTGACTATCCTGGAATTGTAGGTCAAGTACGCATGGTCCCCGTACAAGTGCACACGCCCCTCAACCTACGGACGGCCACGGCAATGCCAGCCAGCGGCTCGCCCTGCGCATCAATCAGCACCGCGTCGCCGGAAATCCCGGACGCGAAATCCGACCGCGAACAGGGTCGCGAAATAAGCGAGCATTCCACCCAGTACCAGCGCGCCCAGTCGCAGGACGCGTTCCAACGGCGGGTAGTCGAGCCACGCCGACTCGTGGCCCATGGTGAGCCACAGCACTACGCCAAGCACAGCAAGTGCGGCGATCAGGCGTGCGGCGAATGTGCCCCAGCCCGTTTCGGGGGTGTAGATGCCACGTTGGCGCAGCCCGCGAAACAGCAGGCCGGCGTTCAGCAGCGCCGCGAGACCGATAGACAATGCCAGGCCGGTGTGCTGCAGGGGGATGATGAATACGAGATTCATGACCTGGGTTGCGCATAGGGTGATGATTGCATAACGCACCGGTGTGCGGATGTCCTGTTGCGCGTAGAAACCGGGGGCGAGGATCTTGACGAGAATGAGCCCCGTCAGCCCTACGCTATATGCGAGTAGGGCGAGTCGGGTCTGCATCACGTCGTTGGCCGAGAAGGCGCCGTGCATGAACAGTGTGGATATCAGCGGTACTGCGAGCAGAGCAAGGGCGAGGGCTGCGGGCAGGGTCAGCAGCAGGGTCAGCCGCAATCCCCAATCCAGCAGGGACGAGAAGTCGCGCTTGCGTTCGTCAGCGTGCAGCTTTGACAGGCTCGGCAGAAGAATGGTCCCGAGGGCGACGCCGAGTAGGCCGGCGGGGAATTCCATCAAACGGTCGGCGTAGTACAGCCAGGAAACGCTGCCCGTCTGCAGGAACGAAGCGAAAATCGTATTGATCAGGAGCGATATCTGCGCGACCGAGACCCCGAGCATCGCCGGCAGCATCAGCCGGGTGACGCGGCGCACGCCAGGATCCGACAGATTGAGGTCGAAGCGAGGCAGCAGGCCGATGCGTGCGAGCGGACGCAGTTGCAATACGAGTTGCAGCACCCCACCTATGAATACTGCCCAGGCCAGTGCGAGCACCGGAGGGTCGAACCAGGGCGCCGCGAACAAGGCCATGGCTATGAAGCTCAGGTTGAGCAGCACCGGTGTAAATGCCGGGATCGCGAAACGACTCCAGGTATTCAGCACTCCGCCAGCGAGCGCTACCAGCGACATGAAGAAGATGTAGGGAAAGGTGATGCGGGTCAATTCAACCGTGAGCGCGAACTTGTCCGCATCGGCAGCGAAGCCCGGCGCAGAGACGTAGATGATCAATGGGGCGGCAAGCACGCCCAACGCGGAGACCACAGCAACAGCCAGCCCCAGTACGGTGGCGACGCGGTTGACGAGGCTGCGGGTTTCTTCCGGGCCGTGCCGGTTCTTGTATTCGGCCAGGATTGGCACGAAGGCTTGTGAGAATGCGCCTTCCGCGAACAGTCGCCGCAGCAGGTTGGGGAGGCGGAACGCGACAAAGAAAGCGTCGGTCGCAGCGCCGGCGCCGAAACCACGGGCGATCACCAGATCGCGGACGAAACCGAGGATACGCGACAACAGCGTCATGCTGCTGACGGTGGCAAGAGCACGGAGGAGATTCATGCGGCCGATGGCGGTCGAAGTTGAGGGGGCTGAAATCGAGGCTTGGCTTGTGGCTTGATGTGGGGCACGGAACAGTCCAGTGCGCCCTGCGGGCGGAGGTCGAAATACCTGTCGTACCCGGCGCTGCTGGCACACCCCATTCAGCCCAGCGACAGTCACGTCGGCCTCGTGTTGGCGAACACGCTCCCGACTACAGCATGCCCTTGCATTAGATTATGAAGCAGGCTAAAATTGCAAGCTTTATAGAACCAACCAAACGGAAGAACATTTATGGCCAACTCGGCACAAGCCCGCAAGCGCGCACGTCAGGCAACCAAGGCACGCGCTCATAACGCCAGCCTTCGTTCCCGTCTGCGCACCGCGATCAAGGCCGTGCAAAAGGCAATCCTCGGTGGCGACAAGACTGCGGCTCAGGAAGTCTACCGCAAGTCCACCAGCACCATCGACAGCATCGCCGACAAGAAGATCATCCACAAGAACAAGGCGGCTCGGCACAAGAGCCGCCTGTCTTCTGCGATCAAAGCGATGGCAGCCTGAGCGGCGCGATCGGATGCATGCCCTGAACAGCAGGGCAAAAAACGGCGACCCGGAGTCGCCGTTTTTTTGCTTCCAGTGGATTCGCGTTGTGGGGTCGTATGCCTGGCGTGCGGGTTGGGCGTCGGCACCGACAGGTGCGGCGTTTCGCGCCGACGCCAGTGACGACTGGGTGCTCAAGTCAGACGCGGGCGTGGTCGTCGTCGATGGGCTCTACCGTGAGGTCGTTGTCTTTTGCGAAGTTGACCAAAAACTTGTAGGCCAGTGGCTCGACTGCGTGCAGGCGCGAATCGACCAGAACCGTTTTGTCGCCCTTCAGATTGCAACCCGGGCGGACGTAAGGAGAGTACTTCATCCGGTTGTCGGAGCCGAAGGCCGACATGATGCCGCAAAGGCGATCGGCCCAGTCGCTTGGGCGGAACTTCCGCCCTTCCGTGGTGACGCCCACGATGACGAAGCTTTGGATTTTCTGGTTCATGCGTTGCGTTCTGGCTTGAGCCGGCCGCAGGGTAGGTCGCCCGCAGCGATCGGCAGGCTATGCGGCGGCGCGCAATTCTACCAGATATCGCGGTTGTGCTCGGTCTCGCAAAGCGTGAACAGGCGCTGGCCCGCCCGCGTTCGCGGGCCGAAATCTATACTTTCAGAGACGTTTCGCTTAACATCGAACACTTCGAATGCACGGCGGCGTCTGCCGCCGTGTGCATTTCTGGATCTCACCGATCGGGGCACTTCATGTCTCATCTCATGAACACCTACACCAGGCTGCCGGTGGCGTTTACACACGGCGAAGGGGCATGGCTCTTCGACGAGACCGGCAAACGCTATCTCGACGCCCTTGCCGGAATCGCCGTATCGACGCTGGGTCACAACCACCCCCGCCTGGTCCGCGCGATCGCCGAACAGGCCGCCTGCGTGCTTCACACCTCCAACTTGTACCGGATTCCGCTGCAGGAAGAGCTGGCGACGGCCATCGCCGAGCGTGCGGGCATGGACGAGGTGTTCTTCTGCAACTCAGGGTGCGAGGCGAACGAGGCGGCGATCAAGCTGGCGCGTTTCCACGGCCATCGCAAAAGTGTTGAACTGCCCACCATCATCGTGATGGAGAACGCCTTCCACGGACGGACACTCGCGACCCTGTCGGCCACGGGTAACCGCAAGGCCCAGGCGGGATTCGAGCCGCTTGTCTCGGGGTTCGTGCGCGTGCCCTACAAGGATCTCGAGGCCATCCGGAGCATCGGTCAGCACAATCACAACGTTGTTGCGGTGATGCTGGAGATGATTCAGGGCGAGGGTGGCATCAACGTCGCCGACGAAGCGTTCCAACGCGAACTGCGCGCGCTGTGCGACGAGCGAGGTTGGTTGCTGATCTGTGACGAGGTTCAGTGTGGCATCGGGCGTACCGGCACGTGGTTCGGTTTCCAGCACGCGGGGATCAAGCCCGACGTGATGACGCTCGCGAAAGGCCTGGGATCTGGTGTGCCGATAGGCGCATGCGTTACCGGCGGACTGGCCAAAGGTCTGTTCGGTCCGGGCAATCACGGCTCAACCTTCGGTGGCAATCCGCTTGCATGTGCCGCGGGCCTGGCTACGGTTGCCGAGATCGACGAGCAGGGACTCATGGCGAACGCGGTCGAGATCGGAAACCTGATCCGCACCGGGCTGCGCGATGCGCTGAACGGTGTGGCCGGCGTGGTGGACATCCGCGGGCGTGGGCTGATGATCGGCGTCGAGCTGGACCGTCCGTGCGGCGCGTTGGTGGGGCAGGCGCTTGATGCCGGACTGCTGATCAACGTGACCGCCGATCGGGTGATCCGCCTGCTGCCGCCGTTGATCTTCAGTCGCGAGGAAGCGGGTCGCTTGGTTGAGTTGCTCGCGCCGCTGATCCGGACTCACCTCCAGCCATGAAGGCCTCGTCATGACCGCGATCAAGCACTATCTGCAGTTCAAGGATCTTACCCGGGACGAGTATCTGCACCTGTTCGAGCGTGCGCGCTGGATCAAGGAAAAGTTCAAGCGCTACGAGCCCTATCATCCAATGTTCGATCGTACGCTGGTGATGATCTTCGAGAAGGCGAGCACGCGTACCCGGCTGTCGTTCGAGGCCGGCATGCATCAACTCGGTGGTTCGGCGATTTACCTCAATACCCGTGATTCTCAACTGGGGCGAGGCGAACCGGTCGAGGATGCGGCGCAGGTCGTATCGCGCATGAGCGATCTGGTCATGATCCGGACTTTCGAGCAGGCGATCATCGAGCGCTTTGCCGCGCATTCGCGCGTGCCGGTGATCAATGGCCTGACCAACGAGTATCACCCATGCCAGATTCTGGCCGACATCTACACCTATATCGAGCATCGCGGCTCCATCCAGGGCAAGACGGTCGCCTGGATCGGCGACTCCAACAACATGTGCAATACCTGGCTGCAGGCGGCCGAAGTGCTCGATTTCAACGTGCACGTCTCGACGCCCCCCGGCTACGAGGTGGAACCCGAGCGTGCCGGCCTGTACGGGACCGGCCATTTCGAGCAGTTCGATGACCCCATGGACGCGTGCAAGGGCGCTGATCTGGTAACTACCGATGTGTGGACCTCGATGGGGTTCGAGGCTGAGAACGAGCAACGCGTCAAAGCCTTTGCCGACTGGTGCGTGGATGCGGACATGATGGCGCAGGCGAGGGCCGATGCCTTGTTCATGCACTGCCTGCCGGCGCATCGTGGAGAAGAAGTGACGGCCGAGGTGATAGACGGTCCGCAATCGGTGGTCTGGGATGAGGCAGAGAACCGCTTGCATGCGCAGAAGGCGTTGATGGAGTACCTGGTCATCGGCAAGGTCTGACCGGCGAATTTTGAACAAGCGGGCGTGCGCGTCACGACCGGAGCAAACGGAAGAAATCATGAGCGATGTGAAGAAAGTCGTGCTCGCCTATTCCGGCGGGCTGGATACCTCGGTGATCCTCAAGTGGCTGCAGGACACCTACCAGTGCGAGGTGGTGACTTTCACCGCCGACCTCGGCCAGGGCGAGGAGCTGGAGCCTGCGCGCGCCAAGGCGCTCAAGTTCGGCATCAAGCCGGAGAACATCTTCATCGACGACCTGCGCGAAGAGTTCGTGCGCGACTTCGTCTTCCCGATGTTCCGCGCCAACACCATCTACGAAGGCGAGTACCTGCTGGGTACCTCCATCGCCCGCCCGCTGATTGCCAAGCGCCAGATCGAGATTGCCCGCGCCACTGGCGCGGAGGCGGTGTCACATGGTGCCACCGGCAAGGGCAACGACCAGGTGCGCTTCGAACTGGGTTACTACGCGCTGATGCCGGGCGTGAAGGTGATCGCCCCGTGGCGCGAGTGGGACCTGCTGTCGCGTGAGAAACTGCTCGCCTACGCCGAGAAGGCCGGTATACCCATCGAGATGAAGCACAAGCAGGGCGGCTCGCCCTACTCGATGGACGCCAACCTGCTGCACATCTCCTTCGAAGGCCGCCACCTGGAAAACCCCGCTGCGGAAGCCGAGGAGGACATGTGGCGCTGGACGGTATCGCCGGAAGCCGCACCGGATGCCGCCGAATACATCGACCTGGAGTTCGAGAAGGGCGATCTGGTGGCGATCAACGGTACCCGCATGCAGGCGCACGAGTTGCTCGCCAAGCTCAATGAACTGGGTGGCAAGCACGGCATCGGGCGACTGGACCTGGTGGAAAACCGCTACGTCGGCATGAAGAGCCGTGGTTGCTACGAAACCCCGGGCGGCACCATCCTGCTCAAGGCCCACCGTGCCATCGAGTCGATCACCCTCGACCGTGAAGTCGCCCACCTCAAGGACGACCTCATGCCGCGCTACGCCAGCATGATCTACAACGGCTACTGGTGGAGCCCCGAGCGCCAGGCCATCCAGGCGCTGATTGACCACACCCAGCAGACCGTCAACGGCTGGGTGCGCGTCAAGCTTTACAAAGGCAACGTCATCGTTACCGGGCGCGACTCCAAGACCGATTCGCTGTTCGACCCGACCATCGCCACCTTTGAGGACGATGCTGGTGCGTACAACCAGAAGGACGCTCACGGTTTCATCCGCCTGAACGCGCTGCGCATGCGCATTGCCGCAAACGCCAAGACGAAGCGCGGCTGAGGACGGAGAAGATATCGAATGGGTAATGAGCCGGTCATATTCGGCCTGACGGTCGCAGAGTTCGAGGCCATATCGCTCAAGGTCCTTCTGACCGCGCTCATCCTCTACATGGTGTTCATCATTGGCAACCTGGCCTACAAGTCCAAGGCCGGAAAGTATGGGACGATCTGGATGTTCGTCGCCTTGGGACTGGGATTTGTGGGCTTTGTGTCCAAGAGCTTCATCCAGAAGTTCCTGGGCATCGAATAAGCACGCGGCCACCACAGGCGCCGGACTTCCTCATTGGAATCAACTGGAAAATCAGAATGAGCATTACGCAAAGCTATTCGGACGTCACCCTGGTTACCCGGGCCAACGTCTATTTCGATGGAAAGTGTGTCAGTCACGCGTTCACCTTGTCCGACGGTACGCGCAAATCCGTGGGGGTTGTGCTGCCTTCGACGCTGACCTTCAACACCGCCGCAGCGGAAATCATGGAGTGCGTGGGCGGTGTGTGCCGTGTGCGCCTGGCCGGTGAAACGGAATGGAAGCGTTATGAGGCAGGGCAGTCCTTCGATGTGCCCGCGAACGCCAGCTTCGACATCGAAGTGAGCGGAGAGCCCTTCCACTACATCTGCCATTACGCCTGAGTCGCGAACCTCACGCCGGAGCCGTCATGCCATCCTTCGACATCACCTCCGAAGTCGACCTCGTGTCCCTGCGCAACGCGGTAGACGTTGCCAACCGAAAGATCGCCAATCGCTACGACTTCAAAGGCACGGACGCCCGCGTCGAGCAGACGGAGAAACTGCTCACGCTGTTCGGCGACAGCGATTTTCAACTCGACCAGATGAAGGACATCCTGCTGCCCGAGATGACGGCCAAGAAGGTCGACGTTCGCTGCCTTGACTATGGCGACTTGCAGAAGGTCAGCGGCAACAAGGTCAAACAGGAAGTCAAAGTACGAACGGGTATCGAGCAGGATCTCGCCAAGAAGCTTGTCAAGCTTCTCAAGGACAGCAAGCTCAAGGTCCAGGCCGCCATTCAGGGTGAGGCCGTGCGCGTCTCGGGCGCCAAGCGTGATACCCTGCAGGAAGCAATTACGCTGGTGAAGAAGGACGTCACCGACTTCCCGTTGCAGTTTGGCAATTTCCGCGAGTAGTCGTGCCGCCTTTACTCATCCGGCAATGAAAGAGGCGATACCGTTCGCCGTGAGCCTGGTCGTAAGGCGCTTTCGGTAGTACCTTCGACCGGGCTTGGCTAGGCTCAGTCCGAACGCTGTTTGATTGCCGGGTAAATTGATGGATGTCACCTCCGCCGCCTCGCTTTCCGCACTGGCATCGGCCAACTTCCAGGCCCAGGCTTCTCTGCTGATCCTGAGAAAGACCCTGGAATTACAGCAGGCGACTGCCCTGCAACTTCTCCAGACCGCCGCGCCCGCGGCGGCGGTGGCTTCTCCGACCATCGGTACTCGAATCGACACTTACGCGTGACACACAGTCACGTTCGCGCTTCCCGTACTAGCCCCACCTGCCTCGACGCAATGACGCGTACCTCGTAAATCAATAGCCAAGGTGCTTGGGCACGTTCGCGTTGCCAGGTGCGAGTTCATCTCTTGCGCTGCAAAGGCGTACGTTACATTTCATTTCAAAACCACGTACTCATTCCGTTTGCTTTCACAAAGCTGTTAAGCATAATTCCAATCGTATTTCTGCATACCATGCAGGGGGATGCGATGAAGCGCTGTAGCGGCCTGAGCCTCGTGGAAATCATGGTGACTGTGGCTATTATTGCGGTACTCATGTCGCTCGCCACTCCAGCCTATACGGAGATGCTGCGCTTCAATCGCCTGGCAACAGAGACAAACGACCTTCACCGCGCGTTGCTGATGGCGCGATCCGAGGCCATCAAGCGTGGGCGGCGCGTCACCGTATGCACCACGCTCGATGGTGTGAGTTGCGCAAGAGGTGTCGGGTGGCACTCCGGATGGCTCATGTTCGAGGACCGAAACGGGAATGCCCAAGTTGAGCCGGATGAGACGGTCGTTCGCTCGGAGGTCCGCACAACGAATCGCGTTTCGAGTATCGGGAATCAGCCAGTACGCGACTATGTCTCGTATCTGCCCACCGGCGCGGCACGCTTGGTAGGAGGTGGATTGCAGATGGGAACGCTCACCGTTTGCGCGGACAGTTCGGGTAACGAGCTTGTGATCAATTCGGCAGGAAGGGTGCGAGTGGTTAGGCGGGTACCCTGCTGAACCTAGCGTTCTGGTGCCGCGATGCAGCGTAGTGTTCGCCGGGAGCATTCTGGCTGAGTGATGACTTTGGGTTCGGTCCGTGCGGTCGATTTCAGTATCTTCGCGCAACATTGTGCTTGGCGGGTTTCGCGGGTGTGCGTAAGCTCGCGGCCTTCTGTCTCGTTGCGGAGTAGTCCGTGAAGTCATCCGATGTGGGGGCCCTGATCGCACTTGCGGCGGTGTGGGGGGCTTCGTTCCTGTTCTTGCGGGTGGCGGTGCCGGACTTCGGGCCGGTTGCGGTCATTGCCTTGCGAGTCGGTATTGCGGCCGTGTTTCTTGCGCCGTTTCTCGTATGGCGTGGCGATCCGCTGGCGCTTGCGGCGCGCTGGAGGCCGCTGCTGATTGTCGGGGTCATGAACTCCGCCTTGCCGTTTCTCTTGTATGCCTGGGCGATGCTTAGCGTGACCGCCGGGTTTGCGGCAATTACCAATGCGACGGCCCCCTTGTTTACTGCGCTCATTGCCTGGATCTGGCTCAGGGATAGACTGTCGCGTGGTGGGTTGGTGGGCTTGCTTGTCGGTTTTTTCGGCGTCGTTGTACTGGTTTGGCCCAAACTCGGCGATGGTTCGCCCGCCCAGTTGTTGGCCGTGGCGGCTTGTTTGGGGGCCACGCTGTGCTACGGATGGTCGGCCAGCTATACCAAGCGTGCCCTGGTGGGGCTTGCGCCGATCACGATTGCAGCGGGAAGCCAGGTGTTTGCGGCATTGGCGTTGATTCCGTTCGCCGTATCGGCGTGGCCGTCTCAATCACCCGGTGCTTGGGCATGGGGTGCGGCGGTGGCGCTTGGCGTGTTGTGCACCGGCGTTGCCTATATGCTGTACTTCAGGCTGCTTGCGAATGTCGGGCCGGCGCGCACCGTGGCTGTCACCTATCTGATTCCGCCGTTTGGTATGGTTTGGGGCTGGCTGTTGCTGGGTGAGCAGGTAACGGCCAGCATGCTGCTGGCCTGCGGGGTGATCTTGCTTGGAACGGGGCTGGCGAGCGGCGTGATTGGACGCAGACGGGTCGAGAGCGGTCCGTCGAGTGGGCTCAAGGACGAGGCTGGGCGGCCTGAACCAGCCAACCGTTGAATACTCCGCGCGAGGCATCGATCACTTCGCCTGCGGTCAGCCCAACCGGGCCGATACCTTCGCGGGAAAGGCGGTCCGCCGCGGCGCCATGCAGGTGCACGGCAGCGACGAGTGCATCCAATGCCGTCCAGCGCTGGGCGAGCAGGCTGGCAATCAGTCCGGTGAGGACGTCGCCCATGCCGGCCGTTGCCATTCCGGGATGACCGGTGCGATTGATCAACCACTGGCCTTCCGGCGTGGCGATGATGCTGCCGCAGCCCTTGAGTACCGTCAGCGAGTTGAACTGCCGCGCGAGGGCGCACGCAGCCGCGACGCGATCGGACTGTACCGTGGCTGTATCGCAGTCCAGAAGGCGTGCGGCTTCGGCGGGGTGGGGGGTGATCAGCGTGGGAGTACCACGTGACGTGACAAGCACCCGAAAGGTTGGGCGGGCGGCAAGCAAGTTGAGTGCGTCGGCATCGAGCACCAGTGGTTTGTCCGATTGCAGGCCGGTTTCGAGCACCTTTACCGCGGCATCACTGCACCCCAGCCCGGGGCCAACGGCAAGAACGGATGCGTGCTCTAATACGGCGTCCGTGCGTCGGAGCATCAGTTCCGGCTGAGACAGATCGACTGGCGGGGCATGTTTGTCCAGGCAGGCCACGAAGACCCGCCCGGCACCCAGTCTTAGCGCGGCGCGGGCGGCGAGCAGGGCCGCGCCCGTCATACCAGGTGCGCCGCCAATGATGCCGACGTCGCCGAACGAGCCTTTGTGGCTGTTGAAGGGGCGGGGCTTGAGGCAGTTCTGGAACAGTGTAGGGCGAACCAATCGGCCCGAGGCCGGCAGGGTGGTTTCTGCGTCTATATCGAGTCGACGCACGGTGACCACACCGGCATGATCCGGTCCGTCCAGCGTCAACAGACCCGGCTTGAGTGCGAGGAAGGTCAAGGTGTGGGTGGCGCGAAAGGCAGTACCCAGTACTTGCCCGGTATCTGCGTTGAGGCCACTCGGAACGTCGATCGCCATCCGGGGCTCGGGCAGTGCGTTGAGGGTTTCGATCCACTCTGAGTAGCGGCCGGTGATCGGTCGTTGCAAGCCGATACCGAACAGTGCGTCGGTGACCAGCGACCAGCCTTCGGACGGGGGGGAGGGGATGTCGGCACTGATGGTGCCGCCAGCTTCGATCCACGCGTCGTAGGCGATGCGCGCGTCGGCAGGCAGACGCTCCGGGGCGTCGGCATAGACCAGCACGACCGGGCGCTTGGCCTGCAGCAGGCGGCGCGCCATTACGAAGCCATCTCCGCCGTTGTTTCCTGGGCCACACACAATGAGAACCGGGCCGTGCCTGTCGATCGTGATGCGCACAGCCTCCTCGGCAGCGGCCCGGCCCGCGCGCTCCATCAGGGTGGGATCGGCAGTTGGGCCGGTGGTGGCTTCTATGGTGCGAATGCCGGCTACCGGATAGATCGGCTGTACGGGGTCGAACATCTTTGGTCTGCTCGGAAGGTGCGCCGGTCAGGCGCTCGTGAATTGCAGCGGCGGGTGGATTGTATCCGGTCGCGCGGCGATGGTTGCTCAGTTTAGTCCGTGGAGGATTGTAGGAGGGGGGAGCCGCCGTTCAAATTGTTGCGACGATGCAGGTATTGAGGGCAGCCATAGCACGGGCCGTCTCCGGACCATGGCTTCGACGTTCATGCGAGCGACCGGCAGCGGGTGACGCACAGGCGAAGCCACAAAAAAGGCGGTCCATCGGCATTCGCGCTCAGTAGTTCATCTGTGTGCCGCCGTGCCGCTTTTCGATGCGTGTTTCCTGCAATATTTCGATTGAGCCGTCATCCGCCACGCTCTCGAGTTTTACGGTGAAGCCCCACAGACGTGCGAAGTGTTTCATGACCTCATCGGCAGAATCGGCCAGCGGGCGACGACGATAGGGCTGGTAGCGCAGGGTGATGGAACGATCTCCGCGCAAGTCCACGTTCCAAACCTGGATGTTGGGTTCACGCGAACCGAGGTTGTACTGCTCCGAGAGGATCTCGCGCACCTTGCGATAGCCCGCGTCGTCGTGAATCGCTGAAATGCGCAGTTTGTCCTCGCGGTCGTCGTCGAGCACGGCAAACATGCGGAAATCGCGCATGACCTTGGGCGAGAGGAACTGTGCGATGAAGCTCTCGTCCTTGAAGTTGCGCATGGCGAAGTCGAAGGTCTCCTGCCAGTTGCTGCCGGCGATATCGGGAAACCAACGCTTGTCTTCGTCGGTCGGTTGTTCGCAGATGCGCTTGATGTCCTGCCACATGGCGAAGCCGAGCGCATAGGGGTTGATGCCGTTGTACCAGCGCTCGTTGTAGGCCGGTTGCAGCACCACGTTGGTGTGGGACTGCAGGAACTCGAGCATGAAGCTATCGGCGAGCAGGCCATCGTCGTAGAGATGATTGAGAATCGTGTAGTGCCAGAAGGTCGCCCATCCTTCGTTCATGACCTGGGTCTGGCGCTGAGGGAAGAAATACTGTGCGACCTTGCGGATGATGCGCACGATCTCTCGTTGCCACGGTTCCAGCAGCGGGGCGTGCTTCTCGACGAAGTAGAGCAGGTTCTCCTCGGGCTCCGCAGGAAAGTTCTTCTCACCGCTGCGGCCGGGCCGGGCGTCCATGGTCGGAAGGGTGCGCCACAGTTCGTTGACCTGGCTTTGCAGGTATTCCTCCCGTTCGCGCTGACGCATCTTCTCCTTGGCGAGTGACAATTTCTGCGGTCGTCGGTAACGATCGACCCCGAGGTTCATGAGTGCGTGGCACGAATCGATGAACAACTCGACCTCGGCCTCGCCATGGCGTTCCTCGCACTGGGAAATGAAGTTGCGGGCGAAGATCAGGTAATCGATGATGGCGTCTGCATTGGTCCAGGTGCGGAACAGGTAGTTGCCCTTGAAGAAGCTGTTGTGACCGTACGCGGCGTGCGCAATCACCAAGGCCTGCATGGTGAGGGTGTTTTCCTCCATCAGGTAGGCGATGCAGGGGTTGGAGTTGATCACGATCTCGTAGGCCAGACCCATCTGGCCGCGCCGGTAGCTCTTCTCCGTAGCCAGAAACTGCTTGCCGAAAGACCAGTGATGGTAGTTCACAGGCATACCCACCGAGGCGTAGGCGTCCATCATCTGTTCCGCGGTGATGATCTCCACCTGCACCGGATAGGTGTCGAGCTGATAGGTGGCCGCAACGCGCGCAATCTCCTGGTGATAGCGCTCGATCGAGTCGAAGTCCCACTCGGAGGTCTCGGGAAGGGTGACGGGCTTGCGGGCGCGTTTCATACGAGGCTCTTCTTGAAGAGTTCACGAAAGACGGGGTAGATCTGAGTTGGATCGTCGATGCGCTGCATCGCGAAATTGGGGTGGGCGCCCTGCAGCTTCTCGTACTCGCGCCACAAGTTCTGTGGCTCGCCTGGCGTGATCTCGATGTAGGCGAAGTACTGGCACCAGGGAAGAATGTCGCGGTCCAGCAACTGGCCACAGATCGGAGAGTCGTTGTCCCAGTTGTCGCCGTCCGAAGCCTGGGCGCCGTAGAGGTTCCAGCCGCCGCCCGCGTAGCGGTCACGGATGACTTCGTGCATGAGCTCCAGGGCACTGGATACCACGGTTCCGCCTGACTCGCGGGAGTGGAAGAATTCGTCCTCGTCGACTTCCTTGGCTACTGTGTGATGCCGGATGAAGACCACCTCGATATGCTCGTAGGTACGGATCAGGAACAGGTAAAGCAGCATGAAGAAGCGCTTGGCGGTGGCTTTCTTGCCCTCGTCCATGGAGCCGGAGACGTCCATGACGCAGAACATCACCGCCTGCGTGCTTGGCTTGGGCACGCGGATCCGGTTGTTGTAGCGCAGATCGAAACTGTCAATGAACGGAATCGCTTCGATCCGGGCGCGCAACGTCCCAATCTCGTCACGCAGAGCCTGGACTTCCGGGCTGTCCTCTCCGTGGCGGTCGATTGCGTCCTCGAGTTCCCGCTGTAGTTCGCGCAGCCGGGCGGCGAAAGGCGACCCAAGGGCCAGTCGGCGTCCGAGCGCGCCGCGAAGCGAGCGCACAACATTGATGTTGGTGGGTGAGCCATCTGCGGTAAAGCCCGCGCGCTGTGTCTTGAAGTCGGAAATGCGGGTGAGCTGGGTGCGGACCAGGTTGGGAAGGGCAAGATCCTCGAAGAACACGTCGAGGAACTCCTCTCGTGACAGGTGGAAGACGAAATCGTCTTCGCTCTCGCCCTGGTTGCTCGCCTTGCCTGAACCGCCACCGCGGCCAGCGCCACCCAGCGGGCGGTTGATGAGATCGCCGCTGGAAAACTGGTCGTTTCCGGAGAACACCTGTTCGCGTACGCCGCCCTGCCCATGCTGAAAGTGCGGCTCGTTCAGATCGCGCGCCGGAATCGAGATGTGTTCGCCGTTGTCGAGATCACGAATGGAGCGATCACGTATGGCGTCGCTGACCGCGCGCCGGATCTGCTTCTTGAAGCGGCGGATGAAGCGTTGGCGGTTCACCGCGCTCTTCTTCTTGCTGTCGAAGCGGCGGTCTACGATTCGCACCATTCATCGTCTCCTCAGGCCGGACGGTGTGCCTTCCTGCCGGTGTCTCGCTACCCCCCGTGCCAGTTCGCACGCGGGGGCAGGCTACCCGCGGGCTGGCACGTCTCACGAAGCCTTGCGCACGCGCAGATACCACTCGCACAGCAGGCGCACCTGCTTCTCGGTGTATCCCTTTTCGATCATGCGGTTGACGAAGTTCTGGTGCTTCTTCTGTTCGTCGGTACTGGCCTTGGCGTTGAAGCTGATGACCGGCAGTAGATCTTCGGTGTTGGAGAACATCTTCTTCTCGATGACGTCACGCAGCTTCTCGTAACTCGTCCAGCTCGGGTTCTTGCCGTCGTGCTTGGCGCGCGCGCGCAGGACGAAGTTCACCACCTCGTTGCGGAAGTCCTTCGGATTGCTGATCCCCGCCGGCTTCTCGATCTTCTCGAGTTCATCGTTGAGTGCCGCGCGATCGAGAATTTCGCCGGTGTTCGGATCCCGGAACTCCTGATCCTGTATCCAGAAGTCTGCATAGGTGACGTAACGGTCGAAAATGTTCTGGCCGTACTCGGAGTAGCTTTCGAGATAAGCGGTCTGGATCTCCTTGCCGATGAACTCCGCGTAACGCGGCGCGAGGTATTCCTTGATGAAACCGAGATAGCGGGCTTCCGTTTCCGGCGGGAACTGCTCGCGCTCGATCTGCTGTTCGAGCACATACATCAGATGCACCGGGTTGGCGGCGATCTCTCGATGATCGAAGTTGAACACCTTGGACAAGGATTTGAACGCGAACCGGGTAGACAGACCAGTCATGCCTTCGTCGACACCCGCGTAGTCGCGGTACTCCTGCATGCTCTTGGCCTTGGGGTCGGTATCTTTCAGGTTTTCGCCGTCGTACACCCGCATCTTGGAGTAGATGCTGGAGTTCTCCGGCTCCTTGAGGCGGGACAGCACGGCGAACTGTGCCATCATCTGCAGCGTGTCGGGGGCGCAAGGGGCATCTGCGAGCGAACTGTTTACCAGCAGCTTCTCGTAGATCCGGATCTCGTCCGACATCCTCAGGCAGTAGGGCACCTTGACGGTGTAGATGCGGTCGAGGAAGGCCTCGTTGTTCTTGTTGTTCTTGAACGCCATCCACTCGGATTCGTTGGAGTGCGCCATTACGATGCCGTCGAACGGGATAGCGCCAAAGCCTTCGGTCCCCTTGTAGTTTCCCTCCTGGGTGGCGGTCAGCAATGGATGCAGCACTTTGATCGGTGCCTTGAACATTTCGACGAACTCAAGCAGGCCGCGATTGGCAAGGCACAGGCCGCCGGAGTAGCTGTAGGCGTCCGGATCGTCCTGCGAGTACTGCTCGAGTTTGCGGATGTCGATCTTGCCGACCAGCGAGGAAATGTCCTGATTGTTCTCGTCGCCCGGCTCCGTCTTGGCGACGGCAACCTGACGCAGCACCGAAGGTCGCAGTTTGACTACCCGGAAGCGGGTGATGTCGCCGCCGAACTCGTTGAGCCGCTTGACCGCCCAGGGGCTCATGATGGTGTTGAGGTAGCGGGACGGAATGCCGAAGTCCTCCTCGAGCAGCGTGCCGTCCTCGTTCGGATCGAACAGGCCGAGCGGTGATTCATGCACCGGCGATCCCTTGATGGCGTAGAACGGCACCTTCTCGATCAGCGACTTCAGCTTCTCCGCGAGCGATGATTTGCCGCCGCCCACGGGACCGAGCAGGTAGAGGATTTGTTTCTTTTCCTCCAGCCCCTGCGCGGCGTGACGGAAATACGACACGATGTTCTCTATGACCTCTTCCATTCCGTAGAAGTCACGGAAGGCCGGATAGAGCTTGATCACCTTGTTCGAGAAGATGCGTGACAAGCGCGGCTCAAGCCGCGTGTCCACGAGTTCTGGCTCGCCGATCGCCATGAGCATTCTTTCCGCGGAAGTGGCGTAGGCGGAGGGGTCGGATCGGCACAGTTCCAAGTATTCCTGCACCGACATCTCTTCCTCGCGGGTTGCCTCGAAGCGGGCCTGGTAAGCGTTGAAGATACTCATGCGAAATCTCCTTGTAGTTCCGGCAACGTTTTCCGACGAACCTGCGGAGACGTCGGATAAGGAACCGGATTCACGCCGATCCGAGGTTCGGCATGCTCCGTGCTTGTGTCGAGTCGGACAGATCGGTTTCGATGTTGTCGGTCACGACCGTAAGAGAGAGGGCGACCATGCAAGTTCCTTGCAGATTAGCACCAGTAAAGGCACTCGGCGGCAAGTCATTTTGCAACTGTTGTGCGGCTGGAAGGAAGAGTGGGGCGGTGTGTTAGAATGGAAGTTTTATGTAACCGGGTCCCTTGCCCGTGGCTTCCGTCCGGATCGCGGCGGCGGGTGCGATGCGGCGGGACCGTCCCACGACTTGTCAGGAAACTCTCCAGATGCAGAACAATCAGGAATCCCAAAGCTCTCTCGAACGCCGCATCGACATGTCGGTGCCTGTCGCCGATATCGAGAAGGACGTCGAGGCGCGCCTCAAGCGCATGGCCCGCACCGTGAAGATGCCGGGCTTCCGCCCAGGCAAGGTGCCCCTGAAGCTGGTGGCCCAGACCTATGGCTCGCAGGCTCGTTCCGAGGCGATCGGGGCTGCGGTCGAGCGGGCCTTTGGTGAACAACTGCGTGAACAGCAACTTCGCATCGCCGGCACCCCCCGTATCGAACCGAAGGAAGCGGCCAACGATGCGGTGCTGGAGTTCAGCGCGGTGTTCGAGGTCTATCCCCAGATCACGCTGGGCGACCTTTCGGGTCAGAAGGTCGAGCGTCCGGCGCTCGCCGTCGGCGATGCCGAAGTTGACAAGACGCTGGACGTGCTGCGCAAGCAGCGCACCACCTTCGAGACGGTGGAACGTCCGGTGCAGGACGGCGACCGCGTCACCGTTGATTTCACCGGGCGGAAAGACGGCGAGGTCTTCGAAGGTGGTCAGGCGACGGATTTTCCGTTTGTCGTCGGCGCCGGCTCCATGCTCAAGGACTTCGAGGCCGCGGTGGGGGGGATGTCGGTCGGCGAGAGCAAGACTTTCGACATGACCTTCCCCGAGGACTACCATGCTGCTCATCTGGCTGGCGTGACGGTGCAGTTTGAAATCGCGGTCAAACGCGTCGAGGCACCGGTGCTGCCCGAAGTGGATGGTGATTTTGCGCGTGCCTTGGGCGTGGCCGACGGCGACGTGGTGAAACTGCGCGATGAAGTGAAGAGCAATCTTGAACGTGAAGTGAAGCGCCGGATCCAGGCGCGGGTGAAGGAACAGGTCATGGATGCGCTGCTCGCGGCGAATCCGATCGAGGTGCCGAAGGCGCTGATCGAGGCCGAATCCCGTCAGCTGGCTGACAATGCACGGCGCGACCTCGAGATGCGTGGCTTGAACGCCAAGGAGATTCCGGTCCAGCCCGAGTGGTTCACCGAGCAGGCCGAGCGCCGCGTCAAGCTGGGGCTGATCATGGCGGAGCTGGTCAAGGCGAACGAACTCTTCGCCAAGCCCGAACAGGTCAAGGCGCTGATCGAAGAGATGGCGCAAAGCTATGAAGATCCCTCCGAGCTCGTGCGTTGGTACTATTCCCAGCCGGAACGTCTTTCGCAAGCGGAGGCGGTCGTGATCGAGGATAATGTGGTGGAATGGGTGGTGTCCAAGGTCGACGCAAGCGACAAGGACATCTCGTTCGATGAACTCATGGGCAACAACGCGGCCTGAGTTCCTGTTAAAGGCGAGTGATGAAGAATATGGTTCCTACTGGACACAGTGACTGGAATCCGGTCGGCCTCGGGCTGGTGCCGATGGTGGTCGAGCAGAGCGGTCGTGGCGAGCGTGCCTATGACATCTATTCGCGACTGCTGAAGGAGCGGGTGGTGTTCCTCGTTGGCCCGGTGAACGACGTGACTGCCAACCTTATTGTGGCGCAGTTGCTCTTTCTGGAGTCGGAGAATCCCGATAAGGACATCTATTTCTACATCAACTCGCCTGGTGGTGCGGTGACCGCCGGCCTGGCGATTTACGACACCATGCAGTTCATCAAGCCGCACGTCAGCACCTTGTGCATTGGCCAGGCTGCGAGCATGGGCTCCTTCTTGCTTGCGGCCGGCGAAAAGGGCAAGCGCTACTGCCTGCCCAACTCCCGGGTGATGATTCACCAGCCCCTAGGTGGCTTCCAGGGGCAAGCGTCTGATATCGAGATCCACGCGCGCGAAATCCTTAGCATTCGTGCCCGTCTGAACGAGATGCTGTCCAAGCATACCGGCCAGCCGGTCGATCGCATCGAGCGCGATACGGATCGCGATAACTTCATGAGTGCCAACGAAGCGGTCGAGTACGGGCTCGTGGACAAGGTCCTGACCAGCCGCGGCGATTCCTGAGCATTGAGAGAACGACAATGACGGATAAGAAATCGGGCAACGAAAAATTGCTTTACTGCTCGTTCTGCGGAAAGAGCCAGCATGAGGTCAGGAAGCTCATCGCGGGTCCGTCGGTCTTCATCTGCGACGAATGCATCGAGTTGTGCAACGACATCATTCGCGACGAGATCAACGAGGGCCGGGTGGGTGAGGGGACCTCGGAGGCTTTGCCCACGCCGCACGAGATCTGCGCGCTACTGGACCAGTACGTCATCGGTCAGGCCCAGGCCAAGCGCAGCCTTGCGGTTGCTGTCTACAATCACTACAAGCGCCTGCGCCACCTCAGCGGCGACAAGGACGGAGTGGAGTTGTCGAAGAGCAACATCCTGCTCATCGGCCCCACGGGGTCGGGCAAGACGCTGCTCGCACAAACGCTGGCGAAGATGCTCAATGTGCCCTTTGTGATGGCGGATGCGACCACGCTGACGGAAGCGGGATACGTTGGTGAAGATGTCGAGAACATTATCCAGAAGCTTCTGCAGCGCTGCGAGTACGACGTCGAAAAGGCGCAACAAGGCATTGTGTACATCGATGAGATCGACAAGATCTCCCGCAAATCGGACAACCCGTCGATTACCCGAGACGTCTCGGGTGAGGGCGTGCAACAGGCCTTGCTCAAGCTCATCGAAGGCACGACGGCGTCGATTCCGCCACAGGGTGGACGCAAACATCCCAACCAGGATTTCATTCAGGTCGATACCACCAACATCCTTTTCATCTGTGGCGGTGCGTTCGACGGTCTCGACAAGGTGATCCTCAATCGCACCGAGAAAGCGGGGATCGGTTTTGGCGCAGAGGTTCGCTCAATGGCCGCCAAGTCGGTTTCTGAGTCGTTCCGCAAGGTTGAGCCGGAGGATCTGGTCAAGTTCGGCCTCATCCCGGAGTTCGTTGGCCGTTTGCCCGTGATCGCCACGCTGCAGGAACTGGACGAGGACGCCTTGATCCAGATCCTCGTCGAGCCGAAGAACGCACTGGTCAAGCAGTACCAGAAACTCTTCTCGATGGAGGGCGTCGAACTCGAGATCCGGTCGTCCGCGCTGCACGCGGTCGCACGCAAGGCGATCAAGCGCCGCACGGGGGCGCGCGGACTGCGTTCCATACTCGAAGCCGCACTGCTCGACGTCATGTATGACCTGCCGACACTCAAGTCGGTCGAGAAAGTTGTCGTTGACGAAGGTACGATCGAAGAAGGCGCTCAACCGCTGCTCATGTACGCGGATCAGCAAAAGGTGTCCGGCTCGAACTGATTCGAGTTTTTTCGGCCCGACCTCACGCGCACCGCTTGATTTTCTCGTCCCGACCCCCAGATGGGTCGGGAACGTCCCATGAGGTAGAACAACTATGTCAAGCTCGCCCGCGCTCCCCAACGAACAACTGGAGCTCCCACTTCTGCCGCTACGCGACGTAGTGGTGTTCCCGCACATGGTGATCCCGCTTTTCGTGGGGCGCCCGAAATCGATCAAGGCGTTGGAAAGCGCGATGGAGTCGGGCAAGAGCATCATGCTCGTCGCGCAGAAGTCCGCTGCCAAGGACGAACCGACTGCCGAGGATTTGTACGATATCGGCTGCGTCGCCAACATCCTGCAGATGCTCAAGCTGCCGGACGGTACGATCAAGGTGCTGGTGGAGGGGGTGCAACGTGCCCGGGTCGATAGCGTCGAGGACATGTCCTCGGTGTTCATGGCAACCGCCACGCCGGTCCAGGTAGGCGAAGTGCTCGATCACGAAGTCGAGGCGATGCGCCGGGCGATCATCGCCCAATTCGACCAGTACGTTAAACTCAACAAGAAGATTCCGCCCGAGATACTGGCCTCGTTGTCGGGCATCGAAGATGCCGGCCGTCTCGCCGACACGATTGCCGCACACCTCCCGCTCAAGCTGGAGCAGAAGCAGGAGGTGCTCGAATTGTCGAGCGTATCCGAACGGCTGGAGAAGTTGCTGTCGCAACTCGAGACCGAGCTCGACATCCTGCAGGTTGAAAAACGTATTCGCGGCCGGGTCAAACGGCAGATGGAGAAGAGCCAGCGCGAGTATTACCTCAACGAGCAGGTCAAGGCCATTCAGAAGGAGCTGGGCGAAGGCGAGGACGGTGCCGACCTGGAGGAGATGGAGAAGAAGATCCAGGCCGCGGGCATGCCCAAAGAGGCATTGGCGAAGGCTCAGGCCGAGTTCAAGAAGCTCCGCTTGATGTCGCCCATGTCGGCCGAGGCCACGGTGGTGCGCAACTTCATCGAGACATTGATCGGCCTGCCGTGGCGCAAGAAATCGCGTGTGAGCAAGGATCTGGCCGCCGCGCAAAAGGTGCTCGACAAAGACCACTATGGTCTTGAACGGGTCAAGGAGCGGATCGTCGAGTACCTCGCCGTGCAACAGCGGGTAGACAAAGTCAAGGCGCCCATTCTGTGTCTGGTTGGACCTCCGGGCGTGGGCAAGACGTCGCTCGGGCAGTCGATCGCGAAGGCTACCAATCGCAAGTTCGTACGCATGGCGCTCGGCGGAGTGCGGGACGAGGCGGAGATCCGTGGTCATCGGCGGACCTACATCGGCTCAATGCCGGGCAAGATTCTTCAGAACATGTCCAAGGTCGGCGTGCGCAACCCCTTGTTCCTGCTTGACGAAGTGGACAAGCTTGGCATGGATTTCCGTGGAGACCCGAGTTCGGCACTGTTGGAGGTCCTCGATCCGGAGCAGAACCACACCTTCCAGGATCACTACATCGAGGTCGATTTCGACTTGTCCGATGTGATGTTCGTGGCGACTGCGAACACGCTCAACATTCCGCCCGCACTGCTCGACCGGATGGAGGTCATCCGCCTGTCCGGATATACCGAGGACGAGAAGGTCAACATCGCCCAGCGTTACCTGCTGCCCAAGCAGATGAAGAACAACGGGCTGAAGCGTGAGGAGCTCTCGGTCACCGAAGATGCGCTGCGCGACATTTGCCGCTATTACACGCGTGAGGCAGGGGTACGGAGCCTTGAGCGGGAGGTCTCGAAGATTTGCCGTAAGGTGGTCAAGGCCCTGGTGTTGCGCAAGCGTAGTACCAAGATCGTTGTTAACGCATCCAATCTCGAGAAGTATCTGGGGGTCAGGAAGTATTCTTTTGGTATCGCCGAGAAGGAGAACCAGGTCGGCCAGGTCACAGGACTCGCGTGGACCGAGGTTGGTGGCGAGTTGCTGACAGTGGAGTCGGTCGTACTGCCTGGCAAGGGCAAGGTCGTGACGACGGGCAAGCTTGGCGAAGTGATGCAGGAGTCGATTCAGGCGGCCCTGTCGGTCGTGCGCAAGCGTGCCCGGTCGTTGGGCATTCATGACGATTTCTACCAGAAGAGCGACATCCACATCCACCTTCCCGAGGGTGCAATTCCCAAGGACGGTCCTTCGGCAGGGATTGCAATTGCGACCGCACTGGTCTCCATGTTGACCGGCATCCCGGTACGGTGCGATGTGGCGATGACAGGCGAGATCACCTTGCGTGGTGAAGTGCTGCCCATCGGCGGCCTGAAGGAAAAGCTGCTCGCGGCGATCCGCGGAGGAATCACGACAGCCCTGATTCCTGAGGAAAACGTCAAGGATCTGGCCGAGATCCCGGAAAACGTCAAGAATGGCCTGGAGATCGTGCCGGTCAAATGGATCGATCAGGTCCTGGCGCGCGCGCTGGAGCGTACGCCGGAGCCACTGGCCGAAGAGGATGCGGTGGCGCCCGTGGCGACGCCGGCGGCCGAAGAGGAACACGGCAACAAGCCTCTGCGCGCGCACTGACCCTTCCCGCAAACGCAATGCCTGCTTGCAAAGTCGCGGCCCGTGTGGCCGCGACTTTGCTTGACACGTCTCTTTGCACCGCGCTATAAAACTCATGCGGCCTAAACCCTTTGCTGCTCGGGTTTTCCGTTGAATCGTTCGTGGGTTTTCGGTGCATAAGAATCACGTTCAAAACGCGAGGGGGCTTAAGTGAATAAATCCGAACTGATCGATCAGATTGCCGAGAAAGCAGAGATGTCGAAGGCCGCTGCCGGCCGTGCGCTGGACGCTGCCATTGGGGCGGTCAAGGACGCGTTAGCAGGCAAGGATTCCGTAACGTTGGTGGGTTTTGGCACGTTCTACGTGGGCGAGCGCGCTGCTCGTACGGGCCGGAACCCGAGAACTGGCAAGAGCATCAAGATCAAGGCTGCACGTGTTCCTAAATTCCGCGCTGGCAAAGGCCTGAAAGACGTGATAAAGTAGCGGGCTTGGTTGGCTGATGAATTTCAGCGCCAGCGCGGGTGCTTAGCTCAGTTGGTAGAGCGTCGCCCTTACAAGGCGAATGTCGGCGGTTCGACCCCGTCAGCACCCACCAGATTCAATCGAAAAAGGGCCGGATGGCCCTTTTTTACTTTCCGGTGCCCGTATCGAGCACTGCAGGATCTCGTCTTTTACTTCGATGGCGCTCAAATCCACCGTATTCCGTCTCTCGCTGACCGTTTCGGATCTTGATCGCAACCACTACGCGGACTACGATCTGACGCTCGCACGGCATCCGTCGGAGACGGACGAGCGCATGATGGTTCGCGTGCTCACCTTCGCGCTGCATGCGTGCCAGGATTTGCGCTTTGGGCGGGGGCTGTCCACCGATGACGAGCCGGCGCTGTGGGAGGTCGATCCGACGGGGCAGGTGATGACCTGGATCGAGGTGGGACTGCCTGACGAAGATCGTATCCGCAAGGCGTGCTCGCGCGCGCGGCGTACCGTGGTCGTTGCGTACGGCGGGCGGGCGGTTGACGTTTGGTGGCAGCAACTCGCGGGCAAGCTTGAGCGACACGAGCGCCTGACCGTGATCAGGCTGCCGGAGGCTGCGAGCGCAGGCATGTGTGGGCTGGTCGAACGCAGCATGAGGCTTACATGCACTATCCAGGATGGCACGCTGTGGCTGTCGTCAGACGCGCTGTCCGTCGAAATCGCAATGTTGGTCCTGAAGCCCGGTATCGCGGGCTGAAACACGACACACCTGAGCGCCTGACGACCAGCGCCGGTGCAGCCACGCTGTGAGTCCGATGGTCCCGTCTTCAGCGTGTTGCAGCGCGTAGACGACGCGCTCTGCGTCGCGAACAACCCGGGCATGGCCGTAACCTGCACCGCAGCGACATGCGCCACGCCACGCCTGTCGGCGTACCGTTTCGCACAGATGGTCGGCAAGCAGACGCGCCCGCTCGATTCCGGCCGCCGCGCGGCATACGCGATCGCGTGCCGAGGCGCTGGCATTCAGGCGACGCTTTCGGGGCGGCGAACGGACTGATTCCCACCAGATGCCGAGACATGATCCTAGAAACCTCAGTTGGACGTGTCCGAGTGTGCGTCTGGGGCGTCGTCTGGGCAAGGCGCGACGACGCGGCATGGTTGTTCCCTGCAAGGAGGAGCAACGCAGCCAGGCGGCGCACCAGGCGTGCAATCGGGCCCGTAGCGGACTCACCCATTGGGTGACCGTAGTCGAAGCTGTGTAGCCCACGCTTTGTAAGGCACTCAAGATCATCGAGAGCGGTCAACTGAGGTTTCTAGGATGATAGGTCAACCTTCGTCAGAACCGTTTCTGTCCTTGACGGCAGCGCGCGCGCCTTCTAGAATTGCCGCTCTTTGCAGTTGGGCGGTTAGCTCAGCGGTAGAGCACTGCCTTCACACGGCAGGGGTCACTGGTTCGATCCCAGTACCGCCCACCACTCGCAAAGATGCCGCATTGCCCATTGGGCGGTTAGCTCAGCGGTAGAGCACTGCCTTCACACGGCAGGGGTCACTGGTTCGATCCCAGTACCGCCCACCAGTCATCAAGCCCCCGGCGTATGCTGTGGGGCTTTTTGGTTTCAGGCGCCGCATGGTTCGCCGCGCGGCTCGAGAAACGATCCGGAGTGAATATCAGATGCCGTCCCAAGTCCGCACGCGATTCGCCCCCAGTCCCACCGGCTTTCTCCACATTGGCGGTGCGCGTACCGCCTTGTTCGCATGGGCCTACGCGCGCAGGCACACAGGGGTGTTCGTGTTGCGCATCGAGGACACCGATGTGGCGCGCTCGACACCGGAAGCAGTGCTGGCGATTCTCGACGGCATGCGCTGGCTTGGGCTGGACGCGGACGAAGGGCCGTTCTACCAGATGCAACGCATGGATCGCTACAAGCAGGTGATCCAGCAGATGCTTGCCGCTGGCACCGCATACCATTGCTATACCACGCCCGAGGAACTCGATGCGCTGCGCGAGGCGCAACGGGCGCGCGGGGAGAAGCCGCGCTACGACGGTCGCTGGCGGCCCGAGCCCGGCAAAACCCTGCCAACGCCGCCCGAGGGTGTACAGCCGGCGGTGCGTTTTCGCAACCCAGTCGATGGTGTCGTGGCCTGGAACGACCAAGTCAAGGGGCGGGTGGAGTTTGCCAACAGCGAGCTTGACGACTTCATCATCGCGCGGGCGGATGGAACGCCGACATATAATTTCTGCGTGGTCGTGGACGACTGGGACATGGGTATTACCCACGTCATTCGGGGAGACGATCACGTCAACAACACGCCTAGACAGATCAACGTGCTTCGAGCGCTTGGCGCGACGGTTCCGGAGTACGCCCATCTGTCTATGATTCTCGGCGACGACGGGACCAAGCTGTCCAAGCGCCACGGGGCGGTGAGTGTGATGCAGTACGCCGAGGACGGCTATTTGCCCGAGGCGGTCATCAACTATCTGGCGCGACTCGGCTGGAGTCACGGTGACGACGAGATCTTCAGCCGGGAGCAGTTCGTCGAGTGGTTCGATCTCGACCACATCACCCCGTCCGCAGCGCAGTTCAACACCGAGAAGCTCAACTGGCTCAACGCGCACTACATCAAGCAGTGCGATGACGTACGTCTTGCCGCCGAGGTGGCGGGGCGGTTGGCGCATCGCGGCGTGAATCCCGAGTCCGGTCTGGCGTTGGAGGCCGTGGTGGCCTTGTACAAGGACCGGGTTTCGAACCTCAACGAATTGGCCGATGCGGTCGAGTTGTTCGTCGTCGAGATACATCCTGCAGCGGAGGTCGTGGGGCAGCACCTGACCGAATCGGCTCGCGCAGCGCTGTCCGGTCTGCGCAAGCGGCTGGAAGCCGCGTCGTGGGAAAAGGCCGCGCTGGGTCAGGCGATCAAGGAGACGATGGCGGAGTTCGGTTTGAAGATGCCGCAGGTCGCCATACCCCTGCGGGTGGCACTGCTCGGGGTAACCCAGACGCCCTCTATCGATGCCGTCCTGGAAGTAATGGGGCGCGAGGCGGTCCTGCATCGCCTCGACCGATACCTTTGAGTCGGGCGAGCGGCTGAGTCCGTTCTGAGCCCGTATTCGTCGGGCCAGCCGCTCGCTCAGCGAACGAACTTCTCCGGGCGCAGCACGCCCACGTCGGCGACGAAGGTCACCATGGCGTAGTGGCGGAAGTACTTTTCCTCGACGTGCCGGGTGATCGCCAGCGAGGTCGTGGCGTCGCACAGAATTTCCATGCGGATGCTGCTGTCGGCGTCCCAGGCGCCACTGCGACTACCGTGGCTGCCGCGTCCGCGCACATCGGCCACGGTGTAGCCGTGCGCACCCAGTGCCATGACATCCTTGGCCAGCGGGCCTTCCAAGGCCTCTTCGGCGATGATCACCACGAGTTTGCAGGGATGAGTGTTGGGCATGTCAGGCTCCGTGGATCAGTCCCACGATACGATGGTACAGCGGGATGCCGAGCAGAATGTTGAACGGGAAGGTCACCACCAGCGCGGCGCTGATCGATAGCCCGGGGTTGGCCTCGGGCACGGCAATCCGCATCGCTGCCGGCGCCGCGATGTAGGATGCGCTGGCCGCAAGCGTGGCGAGGAGCAGCGTACCGCCGGCGGACAGTCCGATGAGCGCTCCAAAGACCGTCCCGATCACCGCCGATACGATCGGCATTGCAACTGCAAAGCCCACCAGAAAGGCGCCACTGCTGCGCAGCGCGGCGGCCTGTCCCGCCGCTACCAGTCCCATCTCAAGCAGGAACAGGCACAACACACCCTTGAACAGTTCGAAAAAGAACGGTTCCAGCGGTGCCAGGCCCGTGGGGCCGGCGGCCCAGCCGATGAGTAGCCCACCGCCCAGCAAAACCATGCTCTTGCCGAGAAAGATCTCGTGCATCAGTGGTCCCCATTTGATCGTGCGCAGCTCGCCACCCATGCGGGCGAGCAGGATGCCGACCGCGATGCCAGGCATTTCCAGCAGCACGAGGAACAAGGGTAGGTAGGCTTCGTAGGGAATGTCGCGAGCCAGCAGGTAGTCCACGGCGACGGCGAAGGTCACCACGCTGACCGAGCCATAGTGGCCGGCGATGGCCGCAGCGTTGTAGCGATCCAGGCGGCCGAGCCTGTGAAGCAGGGGAAAGGCGATCAAGGGAATGATCACGCCCAGCGTCATGACGGCGAGGGCCTGCGGCAGGACTTGCAAGGGATCCTGCCGCGCCAACTCCATGCCACCTTTGAGTCCGATGGCGATCAGCAGGTAGATGGACAGGGCTTCGTAAAGCTGACCGGGAATCTTGAGATCCGAGCGGGCGAGACGGGCGGCGAATCCGAGCAGGAAGAATAGGGGGATAGCGTCCATGGTGGCTGGCGACAGGCGGTAGGGGCGGAAGGCACCCGGGCGGGAACCGATTATCGTCGAATCCGGCCCGTTCCGGGCAGGGTTCTGGCGATGCTCATGCTTCGCTGCGAACCTGACGCGCAGGCCGCAGAAGGTAGCGTGCCGGGTCGATGGCATCGACGAGGTCGCGTTCAAGCGGAAGCGGCTCCCCCGCCAACTGACTTGCCAGTGTTTCGGCCACAAGCGCAGCCCACACCAGACCGCGAGCGCCGAAGCCTGAAACCGCATACAGCCCCGCCTCGCGTGCAATCGCATGCAAGGGCGTATGGCGCTCGACCGGCGCTTCCCGGGGCACTGGCCCCACCATAGGCAGGCGATCGGGTGAGGCAGGGCGGAAGCCGACGCGGCCGCCCAACTCGCCCGCGTTCAGGCCGTCGGCGTAACCTGGCAGCACGAAGTCCAGCTTGGCGAGGTTTTCCTGCTGATCGGCGAGACGCAGTTCAGTATCGTCGTCGTCCACCGTGAAGGTCGCGCCGGCACAGCGCAGGCCGTCGACTTCCGGGCTGACGTAGCCGAGCCGGCACACCACAACCCGCGGCGCGCTACCGGATTGCGCCGGAAGATGGGCAACCTGGCCACGGGCGCTGCGCACCGGCAGGGCTGCGGCGACCGGATGGCTGCCGATGCCGACACCGTTGGCAAGAATCATGGTAGTGGAGGCCGCGATCAACTCGCCGGCGGCGTCAAGTGCGCACCAGCGTCCGTCACGCCGTGCGATTTCGGCGACGTGGCGCTGCATATGCAGTCGGATGCGTTGCGGCCACGCGGCGAGGTTGGCGGCACACAGACTGGGCGGCTGCACCCAGGCGGCGCCCGGAAACCACCAGCCACCGATGTCCAGCGGCCATTCCGCGATTTCGGACGCTTCCCGACGATCGACGAAGCGAGCGAAGTCGTCCGGAAATTCATGAGCGGCGACGATGGCCCGCTGTTTCTCCAGGTGCGAGGGGTCGCGGGCAAGATGCAGGGCGCCGCAGGCGTGCCAGCGGACGCCATGGCCGGCGGCTTCCAGGCGTTGCAGATGGTGGATGCCGTACAGGCTGCCAGCGCGGGTGAGCCGCGCCAAACGGTTGTCGTCGAGGCTGGGCAGCGGCCGCAGTACGCCGGCAAGGTTACCCGAGGCGCCGGCACCAGGCCGATCGGCGCTGTCCACGACGTCTATCTGCCATCCGCGTTCGGCGAGCCGGTTGGCGATGCTGCTGCCGGCCAGCCCGGCGCCTATCACCACCGCGTGGCGGGTGCTGGCCAAGAAATCATCGGCGGTGCGCGACACATCATGTCCGCTGTACTGGGCATACAGCATCTCCCGCTTGACACCGAAACCGGGGCGCTTCTCGCAGGAAAACCCTGCATCCGAGAGCGCGCGCCGCACCGCTCCGCTGACCGACCAGGTCGCCAGCGACGCGCCGGGCGCGGCAAGGCGCGCGAGTTCCTTGAACAACGGCTCGGACCACATGTCGGGGTTGCACGCGGGCGAGAAGCCGTCGAGGTAAAAGGCGTCGGCGGTTGCGTCCAGCTGGCGCAACGTCGTCACCGCGTCACCAAACAGCAGGGTCAGGACAACCGCGCCGCCTGCAAGGTGGAGACGGTGAAAGCCGGCGGTCAGTGTGGGCCAGGCCGCCCGGAGTTCGGCCGAGAACGCAGCGAGGGTGGGATGGTGGGCGTGCAGGACGGCGAGATCCGCAGCGGAGAACGGGTGGAGCTCGGTGGAGACGTAGTGCAGACGTTCGCAGCGGCCGGGGTCGGCGTGCCAGGCGGCCCAGGTCGCGAGAAAATTGAGCCCTTGACCAAACCCGGTCTCGACCACGGTAAAGCGTTGCCTGCCGCGCCAGCGTTCACACAGGCGGTTTCCCTCTATGAACACGTGGTGGGCCTGGGCAAGCCCTCCCTGATGAGTGTGATAGACGTCGCCGTAGCGTGTCGAATACGGCGTGCCGTCATCACGGAACGCGAGGTGGGCGGGTTGCAGCGGCATGTCGGATACGCTCGCGGCGGAATGGCGCCGCGAGCGGGGTCGGCAGTTACTCGGGACGCATCTGCGGAAACAGGATCACGTCGCGGATCGAGGGGCTGTCGGTGAGCAGCATGACCAGTCGGTCGATGCCGATGCCGCAGCCGCCCGTCGGTGGCAGGCCGTATTCCAGTGCGCGGATGTAGTCGGCATCGTAATACATCGCTTCCTCGTCGCCGGCCTCCTTGGCCTGGACCTGAGCCTGGAAGCGGGCCGCCTGGTCTTCCGGGTCGTTCAGCTCCGAGAAGCCATTGGCGATTTCGCGGCCGACGATGAACAGTTCGAAGCGCTCGGTGATCTCGGGGTTGGTGTCCGATGCGCGTGCCAGCGGGCTGACTTCCACCGGGTAGTCGACGATGAAGGTCGGCTCCCACAGTTCCGCTTCGGCGCAGGCCTCGAAAAGCTGCAGTTGAAGACTGCCCAGTCCGCCCGGTTTGAGCTCTTCGCCGAAGTCGCGGATCTTGGCACGCAGCCAGTCGGCATCAGCGAGTTGGGCTTCGGTGAAACCCGGGTGGTACTTGCGGATGGCCTCGACGATGGTAAGGCGGTGAAACGGCTTGGAGAGATCGAGCTCACGCCCCTGGTAGACGAAGGTCTCGGTCCCCAGCGCCTCGCGCGCGGAGTGGCGGATCAGGCCTTCGGTGAAGTCCATCAGCGTGCGGTAGTTCGCATACGCCTCGTAGAACTCCATCATCGTGAATTCAGGATTGTGGCGGGGGCTGAGGCCCTCGTTGCGGAAATTGCGATTGACCTCGAACACTTTCTCAAAGCCCCCGACCACCAGCCGCTTGAGGTAGAGCTCGGGTGCGATGCGCAGGAACAAATCCATGTCGAGCGCGTTGTGATGGGTCACGAAGGGCTTGGCTGCGGCGCCGCCCGGAATCGGGTGCATCATCGGCGTCTCGACCTCGAGGAAGCCGTGCCCGACCATGTAGTTGCGGATGGACTGGACCATGCGGCTGCGCGCTACGAAAGCGAAGCGCGTCTGCTCGTTCATGATCAGGTCCACGTAGCGCTGGCGGTACTTCTGCTCGACGTCGGTGAGACCATGGAATTTGTCGGGTAGGGGGCGCAGGCTCTTGGTCAGCAAGCGGATCTCGGAAGCCTGCACGGTGAGTTCGCCGGTCTTGGTCTTGAACAGGGTGCCGACGCAGCCGACGATGTCACCGATGTCCCAGTGCTTGAACCCGGCGTACACCGCTTCACCTACCGCATCACGTTGAACGTAGAGCTGGATGCGACCGGACAGATCCTGAATGGTGACGAAGCTGGCCTTGCCCATGACGCGCTTGAGCATGATCCGGCCGGCCACCTTGACCTCCACCGGCGTGGCGGCCAGTTCGTCGGCCGCCTTTTCACCATACAGTTCGTCGAGCTTGCCGGCGGTGTTCTCCCGCTGGAAATTGTTGGGGAAGGCCCCACCGGCCTTGCGCCACTCGGCGAGCTTGTCGCGGCGCTCGGCGATGAGGTGGTTCTCGTCTTGCGGGGCGATGCCCTGGGTGTCTTGTTCGCTCATTGGTGAAGTCGGAAGTCTGGCTGGAGGCGTAATCTAGCATTTTCTCATGGGCCTACCGGCGGGGCAAATGCATGAGGTTGACGCGGAGCGGGAGCGCCGTTTGAGGCAGCGTCAATCCGATCAACGGTCTATAGAGAAGAGGGCATGCGGTGAGAGGATTTTCGTT
This sequence comes from Rhodocyclaceae bacterium, assembly GCA_046295975.1. GTDB lineage: Bacteria > Pseudomonadota > Gammaproteobacteria > Burkholderiales > Rhodocyclaceae > UBA2357. The sequence continues at coordinate 98,169 of JBKBMG010000002.1, forward strand.
TGCACCAATATGGTGCCAGCGAGTTTCGGACTGGTGCGCGGTTGGTGGCGCGCGCCCGGTGGATGTGTCTTGCGATGGACAACAGAGGAAGGGCAAGGGCTGACAAGGCTGACCTGTGGATACCACGTACACCGCATCCAGGTGTCTGCCGAATCATTGGCTTTTCGCCATTTGTCTGGCGAGAAACCGGCTGGAAACCTCTGTTTCGGACGGGGCGCAAAAAATCTGGCACGTATTGTGCAGTGCGGGATCATCGGCAATCGTTTGTCGTGAATGGGAATTCGCTGAAACCTAGGGTTTACCCGCTGTGGGGTATCCCTAAGTGTCGGTGCCTCGGCGATGGCGCTATCGTCCGTCGCAACTGACAGAGGCGGGTGCCGCCGTGGCCCAGGGCCTTCAAGGCCTGCCCGACGGGGGCGACTCGAGTCGGTTTCGGTAAGCCCTGTGCAGTGAGCGGCGCGCGGAAGGTTGGAGATGCCGGCCGCGCGCCTGAGTGAAGTGCTATCTAAGTCGTACTTTCTATGGAGTTTTGCCAGATGAGTAAGAAAATCAAGGCACTGGTTGCAGGCGTGGCTGCTGCGGCGGCAATGGCGGCGGCGGGAACCGCGTCCGCCCAGACGCTGGATACGGTCAAACAGCGTGGTCATGTGCTGTGCGGCGTGTCGGACGGCCTGCCTGGCTTCTCGCTGCCTGACGAGCGCGCCAACTGGACCGGACTCGACGTTGACACCTGCCGCGGTATCGCCGCTGCGGTTTTCGGCGACCCGACCAAGGTGCAATTCCGTGCGCTGAACGCCCGCGAGCGCTTCACTGCGCTGCAGTCCGGCGAAGTCGACGTGCTCTCGCGCAACACCACCTGGACCCTGACCCGCGATGCGTCCCTCGGTCTGAACTTCGCCGGCGTCAACTACTATGACGGTCAAGGCTTCATGGTTCGCAGCTCGCTCGGCGTGAATAGCGCCAAGGAACTGGATGGCGCGACCGTCTGCATCCAGGCTGGTACCACCACGGAGCTCAACCTCGCCGACTACTTCCGTGCCAACGGCATGAAGTATGATGCACTGGTGTTCGACACCTCCGATCAGACCGTTCAGGGCTTCGAAAGCAATCGCTGCGACGTGCTGACCTCCGACATCTCCCAGCTCGCTGCGCTGCGCAGCAAGCTCAGCGATCCTTCCTCCGCCGTGCTGCTGGCTGAGCTGATCTCCAAGGAGCCGCTCGGTCCGCTGGTACGTCAGGGTGACGATCAGTGGTTCAACATCGTCAAGTGGTCGCTGTACGCTCAGCTGAACGCCGAAGAACTGGGTGTGACGCAAGCCAACGTCGACGAAATGAAGGGTTCGGACAACCCCGAGATCCAGCGTCTGCTCGGCACGGGCGGCGATTTCGGTCAGCATCTGGGCCTGAGTGCCGAGTGGGCTTACAACATCGTCAAGGGCGTGGGCAACTACGAAGAGATGTTCGAGCGCAACGTTGGCCCCAACACCCCGCTGGGTCTGCCGCGCGGCATGAACGCGCTGTGGAACAAGGGTGGCGTGATGTACGCGCCGCCGGTCCGCTGATCGGGTGATTGGGCGAAGGGCCGGCCGCAGTCTGGGCCGGCTCTTCTTATTGAACCCCCCAGGGGGTTCCAAGCTGTCAGGAACGAATCAAATGGCCGATAAACGCAGCGAACGCTCAAGTACTTTCGCGCGGCTCTGGAACGACCCTGTCGTCCGGGCAAGGACCTTCCAGATACTCACGACGCTCGTCGTCGTCTATTTTTTCTGGACCATCTACCAGAACACCATCACCAACATGGAGCGCCGGGGCATCAGCACCGGTTTGGGCTTCCTGGACTCTCCAGCCGGCTTCGGCATCGTGATGAGTCTGATTCCCTACAGCGAGACAATGACTTACGGGCGGACCTTCTGGGTGGGGTTGCTCAACACCTTGCTCGTGTCGGGACTCGGCATCATCCTCGCGACGATACTCGGATTCATCGTCGGCATCGGCCGGCTTTCCAAGAACTGGCTGGCATCCAAGCTGTCGGCGATTTTCGTCGACACCTTTCGCAACGTTCCACTGCTGTTGCAGATCTTTTTCTGGTATTTCGCGGTGCTGCGCAATCTGCCCGGCCCCCGCGAAAGCCTTGAGTTCGCAGGGACCTTCTTTCTAAGCAACCGTGGCCTGAAGTTGCCAGCGCCCGTTCCGGAAGCCGGAATGGGCGTAGTGTGGCTGGTACTGCTGGCAGCGATCGTCGCTGCGGTGGTGCTTGTGCGCTGGGCACGCAAGCGCCAGGAGGCGACCGGTCAGCAGTTTCCCGCTGTCCGCGTGGGCCTGGCCATGGTTGTCGCGCTGCCGACGCTGGCCTTCGTCGCCATGGGTTCGCCCCTGTCGTGGGACATGCCCGAGCTGCGTGGCTTCAACTTCCGCGGCGGGATTACGGTGATTCCCGAGCTGGGCGCGCTGCTGGCGGCGCTGACGATCTACACCGCGGCCTTCATCGCCGAAATCGTCCGCTCCGGCATCCAGGCGGTCAGCCACGGTCAGACCGAAGCGGCGTCGGCGCTGGGCATCAAGCGTGGCACGACGCTGCGTCTGGTCATCATCCCGCAGGCGATGCGCGTGATCATTCCGCCGCTGACCAGCCAGTACCTCAACCTCACCAAGAACTCGTCGCTGGCGGTGGCCATCGGCTACCCCGACCTCGTGTCGGTATTCATGGGCACGACGCTCAATCAAACGGGGCAGGCGGTTGAAATCGTCGCGATCACGATGCTCGTGTACCTCACCATCAGTCTGACGATTTCCTTCCTGATGAATCTCTACAACAAGGCGTCGGCCTTGAAGGAGCGCTGAGCATGGCCGACATCAAGCAAGCAGAGGCGATCATGCCGCCCAGGTCGGAACTGGGCGCGATCGGCTGGATACGCAAGAACCTGTTCCCCAGCTGGTACAGCGGCCTGCTGACGGTGGCGCTGGGTTACTTCATCATCAGCAACCTGATCCCGCTCGTTGAATGGGCGTTCCTGAAGGCGGACTTCGTTGGTCAGTCGGCCAACGACTGCACCTCGGAGGGCGCCTGCTGGGTCTTCATCAGCACCCGCCTGGGCTTCTTCATCTACGGCTTTTACCCGGAGGCGGAATACTGGCGCGTCAACATCGTCTTCGCACTGTTCGCGCTGGTGGTGGTGCCGCAGTTCTTCTCGGCGGTGCCGGCGAAGATCAAGGCCGCACTCGGCGTGTTTGGTCTGGTTCTGTTGCCGGTGATCGCCTATGTGCTGCTCTACGGCAGCGACACGCTAGGTCTCGTGACCATCGAGACCAGCAGATGGGGCGGTCTGATGCTGACCCTGGTGCTCGCCTATGTGGGCATCGTCGCGGCGATTCCGATCGGCATTCTGCTGGCGCTCGGCAGGCGCTCCCACATGCCGCTGGTGCGGTCCCTGTGCGTGGTGTTCATCGAGTTCTGGCGTGGTGTGCCGCTGATCACCATCCTGTTCATGGCGTCGGTGATGCTGCCGCTGTTCCTGCCCGAAGGCGTGACCTTCGACCGTCTGCTGCGCGCCCTGATCGGCATCACGCTGTTCCAGTCCGCCTATATGGCGGAGGTGATCCGCGGCGGCCTGCAGGCCATCCCTAAAGGCCAGTACGAGGCGGCCGAGGCGATGGGGCTGGGGTATTGGCAGAGCATGGGGCTGGTGATCCTGCCCCAAGCGCTCAAGATCGTGATCCCCGGTATCGTGAATACGGTCATCTCGCTATTCAAGGACACCACCCTGGTACTGGTGATCGGTCTGTTCGACGTGCTGCGCACGGTCCAGGCCACGGTCATCGATCCGGCCTGGCGCAACGTGGCGATCGAAGGCTACATCTTTGCCGGCCTGCTGTTCTGGATCTTCTGCTACGGCATGTCGCGATACAGCCAGATGCTCGAGCGCAAGCTGCATACCGGCCACAAACGATGAACGTGCCTCAGTACCCGAATATTGAAGGAGCATCAAGACAATGAGTGAATTGAACGCAGTCCCGGACATGGGGGCGCATCTTGCTTCCATGGCTTCCAAGAACGAGGCGGTCATCAAGGTCGTCGACATGCACAAATGGTACGAGTCCTTTCACGTGCTGAAGGGCCTCAACCTCGAGGTGTTGAAGGGCGAACGCATCGTCATCTGCGGTCCCTCCGGCTCGGGCAAGTCGACCTTCATCCGCTGCATCAACCGGCTGGAGGAGCACCAGCGTGGCCAGATCATCGTGGACGGCGTCGAACTGACCAACGACCTGCGCAACATTGAGTTGATCCGCCGCGAAGTCGGCATGGTGTTTCAGCACTTCAACCTGTTCCCGCATCTGACGGTGCTGGAGAACTGCTGCCTGGCGCCGATCTGGGTGCGCAAGACGCCGCGCAAGGAGGCCGAGGAGATCGCGATGAAGTACCTGGAGCGGGTGAAGATTCCCGACCAGGCGAAGAAGTATCCCGGGCAACTTTCCGGCGGCCAGCAGCAACGGGTGGCGATTGCACGCTCGCTGTGCATGAACCCCAAGATCATGTTGTTCGATGAGCCGACCTCGGCACTCGACCCCGAGATGATCAAGGAGGTGTTGGATGTGATGATCGAACTGGCCGGCAGTGGCATGACCATGTTGTGCGTGACGCACGAGATGGGCTTCGCCAAGACCGTGGCCGACCGGGTGATCTTCATGGACAAGGGTGAGATCGTTGAACAAGGTACGCCGGCCGAGTTCTTCTCCAACCCGCGCGAACCGCGCACCCAGCAGTTCCTGCAGCAGATCCTCAACCATTGAGGGTGGCACGGCCCGGGGGCTTGGCATCCCGGGCGTACCAATGCGAAAAGCCAGCCGCGAGGCTGGCTTTTCGCATGTATCACCGCACTGCGCGGTGAGCAGGACGCAATATCAGGCGAATACCGGGCCGGGGTCTCAGTCTTTCTGCTCCGGCAGCACGATGTTGACCTCGAGCACCTCGTAGTTGTCCTGCTTCTCCAGTTGAACCTTGATGTCGTCCGGGTTCACCTTGACGTACTTGGAGATCACGTCGATGAGATCGCGCTGCAGTGCCGGCAGAAAGTCCGGACCGCGCTCGGCGTTGCCATGCTCGCGCGCGATGATGAGCTGCAAGCGCTCCTTCGCGACTGCGGCGGTCTTCTTTTTCTCACCGAAGATCAGGGACAGGAGGGACATGTCACTTGCCTCCGAACAGGCGCTTGATGAGCCCCGGCTTGTCGTAGCTCACGAAGCGCAGCGGCTTGTCTTCGCCGAGAAAACGCCCGACCACGTCGAGATAGGCTTCGGAGACGTCGGTGCCTTTGAGGTGGATGGCGGGCATACCCTGGTTGGAGGCGTGCAGCACCGACTCGGACTCGGGAATGACACCGATCAACGGTACCCGTAGCAGTTCCTGGACGTCCTTGTAGGAGAGCATCTCGCCGTCTTCGACGCGTTTCGGCGAATAACGGGTGAGCAGCAGATGTTCCTTGACCGGTTCGCGTCCGTCCGCGGCACGACGGCTCTTGGACTGCAATATGCCCAGGATGCGGTCGGAGTCGCGCACCGAGGAGACCTCGGGGTTGGTGGTGACGATGGCTTCGTCTGCGAAGGTCAGTGCCATCACAGCGCCCCGCTCGATGCCGGCGGGCGAATCGCATACGATGTAGTCGAAGCCCATGTGCTCGAGCTCGCGGATTACCTTTTCGACGCCTTCCTCGGTCAGTGCGTCCTTGTCGCGCGTCTGCGAGGCCGGCAGCACGAACAGGTTCTCGCTGTGCTTGTCCTTGATCAACGCCTGGTTGAGCTTGGCTTCGCCATTGATGACGTTCACGAAGTCATACACCACCCGGCGTTCGCAGCCCATGATCAGGTCGAGATTGCGCAGGCCGACGTCGAAATCGATGACCGCGGTCTTGAAGCCCCGCAATGCAAGACCCGACGAGAAGGCGGCGCTGGTGGTGGTCTTGCCGACCCCGCCCTTGCCCGATGTTACGACGACGACTCGAGTCACGTTGCTTCCTTTCCTAGATTTGCCTGAATGCCTGAATGGGCCGGGCTCAGTCGAGCCGCAGCGGTTCGATTGCGAGTGTATGGTCCTGGGCGCCGCCGACCATGCGCACGTGCGTCGGACGGGCGGCGATCGACTCCGGCACGCCTTGTTCAAAGGTCTTGTAGACCCCGGCAATGGAGACGATTTCGGGACCGAAATTGGTGGTGATGATACGCGCCTCGGTGTTGCCTTGGGCACCGGCCAGGGCGCGACCACGCAACGGTCCGTAACAGTGGATGCTGCCGTCGGCGATCACCTCGGCGCCGTTGCTCATACCGGCCAGCAGCACGATGTCGCCGCCGCGCGCGTACACCTGTTGTCCGGAGCGCAGCGGGCGATCGACGAACACGGTGCGGGCTGGGTCGGCGGGGCGGGGCGGGGGAGGAGGCGGCGCTGCAGTTGAGGCCGGCGCAGGCGGGGGCGGTTCGGCTGCGGGGGGCGGCGCGGGGGCCGCCTGCCGTTCCCGCAGTTCGATGTCGTCGAGTAAGGCCAGGCCAACCTGTCGGGCGCCTGCGGCCAGTGCCGCGTCAAGATTGCGCACCCCGATCGGCTGCAGCCGAAAGCGCCGCAGCAGGCTCATCAGCCCGGGCCAGTCGATGCGCTCCGGAGCGCCTGTGAGTTCGGCAAAGTCGAGAATCGTGGCGTCGCCGCTGAAGAAGTCCGGCATGCCACCCAGCATCTTGTGCAGCGCGTCGGCGAGCAGATGGGGTTCCGACAGGCGTAGCACCGCAACCGTGGTGCCCAGCGTGGCGTTGCGAAACTCGATGGGACGGTTCGGTGGGGGCGCAGAACTCATTGATGGGAGGGCCGGAAAAACCGCCAGTTTACTGAGCCGGCGGGGCAGGGGCAAGGCCGAACATGACGGACGCACGTCATGCTCAATGCAGCGTCGGCTTGCCGCCCCCGGCGCCGGCACCGAACAAGGTCTCGATGTCGTCGGCGTTGAAGCGGTAGCGGTGGTTGCTGAGGTCATCCTCGACCACGACTTCGCCGTGCTCGGCGAGAATCTGTCGGACCTCGGTTTCGCCCAGGCCACGCAGCATGTCGACGATTTTTTCGCGATTGGGCGGCCAATAATGGATGACCGGGCGTGCGTCGAACAGGCGGACGTCCTCTTCGGCGAACAGGCGGCTCAACAGGGCGGCGGTGTCCAACCCCAGGAGTTCGTCCTCGCGCACGGTTTGGGCCAGCATATGGACCCGGGTCCAGCCATCGGCATCGCGTTGATCGGCGCCGGGCAGTTTCTGAAGAAACAGCGCGACGGCGTCGCGCTCGCTACAGGCGAGCCAGAGTCCGGCGGGTTGCTGCTCGGATTGGACGAGGTAGTGCTCGAAGGTGGCGGCGACGCTGTCGCCGTCCAGCGGAACGAGGCTGGAATACGGCTCGCGCATCGAGGGGGCGTCGAGGGTGAGCTGCATGCGGCCGTCCCCCACGAGATCGTTCAGATCGAGGTCGTCACGCGCGGGCACGGCCCGGTCCACGCGCGCCATCGCGCGCAGGTTGAGCGTCTCGGTACAGTCGACCACCAGCAGCCCGAGCGGACCGGCGCCCTGGATCTGAAAGGTCAGCCGCCCAGGCTGTTTGAGGTTGCCGGCGACCACCACCGCGACGCTGGCCATCTGGCCGAGCAGGCGCGCCACCGGGGGCGGATAGTGGCGCCCCTCCTGCAGTTTCTGCCAGACGTCGTGCAGTCTGACCACGGCGCCCCGGATGTCCAGCGATTCAAGCATGAAACGCTGGATGCTGCTGGTCCAAGAAGGTTGTTCGGGCGCATTGCTCATGCTGGGTCTCCGTCTGCTGCGGCAGGAGTGGGAGCCGACTCTGGACGCCACTGCGTGGAATAGGCCGCCGGGTCGAACCCGACCAGCAGGCCGCCGCCGGTCAGTTCGACCACCGGCCGCCGGATCAGGCTGGTATGGGTCTGCATCAGGGCGATCGCCTGGGCAGTCGAACCAATCTCGCGTGCTTGCGCATCGAGTTTGCGCCAGGTGGTGCCACGGGTGTTGACCAGTGCTTCCCAGCCGAGGCGCTCGCACCAGCGTGACAAGGTGGCGGTGTCGATGCCCGAACGCTTGTAGTCATGGAAAGTGTAGGTCACACGATGTTCGTCCAGCCAGTTGAAGGCCTTCTTCATCGTGTCGCAGTTCTTGATGCCGTATACCGTGATGTCGGTGGCCGACATGGCGTCTCCTGCTTTTTCGAAGGGGGCGGGTCAGGCGCTGCGCCTACTTGCGACCGAGCGCGCGTGCAAGCGCGTCGGCCATGGTGCCGGCCGCCTGGCTCTTGGCACCACCCGTGTCGCGTCGTTTGCCCTGGGCGCGCGGGTTGCGATCGTCTTGGGCAGCGCGTGGCCCTTCCTTGCGTGACCCGGTGCGGTTGTTGTCACGCGCCGGCAATTCGTCCGACAGGCGCATGGTGAGCGCGATGCGGTGGCGTGGAATGTCCACCTCCAGCACCTTGACCTTGACGACTTGCCCGGCCTTCACCACCGAGTGTGGATCGCGGACGAATTTGTCGGAGAGGGCAGAGATGTGCACCAACCCGTCCTGATGTACGCCGATGTCGACGAATGCGCCGAAGTTGGTGACATTGGTCACCACGCCCTCGAGCAGCATGCCCGGCTCCAGGTCCTTCAGGGTCTCGACTCCGTCCCGGAAGCTGGCGGTGCGGAATTCGGGGCGTGGGTCGCGGCCGGGCTTCTCAAGCTCGGCGAGGATGTCGCGCACGGTTGGCAGTCCGAAGCGCTCGTCGGTGAACTGCTCCGGCGTGAGCTTTCTGAGCGTCGCGCCGTCGCCCAGCAGCTCACGCACGTTCTTGCTCACCACCTGCAGAATCCGCTCGACCACCGGGTACGATTCGGGGTGCACCCCGGAACTGTCGAGCGGATTGTCACCGCTGGTGACGCGCAGAAAACCGGCCGCCTGCTCGAAGGTCTTGGGGCCGAGGCGGGGCACGGCGAGCAGCGACTCGCGGCTGCGAAAGGGGCCGTGCGTATTGCGGTGTTCGACGAGATTGCCGGCGAGCGCCGCGTTGAGACCGGAGACCCGAGTCAGCAGCGGTGCAGAGGCGGTATTCACGTCCACGCCGACGGCGTTCACGCAGTCTTCCACCACCGCGTCCAGACTACGTGCGAGCCGCCCCTGATTGACGTCGTGCTGGTACTGGCCGACGCCGATGGACTTCGGGTCGATCTTCACCAGTTCGGCCAGTGGGTCCTGCAGCCGACGGGCGATCGAGACCGCCCCACGCAGGGACACGTCGACGTCGGGGAATTCGCGCGCGGCCAGTTCCGATGCGGAATACACCGAGGCGCCGGCTTCGGACACCATGATCTTGGTGAGCCGAAGTTCCGGTTGGCGCTTGATGAGTTCGGCAGCAAGCGCGTCGGTTTCGCGCGAGGCCGTGCCGTTGCCTATGGCGATCAGTTCAACCGCGTTGCGCTTCGCCAGCGCGGCGAGTGTGGCAAGCGCGCCTTCGCGGTCGCGGCGCGGTTCGAAGGGGAATACGGTGGCGGTGTCCACCAGTTTGCCGGTGGCGTCGACCACCGCCACCTTGACCCCGGTGCGGATGCCGGGGTCAAGGCCCATGGTCGGGCGGCTTCCGGCCGGGGCGGCGAGCAGCAGATCCTTGAGGTTGCGGGCGAACACGCGGATCGCTTCTTCCTCGGCACGCTCACGCAACTCGTTCATGAGGTCGAGTTCTAGGTGCAGCGAGATCTTCACGCTCCATGCCCAGCGTGCCGTCTCGAGCAGCCAGCGGTCGGCCGGTCGCCCTTCGTTGCGGATGCCGAAGCGTGCCGCGATGCGGGATTCGCACGGGTGGGGAGCGTCCGCCGCGAGGTCCGGCAGTTCCAGGGTCAGCCGCAAAACGCCTTCGTTGCGCCCGCGCAGCAAGGCGAGTGCGCGATGCGAGGGCATGCTTGCGATCGGTTCGCGGAAGTCGAACCAGTCGCGGAATTTGGCGCCTTCGTGCTCCTTGCCTTCGATCACCGCGGCGCGGACGTCGCCACGGTCGTGGAGCAGGGCGCGTAGATCGCCGATCAGCGCGGCGTCCTCGGCGAACTGTTCGATAAGGATCTGGCGCGCGCCGTCGAGCACGCTCTTCACGTCGCCAAAGCCGGCCTCGACGTTGAGATAGGCGGCGGCCTCGGCCTCGGGCGCCAGCCGCGGATCGGCGAGCAAGGCCTCGGCGAGCGGCGCGATGCCGGCTTCGCGCGCGATCTGCGCCTTGGTGCGGCGCTTGGGCTTGTAGGGCAGGTAAAGATCTTCCAGGCGCTGCTTGGTGTCGGCGGACTCGATGTCCTTGCGCAGTGCCGGGGTGAGCTTGCCTTGCTCGTCGATCGAGGCGATCACGGTGGCGCGGCGGTCTTCCAGTTCGCGCAGATAGCCCAGACGCTCCTCCAGGTTGCGCAGTTGGGTGTCGTCCAGGCCGCCCGTGACCTCCTTGCGGTAGCGCGCGACGAAAGGCACGGTGGCGCCTTCGTCGAGCAACTGGACGGCGGCGAAAACCTGGCGGGGCTGGACGCCCAGCTCTTCTGCGATGCGGTGTTCTATGGGTGGCAGCATGGCGGTATGTGGGCGCCGGTGCGGGCGCCGGAGCGGTTTCCGGAAAGGGCGGGATGGTGCAACAAGGGCGCCCGGGGTGCAAGTTCGATCACCGATTGCGCGAATTTGCGTTGGCGCAATCGGTGTGCGCAGCGGCGGACGCAGGGGAGAACCGGAGCCGTCCGCCTACAAGGCGATCAGGGTCTGGCGCCCGCTCCAGGTCTGGCCCGCGTCGAGCTGCACCTTGGTGCGGGCGGCGGCGGCCTCGACGCACAGCATGTTGCGAAAACCAAGCTTGGGCAAATCATCGATCTCGCGACAGCCCGTTTCCCAGGGGTTCCAAACCACGGTGTCGGGAAAGCCTTCGGCGACGATCTTCAGGTGGCGGCCGCTGTCCTGCAGCAGCAGCGGGCCGGCCACGTCGTGGTAGATGCGGTCGACCGCATCCTCGACCGTGAGTGCCTCGGCCTGGTCGCGTTTGATGCGGCCCCCGTCGGTCTTGTCACGATAGTCGTGACCGGACAGGCCGCTCAGGCGGCAGTGTTCGACCTCGCGCACGCGCAGGTAGGTATGCAGGGCGGCGGTGAAAGCGAAGGGCGCGTAGCCGGTGTTTTCGATCTCGAGCTCGACGTCCAGGCGATCGTCTTCCACCACCAGCGTCAATTCCACGTCGAAGGCGTTGGGCCACAGTGCCAGGGTGGCATCGGATTCGCTCAGGCCCAGTGTCAGCAGCGCGAAGCGGTCGCCCTCGCGGCGCTCGCGTACGCTCCAGTTGAGGTTGCGGGCGAAGCCGTGGCGGGGCAGTTTGCCCTGTTCGGCAAATTGCGGGAAACATACCGGAATGCCGCCGCGGATCGGCGTCTTGCCGTCGAAGCGTGCGGCCTCGCTCAAGTAGAGGCGTTCGTCGCCGCCGGCCGGGGTCCATGACAGGACTTGCGCGCCGAACGGGGCAACGACGGCGCGTGCGCCACCGGGTGTGGCGAGGGCCAGCACCGGTTGATCGTTGAAACGGGTTTCGTGAATGATGGCGGGCATGATGGGTGAGGCGGTCAATCCTGGAGCGACAGCACGCCAATCTTGACGGTGCTGTCCTCGGGGTCGTTGCTGAGCACGAAACCCAGCCCCTGCACGAACTTGAGCATGCGCTCGTTGGAGGCGAGAAATACCCCGTTCATGTACTTGAGGCCACGATTGCGGGCGGTCTCTATGAGTATGCCCATGAGTTTGCGGGCGAGGCCGCGGTGCTGCCAGTCGTCGGCCACGACCACGGCGAACTCGCACGACTCGCCGTCGGGATTGACCGCGTAGCGGCACACTCCGACCTCGACTTCCTGACCGTCGGGTTCGATGGTCGCGACGAAGGCCATCTCCCGGTCGTAGTCGATCTGGGTGAGGCGCGCGACCATGGCCGGGGGCAGTTCGCGCATCGTGTTCATGAAGCGGTAGTACTTGGTCTCGGGCGACAGCTTGCGCACGAATTCGATCTCGAGGTCGGCGTCCTCCGGCTTGATCGGCCGGATCGTGATCGTGGTGCCGTCGGGTTGGGTCCAGCGGGTAATCAGGTGCGAGGGGTAGGGGTGGATCGCCATGTGGTCGTAGCGGTCCGCCGAGGGCGAGACGTTGTCGGCGACCACTCGCGCATCCACCGCCACCACGCCTTGTTCATCGACGATTAGCGGGTTGATCTCGAGTTCGCGCATCCACGGCAGTTCGCAAACCATCTCCGAGACGCGCAACAACACGAACTCGAGCGCATCCATGTTCACCGCCGGCATGTTGCGGAATTCGTCCAGCAAGGCGTAGGCGCGCGACGAGCGGACCATGTCGCGCACCAGATAACTGTTGAGCGGCGGCAGCGCCACCGCCAGTTCCTTGTTGGCCTCGACTTTGTTGCCCCCCTCGCCGAAGCGGATCACCGGGCCGAACACCGGGTCGCGCTTGACGCTGATCACCAGCTCGCGGCCGTGGCGCTTGAGGATCATGGGCTCGATCGCCACGCCATTGATGGCGGCGTCCGGCTTGTTGCGGCGGACCTCGTCCAGGATTTCCTGATAAGCGGTGCGCACCGCTGCGAGGCTCGCGAGGTTGAGGCGAACGCCCCCGGAATCGGCCTTGTGAATGATGGACGGCGAGTCGATCTTCATCACCACCGGCAGGCCGATCTCCTCGGCCAGCACCATGGCTTCGGTGGCGGAGCGTGCCACCACGGTCTGGGCGATGGGGATGCGGAAGGCGGCGAGCAGCGCCTTGGACTCCATGCCATTGAGCACCTTGCGGCGCTCGGCCAGCGCGGTCTCAATGACCAGCCGCGCACTCTCGATGCTCGGCGGGTTGAGGTGCGACAGCGAAGCCGGGGTCTGCATCAACAGCTTCTGGTTGCGGTAGTAGGCGGAAATGTGGCTGAACAGCTCCACCGCCGGTTCCGGAGTGCGGAAGGTCGGGATGCCGGCCTCCTCGAACACGCGTCGGCCTTCGGACACCAGTTCCTCGCCCATCCAGCAGGTCACCACGGGTTTGTCGGCGTTCTTCTCGAGCTCGACGATGGCCTTGGCCACCTCGGTCGGTTCGGTCATGGCCTGCGGCGTCAACATCACCAGCACGCCGTCGACGTTGGGGCCTTCCAGCACCGCTTGCAAGGCCTTGCGGTAACGGTCCACGCCGGCATCGCCACCGATGTCCACCGGATTGCCGTGCGACCAGTGCGGCGGCAGCGCGGCGTTGAGCTTCTCGACGGTGACTTCGGCGAATTCCGACAGCGGAATGCCCAGGTCAGCCGCGCGATCGGCCGCCATTGCGCCCGGTCCGCCGCCATTGGTGATGATCGCCAGACGGTTGCCGCGCGGTCGGAAATGGGAGAACAAGGCATTGGCGGCGGCGAACAACTGCCCCAGGTTGTACAACCGGATCACGCCGGCGCGACGCAAGGCGGCGTCGAACACCGCATCCTCGCCCGTGGTCGAGCCCGAATGCAGCAGTACCGCGCGCGAGGCCTCGGGGTGGCGGCCAACCTTGATCAGCAGCACCGGCTTGACCCGCGCCGCGCCGCGCAACGCACTCATGAAGCGGCGCGCGTCGCGAATGCCCTCGATGTAGAGGAAGATGCTCTCGGTGCGCGGGTCCGAGATCATGTACTCGAGCACTTCACCGAAATCAATGTCGCTACTGGAGCCAAGCGACACGACCGCCGAGAAACCGACGTTGTTCGGGCGTGCCCAGTCGAGAATCGCCGCACACAGCGCGCCGGACTGGGAGATCAGGCCGATCGACCCCTTGAGCGCGCTGGCGTGGGCAAAGGTGGCGTTGAGGCCGAGCTCCGGCCGGATGATGCCCAGGCAGTTGGGCCCCAGCAGGCGTATGTGGTGGCGACGTGCGGCCTCGATCACGTGGCGCTCCAGCCGTGCGCCGCGGGCGCCGGTTTCGGAGAAGCCGGCGGTGAGGACGATGACCGCCTTCACCCCGGCCCGGCCACAGCTGTCGACGATGGCAGGCACCTTTTCGGCGCGTACCGCGATGACCGCGAGATCGAGGCGGTAGGGCACGTCTTCGACCGACTTGAAACAGGCGACGCCGTGAATCGACTCGTGTTTGGGGTTGATTGCGAACAGCCGGCCTTTGAAGCCGGCGTCGAGCATGTTTCGGATCACCACGTTGCCGAGCGAGGCTTCGCGTTCGCTGGCGCCGATCACCCCGACCGACTTGGGCTCGAGCAGAGGGCTGAGGTAGTGCTTCTCTTTCATCGCGGAAGTCTCGTCACGGACCAGCCTGGAGGAAGGTGCCCGCAGGGCGCCGGCTAATTTTGGATTGCCGTCAATGATGCCGGCGTGCAGGTGCCGGGCGCAGCCCCGAAGACGGCCGGTGGACGAGGGCTGTCTGGATGCTGGCGGTCCGGATGCGGGCGGAGGTTGCAGGTAGCTGTCGGCGCAGAGCATACCGCACTGCAGCATGAAAATCGGTAAAAAACATCACACCCCCGTGAAGTTGTCAGGCAGGTTGTGGGTCGGGTGCAACAGGACCGTGCGGCGCGCTCAACGTGAAATAGAAGTGCGCGCCCTGTTCCGGGCTGGACTCCGCCCAGATGCGTCCGCCATGACGCTGAATGATGCGCTGAACGTTGGCCAGGCCGATGCCGCTGCCAGTGAACTCGGACTCATCGTGCAGGCGGTAGAACGGACGGAACAGGTTGGCAGCAAAGGCCATGTCGAAGCCCGCTCCATTGTCGGCTACGCAGAACACCCGCTCACCGTCGGTCAGCGAGGCACTGAAGCTGATCCGTGCGACGTCGCGCCGGCTGGTGAATTTCCATGCGTTGCGCAACAGATTGTCGAGCACCACGTGCACCAGCGCCTTGTCCGCAATCGCCACCAGGTCGCTGGTGAGTTCGATTTCGACCTTGCGCTCGGGCTGTTCGGTGCGCAGGTCGTCGAGAATCTGTTCGGCCATCTCCGACAGGTCCACGCTTTCGCGCCGCAGCGAATGGCGGGTGAATCGCGCCAGTTCGATGAGCTTGTCGCTGAGATAGCTCATGCGCGAGGCGGCCGCACGAATGCGTTCGAGGTGGTCGCGGCTGGCGGCGTCGAGCCGTTCGCCGAGATCCTCCTCGAGGATGCGGGCAAAGCCGTCTATCGAGCGCAGTGGTGCACGCAGGTCGTGCGACACGGAATAGGAGAACGCCTCCAGTTCGCGGTTGGACGCCTCAAGTTCGGCGGTGCGCATGCGCACCCGTGCCTCGAGTTCCTGATTGATGTTGCGCAGCGTCATCTCCGCGATCTTGCGCGTGGAAATATCGTCGATCGTCCCGACCAGGCTGGGCGGTTGGACGCTCAGGCCTTCTCCGGGAATGAGGCGCGCGGTCAGTTCGATCCAGCAGATCTCGCCATTGCGCTTGAGCAGGCGGAACTGCCCGTGGAACTCGCGCATGTCGCCGCGCAGCAACACGCCCATGCTGCGCTCGGCCGACTCGCGGTCGTCGGGGTGCAGAAAATCGATCAGCGAATGCCCCAGGCTCTCCGCCAGCGAATGATTGGTAATGGATTCCCATGCACGGTTGAGCAGGGTGAAGCGCATGTCTGCCCCCGCCCGGAACACCACTTCGCGTACCGAGTTGACTACGTCCTCGTACAGCGCCCGGCTTTCGAGCAAGGCCTTCTCGGTGCTGACGCGCATTGTCACATCGTGCGCCATGCCAAGGTAGCCGGTGCACACGTCGGAGACGAACATCGGCTTGGCATGAAGCTCAAGATAGCGGTAAGCGCCGTTGCGCTCGGAATAGCGAACGGTCACCCCGGCCGCCTCGCCCCGCGCGATGGCCGCACGATAGCGCTCCCAGCCGCGCTCGCCGACGGCTTCCCAGTCGACGTCCCAAGGGCAGCGGCCCAGCACGCGGCGCGGCTTGAGGCCGGTGGCCGCGCCGAAACGTTCGTCCAACTCGCTGAAGCGATGCTCGGCATCGGTCAGCCACACCCAGTCGGATGCCAGTTCCAGCAGCATGCGGCACTGTGTTTCGGTCAGCGCCAGCCCGCGACGTGTCGAGGACTGTGCCAGGATGCGTTTCATGCGCTTGCGGCGACGTGCGGAAATTGTCACCAGCAGGGTCACCAACAGCGCGACCAGAATCCAGGGCAGGGCGAGGGGCAGAAACGACTCCGGCATGGAAGCGGCTCAGAACCTGTGAATGAAACTTCGGTGCGTGCCGACTGCTGCGTTGCTCACTCGCTCACTCCTTGCCTGTCCGCTCGATGGGGCTTGTCGTTCGTTCGGCAACGGGTGCCGCATGCTCGGCGCCGAGCGCCAGCGCGCCCGGGCGGGCGGCGCAGTCATGTCCGCCATGATACCGTTATTTTCCTCAGCCTCCTGCTGGCGCGATCCTCGGGTGCACGGTGCGATACGCCAGCGTAAACCCGGGCGCGGCCTATACAATCGGCGCTTGTCAGATCGATCAGCGCTCAAGGACGTCTCTTCATGTCGATACACCGTCTCACCGGAGAGCCCTCACCGTGGGTGGTCCGGTTCGAACCGTTGTTCAGCCGCGGTGCGGAAGTGCTCGACCTGGCCTGCGGTGGCGGACGCCACGCGTTGTGGCTGGCCGCACGCGGCCATCGGGTGACGGCGGTGGATCGCGACGCAGCGGCCTTGCGCTCGCTATCGGGCATAGACGGTGTGAGAACGCAGCAGGCCGATCTGGAGCAGGCAGACTGGCCCTTGACCGGCAGACGTTTCGATGCGGTGGTGGTGACCAACTACTTGTTCCGCCCGCATCTGGCGTCGCTGTGGGCCTGCGTTGCGCCCGGGGGCATGCTGATTTACGAGACTTTCATGTGTGGCAACGAGCGTTTTGGCAAACCGAGCAATCCGGACTTCCTGCTGCAGCCAGGGGAGTTGCTGGACTGGCTGGACAAACGCGCGACCGTGGTGGCCTTCGAGCAGGGCGAGATCGCCTGGCCGAAGCCGGCGGCGGTCCAACGCGTCTGCGCGGTGAACGCGGAGAGGTACTGCGGGCGCTTGCCAATCTAGCCGGCCATCGCCTGGGCTCGCGCATCCGGCCGGTCGATGAGCGGGATGAATGCTCCGGGGGCCAAGTCAACCGACCGGCCGACCATCGGCCTCCGCAAGAATCGCACGCGCCAGGCCATCCACCCCGGCAGGCGAAAGATCATCGCTCTCAAACCGGGGCGCGTCGGGAAACGCAGCGAAATTGCGGTTCTGCGAGCGTCGGTAGAGCGGGTCGTAGTGATGATCGATGAACTCGGCGAACAGCTCCGGCAGACGGCCTTCGCGCGCGAGACCCTTCCATGCCTCCAGCCGTTCGTTGCTCTGGAGCCCGCGCAGGAAGTCGATGCGCGAACACAGTAGCGCCGCATCGTCACCGAGGTAGGCGTAGTCATCCACCAGGAACCGCAGTCGCGCCTCGCGCGTCGCGGCGATCTCCACGCACGGGCTGGCACGCATGCGCATGATCAAGGCCTCCGGTATCTGGATACGGCCGATCTTGCGGCTCTCCGCCTCGACGAAAACCGGCCGTTCGGGGTCCATGCGGGCAAGCACGCGGTGCAGATTGGTCTCGAACCACTTCTGCGTGGGTTGATCGTGTCCGGGGATGCTGCCCAGCACCGAGCCCTTGTGCACCGCCAGCGCCTCCAGGTCGAGCACTTGCGCGCCATGTACGGACATCGCTTCCAGCACCCGGGTCTTGGCGCTGCCGGTGGCGCCGCACAACACCTTGAAATCGAACCGTGCGGGCAGCGCGTCCAGTTCCGCGACCACCTGGCGCCGCCAGGCCTTGTAGCCGCCCTCAAGCTGGCAGGCATCCCAGCCGATCATGCGCAGCCAGGTGACGAAGGCCCCGCTGCGCTGGCCACCACGCCAGCAATAGACCAGCGGTCGCCATTCCCGGGGTTTGTCCTGGAAGCACTCGCGCAGGTGGCGGGCGATGTTGTCGGCCACCATCGCCGCGCCGATGCGGCGGGCCTCGAAGGCCGAGCGCTGTTTGTAGATGGTGCCGACCACGGCACGTTGTTCGTTGTCCAGCACCGGACAGTTGAGTGCGCCGAAAATGCGGTCCTCGGCAAATTCGGCCGGGCTGCGGGCGTCGATGATCTCGTCAAACTCCCCTACCTGTGCTACGGTCGCGACGCCTTTTTTCATGATTTATCAGCGGCGTGCAGGATGCACGCCGGTGGTCTTCTCCGACGGATTGGAACAATGGACGACATCAAACTGACGCGATTTTCCCACGGTGGCGGTTGTGGCTGCAAAATCGCGCCGTCGGTGCTGCAGACCCTGCTCGCCAGCGCACCGCCGGGGCTGATGCCAGCCGATCTGCTGGTCGGCACCGAGCATGCGGACGACGCCGCGGTATACCGCATCAACGACCACCAGGCAATCGTCGCCACCACCGATTTCTTCACGCCCATCGTGGACGACCCCTACGATTTCGGGCGTATCGCCGCGACCAACGCCTTGTCGGACGTGTATGCGATGGGCGCCACGCCGATCATGGCATTGGCCGTGGTCGGCATGCCACTGGACAAGCTGCCGGCGGAAGTCATCGGTCGCATTCTCGCAGGTGGCGCGGCGGTTTGTCGCGATGCTGGCATTCCAATCGCCGGCGGCCATTCGATCGACGTGCTTGAGCCGATCTACGGGCTGGTAGGGCTGGGGCTGGTCGATCCCGCCCAGGTCAAGACCAATGCCGGTGCGCGCGCCGGTGACGTGCTGTTGCTGACCAAGCCCCTGGGGGTCGGCATTCTCTCCGCCGCACTGAAAAAGGGCCGGTTGGACGCCGATGGCTACGCCGAGATGGTGCGCTGGACCACCTTGCTCAACCGGGTCGGCGCGCAGTTGGCAGCGGACGACGCGGTGCATGCGGTGACCGACGTCACCGGCTTTGGCCTGGCCGGCCATCTGCTTGAGATGTGCCGGGCGTCGCACCTGCAGGCGCAGCTTCCCTTCGCCAGCATTCCGCTGATCGCGCGCGCCGAGGCACTGGCGCGGGATGCGGTGGCAACCGGCGCCTCCGCACGCAACTGGACCAGCTACGGTGACGAGGTGCACCTGCCGGACGGATTCACCGACTGGCAGCGCACCTTGCTGACCGACCCCCAGACCAGTGGTGGGTTGCTGGTTGCCTGCGCGCCAGAGGCGGTGGCGCGGGTCAGCGCCTGCGTGCGCGAAGTACAGGGCAACGACGCAAGCGTGATCGGCCACTTGCAGGACGGCACCCCCGGGGTATGGGTGGCGTAGCCCAAGGGTGGCGTAGCGACGGGGCGCATGGCCCGCAGGTCAGGCGTCGCCAGCTGATTGCGGGAGCTTGCCGTCATGTGGCGGCACAAAGTCGCTCAGGGTTGCCAGCACAGGGCCGCGGCGCCCCCTCAAGGCGTCAATGTCCGCCGTTTGGCGCTGATTCTTCACCCAGCAGGGGCGTCAGATGTGGCCATACGGTGTCGACGATGCGGTGTTGCGCCTCGGCGGTTGGGTGGATGCCGTCGGCCTGGAACATTTCCTTGTCCTCGGCGAATCCGTCCAGCAGAAAGGGCAGTAGCGCAACGTCGTGCTGCTCGGCGATGTCGCGAAAGGTCTGGGCGAAACGGCGCGTATAGGCCAGGCCATAGTTGGGAGGCATTTCCATGCCGACCAGCAGCACCCGCGCGCCAACGGCCTTGGCCGCTTCTATCATCCGTGCCAGGTTTTCGCCCATGAGTTGCGGGCGCAGGCCGCGCAGACCGTCGTTGGCGCCGAGTTCCAGAACCAGCAGATCGGGCGTATGCTCGGCGAGGGCCGATGGCAGCCGGCTGAGGCCGCCGGCCGAGGTCTCGCCGCTTACGCTGCCGTTGATCACCTTGTGCGGGAAACCTTCCTCGGTCAGGCGCGTCTGCAACAGGGTGGGCCAGTCCTCGCCCGGGCGCAGGCCATAGCCGGCCGACAGACTGTCACCCCACACCAGGATGGTGGCCGCCTGGGAGGTCGCCGACAACATGAATACCAACAAGAAGGTCGCAATGGATCGAAGCAACATCGAATTCTCCGTGCCGGTGATGGAAGTGACCGGCCTGTGCAAGAGCGTACCGGTGACCGACGGTCAGGGTGCGCTGCATATTTTGCGGGATGTGTCGTTCAGCGTGGCGGCCGGCGAGTCGGTCGCCATCGTCGGCGCGTCGGGTTCGGGCAAATCCACGCTGCTCGGATTGCTCGCCGGCCTGGATGTTCCCACCAAGGGGACGGTGCATATCCACGGTGCGGACGTATTCGCGCTCGACGAGGATGCGCGGGCGGCCTTGCGCGGCGCGTCCATCGGCTTTGTATTCCAGTCCTTTCAGCTGTTGCCCGCGCTCACCGCCCTCGAGAACGTGATGTTGCCGCTGGAGCTGGCCGGCGTGGATGATGCGTCGGCCCAGGCCGCGGCATGGCTGGAGCGTGTCGGCCTGGGGGCGCGCCAGCGCCATTACCCCAAGCACTTGTCCGGCGGGGAGCAGCAGCGGGTGGCGCTGGCGCGGGCGTTTGCGCCCGGCCCGCGGCTGTTGCTCGCGGACGAACCCACCGGCAACCTGGACGTTGCCACAGGTGCGGCGGTCATCGACCTGGTGTTCTCGCTCAATCGCGAGGCCGGCACTACGCTCGTTCTCGTCACCCACGACGAAGTTCTTGCTGCGCGCTGCGGCCGCGTGCTGCGCATGCAGGCCGGACGGCTGGAGGAGGAAGACCCCGCACACGTGCCGGCCTGAAGCGGGTCGCGATGCGCTCTCGCCAGGGCGGCGCGGGCGAGCCGTTCGTCAAGCCGCGCTCGACATTCGGTGAATGGCCGCAGCGACCGCGGTACCGGACCGCACGGCCGATTCCAGTGTCGCCGGGTAGGGCGAATACAGGTAGTCGCCGGCCAGCCATAGGTGGGGGAGAGGAGTGCGCATGTCCGGCCGCAACAACCCCGGACGGCAGGCGATGGTGGCGCGCTTCTCGGCAATCGTCATCGCCCATTCCGGCGCCGGCAGGCGCCGCCCGAGGCTGCGTTCGAGTTGCTGGTGAGCGGCGATCTCGAGATCGTCACGTGACCAGGCTTCGTGTGGTCCGTGCGCACTGATCACCAGCGCCACCAGGCCCGCGGGACCGCCCAATTGGCCACGGTCGAAGGCCCATTGGGCGGGGCCGTCGACAAATCCCATCATGATTTCCGGCAGGCGTACCGATTCCCCCAGGGCGAAGTAGATGGTCGTGATCGGCTCGTGCGGCATGTCGTCGATCTGGCGCGACAGCCGGTCGCAATGTCCGGTGGTGGCGAGCAGCCCGGCGGCGTGATAGGGCGCGGTGGCGACCACCACATCGTCGTAGCGTTGTTTTTCCGCCGGATCGCCTTCGAGGCGGAAACCGTCGGCCGTCGCCGTGATGCCTTCGATACCGGTTCCGGTCCGCAGTTTGCCGCGCCGCACAGCGAGGTAGCGCGCCGCCTGTACGGGAAACAGTTCCGAGAGATCGACGCGCGGAATCAGCAGTTCGCTGGCGCTGGCGCCGGCCGCCAGGGAGTCCCGCAGCACGTTGGCGAACACCAGTGCCGAGGCTTCCTCGAACGGCGTGTTCAGCGCCGCCACGCACAGCGGCGCCCAGATCAGCGAGATGGTGCGTGTGGTCTGGCCGCTCGCGTGCAGCAACGCACGCACCGTCATCGCCGGATCCACCTGGAACTGCTGCTTCTTCAGATGGCGCATCAGACGCACCATGGCGAGGCGGTCGCCCCAGTCCAGTCCGCGTGCGCGGGCGATGCCGAGGGCAAGATGGAATGGTGCCGGCAAGGGCGCCGCCCGCAGATCGAGGTGACCGGGCACATGCAGCGTCAGGGGCAGGCGCTGCAATACCTTTGGGGTGACGCCGGTCGTTCTCAGCAGGCGCATCAGCTCCACGTAGGCGCCGATCAGGATGTGCTGGCCGTTGTCCACCCGCCAGCCGTCCTTGGCGACGACACGGGCGCGTCCGCCGAGTACGTGCGAGCGCTCGAATACCGTCACGAAATGGCCTTCGCGCGCCAGTTCCACCGCGCACGCCAGGCCGGCATAACCGGCGCCTATGATCGCGACCGATCGGCTCATGGCGTCAGCCTCTCATCCACGTGGTGCCGGCGATCCAGATCTTGCGCAGAGGCGTGAGCGAGGTGCGGCGGTCGAGCACCAGAAAGCCGTCGCGCTCGATCTCGTCGAGCAGGGTGCGGTAAATCGCCGCCATCACCAACCCTGGGCGCTGCGACTTGCGGTCGACCGTCGGCAACTGGGCCATGGCCTGGTCGTAGAAACGCCTGGCACGCTCGGCCTGGAACTTCATCAGCGCGACGAAGCGGTCCGAGTGGCGTGCTTCCAGCAATTCGCTCGCGGGCACGCCGAACTGCTGGAGTTCGTCGATCGGCAGGTAGATGCGACCGCGCCGGGCATCCTCACCAACATCGCGGATGATGTTGGTGAGCTGGAATGCGATGCCGAGGTCGTGCGCATACTTGAGCGTCTGTCGCTCCTGGTGTCCGAAAATGCGCGCGGCAAGCAGCCCGACCACGCTGGCGACGCGGTAGCAGTAGAGCTGCAAGGCCTTGAAGTCGAGGTAGCGGCTTTGCGTCAGGTCCATTGCCATGCCGTCGATGATCTCGTGCAACTGTTCGCGCGGCAGTTCGAAGCGCGCACAGACGTCGCCCAATGCCAGGCCCACCGGATGGGTGGCGCCGCCGTCGAAGGCACGGTCCACCTCGGTCCGCCACCAGGCGAGCTTGGTTTGCGCCAGTTGCGGGTCATGGCATTCGTCGACCACATCGTCCACTTCGCGGCAGAATGCGTACAGCGCGGTGATGGCCTGGCGGCGCTCGGGCGGCAGGAACAGAAAGCTGTAATAGAAGCTGGAGCCGCTTGCAGCGGCTTTCTCCTGGCAGTATTGGTGTGGGTTCATGTTGGTCGGTAGTAGAGCGCCCGCCAGGCCAGGCGCGGCCAATCCGGCTTGGTGAGCACCGGTCTGAAGCGGAACACATCGTAGTCGACTTTCTCGATCCGTTCGAGAATCCGCAGGCCGCCCAGGACGATGAGGCGCAACTCCCAGCCGATGCGCCCGGGCAGGCTGCGAGCCAGCGGCGCCCCCGACAGCATCAGCGCACGGGCGCGCCCGACCTGGAAGCGCATCAGCGAGGCCCATGCGGCGTCGCAGCGTCCTTCGGCAATGTGCGCCTCGGTGACCTCGTGCGCGGCCAGTTCGTCGAGCGGCAGATAGACGCGGCCCTTGGCCCAGTCGACGGCGACGTCCTGCCAGAAGTTGATGAGTTGCAGCGCCGTGCAGATGTCGTCGGAGCACGCCAGCCGGTCGGCATCGTCGGCGCGGTAAAGCCGCAACAACAACCGCCCGACGGGGTTGGCCGAGCGCCGACAGTAGTCGCGCAGTTCGTTGAAATCGGCGTAGCGCGTTTTGCCCACGTCCTGGCTGAACGCGTCGAGCAGGTCGCGAAAGGGCTGCACCGGCAAGTCGTGGCGGCGCATCTGTTCGCCCAGACGCATGAACATCGGCGCCAGCGTGGGGTCGGAGGGAGGCATTCCGCGCACGCAGTCTTCCAGTGCTCGACGGTAGTCGTGCAAGCGGGCCAGGCGCACAGTCGGAGCGGCATCGCCTTCGTCGGCGACATCGTCGGCGCTGCGCGCGAAGGCGTAGATCGCCTCGACCGCCGGGCGCAGGCGGGCAGGCAAGAGCAGCGAAGCGACGGGGAAGTTCTCGTAGTGCTCGACGGGCATGCGTGGGGCCGCCGCCTGAGGCGGCTGGAAATAGGCTGCGTGCAAACAGGCAGTGAAATGCCGCTCGTGACGGAGCGCAGGAGTATACGCGAGATGCGTTGGCCGGCGGCTGGAAGCCATCGCGCCAATCCGCCGCGCGAACCATCCCGGCCCGGATTCGGTCATCAGGGTCGGACGCCGCGCGCTGGACCGCCTCACCGCCTGGTGAGAGACTGCGGACCCGCTCGCCGGCTACGGGCAGTGCGCTCGCGGCAATCGAATACGCGTCTGGCCGTGCCTGGTCCTGGTCCGCTCGAAGCTCGCTGAAAGGCCCTGCCGATAGATGCGCTTTGACGGGGTCGTGATGAACGCTGATGTCCGAACGATTGCCGGAGCGATGACCATGGCGCGGGGACAGGCGTTCGAACGACGACGATGATGACAAAGGGAGCATGCATGCTCGAACTCGAAGGTCTGCACAAATCCTTCCGCTCGGCGGGCGACACGGCGCCCAGCCTCCTGTTCGAGGCGGTATCGCTGCGGCTCGCGCCGGGCGACTGCGTGGCGGTGATGGGCGAATCGGGCGTCGGCAAGTCCACCCTGCTCAACTGCATTGCCGGCCTGGAGTCCTTGGATGGCGGCACGATGCGACTGAACGGCCACGATCTGCGCGCCCTCGGTGAGGATGACTTTGCTCGTCTGCGTCGCCGCCATTACGGCTTCGTGTTCCAGGCCTTCCATGTTCTTCCGCACCTCAGCGTACTGCACAACGTGGCGTTGCCACTGTGGTTGCTCGAGGTCAATCGCCGCGATGCCGATCTGCGGGCACGTGCAATGCTGGCCCGGGTTGGGCTGTCCGGGCGGGTGGATGACTGGCCGCGAACCTTGTCCGGCGGGGAGTTGCAACGGGTGGCGATCGCCCGCGCACTGGTGCATGGCCCCGGTCTGGTGCTGGCGGACGAGCCGACTGGCAATCTCGATCCGGAGCGCGCGCGCGAGGTGCTGGATGTGCTGCTCGGCGAGATACGTGCGGCTGGCGCTATCGGCCTGGTCGTGACTCATTCCCTCGCGGCGGCGGCACGCATTGGTCGATGCCTGCGGCTGACCCGGGACGGACTGCACGAAGACCGGGCGGACGATAGGGGCGTGAGGCGCTCATGAGGTTCGCCGCGGGAATCGATGTGGCGCTATTGCAGGTGTTTCTGGCCAGCCTTTTGCGGCGGCGCCTGGCGACGTTGTTGTCGCTCCTCGCCATTGCGCTGGGGGTGGCACTCGGCCTGGCGGTGCAGCTCATCCATGGCGCGGCGCTTGACGAGTTTGGGCGTGGCATCCGACTGTTGAGCGGGGAGGCCGACCTGCAGGTGGTGGGGCCGCGCTCCGGCTTTGCCGAGCAGGTGTACGTCGAGTTGGCCACCCATCCCGACATCGCCGACGCCAGTCCGGTGCTGGAGGTCGAGGCTCGCCTGCCCGGGCGGGATGAGGTCTTGCGCATCGTCGGTGTCGACGTCTTTCGCGTTGGCGCGGTCGCACCGGTGCTGCTTCCGGTGACCGACGAACACTGGCACGGCGACGATCCGGATCGCCGACGGATGGCTGCGCTGCAAGGCGACACCTTGTTCCTGAGCGCCGCGGCACGCGCCCGGCTCGGCATCGCCGCGGGCCAGAGCTTGCGGGTCCAGGCTGGCATCCGCGAGCGGACACTCGAAGTGGCCGGCGCCGTGCCGGGCGCCGGTGCCGGAGAGGTACTGGGCGTCATGGATGTGGCGGCCGTGCAACAGATATTCGACCGCCACGGCGTGCTCAGCCGGGTCGACCTGCGCCTGCGGGCAGGCGTGGACGTGCAGCGGGTGCGTTCGGAACTCGGTGCAAGCCTGCCGCCTGGGGTGGAGGTGGTCGCCCCCGAGATTGCCCAGACCCAGGCGGCGGGGCTTTCGCGAGCCTATCGCGTGAACCTCACCATGTTGGCAGCCATTGCCTTGCTGACCGGTGGATTCCTGGTGTTCTCGACCCAACTGCTGTCGGTCGTGCGTCGCCGCCAGGAATTCGCCTTGCTGCGCGCCATCGGCCTGGACCGGCACGCCCTGGTGCGCGGGCTGCTGGCAGAAGGGGCGGTCCTCGGTCTGCTCGGTGGCATTGCGGGGGTCGCGCTGGCCTACGCGCTGAGTGCGATGGCGTTCCGCGTGATTGGCGGTGACCTGGGGGCCGGCTACTTTCGTGGCGTGGTTCCGGAACTGGTGTTTGCGCCGCTGGCGAGCCTGGTGTACCTGGCACTGGGTGTCGCGGCCGGCGTGACGGGCGCGGCGCTGCCGGCCGTCGAGGCTGCGCGCATGGACACTGCACGTGCATTGCATGCCGGTGACGAAGTGAGGGTATTCCGCACACGCACGCGGATCTGGCCCGCGCTGGCATGCGCCGTGGTGGCCGCCCTATTGTGCACCTTGCCACCCTATGGCGGGATTCCGCTCGCTGGCTACGCCGCCGTGCTGTTATTGCTGGCGGCCGCGGTGCTGCTGTTGCCGGCCGCGGTCGGTGGGCTGACGCGCCTGTCGTCCGGCCGCGGGGCGCTGCTGACGCGTCTTGCCCACGCGAGACTGGCGGCGCTGCCCGGGCAGGCGGTGGTGGCCGGGGCAGGGGTGGTGGCAAGCGTCGCGCTCGCGTCGGCCATGGCGATCATGGTCAGTTCGTTTCGCGACTCGGTGGACGCGTGGCTGGCGGACGTGCTGCCGGCGGACGTCTATGTGCGCGCATCGTCATCCTCGGCGACGGGGTTCCTGGATCCGGACGCGGTAGCGCGGGTCGCGGCGACAAGCGGCGTCGCCGCCGTCCAGCCGATTCGCTATGACAGCGTACGCATGCGGGGGGCGCTGACGCCGATGACGCTGGTTGCCCGCCCGGTGCGTGAAGGTAGCAGCGTGCCCCTGGTGACGGGCGGCGTCGGCACCGCTACGCCCACGATGCCGGTATGGCTGTCCGAGGCCGCCGCCGACCTGCTCGGCCACAATGTCGGCGATGCGCTGGTGGTGCCGCTTGCCGGCCGCGACACGGTGTTTACCGTGGCCGGCGTGTGGCGCGACTATGCGCGCCAGCACGGCGCCTTGCTCATCGAACTGGACGACTATCGTGCCGTAGCCGGCGATACGCGCATCAACGACCTGGCGCTCACGCTCATGCCCGGCGCCGAACGCGAGGTGGTGATGTCGCACGTCCGTACGCTGTTCGGTGAGGATCTGGTGGAGTTGTCGCTGCCCGCGGAGATCCGCGCGATCAGCCTGGACATCTTCGACCGGACCTTTCTGATCACCTATTTGATGGAGACGGTTGCGGTGCTGATCGGGCTTTTCGGTGTCAGTACCACCTTCGCCGCACTGGCGGCGAGCCGGCGCAAGGAGTTCGGCATGCTGCGCCACCTGGGCGTACTGCGAAGCCAGATCGGCGTATTGCTCGCGCTGGAAGGCGGCATGACGGCGCTGGCCGGCGTCGTGGCGGGCCTGCTCGGTGGGGGGGCGATCGCGGTGGTGTTGATCGAGGTGGTCAATCGCCAGAGTTTTCACTGGAGCATGGACATCAGCGTGCCGTGGGGCATGCTTGCAGCGTTCGCGGCCGTGCTGGTGGTGCTGGCAGCGCTGGCAGCCCGGCTGGCGGGCGCGCAGGCGATGCGTCAGTCCGCCGTGGTTGCGGTACGGGAGGACTGGTGATGCGGGCATTCGCGCTGTGCCGAAGGGGGGCGATGGTGCGCGCGAGGCGCAACGCCTTGTGGTTCATGAGGGCATCGCTCAGCGCAGTGTTGCTGAGGGGGGTGTTGCTCGTCGTGGTGATGTTCGCCGCAATGCCCTCCGTGGCAGCCGATCGCTATCCGTCGGTTCGGCCTGGCGTGCTGCTGCAGTTTCCGCTCGATACCGGGGCGCATCCCGAGTTCCGTACCGAATGGTGGTACATCACCGGCTGGCTGGAGGACGAGACGGGGACGCTACGAGGCTTCCAGCTCACGTTCTTCCGTGTCCGCACACTGATCGGCGAAGACAATCCCGGCATGCTGGCTCCCCGTCAGCTGTTGCTCGCTCATGCCGCCGTGGCCGATCCGGCGATCGGGCGATTGCTGCATGCCGAACGTGCGGAGCGCGCCGTTCCCGGGCTGGCAGGTGCGGCGACATCGCGTACCGAGGTGTTCGTGCGCGACTGGTATCTCCAGCTCGATGACGAGGGTCGCTACCGCACACGGGTTGCCGCGGACGATTTCGAGTACGAACTCACCTTCGTCCCCGACGGCGACCCCGTGCTCAATGGCCGCGGCGGATTCAGCCAGAAGACCGCAGACCCGATCAACGCCAGCTACTACTACAGTCGCCCGCAACTGGCGGTGACCGGGCGTCTGGTCCTGGGCGGACGAACGCTCGCGGTGCGGGGACATGCGTGGCTGGACCATGAATGGTCAAGCGAAATTCTTCCCGCCGAAGCCAGCGGTTGGGACTGGGTGGGGATCAATCTCCATGACGGCGGCTCGCTGATGGCGTTCCAGATGCGCGACCATCAGCGGCGGCCGTTGTGGACCGCCGGCACGCTGCGCAGCGCCGACGGCACGGTGAATACGCTCGCCCCCGGACAAGTCGGTTTCGAGGCGGGCAGGCGTTGGCGTTCGCCTCGAACGGGTGCGGAGTACCCGGTGGAGTGGCAGATCGAGGCCGACGGACGGCGCTTTTCGCTGCGCCCGCTGATGGACGATCAGGAACTCGACAGCCGCGCCACGACCGGCGCGGTCTACTGGGAGGGCGCCGTGCGTCTGTTCGAGAACGATGCAGAGGTGGGCCAGGGCTATCTGGAGATGACCGGGTACCGCGAACGCCTGCGGATGTGACGCAGTTGGTCGAAGCTCAACCGGCGAGATGTGCCATGAGCGTACCTGGGCGATGCAATATGCATTGCGTCGCCTTGCAGGAAATGCGCAAACGACTGTTTTCTCATGGTGCCCAGGAAGGGACTCGAACCCCCACGCCTCGCGGCGCCAGAACCTAAATCTGGTGCGTCTACCAATTCCGCCACCTGGGCACTCGGCAAGAGCTGCCGAGCGCACCCCTTGCGGGGCGGGGCGCATTATACACGGATGCGGTGGCACGCCCAGCACCACGTGTTGAATCCGGGGGCGCCTCCATGCCTTTGCGGGGCGCCCCCGGGCCCATGCCACGCAATGGGCGCGCAACATGGGTCTGGAATACCCCGGGGATGGATCTTGCCATCTGGTAAGATCGTGGCTTGCGCGCATCCGGTGGTCGGTGTGCGCACTCTCTTCCGGTGGTTCTTCCAATGTCCGATCGTTCTAACCCTTCCGACGAAGTGCGGAAGGGGGTGGCCTATGGCTTGTCCGCATACGTAATCTGGGGTTGCTTTCCGCTGTTCTTCTCCCTGTTCGAGGGCGTGCCGGCATGGGAGGTGGTGGTGCACCGGGTGATCTGGTCCTGTCTCTTCCTGGTGGGCCTGATCACGGTGCTGGGGCGCTGGGCGCCGGTGCGCGAGGCGCTGGCGCGGCCCGGGCGGCTGGGGCGGGTGCTGTGGTGCGCGATTCTGATCGCCCTCAACTGGGGGATCTTCATTTATGCGATCGAAACGCGTCAGGCCTTCCAGGCCAGCCTGGGGTATTTCCTGACGCCGCTGGTGAATGTGGCGCTGGGCATGGTGGTGCTGCGCGAACGCATGGCCGGGCTGCAGAAGCTGGCGGTGGCACTGGCGGCGATGGCGATTCTTGCGCAACTGGTCATGCTGGGGGAGTTGCCGTGGATCACGCTGGCGCTGGCCCTGACCTTCGGCACCTATGGCCTGCTGCGCAAGCAGATCACGCTCGATGGTGTATCCGGCCTGTTCGTCGAGACGCTGCTGCTGTTGCCCTTTGCCGTGGTGGCGCTGGCGTGGTTGAGCATGGTCGGGCGCTCGCATTTGTTCGAGGCCTTGCCCACTTCCTTGCTGCTCATGTCCAGCGGCGTGCTGACTGCGGTGCCACTGCTGTTGTTCGCAGTGGCCGCGCAGCGCCTCAAGCTGTCCACGATCGGCTTCCTGATGTACATCAACCCGACGATGCAGTTCCTGATCGCGCTGCTGATATTCCGCGAGCCGCTGTCGGTGGCGCAGTTCTCGACTTTCGTCCTGATCTGGATCGGCCTGGCGATCTACTCGTGGTCGGCATGGAGCGGGCGCCGCGGCGCGTGATCGACGCCGGCGCAATGGCGCTGCGGCATGCGCTCACGGGTAGTTGGCCAGCGCCGCCGGCGCGTGCCGGGCGGACAGGCGTACGGCCCGGATCATACCTGCAGCCGATCGAGTAGTTCACGCTCGATCTTGAGCACCAGGCTGTCCTGGGACAGGCCGCGGCCGGTCAGCAGAAAGGTATCCTCGGCGCGTTCGCCAAGCGTCGCAATCTTCGCGGTCTGCACCTGAATGCCGTTGCCTGCCAGCACTTCGGCGACGGCGAAGAGCAGACCGGGGCGGTCGGCCGCGGTCAGCGACAGGATGTAATGACGACCGGCGTCATCGGGGCGCAGGCTGACCTGAGGGGTGATGGGAAAATGCCTGACCTGGCGCGACAGGCGACCATTGACGGGCTTGTCGGGCGCGGCGTCACGCTTGAGCCTGTCGGTGAGTTCGTGCTCGATCAGCAGCACCACGTCGCGGTAATTCGCCTGACCCCCGGGTTCCTGCAGAATGAAACTGTCCAGTGCATAGCCGTGGCGCGTGGTGTGCACCTTGGCATCGAGAATGGTGAAGCCCAGGCGGCCGAAGAAGCCGGTGAGGCGAACGAACAAATCCTTCTGATCGCGGGTGAACACCATCACCTGCAAACCGTTGAATTCTTCCGAGATCCGCGCCTTGACGACAGGCTCTTCGGCGTGGGCACGGTAGTAGAGCATGCGGCTGTGCCAGGCGATCTCTTCGGCCGAATGGCGCATGAAATAAACGGCATCGAGTTCGTTCCACAGCGCGTCCTCCACGCCTGCGCGCAAGCCATGGAAACGCAGCAGTCGGCGTGCGTCTTCCTGGCGATCGTCCAGGCCCAGCGCCTGCTGCGGTGTGGCACCACGCAGCAGGCGCTGGGTGGCGAAGAACAAGTCCTCGAGCAGCTTGCCCCGCCAGCCGTTCCACACTTTGGGGCTGGTGCCGCGGATATCGGCATGGGTGAGCAAGTAGAGTGCGGTGAGGCGCCGCTCGCTGCCGACGATGTCGGCAAAGCGCCGCACCACGTCGGGGTCCGAGGTGTCCTGCTTCTGCGCGACGTTGGACATTGTCAGATGGTGCTCGACCAGCCACACCACGAGATCCAAATCTTCTTCCGCCAGGCCGTGTTGATCGCAGAACTGGCGCGCGTCCTCCATCCCCAGCTTGGAGTGGTCACCGCCGCGACCTTTGGCGATGTCGTGGAACAGCGCGGCAATGTAAAGCAGCCAATGGCGCTCGAAGGCGAGCATCAGGCGTGTCATCAGCGGATACTCGTGGGCGTGCTCCCCCATGGTGAAGCGGCGCAGATTGCGCAAAACCATCAGGGTGTGCTGATCCACCGTATAGACGTGGAACAGGTCATGCTGCATCTGGCAGACGATGCGGCGCCATGCGGGGATGTAGCGACTGAGGATGCCGTACTGATTCATGCGCCGGAACTCGTGCACGATGCCCCGGCGCTGCTGCAGGATCTGCATGAACAACGCGCGGTTGGCCGGATCGGCACGAAACGCCGCGTTCACTCGTTTGCGGTTTAGCCACAGTGCGCGCAGGGTGCGCGCGGTCATGCCCTTGAGTTCGGAACGTTGCTGCAGGATCAGAAAGCCCTCGAGCAAGGCCGACGGGTGTCGTTCGAAGACATGGTCGTGACGGATGTCCAGCAGTTCGCGCTGGCTCTGGAAGCGCTCGTTGATCACGAAAACCGGCCCCGCCTGGTCGGGGAAAATCACATTGGCGTAGTTCTGAAGCAGGATGGTGTTGATCTGCGTGAGCTTCTTCGCCGTCAGGTAGTAGCGCTGCATCAACACTTCGGACGCACGCTTCGCCCCCGAAGCTTCCACTGCCATCGCGCGGGCAAGACCTTCCTGGTAGTCGAACAGCAGCCGGTCTTCACCGCGGCCCGTCACGTGGTGCAGGCGAATCCGTATGTGCTGGAGAAAGCGCTCGGCACTGCGCAGGTCGCTTGCTTCCTCGCCGGTGATCAGGCGGTTGCGGGCGAGGTCGCGCCAGTCGCGCCCCAGGCCGGCCGCACGCGCGATCCAGCCGAGCATCTGCAGGTCACGCAGTCCGCCGGGACTTTCCTTGCAATTGGGTTCGAGGGCGTAGGGCGTGTCCTGGTAGCGCGCGTAGCGCTGCTGCTGCTCAAGCGACTTGGCCTTGAAAAACGCCCGCACGTCGAGTTGCGCACGATAGCGCTGCTCGAAGGCCTCGAACAGCGTGCGCGCGCCCACGAGGTAGCGGGCTTCGAGCATGTTCGTCTGGACGGTGATGTCGTTGGCCGCCGCGTCCATGCACTCATCCACGGTGCGCACGCTCTGCCCGATTTCCAGGCCGATGTCCCACAAGCCGCCGACCAGGCTGGAGATGCGCGTACGCAAGGCTTCGTCGGCGGCGATGGGAATCAGGATCATGAGATCGACGTCCGACGAGGGAAACAACTCGCCGCGGCCGTAGCCGCCCACCGCAACCAGCGTGCAGTCGTCGGGCATGTCGCAGGCGTTCCACAATTCGGTGACGACGTCGTCCACCAGTGCGGAGCGGCCGGTGAGCAGTTTCGCCGTGGAAGGGTGGGCCTCGTAGGCGGTGCGCAGCGCGCGCCCGGCCGTGTTGAGGCGGTCGCGCAGGCCGGCGATGACGTCGGGCAGGCGGTCTGCAAGCAGCATCTTGGAGTCTCGGTCGTTGGCCGGGCGCAACGGCGTCGCGCGACCGGCCTCGGGCTGGTGGGGCCGCATGGGGGTAGGCGCCACGGCGATGCGGGTGTCCGGCCGGCGCTCCGACGCGGGTCAGCGCGCCTCGGCGGCGAACAGGTCGGCCACGATTGCCGGCGGAGGCGGGCAGTGCTCGGAGCGGGTGAGTACTTCGACCCCGGTCTCGGTGACGAGCACGGTGTGCTCCCATTGCGCGGACAGGCTCCGGTCCTTGGTGACGATGGTCCAGCCGTCCGGCAGCTCGGAGATCGCCGCTTTGCCGGCATTGATCATGGGTTCGATGGTGAAGGTCATTCCCGGCACCAGGGTGACGCCGGTTTGCGGCTTGCCGTAATGCAGCACCTGGGGATCCTCGTGAAAGCGGCTGCCGATACCGTGGCCGCAGAACTCCCGCACCACCGAGAAACCATTGCCTTCCGCATGGCGCTGGATGACGTGGCCAATGTCGCCCAGCCGCGCACCCGGGCGCACCTGAGCGATGCCCAGCCACATGCATTCGTAGGTGACCTGGCACAGGCGCTTGGGCAGGATCCCGGCATCGCCGACGATGAACATCCGGCTGGTGTCGCCGTGGTACCCGTCCTTGATCACGGTCACGTCGATGTTCACGATGTCACCTTTCTTGAGCGCCTTGTCGCCAGGAATGCCATGGCAGACCTGGTGGTTCACCGAGGTGCAGATCGATTTGGGGTAGGGCGTGTAGCCGGGCGGAGCATAGTTCAGCGGTGCAGGAACGGTGTGCTGGACATTGACCATATACTCGTGGCACAGCCGATCGAGTTCGCCGGTGCTCACCCCGGCCTTGACGAAGGGGGTGATGTAGTCGAGTACTTCCGCGGCCAGCCGTCCGGCCGTCCGCATCTTCTCGATTTCTTCCGCTGACTTGGTGATGATGCTCATTCTCTGCGATCTCTGTAGGGGGTGCCACGCCTGGCAGCAGGTCTTGCGGCAAAAGTCGAAGGCTATCGCATGGGACCGGTGAGGGCAAATGGCGTTCCGGCAGCCCGCCTGCCCGTCGGGCAGCCGGGTACCGTACTGCGCGCCGCGTTCGAGCGCCCGCGGCGGCATCCATGCTCGGTAACGTGTCGGAACAAGTTCTTCTCTTGAGTGCCACGACGATTCACTGTTATCATAGCCAGCTTGTCTGCATAAGTGCAGGCAAAATCCGCACGCCCGGCAGTTCCGCTAGGGTCCGCGCCTTTCATCTTGGCTGACATGTCGTTGGCCTGGAATGAGGTGCGGCAATGCCGGGCGGAGGTCAAACCCTTGTCAATCGGAGTAACAAACATGTCAGTCACGATGCGTCAGATGCTCGAAGCGGGCGTTCACTTCGGCCACCAGACCCGTTTCTGGAATCCGCGCATGGCCCAGTATATTTTCGGTCAGCGCAACAAGATTCACATCATCAATCTCGAAAAGACCATGGCCAAGTACAACGAGGCCATGGACTATCTCCGCAAGCTGTCCGCCAACCGCGGTACGGTCATGTTCGTCGGCACCAAGCGCCAGTCCCGCGAGATCGTGGCGGAAGAAGCTCAGCGTGCCGGCATGCCGTTCGTCGATGAGCGCTGGCTGGGTGGAATGCTCACCAACTTCAAGACCGTCAAGCAGTCCATCAAGCGCCTGAAGGATATGGAGGTGATGCTCGAGGATGGCTCGATTGACCGCCTTTCCAAGAAGGAAGCGCTGATGGCGACGCGCGAAATGGAAAAGCTGCAGAAGAGCATCGGCGGCATCAAGGACATGGGCGGCCTGCCCGATGTGTTGTTCGTCATCGACGTCGGCTACCACAAGATTGCCATCACCGAAGCGAAGAAGCTCGGCATCCCGGTTGTGGCGGTGGTCGATACCAACCATTCTCCCGAAGGCGTGGACTACGTGATTCCGGGTAATGACGATTCGTCGCGTGCCATCCGTCTGTACGCTCGTGGTGTGGCCGATGCCGTGCTCGAGGGGCGCAGCATGGCCCTGCAGGAGATCGTCGCCGCGGGTGAGGATGAGTTCGTCGAAGTCGAAGAAGAGTCCTCCGGCGAGCAGGCCTGATTCTGCGTCGGGCGGGTTGTCTGCGCGACGGGCGACCCGTTTGGCGTGTCCCAAGATTCAAACCGTATTTCAGGAGTTAGCATGGCGGAAATCACCGCAAGCATGGTCAAGGAGCTGCGCGAGAAGACCGACGCGCCCATGATGGAGTGCAAGAAGGCGCTAACCGAGGCGGCCGGCGACATGGCCAAGGCCGAAGAAATTCTGCGCGTGAAGCTCGGCAACAAGGCCTCCAAGGCCGCAGCCCGCGTTGCGGCGGAAGGCATTGTTGCGATCAGTGTGTCGGGCGACGGCAAGCTGGGTGCGATCATCGAGGTCAATTGCGAAACCGACTTTGTCGCCAAGAATGATGACTTCCTGGCTCTGGTGAAGGGCTGCGCCGACCTGGTGGCCAGCCAGAGTCCCGCAGACGTCGCAGCGCTGTCCGCGCTGCCGTTTGGGGAAGGGACGATCGAGTCGACCCGTGCCGCACTGGTCGGCAAGATCGGCGAGAACATGTCCATCCGCCGCTTCAATCGCGTCGAGGCCAAAGGACAGCTTTACAGCTACATTCACGGCGGCGCCAAGGTCGGCGTGCTGGTGGATCTCGTTGGTGGCGACGAGCAGTTGGGCAAGGATATCGCGATGCACATCGCCGCTTCCAAGCCCAAGGCGCTGGATGCCTCCGGCGTGTCGCAGGAACTGATCGATACCGAGCGCCGTGTTGCGATCGAGAAGGCCCGCGCCGACAACAAGCCGGAAGCGATGCTCGAGAAGATCGCCGAAGGTACGGTGCAGAAGTTCCTCAAGGACGTCACGCTGCTGGCCCAGGTCTTCGTCAAGGCCGAGGACGGCAAGCAGACCATCGAGCAATTGCTCAAAGCCAGGGGCGCTTCGGTTGCCGGCTTCTCTCTGTATCTGGTGGGTGAGGGTATCGAGAAGAAAGTGACCGACTTCGCTGCAGAAGTGGCCGCCCAGGCCGCTGCCGCCCAGAAGTAAGGAGCGGTCGAATGAGTGCCGCCGCCTACAAGCGCATCATGTTGAAGCTGTCTGGCGAAGCCCTGATGGGGGACGACGCCTACGGCATCAACGAGGAGGTAGTCGAGCGCATCGTCAGCGAGATCGCGGACGTGTCCCGCCTGGGTGTCCAGGTGGGGGTGGTCATCGGCGGCGGCAACATCTTTCGTGGTATGAAAGGCGCGGCCAGCGGCATGGATCGCGCTACTGCCGATTACATGGGCATGCTTGCGACGGTCATGAATGCCATGGCCTTGTCCGACGCGATGCGTCGCGCCGGACTCGAGGCTCGCGTGCAGTCCGCCCTGCGCATCGATCAGGTGGTCGAGCCCTACATTCGCGGGCGCGCCATCCGTCATCTGGAAGAGGGGCGGGTGGTGATCTTTGCCGCCGGTACCGGTAATCCGTTCTTCACCACCGATACTGCGGCAGCGCTGCGCGGCTCGGAGATGGGCGCGCAAATCGTGCTCAAGGCCACCAAGGTGGACGGCGTATATACCGCCGACCCCAAGAAGGACCCCTCGGCCCAGCGCTATCACCGGATCAGCTTCGACGAGGCGATCGGGCGCAATCTTGCCGTGCTGGACGCGACAGCGTTCGCGCTTTGCCGTGATCAGAAACTGCCGATCAACGTGTTTTCGATCTTCAAACCCGGCGCCCTCAAGCGCGTCGTGATGGGCGAAGACGAAGGCACCTTGGTCCATTCCTGAGGACTTGAACATGCTTTCCGAACTGCAGAAATCGACCGAGCAGAAGATGTTGAAATCGATCGAGGTCCTGAAGGCGGATCTTGCGAAAGTACGCACCGGTCGTGCTCATACCGGCCTGCTCGACCACGTCATGGTCGAGTACTACGGGAGCATGGTGCCGGTCAATCAGGTAGCCAACGTAACCTTGATCGATGCGCGTACCATCGGCGTGCAGCCGTGGGAAAAGCCGCTGGTTTCCAAGGTTGAGAAGGCTATTCGTGACAGCGATCTGGGTCTCAATCCCTCCAATCAGGGTGAGATCATCCGGGTGCCGATGCCGCCGCTCACCGAGGAGCGGCGTCGGGATCTGACCAAAGTGGTCCGCCACGAGGCGGAGAACGCCAAGGTTGCCGTGCGCAACCTGCGTCGCGATGCCAATCAGCAACTCAAGGACGCACTCAAGGACAAGGCGATCTCCGAGGATGACGACCGGCGCGGCCAGGAGACGGTGCAAAAGCTCACGGACAAGTACGTCGCGGAGATCGACCGTCTGCTCGCCGAGAAGGAACAGGAGTTGATGCAGATCTGATCGTCGGGATCGGATCTGTGTTCCTTCCCGAGGACCGTGTCGATGGCGGGTAACCCGTTTCCAAGTGCGACCCGCGCGATTCCCGAGCTCGGCGATGTGCCGCGCCACATTGCCATCATCATGGATGGCAATGGCCGGTGGGCACGCAAGCGCTTTCTACCCCGTGTGGCCGGCCATCGGCGCGGCGTGGAGTCGGTGCGGACCGTGATTCGTACCTGCATCGAGCGCGGGGTCGGACATCTCACCTTGTTCGCTTTCAGTTCCGAGAACTGGCGTCGCCCGGCTGACGAAGTCAGTTTCCTGATGCAGTTGTTCATACGGTCGTTGAAAAAGGAAGTCGAGCGGCTGCACGAGCACGGCATTCGCTTCCGCGTGATCGGCGACCTTTCAAGATTCGATCCGGCGCTCATCGAGCTCATCCGTCAGGCGGAGGAGCGTACCGCGGCCAATCAGAAGATGACGCTTACGGTCGCGGCCAACTACGGTGGTCGCTGGGATGTCTTGCAGGCCATACGCCGCTTGATCGAAGCGCATCCGGGACGCAGCGATTTCTCGGAGGATGAACTGAGTGCTGAGCTGGCGCTGAATTATGGCCCTGAGCCGGACCTGTTCATTCGCACCGGCGGCGAGAAGCGGATCAGCAACTTCCTGTTATGGCAACTCGCCTACACAGAGTTGTATTTCACCGACACCTTGTGGCCGGACTTCAACGAGCAGGCCTTTGCCGAGGCGCTGGAATCCTACCAGGCACGCGAGCGTCGTTTCGGCCGTACCAGCGAGCAAGTTCAACAAGCACGGGGCTCCGGGGAGCAACCGGGCCCGGATGCGAACGAGCATGCTTAAGGCGCGCGTTCTTACCGCACTCGTCCTGCTCGGCGCGTTTCTCGGCGCGGTGTTCCTGCTTCCTGCAGCCGGATGGCTGTTGTTCGTTGCATTCGTATGTGCTGCGGGCGCGTGGGAGTGGGGTGGCCTGGCCCGGATTGCGGGCGGTCCACGAGTCGCTTTTGCGCTTGTCCTGGGTCTGGCGACGCTTGGTCTGGGCTGGCTGGCCGACTTGAGCGCAGACACCATGAGCGCCCACGCGATGTTGCTGCTGTGCTACGCGGTGTCGGGTGTCTTCTGGCTGCTGCTCGCCCCTGCCTGGCTTGCCAAGGGCTGGCAAGTCCGCTCGGTCGCGCCAATGCTGCTGGTCGGGACGGTTGTGTTGTTGCCGTCGGCACTCGCGCTCGCCCATCTGCGCCAGTTCGGTCCGTTGCTGCTGCTGTTTGCAATGAGTCTGGTCTGGATCGCGGACATCGCAGCGTACTTCACCGGACGCGCGTTTGGACGACGCAAGCTGGCGCCCTCCATCAGCCCGGGCAAGACCTGGGAAGGCGCCGCCGGGGCGGTTGGCGGCGTGATGCTGTTCGGCCTCGCGGTGCTGACCTTTGGCGGCTGGCAGGCGGAGGGCGTGCAATTCCTGTTTGCCGCGCCGGCATTGCTTGTGGTGACGGTGCTGAGTATTGCCGGCGACCTGTTCGAGTCCATGATCAAGCGCCAGGCAGGAGTCAAGGACAGTGGTAATTTGCTGCCCGGTCATGGCGGGGTACTGGACCGGATTGACAGTCTCACGTCCACATTGCCGCTGGTTGCGCTGTTGTTGATGCTCTGGGCACGCTGAACGCCATCGGTTCGTGGAAGGCAGCTGATCCGCCTGGCGACGGCAGCGCCGGCACTGCCGACCTCACCCGGCACGTGACGCGGGTTCGGGTTCCGGTATGCCGCCCGGAGCACGGGACTGGATTGTGTCGCAAGCGCGCGCTGAACAATGCGCTCCCGTGGGTATTGCCGATTCGATTCTGAACCACGTCGTCGCGCTTTATCATCGCGATGCCAAGCCCTTAACGCCAACTCCATTTCCGAGACCCTGAAGATGGGCATGCCTCCTCCGCAGCAGATCAGCGTACTCGGCGCTACCGGGTCGATCGGCATGAGCACGCTGGATGTGATCGGCCGCCATCCGGAGCGTTTTTCGGTGTTCGCGGTGTCGGCGAACACTCGCCTGGACGCGTTGTTCGACATCTGTGTCCGCTTTCAACCTCGCTACGCCGTCCTTCCTGACGAGAACAGGGCCGCGTCGTTCCGGACTCGGGTGCGCGAGGCTGGCCTGCGCACGGAAGTCAGCGGCGGCCCTCAAGCATTGATGGACATCGCCGAACATCCCGACGTTCACGCAGTGATGGCAGCCATCGTCGGGGCAGCCGGCCTGCTGCCCACGCTGGCGGCAGCACGTGCTGGCAAGCGCGTCCTGCTTGCCAACAAGGAAGCGCTGGTGCTGTCAGGTGGTCTGTTCATGGAGGCGGTCAGACGCGGAGGAGCGCAGCTGCTGCCGATCGATAGCGAGCACAATGCCGTTTTCCAGTCGCTTCCGCCTGGATATGCCGGCGCACCGCTCCAATCAGGGGTGAGGCGAATCATGCTCACCGCTTCGGGCGGGCCGTTCCGCGACACGCCGCTGGACAGTCTCGCGTCGGTTACGCCGGAGCAGGCCTGTGCGCACCCCAACTGGGTCATGGGGCGGAAGATCTCGGTCGACTCCGCCACCATGATGAACAAGGGATTGGAAGTCATCGAAGCACACTGGCTGTTCGGTGCGCCGGCGCAGCTGATCGACGTGGTCATTCACCCCCAGAGCGTCATCCACTCAATGGTGGAGTACATCGATGGTTCCGTACTGGCACAACTTGGCAACCCCGACATGCGTACCCCCATCGCACATGCGCTGGCCTATCCGGAGCGCATCGACGCCGGTGTGAGGTCGCTCGACCTGTTCGAGATTGCGCGGTTGACCTTCGAGGCGCCGGATCTGCAACGTTTTCCGTGTCTGGGGCTGGCCTACGACGCCTTGCGTGAAGGCGGTGCAGCGGCGGCGGTGCTTAACGCAGCCAATGAGGAGGCGGTGGCAGCCTTTCTCGAGCGACGCCTCGGCTACGCACATATCCCCGACGTAATCCGTGCGACACTGGAACGCGCCCACGGGCTGTCGGTCGAATCGATCGACGCGGTCCTCGATGCGGACCAGCGCGCACGCGCACTCGCACGTGACGAAATTGCGGTTTACTCCCGATGAATCTTCTCGAATACGTCATCCCCTTCATTCTTGCGCTGGGCGCGCTGATCTTCTTTCACGAACTCGGCCACTATCTGGTCGCACGCTGGTGCGGCGTAAAGGTGTTGCGCTTCTCGGTCGGTTTCGGCAAGCCCCTGTTGCGCTGGACCCAAGGCCCTGACCGCACGGAGTGGGTGGTGGCGGCGTTTCCCCTCGGGGGCTATGTGAAGATGCTCGACGAGCGCGAGGCTCCGGTGGCGGAGGCCGAGCAGCAGCGGGCGTTCAACCGACAGCCGGTGGGTCGGCGTTTCGCCATCGTCGCAGCCGGGCCGCTCGCCAATTTTCTGCTCGCCATCGTGCTCTACTGGGGGCTGTTCTCGGTGGGTACCGAAGAGTTGCGGCCACGCCTCGCGTTGCTTGAGCCCGTCGGCGTCGCGGCGCTGGCGGGTGTGCGCGACGGTGATCTGGTTGAAAGGGTGGATGACGAGGCGGTGCGCAGCTGGAGCGAGCTGCGCTGGGCCTTGCTGCGCCACGCGGTCGACCAGCGTGAGGTGGTGTTGTGGGTGCGCACCGAAGATGGGGAAGAGGCCTTGCGTACCCTGGATTTGCGCGGCGTGCGCATAGACGATGCGGAGGTCGACCTGATCGAGCGCATCGGGTTGCGACCCTGGCGTCCGCGGATCGACCCGGTGATCGGGCAGGTGATGTCCGGCAGTGTGGCGGAACGGGCGGGGATTCGTGCCGGCGACAGATTCGTGATGCTGGCCGACAGACCGGTCGATTCCTGGCAGACGCTGGTTGACCTCCTGCGCGACCGCGGTGGCGTGCCGACGTCCGCAGTGGTCCTGCGTGACGCAGCGCGGGTCGAGTTTTCGCTGGTGCCCGAAGCGGTCAACGACGGTGGCGAGCGCGTGGGCAGGCTGGGGATTGCGGTTGCCGAAATGCCGGGTCTGCGAGCCGAGTTGTTCACCACTGTGCACTACGGAGTGGCGGACAGCCTGACCAAGGCCATGGCCAAGACCTGGGATACGTCGGTGCTGATTCTCAAGATGATCGGGCGGATGATTACCGGTGACGTATCGTGGAAGAACCTCTCCGGACCTTTGACGATTGCCGATTTTGCCGGGCAGACGGCCAAGCTGGGCTGGACGCACTACCTGGGTTTCGTGGCCTTGATCAGCATCAGCCTGGGCGTACTCAACCTGTTGCCCATTCCGGTGCTCGATGGCGGGCATTTACTGTATTATACGATCGAAATCATCAAGGGCGGTCCGGTCTCCGAGCGAGCCATGGAGATCGGCCAGCAGATTGGTCTAGCGCTCCTCGTCATGTTGATGGCATTCGCCTTCTATAACGATCTCACACGTCTGTTCTCGGGTTGAAACCTGAATGAAACGCAAACTCATCACCGGGCTGGTAACAGCCCTTTTTGTTGCCGCGCCCGCTTTCGGCTTCGATCCATTCGTGGTTCGCGACATCCGCGTCGAAGGCATCCAGCGCACCGAAGCCGGAACGGTGTTCAGCTACCTGCCCGTGCGGGTCGGCGAGACCTTCGACGAGAACAAGGCCGCCGACGCGATTCGCGGCTTGTTCGCGACCGGCTTCTTCAGCGATGTGCGCATCGAGGTCGAGGGCGACGTCATCGTCGTGCTCGTCGATGAGCGACCGGCGGTTGCCGACATCACCTTCGTCGGGGTCAAGGAATTCGACAAGGACGCGCTGAAGGCGGGCTTGCGCCAAGTCGGCCTGGCCGAAGCGCAGATATTCGACCGCTCGCTGCTGGAACGTGCCGAGCAGGAACTCAAGCGCCAGTATCTGAGCCGCGGCAAGTACGGCGCCACCATCACCACCACGGTCACGCCGCTCGAACGCAATCGGGTCGGCATCAACTTCACGGTGGACGAGGGGGATGTCGCGAAAATTCGCGAGATCAATATCGTCGGCAACGAGACGTTCAAGGACTCGACGCTGCTGGGCTTGTTCCAGTTGACCACGCCAGGCTGGCTGACGTGGTACACGAAGAACGATCAGTACTCGCGGCAGAAGCTCTCGGCGGACCTGGAAACGCTGCGTTCCTACTATCTCGACCGTGGTTACTTGGACTTCAACATCGATTCCACCCAGGTTTCGATCACACCCGACAAGCGCGATATTTACATCACGGTAAACATCACCGAGGGGGAGAAGTACACGATCTCGGCACTGCGCTTCGCCGGCGATCTGATCCTGCCCGAAGAGGAGTATCTGAAACTCGCGGCGCTGCGCCCGGGTGACGTCTTCTCGCGTGAAAAGCTGACCGAAACCACCAAGGCGGTGATGGATCGCCTGGGCAACGAGGGCTATGCCTTCGCAAACGTAAACGCT
This sequence comes from Rhodocyclaceae bacterium, assembly GCA_046295975.1. Lineage (GTDB taxonomy): Bacteria > Pseudomonadota > Gammaproteobacteria > Burkholderiales > Rhodocyclaceae > UBA2357. The sequence continues at coordinate 140,639 of JBKBMG010000002.1, forward strand.
GCCCCCGAAGTGGATACCGACAAGAACGAGGTCGCGTTCACAATCTTCGTTGATCCCGGTCGGCGCGTGTACGTCAATCGCATCAACGTCGGTGGCAATACCAAGACCCGCGACGAGGTCATCCGCCGCGAGATGCGCCAGATGGAAGGCGAGTGGTACGACGCCGAGAAGATCGCCCGGTCGCGCACGCGTGTCGATCGCCTTGGCTTCTTCGAGGAAGTCGCAGTGCAGACTCCGCCGGTACCTGGTACCACCGACCAAGTCGATGTGAACCTCACCGTGCGCGAACGCCCAACTGGCAATCTCTCTCTGGGGGCGGGGTTCTCCAGTGCGGAAAAGCTGGTGCTGTCCGGATCGATTTCGCAGGAAAACCTTTTCGGCAGCGGCAAGTCGATGTCGATCGGGCTCAATACCAGCAAGTCCAGCCGCACGCTCGCGCTGTCCTTCACCGACCCGTATTACACCGTCGATGGGGTCAGTCTGGGTTACGACATCTACCACCGTACCTACGACCCGTCCGAAACCTCGGTGGTAGCCCGGTACAAGACGGTTTCGACCGGGGCCGGTCTGCGGATGGGCTATCCGATCGGCGAGGACGATGCGATCAACTTCGGCCTGGGTGTCGACCGGACCAAGATCGAAACCTACGAGCTCAGTCCGATCCAGTACAAGGACTTCTGCATCCAGTTCGGTTGCAGTGATCCAAGCGGTGTCGGCGAGGTGACGGTCACCAGCCTGCTCGCGACCGCGGGCTGGCAGCGTGACACCCGCGACAGCTTCCTTTATCCTCGCGCCGGCAGCTACCAGCGGGTGTTTCTTGAGGCGGCCCTGCCGCCTGGCGATCTCAAGTACACCAAGGCAAGTTATCAGTACCAGCACTGGTTCCCGATCCGGAGCCAGGAGGCGCTGATGCTCAATGCCGAAGTGGGTTGGGCGAAGGGCTACGGCGGCAAGCCGATGCCTTTCTACAAGAATTTTTACGTTGGCGGGATCGGTTCGGTACGTGGTTTCGACCAGAGCGCGATCGGCCCCAAGACGGACGATGGCGACTCGCTTGGCGGTACCCGTAAGCTCGTGGCGAATGCCGAGTACTTCTTCCCGATGCCGGGGTCGGGCTCTGACCGCTCGTTCCGGCTGTCATTGTTCCTCGATGCGGGCAGCGTGTGGGCCGATGGCGACAAGATCGAGTTCGACGACATGCGCTACAGTACCGGGGTGGCGATGGCCTGGAGTTCGCCCATTGGGCCGTTGAAGTTCAGTCTGGGTTATCCGCTGAAGAAGAAATCTGAAGACGAAACCCAAAAGTTCCAGTTCCAGATCGGAACGGTGTTTTAACGGATCAACATTTCCGGATCCTCGGAGGTTTAAGTGAAAGTCAGTACCCTTTCCGTTCTTGTTGCTGCCGTCGTCGGCTTGAGTTCTCCGATGGCCATGGCCCAGTCCAAGATCGGATTCGTCAATTCGGATCGCATCATGCGAGAAGCCGGCCCGGCCGTTCAGGCCCAGCAACGCCTTGAAAAGGAGTTCGAACGCCGCGAACAGGAACTGCAGCGCATGGCCGCGGAACTGCAGTCGACGCAGGAAGATCTCGAGCGCAACAGTCTCACCATGGGTGAGTCCGAGCGGCGCGCCAAGGAGCGCACGCTCAACGACCTCAATCGCGATTTCCAGCGCAAGCAGCGCGAGTTCCGTGAGGATCTTAACCAGCGCCGCAACGAAGAACTGGCAGCGGTGCTCGATCGTGCCAACAGCGCGATCAAGCGCATCGCCGAGGCGGAGAAATACGACGTGATCCTGCAGGAAGCGGTGTACGCGAGCCCGGGCATCGACATCACCGACAAGGTGATCAAGGAACTCACCAGCCAGCGCTGATTGCGACAACCATGTATTCCTTGCACGAGTTGACCGAACGCTTCGGCGGCGAGGTCGTCGGCGACGCTTCGGTTCGTGTGGGCCAGGTCGCGGCGCTGGACGGCGCCAAACCGGGTGAGATCACCTTTCTCGCCAATCCCAAATATGCGTCGCGTCTCGCCGAGTGCGGGGCATCGGCGGTCATTCTGAGTCCGAAGACGCGCGACCGCACGACGCTGCCGCGCATCGTCGCCGACGATCCCTATGTGTACTTTGCGCGGGTTGCACAGTTGCTCAATCCGCCGCATCGTCCGCCGGCGGGAATACATCCCGCTGCTGTGGTCGAGAGCTCGGTTCCAGAGTCGGTGCATGTCGGCCCTGGCGCCAGTATCGGCCCCGGCGTAACGCTGGGCGAACACGTGGTGGTGCTTGCCGGGGCCCGTATCGGCGCCGGCTGCAGCATCGGCGCCGGGACCGTGATCCATCCCAACGTGGTGATCTACGACGCTTGTGTGGTCGGCGAGAACTGTATTCTTCATTCCGGGGTGGTGATTGGGGCGGACGGCTTTGGCTTCGCGCGCGAACGCGATGGATCATGGGTCAAGATTCCCCAGATCGGTCGGGTCGTGATCGGCGACGATGTGGAGATCGGTGCCAACACCACGATAGACCGTGGGGCGCTGGACGATACGGTGATTGGCGACGGCGTCAAGCTCGACAATCTGATCCAGATTGCGCACAACGTGCGCATCGGCGAAAAGACCGCGATGGCGGGATGCGCGGGTGTGGCAGGGAGTGCCGTGATCGGCCGCCGCTGCTTGATCGGCGGGCAGGCCGGCATCAGCGGTCATCTCGAGATTTGCGACGACACCGTCGTCTCGGCGTGGACGCTGGTTGCCAAGTCCATCCGTCAGCCGGGGGTCTATACCGGTAATCTGCCTCAGCAGTCCCACGCCGACTGGGTCAGCAACTTTTCACACCTGCGCCATCTCGATGCACTCGCCAAACGGGTGCGCGAACTCGAGAAGGCGATCGAATACAAGAACGAAAAATGAGCGTCATGGACATCAACGAGATCTGCAATTATCTCCCGCACCGTTATCCCTTTCTGCTGGTCGACCGCATCCTCGAGATGGAAGACGGCAAGCGGGTGCTGGCGCTCAAGAACGTCACCATCAACGAGCCGTTTTTCCCCGGCCATTTCCCGCACCGGCCGGTGATGCCTGGCGTGCTGATCCTGGAGGCATTGGCGCAGGCAGCGGCAGTGTTGTCCTTCAAGAGCAGCGGCGAGACGCCGGACGAGAATTCGCTGGTCTACTTCGCCGGCATTGACGGGGCGCGCTTCAAGCGGCCGGTCGTTCCGGGCGATCAACTGTTGCTCGACGTGAGCATCGTGCGCAACATGCGCAATATCTGGAAATACAAGGCAGTTGCCCGGGTTGGTGACGAGATCGCGGCCGAGGCCGAATTGATGTGTGCGATCAAGACGATTGCGTGACGGTGGCGATCCGGTGACGACGAAAATTCATCCTACCGCGATCGTGCATCCCGGTGCGCGAATCGGCGACAACGTGGAGGTCGGCGCCTATTCGCTGGTTGGCGAGCACGTGGAAATCGGTGACAACACCCGGATCGCCCCGCATGTGGTGATCGAAGGTCATACTCGCATCGGCCGCGACAACGAGATCTTCCAGTTTTGTTCGATCGGTGCCGTACCGCAGGACAAGAAGTACGAGGACGAGCCGACCCGGCTGGAGATCGGCGACCGCAACACCATCCGCGAGTATTGCTCGTTCAACGTCGGCACCAGTCAGGACGCGGGCGTGACGCGCATCGGCAGCGACAACTGGATCATGGCCTACGTGCATGTCGCGCATGACTGCCACGTCGGCGATCACACGATTTTCGCCAACAATGCGACGCTTGCAGGGCATGTCGAGGTGGGCGACTGGGCGATTCTCGGGGGCTTCACCGGGGTGCATCAGTTCGTGCGCGTGGGGGCGCACAGCTTCTGCGGCGTCGGAACGGTGTTGCTGCAGGATCTCCCGCCCTTTGTCACGGTGGCGGGCAACCCCGCCAAGCCGCACGGCATCAACAGCGAAGGTCTGCGCCGGCGGGGCTATTCGAGTGAGGGAATCGCGTCGATCAAGCGCGCCTATCGCGCCCTGTACCGTTCCGGTCTTTCGCTCGACGAGGCCCGCGAACGGGTGTCGGAACTGGCCGAGAGTCAGCCGGAAGTCGGGGTGTTCAGGGATTTCATCGCCACCTCGGGTCGCGGCATCGTTCGCTGAGGATGGCTTACCGGATTGCAATGGTCGCCGGCGAGCCCTCGGGCGATTTGCTGGCCTCGCATCTGATCAGGGCGCTGAAGCGCGAACTGGGCGATGTCGAACTCTTCGGCATCGGCGGCCCGAAGATGGAGGCCGAGGGTTTCGTCGCGCACTGGCCGTGCGACCGCCTGGCTGTCCATGGCTTCGTGGATGCCTTCAAGCACTATCGAGAACTCTCCGGCATCCGGCGCAAGCTGTTGGCGCGCCTGCTCGCTGATCCACCGGACGCCTTCATCGGGGTGGACGCACCAGACTTCAATCTGTGGCTGGAGCAACGCATGCGCGAAGCGGGTGTCCCGGCCATCCATTTCGTCAGTCCGTCGATCTGGGCGTGGCGCGGTGGGCGCATCAAGAGCATCGCCCGTTCGGTCTCGCACATGCTGTGCCTGTTTCCGTTCGAGCCGGAGATCTACCAGCGTGCCGGTGTCGCGGTGAGCTACGTAGGGCATCCGTTGGCCGACGTGTTTCCGTTGCATCCCGACCGGCTTGCGGCCCGCGAGCGTCTGCAGATTGCCCCGGACGCACCGATCGTCGCGTTGTTGCCGGGCAGTCGCGAGTCCGAGGTGCGGAATCTGGCCGACACCTATCTGGCGACGGCCGAACTGCTCTTCCAAAGGCATCCCGACATCGGTTTTCTGGTTCCGCTGGCTACCCGGCAGACACGCGCAATGTTCGAAGAGGCCATGGAGCGAAGGGAGCAAGCGTTGCCCTTGCGGATACTGTTCGGGCATGCGGTCGAGGCCATGACCGCGGCCGACGTGGTCCTGGTGGCGAGCGGCACTGCGAGTCTGGAGGCCGCGCTACTGAAGCGGCCGATGGTGATCAGCTACCGCATTGGCAAGTGGCAATACCGTCTGATGAAGCGGCTCGCCTATCTGCCGTGGGTGGGTCTGCCCAACATTCTGTGCGGCGAGACGGTAGTGCCCGAGTTGCTGCAGGATGCGGCCACGCCGCACGCGCTGGCCGACGCCATCGACGGCTGGCTGGCCGACCCGGACGCCTGCGCGCGACTTGCCGGGCGTTTCGAGACCCTGCATCTGAGCCTGAAACAGGATACCGCCACCCAGGCCGCGCGTGCGATCCTGCCCTATCTGACGCAAACGAAGCGGAGCGGGGAGGGGGCATGCTGATTTGCGGTGTCGACGAGGCCGGCCGTGGCCCCTTGTGCGGCGCGGTGGTGGCGGCCGCGGTGGTACTCGACCCGGCGCGTCCGATTGCCGGCTTGAATGACTCCAAGAAGCTCACCGCGCGTACCCGCGAACGCCTGGCAGGCGAGATCCGCGAGCGCGCCCAGGCCTGGGCGGTGGCCGAGGCGAGCGTGGAGGAAATCGACCGACTCAACATCCTCCACGCGTCGATGCTGGCGATGCGTCGCGCGGTGCTCGCGCTTGGTGTCCAACCCGGGCTGGTGCGGGTGGATGGCAACCGCTGCCCCGAGCTCCCGTTTGCTTGCGAGGCGATTGTGGGCGGCGATGCTTCCGATGCGGCGATCGCTGCGGCCTCCATCCTCGCCAAGACCGAACGCGACAGGCAGATGATCGAGCTCGACGCGCATTACCCCGCCTACGGCTTCGCCCGGCACAAAGGCTACCCGACCGCGGCCCACCTTGCAGCGCTCAAGATGCACGGCGTACTCGACTGCCATCGCCGAAGTTTCGGCCCGGTGCGTGATCTGCTGCAGAATCCGGAATTGTGGTGAACGACTTGGTGAAGGACGTGGTGAAGAACATGAAGCAGGCCGGGTGGCACACATGGTGACACTGACCCGCGTCAAGACGCTCAGCTCGCGTGACAACCCGGAGATCAAGCGTTTGCACGCACTGGCCCAGTCGGGGCGGGAGCGCCGCAAGCTGGGGCTGACCCTGCTCGACGGCCCGCATCTGGTCGGCACCGCCCACGCGGCAGGCGTGCACTTGCATGAACTCGTGATCAGCGACAAAGGCTATGCCAACCCGGAAATCCTGGCCTTGCTTGCGGGCATTGCCAACGTCCCGGTCGTCCGCGTCGGCGACGGCCTGTTCGCCCATGTGAGTCCCGTGGATACCCCGTCGGGGATTCTCGCGGTGGTGGACTACCCGCGGCTTGATGGCGTGCCGGTACCGGCTGGTACGATTCTGGTGCTGGAGGCGGTTCAGGATCCGGGCAACCTAGGCACCATTCTGCGTACCGCGGCGGCGGCCGGTGTGCAGCAGGCCTATCTCACCGAAGGCTGCGCCCAGGCGTGGTCCCCGCGGGCACTGCGCGCCGGCATGGGCGGCCATTTCTCGTTGGAAATCGTCGAGGGGGTCGACGCCTTGGCGCTACTCGAATGCTTCGCCGGGCCGGTGTTGGCGACCAGTCTCGACGCGGACGCACAGCCGCTCTACGACATCGATCTCGCGCAGCCGGTGGCGTGGTTGTTCGGCGCCGAGGGACGCGGGTTGTCGCCGGCGCTGACCGCTCGGGCCAGCCAGCGTCTGCGCATCCCCATGCCGGGGGCAGTGGAGTCGCTCAACGTAGGCGCCGCCGTAGCGATCTGTCTGTTCGAGCAAGTACGTCAGGGGCAGACTGGCCGACCGCGCCAGTGATCGAGTGGGGCGCATTTGCTACCATGTGCCTCCTGTGCTCCGAATGCTCCACTACCATCCGTCTTTCAAGGACGCCACGCCGACATGATCCTCGTGATTTCTCCTGCCAAGGCGCTCGACTACGAGACCCCGCCCACGACCGCCCGATACTCCGAACCCGACTACCTCGACGATGCGGCCGAACTCATCGAGGTGTTGCGCAAGCTTTCGCCGGCCGAAGTCGCCAAGTTGATGGACTTGTCGGACCAACTTGCAACCCTTAACGTCGCCCGCTACGAGAGCTGGCGTCCGCCCTTCACGCCCGGCAACGCGAAGCAGGCAGTGCTCGCCTTCAATGGGGATGTTTATGAGGGCCTGAGTGCGAGCACGCTCGATGACGCAGACCTCGATTGGGCACAGGCCCATTTGCGCATACTTTCGGGCCTTTATGGCCTGTTGCGGCCGCTTGACCTGATGCAGGCGTACCGCCTGGAGATGGGGAGCCGGCTCGCCAACCCGCGTGGCAAGAACCTCTATGCGTTCTGGGGCGACAAGCTGACCGATGCGCTGAACGGCTTGCTCGATGCCGAGCGCGAAGCCGGCGGCGAGGCGGTGCTGGTGAACCTGGCGTCGGAGGAGTACTTCAAGTCCGTCAAGCCCGCCCGCATCAAGGGGCGTGTGGTCACGCCGGTATTCGAGGACTGGAAGGGCGGCAAGTACAAGATCATCAGCTTCTACGCCAAGCGTGCCCGTGGTCTGATGAGCCGTTATGCAATTCGCAACCGCATTGCGGACGTCGAGGCGCTCAAGGGCTTCGACTATGAGGACTACGCCTATGCGGCGGACGTATCCGACAACGATACGCTGGTGTTCCACCGTCGCCTGCAGGACTGAGTGCTGGCGAATCCTGGCTCGGCATCAATTACTGCTTGAGCCGCGGCTGTCAGAGGCCGTTAGGAGTCGCTCGGGCGACCACCGGCCTCAATACTGACGACCCCGCTTCACGTCACGGACCCCACATGAGAATCAGCCATAATTTTGACTCCGGCGCGATCGAGATCGTCGACCTCGCCAACCCGGACGAACTGCGCTTGCGTCTGCGCGCCGACAGTGCCTCCGAGTTCCGCCAGTGGTTTCATTTCCGGCTGCAAGGCGCGGCCGGTCGCAAGCTGCGGCTGGTGTTCGAGAATGCCGCCGATGCCGCCTACCCGGACTGGGAAGGCTATCGTTGCGTCGCTTCCTACGATAGGCGCACGTGGTTTCGCATCGCCGCAACCCGTTTCGAAGACGGAAAGCTGGTGGTCGAACACACGCCCGACCGGGACAGCATCTATTACGCCTATTTCGAGCCGTACTCCTACGAGCGCCACCTCGACATGCTTGGCTGGGTGGAGCTGTCGCCATTCGCCAAGATCGATCACCTCGGCGAGACCGTTCAGGGGCGCGACATCGACCATGTGGTGGTCGGTCGCCAGGCGCCTGGCCGCAAGTCGATCTGGATCATCGCCCGTCAGCATCCCGGCGAGACCATGGCCGAGTGGTTCGTCGAAGGGCTGCTCGAACGCCTGCTCGACCCGGCGGATCCGGTCGCGCGGCGCATCCGTGAGTACGCGGTGCTGCACATCGTGCCCAACATGAACCCCGACGGTGGCGTACTGGGCAATCTGCGCACCAATGCCGCCGGGCGCAACCTCAATCGCGAGTGGCGCGATCCCGATTCGTCCGCGAGCCCGGAGGTCTATCACGTCCGCAAGGCGATGGAGCGCACCGGTTGCGACCTGTTCCTGGATATCCACGGCGACGAGGCGCTGCCCTACGTGTTCTTTGCCACGGCCGACGATGTGCCGGGCTTCACCGCCGAACTGGCACAACAGCAGCAGCGTTTCATCGACGTCACGACGGCGGTGAGCCCCGATTTCCAGACCCGCTACGGCTACGAGAACGGGCGTTTCGGGGAGGAATTGCTGTCGCTTGCGAGCAAATGGGTCGCCCACCGTTTCGGCTGTCTGTCGTTGACGCTGGAGATGCCCTTCAAGGACAACGCCAACCTGCCCGACGGGCAGACAGGCTGGAACGGCGCACGTAGCAAGCGTCTCGGGGCGGCGATGCTCAATCCGATACTCGCCCATCTGGAAGCGGCGCGCTGAGCGCTCGTGAAGCGGTCGCAGCAAGCGGCCCGGTCGCCATAGTGACGCCGGGCAGATCGCTTTACACGTTTTGCGCCGTGCTACTCGAACAGATTCAGAATGCCATCCAGGCCGCTGTGGTCCAGACAACACCGGGCCACCGCGCGCAGCACGGGCTTGGCGTGATAGGCCACGCCAAAGGCCTCGCTCAGCATTGGAATGTCGTTGGCACCATCGCCGGCGGCAATCACCTGGTCGGGCCGTAAGCCCAGGCGATCGCGGATCGCGCGCAGGTGCCGCGCCTTGGCGGCCGCATCGACCATGTCGCCGGTGATGCGGCCGGTCAAGCGTCCGTCGATGACCTCCAGCGCATTCGCCCAGGTTTCGTCGAAGCCGAGCCGGGTGCGCAGCCGGTCGGTGAAATAGGTGAAGCCGCCCGAGACCAGTACGGTGTAAATACCCTGCTGACGGAGCGTACGCAGCAGTTTTTCCGCGCCCGGGTTGAGCATCAGGCGGTGGGCGTAGACCTCTTCCAGGGCGCGCTCGTCCAGACCCGCAAGCAGGGCGACGCGACGTGTCAGCGACTCACCGAAATCGATCTCGCCGCGCATCGAGGCTTCGGTGATCGCCGCAACGTCGGCCTTGAGACCCTGCATGTCGGCGATCTCGTCGATGCACTCGATGTTGATCAGGGTCGAATCCATGTCGGTGACGAACAGCCCGAAATCCGACAGGCGCCGCCCCGCTTCGATCCACGCGTGATCGAGGTGCGCTTCGGCACACAGCGCCGCGACCTCGGGCACGGGCGAGGCGCCGAGCAGGCGGAAGGCGTTCGGGACGATTTGACGGATGTCGCTGCTGCCGGTCAGACGGGCCAATTGCTTCAGGGCGACGGAATCGACATCCGCCCCCTGCACAACGAGATTCATTCGCTACGACCCCGCGCCGGCAAGACTTCCTGCAACACCTTGTGGGCACTGCGAATCATGTCCTCGGTGGTATCCCAGCCGACGCACCCGTCGGTAACCGAGCATCCATAGCGCAACTGCGACAAGTCCTTGGGAATGGACTGGCTGCCCGCCTCGAGGAAGCTCTCGATCATCAACCCGACCACCGAACGATTGCCCTCGCGGATCTGATGGATGACGTCCTTCATCACCAGGGGCTGCAGTTCCGGTTTCTTCCAGGAGTTCGCGTGCGAGCAGTCGACCACCAGGTTGCTGGGCAGCTTGGCCTTGGCGAGTGCCTGCTCGGCAAGCGAGATCGACACGGTGTCGTAGTTCGGCCGGCCACCCCCGCCGCGCAGCACCACGTGCCCGTAGCGGTTGCCGCGGGTACGCAGGATGGCGGACTGGCCCTTGCCGTTGATGCCCAGGAAACTGTGCGGATGGGACGCCGACAGAATGGCATTGATGGCCACGTCGAGATCGCCGTCGGTGGCGTTCTTGAAGCCCACCGGGGTGGACAGGCCGGAGGACATCTCGCGGTGGGTCTGCGATTCGGAGGTACGTGCGCCGATCGCTGTCCAGGAAATCAGGTCGCCGTAGTACTGCGGCGCAATCGGATCCAGCGCCTCGGTGGCGGTGGGCAGGCCGATCTCGCAGACGTCGTGCAGGAACTGGCGGGCTCGCTGCATGCCCTCGTCGATACGGAAGGAGTCGTCCATATAGGGGTCGTTGATGTACCCCTTCCAGCCGACCGAGGTGCGCGGCTTCTCGAAATACACTCGCATGACCAGCAACAGGGTGTCCGACACTTCGTCGGCCAGCGCCTTGAGCCGGCGGGCATAGTCCACACCGGCTACCGGATCGTGGATGGAACAGGGCCCGACCACCACGAACAGGCGCGGATCCCGGCGGTCAAGAATGTCGCAGATGGCGCGCCGGCCGGCCAGCACGGTTGCCGCGGCGGGTTCGGACAGGGGAACGCGGGTCTTGATCTCCTCCGGGGAGGGCATGTGGTCGGCCGCGACGATGTTGAGGTTTTCGGTTTGTGCGACGGTCATCGTAGGGCACTCGCTGAAATCGACTGGGTGGGTCAAAGATTCTAACTCGATTGCGTGATGGCTCGCGATTGTTTGCCATGATGCGGCGCATGCCGGCATTCAATCGCTGGCCACCGCCTCCAGCAGTTCGCGCACCGCCTGGGTACGCTGGCGCAGATCCGGCAGGCTGACCTTGCGGATCAAGCGGTCAGGGCCCGCCATGCGGGTGTTCTTGTCCTTCTGGATCAGGAGAATCACCTTGGCGGGGTCGATCGCCGGCGCCGGGCCGAAATGCACGCTGATCTGCGCGTCGGAGGCATCCAGCTTGTGCACGCCGTAGGGGCGGGTGAGCAGGCGCAGGCGGTGGCTTTCGAGAAGCGCCTGGGTCTGCACCGGCATTTCGCCGAAGCGGTCTACGAGCTCCTCATGCAAGGCGCGCAGTTCGTCGCCGGACTCGCAGTTGGCCAGGCGTTTGTAGAGGGTGAGCCGCTCCTGTACGTCGGGGCAGTAGTCGCTGGGGAGCAGCGCAGGGGTGTGGAGGTTGATCTCCGACACCACCTCCAGCGGTTGGGCGAGATCGGGTTCCTTGCCCGCCTGCAGGTCGCGCACCGCACGCTTGAGCATCTCGGTGTAGAGCGAAAAGCCGATTTGCTGGATCTCGCCCGACTGGTGCTCGCCCAGTACCTCGCCCGCGCCGCGGATCTCCAGGTCGTGCATGGCGAGGTAGAAGCCGGCGCCCAGGTCTTCCATCATGGTGATCGCTTCCAGCCGCTTCTGGGCCTGGGGCGTGGGCTTGGCATGGGCGTCGGTGAGCAGGTAGGCGTAGGCCTGGTGGTGGCTGCGCCCGACCCGTCCGCGCAACTGGTGCAACTGGGCCAGGCCAAAGCGGTCGGCACGGTTGATGATGATGGTGTTGGCGCTGGGGATGTCGATGCCGGTCTCGATGATGGTCGAGCACAGCAACAGATTCGCGCGCTGCTGGGTGAAATCGCGCATCACCCGTTCCAGCTCGCGCTCGGGCAGCTGGCCGTGACCGATCGCAATGCGCGCCTCGGGCAGCAGTTCGGCCAGGGCGTCGCGCATGTTCTCGATGGTGTCGACCTCGTTGTGGAGGAAATACACCTGACCGCCACGCTTGAATTCCCTGAGCACCGCCTCACGCACGATGCCCTTGCTGAAGCGTTGCACGAAGGTCTTGATGGCCAGGCGCTTCTGGGGCGGGGTGGCAATGACGGAGAACTCGCGCAGCCCCTCCAGGGCCAGGCCGAGCGTGCGTGGAATCGGCGTCGCGGTGAGGGTAAGGATGTCGACCTCGCTGCGCAGGGTCTTCATGGCTTCTTTCTGGCGCACGCCGAAGCGGTGTTCCTCGTCGATGATGACCAGGCCCAGGCGCTTGAAGCGCACATCCTTCTGCAACAGCCGATGGGTGCCGATGATGATGTCGACCTTGCCTTCTTCGAGCAGCTTGAGCGCTTCGGCCTGCTCTTTGGCCGACTTGAAGCGCGACAGCTCGGCGACCTTGATCGGCCAGTCGGCAAAGCGGTCCGAGAAGGTCTGATAGTGCTGCTCGGCGAGCAGGGTGGTGGGCGTGAGCACCACCACCTGCTTGCCATCGGCCACGGCAACGAAGGCCGCGCGCAGGGCGACCTCGGTCTTGCCGAAGCCGACGTCGCCGCACACCAGCCTGTCCATCGGCCGGCCGGACTTCATGTCGGCAACCACGGCGTCGATGGCGGCCTGCTGGTCGGGCGTGGTTTCGAAACCAAAGCCCTCGGCGAACGCCTCGAGATCGTGCTGCTTGAAATCGAAGCGGTGGCCGGGGCGGGCGGCACGCTGGGCGTAGAGCGCGAGTAACTCTGCGGCAGTGTCGCGCACCTGCATAGCGGCCTTCTTCTTGGCCTTTTCCCACTGGCCCGAGCCCAGGCGGTGGAGGTCCACCTGCTCGGGGTCTGCGCCGGCGTAGCGCGTGATCACGTGCAGTTGCGAAACCGGCACGTAAAGCTTGTCACCGCCGTTGTATTCGAGGTGCAGGAACTCGGTGTCGCCCTCGCCGAGGTTCATGTGGATGAGGCCGAGATAGCGGCCGATGCCGTGTGACACGTGCACCACCGGATCGCCGAGTTTGAGCTCGGAAAGGTCGCGCAGCCAGCCTTCCATGGTCGCGGCCTTGCGATTGTCGCGGCGGCTGCGGCTGCGGGCGGTAGTGGCGTAAAGCTCGGTCTCGGTGATCACTGCGAGACCGGCTTCGGGCAGATCGAAGCCGCTCGCGAGCGGACCGACACTCAGCGCGAAGCGCTCGCCGGACGCGAGAAAACCGCCGAAGTCGGCACAGCCGGTGGGTTTGAGTCCATATTCGGCGAGGTACTCGACCATGGTCTCGCGCCGGCCGGCGGACTCCGCCAGCAGCAGCACGCGCCCGTCCGGGCGGGCCAGACGCTCATCGACGAAGCACTTGAGCTTGTGCAACGGATCGGTGGCCTTGCGCTCGACAGCGACGTCGGGCAACGCTCGGGCGAGGGCTCCGGCCGTGTCCTGCCCAGGCTGCGGCAGCACCATGCGGCTGCGCTGCTTGAGCGCGCCAAAGAACAACTCCTGATCAAGGAACAGTTCCTCCGGCGGCATTACCGGGCGACTGCGGTCGCCCTTGAGCAGGTCGTGGCGCGAACGGGCGTCGCGCCAGAAATCCTCGATCGCCGCCGGCACGTCGTGGTGCAGCACCACCCCGGCTTCCTCGGGCAGGTAGTCGAACAGGGTCGCAGTGTCGTCGAAGAACAGGGGCAGGAAATACTCGATGCCGGGTGGCGCGATGCCGTTGGAGACGTCCTTGTAGACCGCCGCGCGCGAGGGGTCGCCCTCGAAGCGCTCACGGAAGCGGCTGCGGAAACGGGTACGGCCGGCGTCGTCCAGCGGGAACTCGCGCGCCGGCAGCAGCCGGATTTCCGGCACCGGAAACACGGTACGCTGGGTATCGGGATCGAAGGTCTTGATGCTCTCGACTTCGTCGTCGAACAAGTCGATGCGATAAGGCAGGGCCGCGCCCATAGGGTAGAGATCGATCAGGCCTCCGCGTACCGAGAATTCACCCGGACTGACCACCTGGGTCACGTGCGCGTAGCCGGCGATCGCCATCTGGTGGCGAAGCTGCTCCACATCCAGTCGCTCGCCCTGCTTGAGGAAAAAGGTGTAGGCGGCCAGGAACGATGGCGGCGCCATGCGGTACAGCGCAGTGGATGCCGGAACCAGCACCACGTCGGCTTCGCCGCGGGTGAGGGCGTAGAGGGTGGACAGTCGCTCGGAGATCAGATCCTGGTGGGGCGAAAAACTGTCGTAGGGCAGGGTCTCCCAGTCCGGCAACAAATGGGCGCGCAATTCGGGCTGCAGCCATTTCAGTTCGGCCTGGAGGCGCTGGGCATCGAGCGGATTGGCGCATACCACCAGCAGGCTGCGGCCGCGACCCGACAATTGGGCGAGCGCCAGCGCATCGGCCGATCCGTAGAGCGGAGGCAGTTCGGTGCGGACGCCGGCGCGCGGCTCGGCGAGGGCGGTGAGTCTGGGAAGCAGCGGGTCGAATTCCTGGGGCATGTCGGGAGCCTGGCGCATGGGCCGGTGGAGAAGCGCTCGACGGAGCTGGATCGCCGTGCGCCGAGGAATGCCGGGCGCGACACAGCCGCAAGCGAAGCAAGACCGGGATTATAGGGGATGGAGCGGCGCGGCCGCGACTCGTCCACTGCGGCAAACAAGGGCAGGCCCGCTGCCGACCACGCCGCAAACGCGGTTGGCAGACTGGAGGTCGGGGGAGTGGAAGTGGAAGTGGGAGTGGGCGGTGAGGGGCAGGGGGGGTCAGTCGGCGGTGGGCACACCGTTCGGCGGGGGCAGGTCGTCGGTCGATGCCCCTGCGTCGCCTGCAAGAACCTCTGTTCGCACCATCGGCGCGGGCAGATGACGGAGAAGCCAGGCGCGGGCGATCTGCCCGAACGCGGCGACTTCCGCCTCGCTCTCCAGGTTTCCGTCACAGCCTTCCAGTACCTGCCAGTGCTTGTCACAGCGGATGCGCTCGAAGGCCTGGCCGACCATCGCGAAATAGGGATCACTTGCGCCGATGGCGATACACAGCGGCGTGGTGAGCGCCTGCAGCGGTGTTGCGCCGGCAAGATCGGGGCGTCCGCCCAGGCACACGAGCGCATGAAAGCGCGTCGGCGCTTTCCATGCGGCACGAATCGCGGCGGCGCTGCCGGTCCTGGCTGCCAACACCCCTACGCCCAGACCAGACAAGGGCGGCTGGTGCTCGATCCAGTCGCGGATGCCGATCAGGCGGTTGGCCATTTGCGGTACGTTGAAGCAGGCGTCCGGGTCACGCTCGATCTCGTAGCGGGTGAGCAGGTTCACTACCAGCGTGGCGTAGCCCAGTCCCTGCATGAAGGATTCGATCGCGTGGCTACCCGTCTCGGAAAAACTGCTGCCGCCTTGCTCGAGCAGCACCGCCAGGCCAACGACGTCGGGGGCGTGCGCCAGACGCGCGTCCAGCCACGCGGCTTCGACCGGAATGCTGAGATGGGTATGACGGAGCTTCACGGCGGTGTCGGTCTTCGATGATCGGATACGGCTGAACAAGGGTGTGACTGCGATCTCAGAATCGCACACCCCCGCCGCCGCGGCAAGCAGCCGACGGTGAGATGCGGGGCGCTTGCCGGTCCGCTCAACAAGCGGTTGCGGCCGTCCCCGGTGGCGCGCGATGGATGGCAACGGGAATGCGGCGCGCACCAAAGGGCTTGCCAAAGGCTTCGAAGCGCCCCGGCAAGACCCGTCCACAGGCCTGGCAGCAGCCGTGGGCGTCGACACGGTAGGCAAGGACTTCGTACCAGTCGCGCTCGATTACCGCCGCACCGCAACCGGCACAGTAGGTGCTCCCTCCGTTGCGGTCGTGCACGTTGCCGGTATAGACGTAGCGCAAACCGCGTCGGCGAGCGATGTCACGGGCTCGGGTCAGGGTGTCGGGCGGGGTCGCCGGGATGTCATCGAGCTTGAAGTCCGGGTGAAAGGCGGTGAAGTGCAAGGGCACGTCGGTGCCCAATGCGTTGGCGATCCAAGCGCACATGGCTTCGATTTCGGCATCCGAGTCGTTGTGCCCGGGAATCAGCAAGGTGGTGATTTCCACCCAGCAACGGCCGTCCCGAACCAGCCACGACAGCGTGTCGAGCACTGGTTGAAGATGAGCGCCACAGAGCTTGACGTAGAAGTCGTCGGTAAAGCCCTTGAGATCGACGTTGGCTGCGTCCATGCGCGAGAAGAAAGGTTCTCGTGCGGGCTCGGTGATGTAGCCGGCGGTGACGGCGACCGTCTTCAGGCCGGCGGCGTGGGCGGCATCCGCCACGTCACAGGCATATTCGGCGAAGATCACCGGATCGTTGTAAGTGAACGCGATACTGCGACAGCCCCAGGCTGCCGCCGTGCGCACGATCTCGTCAGGCGAGGCGGCGTCCATCAGACGGTCCATGTCACGTGACTTGGAGATGTCCCAGTTCTGGCAAAACTTGCAGGCCAGGTTGCAGCCCGCCGTACCGAACGAGAAAACACTGCTGCCTGGGTAGAAATGGTTGAGCGGCTTCTTCTCGATGGGGTCGATGCAGAAACCGGAACTGCGCCCGTAAGTCGTGAGCACCATCTGGTCGCCGTCGCGCATGCGCACGAAACAGGCACCGCGCTGCCCGGCGTGCAGCTTGCAGTAGCGCGGACACAGATCGCACTGGATGCGCCCGTCTTCCAGCAAATGCCAATAGCCGGCCGGATGGGCGGACGGGGGATGGTCTTCGCCGGCGGGCGAGGTCGATGAGGATGAGGACGCGGCGTTCATCTGGATTCTTCCATCATGATGGCGCGCGTGACGCAACGACAGGGTTGGGCACGCTCGCGTCCGGTGTGGATCCGGCATCCGCCGCCTTGTCCACCCATTTCCGGACAGTGAAACGTGCCGCCATGAGGTTGGGCGCTGGGCGATCGGCGGGCAGGCCCGCCTTGTGCTTGAGGGCGGCAAGAAAGCGCTGCGGATCTGGCAACTGCGTCCATACCTGGGGCAGGAAGGTGGCACTGCGGCAGCCGGAGAAGAGGATCAGTCCATCCCGCCCGGCCCGCAGTTGGGACAGCAGTTCGGGTTCGTCGGCAAAGGTCAGGAATTCGGGCGCCGACAACAGCGACACCTCGACGTCGAGCAGATCCAGTTCATCGCGAGTGACCGGCGGAAAGCGCGGATCGCCTGTCGCGGCAGCCACCGCGTTGTGCACCAGGTCGTCCGCCAAGGCACGCTGCGGTCGGATGCTGCCAATGCAGCCACGCAACTCACCCGCCCGGGTGAGAGTAACGAAGGTCGCGCCTCTTGCGGCCAGGGCCTCGTCGGCGGGCGAATGGGATGGTGTGCCGTGCTCGAGATGATGGCGGATTGCCTCGCGCGCAAGCCGCGGCAGACCCGCGCCGAAGTCACTGGAGTCGGCGGCATCGGCGGCGTCGGCGGATTCAATGGAGGAGGGGCTGGCCATGAACGGGTGGCTCCGTGAAGGCGAAGCTGGCATAGCCGACGACGCTGGCGCGGTCGCCCGCGGTATCGCCGGAATTGCGCAGATCCAGCAGGTGGGGCTCGAGCCCGCGACGGCGGGCGAGCTGCATCAGGCCGTTGAGCGGGGTCGCACCGCATGCCTGTTCGTGACTGAGGTCGTGGCCAAGCGCCAGGATCTGGCGTGCGGTGGCTTGATCGAACTGGCGCGCGAAGTCGTAGGCGTGGTAGTGCGACAGATCGGAACTGATCACCAACAGGGTCGCGGCGTCGCCCCACAACATCTCGAGCATGTCCGCGACAGCGGCTGGCGCCACCTGGCCGACGAGCAGCGGGACCAGTTCGAAACGTTCCAGCAGCACCTGCAGGAACGGCAGTTGCACCTCCAGGCAGTGTTCGCGCGCGTGCGGATGATCGTCCACCGTGACCTTGGGATGCGCCTTCAAGGCCAGCCAGTCGCTGCGGCTCAGCGGCACCACGCCGAGTGGCGTCTCGAAATAGTGGGCCGCCGGCAGCGCGAAACCCTCAAAACCGACCCGGTGCGCGGGACCGAGCAGCACCACGCGGCGTATGCTGCGCTCCAGCCCGGCGAGTGCGGTGTAGGCACTGGCCGCCACCGCACCCGAATAGATGTAGCCAGCATGCGGCACGACGATGACCTTGGGCGCCGCGGGCAACTCGGGCGGCAGCGCCCCCGCCAGCAGCTCGCCGAGCTGGGTTCTCAATACGCGCGCGTCCGCCGGATAAAACATGCCCGCTACCGCTGCGGGCCGCGATGAGACGTTGGCCATTCCAGTCCTTCCTGCGCCACGTTGCCATAGTTTTTGAATTATAGATTCCAACGGCACTCGGCGCCGGTCCCGAGCCGCGGTTAGAATCCGCGCATGACACACCCCCCAGCCATGACATCCAAGCACATTCGCCCCCAGCCCCCAACCCGGCATTTCGCCCTGGTGCCAGCCGCCGGCAGTGGCGCGCGCATGGGCGCCCAGCAGCCCAAGCAGTACCTGCCGCTGCTGGGCAAGCCATTGATTCATCACACGCTTGCCGCGCTGTGCGCGACACCCGAGATCGACAAGGTCTTCGTCGTCCTGTCGGTGGATGACACCGAATGGCGGCGGCACGACTGGTCTGGACTCGGGCCGCGCCTCGTGCCCCTGTTCTGCGGCGGGGCGAGCCGGGCCGACAGCGTGCTCGCCGGGTTGCGCGCCATCGCCGGGGAGGTCGCCCAATCCGACTGGGTGCTGGTTCATGATGCCGCGCGTCCCTGTATCGCCCCCTGGCACATCGAGCGCCTGATCCGCGAGCTGGCCGACGAGGAAGTCGGCGGCCTGCTCGCCGTACCGGTGGCCGACACCCTCAAACGTGCCGACGAACATGCGCGGGTGGTCGCGACCGTGCCTCGCGAGCGGCTCTGGCAGGCCCAGACGCCACAGATGTTCCGCTACGTGATGCTGCGGCGCGCGCTCGAGAGTCACCACCACGTCACCGACGAATCCAGTGCCATCGAAGCGGCCGGCCTGCGGCCGCGACTGGTGCAGGGCGATGCCACCAATCTCAAGGTAACCTATCCGCTCGATCTGCATCTGGCCGAGTGGATTCTCAAGAATCGCGAGGACTGACCATGACTTTCCCGTTCCGCGTCGGACAAGGCTTCGACGTCCACGCCCTGGTACCCGGGCGACCGCTCATCATCGGTGGTGTGACCATCCCGTTCGAGCGTGGGCTGCTCGGCCATTCAGACGCCGATGTGCTGCTGCATGCGCTGACCGACGCGCTGCTGGGGGCTGCCGGGCTGGGCGATATCGGACGCCTGTTTCCCGATACCGACCCCGCCCACGCCGGCGCCGACAGCCGCGTACTGCTGCGCGAGGCCTACCGCCACATCGCCGCCGCAGGCTTTGCCGTTGTCAACATCGACGCCACCATCATCTGCGGCGCCCCCCGCATTCTTCCACACGTCCCCGCCATGGTGGCCTGCATCGCGTCCGATCTCGACATCGCCCCGGACTGCGTGAACATCAAGGGCAAAACCACGGAAAAACTCGGCTTTACCGGCCGCGGCGAGGGTATTGCCGCTCAGGTGGTGGCCTTGATCGCCCGCTCCGGGGGATGAACGGTCGCACGCCTGCACGCACCGCGGCAGGCCACAGGGCAAGCTGCCGGGTCTTCTTCGCGCTCTGGCCCGAGCCGCAGCTCGCGCAAACCATCCACCGCCGTGCCCATGCCTTGCAGGCATTGATCGGTGGCCGGCTCATGCGCGAGGACACGCTGCATCTCACGCTCGCCTTTCTGGGGGAAGTCGATTCCGCTGCGCTGCCCGCACTCCACACCGTCGGCGCGGCAATCAGCGCCCCCGCCTTTGGCCTGCCCCTCGACCGCCTCGGCTGCTGGCGCCACAACCGCATCGCTTGGCTGGCACCTGCAGCGCCCCCGGATACGCTGCTGCAACTGGCGGATACTCTGGTCTGCGGCTTGCGTAAGGCCGGCTTTGGGGTTGAGGACCGGCGCTTTTCGCCACACATGACCTTGCTGCGGAAGACCGACCCGGCTGCTTGCGACCAGGTCGGTACCCAACTGGCCGCGCTTGCCGAACCGCCGCTGCCACCGTGGCGGGTCCGAGATTTCGTACTTGTCGAATCAAGGCGGGATCAGCACGGCGCACGCTACGCCGTGCTGGGACGCTGGCGCCTGGATGGACTTGTTCCCGATGAGTCCACCACCGACGTCACACAGCGAATGTGAGTCGTCGCATCGGTAGTGCAAGCTAGGGCCGGGCCGTGCTCATCCGCCCCAGCCCAACGATCAAGCCCGGGCAGACGAGTCCAGAATAGCGAAGCGAGCATCCGGCCTGCCCTCCGCACTCGGTGCGAGCAGTGATCGAGGTGCAGGCAGGTCGCGTGACGGACGGCCGACGTGGTAGCCCTGGGCGTAGTCGATGCGCAGTTCGGCGAGCAAGCTCAGCACTTCCTCGGATTCGACGAATTCCGCAATGACCTGGATGTCGAGCGCGCGTGCGAGGTCGTTGATCGAGCGGACGAAGATGCGGTCGCGATCGCTGTGCAACATGTTGGCAATGAAATCGCCTTCGATCTTCAGGTAGTCGAACGGGAAACGGCGCAGGTAGTGGAAGGACGAGAAACCCGAGCCGAAATCGTCGATGGCCAGCCCGAAGCCTTCCGACTTCAGGTCGCTGAAGAAACGTTCGAGTATGCCCAGATTCTTGACGGTGTCGCGTTCGGTGATCTCGAACACGATGCGCTCGGGCGAGACCCCCGAATTGCGCACTACGGAGCGCAGCGTGCGGGTGAATTCGGACAATACCAGCGCGCGCGGTGACAGGTTGAAGAATACCGGCCCGCGGAAGTCGCTTGCCGCCACCCGGTCGAGCGCGGCTTCGATGACCACCGCATCCAGACGGTGGATGACGCTCATTTTCTCGGCGATTTCGATGAACTGGTCGGCGCGCATCAGTTCGCCGTTGATCTCGATGCGCGACAACACTTCCACCGCATCCGGTTTCTGGCCGGCGACGTGGTTGATCGGCTGAAAGAAGGGGATGATGCGGCGCTGGTTGATGGCCTCCATCACCGCCACCCCGGTTTCGGAGATGTTGCGGAAGGTCGCCATCACGTCGTCCTCGCTGGGCAGCGCAACGCGTTCCTTGCCTTCGGACTTGGCCTTGTACATCAGCGTGTCGGCGAACAGGAACATGTCCTTGGGTTCGCTGGCGTGGTCGGGATAGACCGCCAGCCCGATCGACACGGAGGCGGTGGCGCGGCCCTGCTCGCCCGTTTCCACCACCACCGTGCGGGTGGCTTCCAGCACCCGGTTTGCCACCGCATAGCCTTGTTCCAGATCGGCCTCGGGTAGCAGCACGACGAATTCGTCGCCGCCGTAGCGGGCGAACACGTCGCCGGTGCGCAAGGCTTGCTCGATGGCGCGCGAGAACCGTTGCAGAAATTCGTCGCCGACGGCGTGCCCGAAGTGATCGTTGATCAACTTGAAGTTGTCGAGGTCGATCATCAACAGCGTGGCCTTGGTGTCGTGACGGCGGCAGCGGCCGATCTCGTAGTCGAGCAGTTCCCAGAACACCCGCTGGTTGTAGAGATCGGTGAGGGGGTCGCGCGTGGCGTAGTACTCGAGGTCGCGGGCGTACTTGTGGATGGCCTTGATCGAGCCGACGACGTTGAGCAGGGTGGACAGAATGCTGTCCAGCACAAGGTGGTGGGTCGGTTCGCGCAAGGTGTCCGAATGCACGCCGATGCCGACAATGCTGCCGATCTTGGGGCTCTCCACGAAGAAGGACTTGATCTGCAACTCCAGTTCGTCGGTGTCCATGTCCAGCGCGGCGCCGTCCTGCTCGGGAAAGTGGTGGTGGACGTTGAGCGCGGCGGGGTCGCTGAAGCGGCCATCGGCACGCAAGGTGTCGATGACCACCCGCTCGATGTGCGTGCGCGCCGCTTCGTCCGGTTCGCGGTGCCAGAAGATTTCGATGTCGAACAGTTCGTCGTCGATCTGGAACACCGAGAACAGGACGTGCGCTTTGAGGATGCCATTGATGTCCTGCAACAACTGGCTGACGTACTCGCGCCAGTCGCGGATCACTTCCGAGGTGATGACGAATTTTTCCAGCAGCCCGATCTCGAACATCAGGATGTCCTTGTCCACCGCGATGGATCTGAGCCTGGTTGCAAGCGCGGTGATGGAGTCCTGGATGCGGTTGAGTTCGCTGAAGTCGAGCGTGCTGTGCCGGACTTCGAGGTGGCGCAGGTCGGACAGGTTGCTGATCGCGTCAAGGCTGCTTTCGACCTGGGTGACGCTGCGCGAGATGCGGCTGACCACCCAGGCCACCGCGGCGCATACCAGCAGCAGCCCGAGCATGAGGCTTGGAACGGCGCTGGTGTAGAAGCCAATGCGCGCGTGCTGGAGCAGGCGCTCGAAGGGCTGGCCGATCTCCACCACGCCCAGCACGTCGCCGGCCCGGGCGTTTTCATGGCAGAGCAGGCAGCGCTGTTCGGCCTTCAGCGGTATCACGCTCAGGTACTTGCCTGCGAGCAGGGTGTCGACCCGTTGGCCCGAGTCGAACGCCGCACGGATCCGCTCGCTGCTCGCGGGTTGGGCGATGGGGCCATATTCCGCCTCCACCAGTCGCCCCCGATAGAGTTCCACCGAAAGGCCGCCGCTGTCGTCGGATGCGCGGCGCACGCTGGCGATGAAGCGTTCGGCTTCGTCGCGTGTCCAGCCCTGGCTCATGACTTCGTACATGGACGCGAGGGTGATCCGCGCGACTTGTTCGGCCTGCTCACGGGCCCGATCGCGAAAAAGGCTCTCGAAACTGTTGCCGATCGCGAGCCAGCTGCCTCCCAGGAAGACGGTGCCGACCATGGCGGAGGTGACGAGGATGAAGGTGCGCAGTTTCATGAGCGGTCGACCGTAACGGAACCTGGGTGCGAGATCGGTGGCAACGGGTACAAACGGGTGAAAACGGGTGCAACAGGCGCATACGGATGCAGACTCGGCAAGAAGCAGCCTAAAAGCGGCCCGAAAGTGGGCGCGATCATGCCACTACCCAAGCTGGGGTCCGACAATCGTAGGTGGGCCATGAAGCGCAGCGTTTGCGCAAGATCAAGACTTTGCCCGCTGATGAGAGGGAAGCGGCGCGGTCGTAACGTGATCGTGATCAAAATCACGGATCCGTCCGATCGGTAGGTGCATCGGTGCACGCGCAGGGGCGGGAGCGGCTTTGGCGCGCGTGGCGTGCTCCCCGAAGCGCAGCAAGGCGCCCCGCGGGGCGCCTTGCTTGCCGTCCCGTGCCACCGAGCGTGTGGCCGCAGGATCCGCTATCGAAACACTGATTTATTGGTCCGGCCCTTGAAAACGCCAACTCCGTTCGCCGTGAGCCCATCGAAGGGCATCTCTTTGAAGGGCCTTCGAGCAGGCGTCGACAAGCTCGGCCCGAACGACGGGGAGCAAATCAGTGCTTCCCTACATACCGAGAAACTCAGACTTTCGCGAGCGCCTGGTCGAGGTCGGCAATCAGATCGTCTACATGCTCGATGCCGATGGACAGGCGGATCATGTCCTCGCTGACGCCGGCCTTCGCCAGTTCGTCCGCGCCGAGTTGGCGGTGGGTGGTGGATGCCGGGTGGCAGGCGAGCGTCTTGCAGTCGCCAATGTTCACCAGGCGGGTCACCAGTTGCAGCGCGTCCTGGAAGCGGGCGCCGCCGTCGCGCCCACCCTTGACGCCGAAGTTGAGAATGCCCGAAGCCTTGCCGGCCATGTATTTGCCGACGAGGGCGTGATCGGGATGGTCTTCCAGGCCGGCGTAGTTCACCCAGCTCACTTTGGCATGCGTCTTCAGGAAGCGGGCGATGGCGAGGGCGTTGTCGCAGATGCGGTCCATGCGCAAGGCCAGTGTCTCGATGCCCTGCAGGATGAGGAACGAATTGAAGGGCGAAATCGCCGCGCCCATGTTGCGCAGTGGCACGACCCTGGCACGACCGATGTAGGCCGCCGGGCCAAGGGCTTCGGTATAGACCACGCCGTGGTAGGAGACATCCGGCTCGTTGAGGCGCCGGAACCGCTGCTTGTGCTCCGCCCAGGGAAACTTGCCGGAGTCGACGATGATGCCGCCGATGGAGTTGCCGTGGCCGCCGAGGTACTTGGTGAGGGCATGCACCACGATGTCCGCGCCGTGTTCGAAGGGCCGGCACAGGTAGGGCGAAGGAACGGTGTTGTCCACGATCAGCGGCACACCGTGGCGGTGGGCAATGTCCGCGAGTGGCTGGAAATCGGTGATGTTGCCGAGCGGATTGCCCACCGACTCGCAGAACACCGCCTTGGTGCGGGCGTCGATGAGCCGCTCGAACGAGGCGGGGTCACGGTAATCGGCAAAGCGCACGTCGATGCCGTATTGCGGCAGGGTGTGGGCGAACAGGTTGTAGGTGCCGCCGTACAGCGTGCTGGAGGTCACGATGTTGTCGCCCGCCTCGGCGATGGTCTGGATCGCATAGGTGATCGCCGCCATGCCGGACGCCAGCGCCAGACCGGCGATCCCGCCTTCCATCGCGGCAACGCGCTTTTCCAGCACGTCCTGGGTGGGGTTCATGATGCGCGTGTAGATGTTGCCTTGTACCTTCAGATCGAACAGATCGGCTCCGTGCTGGGTGTCATCGAATGCGTAGGAGGTGGTCTGGTAGATCGGCACCGCCACCGCCCGGGTGGTGGGATCGGGCGTATATCCGCCGTGAACGGCAAGGGTCTCGAGCTTCATCTTGGCATCCTTGTTCTTCGGGTCATGGGAACGGCTCCGGTCGGCAGTATACCGACAGGTGTGCGACGCCGAGCGTACCTCACGGCCATGGGATACCATGGGGCGCTCGACGGACAGCAGCGGGGGCACTTCATGAAGCATGGCAGACTGATCGCACTGATTTCCCAGAAAGGCGGGGCAGGCAAGACGACCCTCGCGATGCAGCTGGCTGCCGGATTGGTGGAACGGGGCCATGCGGTCGCGGTGGCCGATCTCGACCCTCAGGAAAGCGCGCTGCGCTGGTCCGAAGCCTGCCCCGAAGGGATGCCGTTTCCGGCGCCGGTCGAGCGGCTTTCGGGTGGGGATGCCGAATTCGACGAGTCGCTCGCGGCACTCGGCAGGCGGCGCGACTTCGTGGTGCTGGACTGCCCGCCATCGATCGAACATCCACACGTGCTGGCCGCCCTGGACCGGGTCGACCTGGCCTTGGTGCCGGTGGTCCCTAGCCCGCCCGATCTGTGGTCGGCGCGCGCGGTCGAACGCCTGATCCTGCTGAAAATGGCCGAACGCAAGCGCCTGCGTGGCGCACTGGTGCCCAACCGGGTACAGCGCACCGCCTTGTCGGCTTCGGTGTTGGAGGTGATGCGGGAGTTCAGTCTGCCCGTGCTGGCCGCGACACTCGCCCAGCGCAATGCCTACGCGCAGAGTGCCGTGGCGGGCGGCTCGGTGTTCCGGCTCGGGCGGGCCGCCGAAGCGGCGCAACTGGAGGTCGACCGGCTGGCCGCGGCCGTTACCGAAATGCTCAAGGGCGCTCCGGATTAGCCGGGACTGCCGCGCAGGTGTGGTTGCGGAGGCGGTTTCACCGCCATGCATCCGGGACCCGGATGAGGGATGAGAAACTTGACGGGGCTGCGCAGCGGGCAGGCGCGCGGCATACAGCCGCTACGTGCGGTGAAATCGTTCTCGGGTGCGCCGTATAGCGCGATGGCCGCCGTCGCAGCTTCAACCTAGAAACCTCAGTTGACCGCTCTCGATGATCTTGAGTGCCTTAGAAAGCGTGGGCTACACAGCTTCGACTGCGGTCACCCAATGGGTGAGTCCGCTACGCGCCCGATTGCACGCCTGGTGCGCCGCCTGGCTGCGTTGCGCCTCCTTGCAGGGAACAACCATGCCGCGTCGTCGTGCCTTGCCAGACGACGCCCCAGACGCACACTCGGACACGTCCAACTGAGGTTTCTAGGTTCAATGAAAATCGCGGCTGCTCGTCACCAGTTGGCCGAGCAAGTGCGAATGATCCACTACTCGGCTGGCCTGCAGGTGGACCACTGAACCCTGGCGGCTGATCTGGCCATAGACGCCGAGCAGATGGGCGCCGAGCAGGATGCGACGCTGGCGCTCGATGAGTTCGGGGCGGACGATGATGTTGATCAGACCGGTTTCGTCTTCCAGCGTGATGAACAGCACCCCCTTGGCCGTACCCGGCCGCTGGCGGCAGGTGACGATGCCCGCCGCGCGGGCGACCTGACGGTCGGCACAAAGCTGGATGGCGCGTGCGTCGCTGAAGCGCATCGCCCGCAGGTGTTCGCGCAGATGGCTCAGCGGATGATTGCCCAGGGTGAAGCCGAGATGGGCGTAATCCGCAACCAGGTCGGCGGCTTCGGTCGGTGCACGCAGTCGTGCCGGGGCTTCGCTGACCGGTGCGGTGCATAGCAGGCCGGGGTCGGGACGGCTGCCGGCTGCTTGCCACAGGGCCTGGCGACGATGGCCGGCCAGCGTCTGCAGGGCACCACCGCGGGCAAGCAGGTTGAGCGTGGCGGGCTCCAGTTCGGCGCGCAAGGCGAGGTCCTGGACGCTTTCGAAGCGGCCCGCGCGGCGGGCGGCGACGATGCGACCGACCGCTTCCCTCGACAAACCCTTGATCATCCGCAGGCCGAGGCGTACCGGTGCCTGAGGCTGTGGTCGGCGCAGTCCGTCCGCTGCCAGCCGGGATGCGTGGGCATTGTCCTGTTGCGCGACAGTCCGCTCGGCGGGCGATTGCGCTAAGGTATTCCGTGTCCGTTCCTCAGCGTGGGTATCCTGCATCTGTGCCTGGTTCTCCAGTATGCAGTCCCAGTCGCTTGCACAAACGTCGGCCGGCAGCACGGTAACACCGTGGCGGCGGGCATCCTGTATGAGCTGGGAGGGGGAATAAAACCCCATGGGCTGGCTGTTCAGCAACGCACACAGAAAGATTGCGGGTTCGAAGTACTTGAACCACGCGGAGAAATACACCAGCAGGGCGAAGCTCGCGGCGTGCGACTCGGGAAAGCCGTAACTGCCGAAACCTTCGATCTGGTGACACAGACGTTCGGCGAAATCGACCGAATAACCGCGTTCCGACAGGCCGGCGAGCAAGCGGGCGCGATAGCGCTCCAGCTCCCCCTTGCGACGCCAGGCACCCATTGCCCGGCGCAGTTGATCGGCTTCACCGGCGCTGAAACCGGCCGCGACGATGGCCAGTTGCATGACCTGCTCCTGGAAGATCGGCACGCCCAGGGTGCGCTCCAGCACCGGCTTCACCCCTTCGTCGTCGGAGTGTGCATGTTGCGGACGGGGATAGGTAATGGGCTGCTTGCGTGCCGCACGGGCGCGCGCCTCGAGATAAGGATGAACCATGCCGCCCTGGATCGGCCCGGGACGGACGATGGCGACTTCCACCACCAGGTCGTAGAAGCAGCGTGGGCGCAGGCGCGGCAACATGGTCATCTGCGCCCGCGATTCCACCTGGAACACACCGATCGAGTCGGCGCGGGACAGCATGGCATAGACTTCGGGCGCCTCGCGCTCGATCTGCCCCAGCGCCACTGGTTGGCCGCACCGCTGCGACAGCAGACCCAGGCAACGCCGCAAGGCGGAAAGCATGCCGAGGGCGAGTACATCGATCTTCAGCAGGCCGACCGCGTCGAGATCGTCCTTGTCCCACTGGATCACGCTGCGGTCGGGCATGGCGGCGTTTTCGATCGGCACCAGCTCATCCAGCCGGCCGCACGCAATGACGAAGCCGCCTACGTGCTGGGAGAGGTGGCGGGGAAAGCCGATCAGTTCGTGCGTCAGTTCGACCAGGCGCACCACCACCGGACTGGCCGGGTCCAGCCCGGCCTCGTGCAAGCGCTCGGGCAGGATGCGCCGGCCATCGAACCAGAAATGGTCGCGCGTGAGCCGTTCGATCTGGGCCAGCGGCAAACCCAGGGCACGGCCAACGTCGCGCAGGGCGCTGCGGGCGCGGTAGCGGATCACCGTTGCGGCGAGCGCTGCGCGATCACGGCCGTATTTGCGATAGAGGTACTGGATCACTTCCTCGCGCCGTTCGTGCTCGAAATCCACATCGATGTCGGGCGGCTCGTTGCGTTCGCGCGAGATGAAGCGTTCCACCAGCATCGTGCCCAGCATCGGGTCGACCTCGGTGATGCCCAGCGCCCAGCACACTGCCGAGTTCGCCGCCGAGCCGCGTCCCTGGCAGAGGATGGCGCAGCTGCGGGCGAAACGGACAACATCGTGTACGGTAAGAAAATAGGCCTCGTAGCCAAGCTCGGCGATCAGGGCCAGTTCGTGTTCGATCTGGGCGCGTACCGATGGCGCGGCAGGATCGTCGTCGATGGCGCGGCGCTGTGCGGCCGGCCGCTCGCCGTTGCGCCAGCGCAGTCCGTCCTCCACCAAGGTACGCAGCCAGCTCCCCGGAGTGTGGCCGGCCGGCACGATCTCGTCCGGATACTCGTAGCGCAGTGTGCCGAGATCGAAGTCACAGGCATCCACTACCGCCAGCGTGGCCGCCAGCAACTCGGCCGGGTAGCGCGATGCGAGCGTGGCCATGTCGTGCAGCCGGCGCTCGGCATTGCCCGCCAGCGCCAGCCCGGCATCGGCAACGGTGGTGTGCAGCCGGGTGGCCGTCATCACGTCGGCCAGGCGCCGCCGTGACGCGTCGTGCATCACCGCGCCGGTGGTCGCGAGCGCTGGCAGGCCGGCCTGGCGGGCGATCTGGAGCAGGGTATCGAGCCGCCCGGCATCGTCCGGTCCGCACAACAGCTCGACCGCCAGCCAGGCCGAACCGGGAAAACACTGGCGCAGCCAGCGTCCGTCCTCGATCAGCTGCTGCGGATCCGGCGGCGTGTCAGGGTCGGGAACCAGCAAGGCGATGCAGTCATCGACGCCATCGGACAGATCGACCCGCTGCAGGCGGTAGGCACCCTTGTCCGCCGCCCGCCGCCCGCGACTGATGAGCCGCGCCAGGCACGCATAGCCTTGGCGATTGCGCGCGAGCACCACCACCACCGGCCCGTCGGCGAGCCGCAGTTCGCAGCCTATGATCAGCTTCAACGCCAGCTTGTCTGTTCGTATCGCCTGCCACGCACGTACCACCCCGGCAAAGGAGCATTCGTCGGTGATCGCCAGTGCCCGCATACCCAGCTCCGCCGCCCGCGCGACGAGTTCCTCTGGATGGGAGGCGCCACGCTGGAAGCTGAAATTGCTCAGGCAATGCAGCTCGGCGTAGGCGGAGGCGGGCGGGGAGGCTTCGAGACTGTTCATATGTACAGTATATGAAAATTCCGCGGCCCTTGCGGTACGGCAGGGCTGCTTCGACCGGTACGACGCGCCCGCCCGGTGCGGATCGACTGGCCCTAAAATGACGCATCCCAGCATCCGAGCCCAGCATGTCCAAGCCACTCCCCGCCGCCATCCACTACACCATTGTTCCTCTTAGACCCGAAGCCCATCTGTTCCGGCTTACTTGCGAGCTCAGCGCCCCCGATCCGGGCGGGCAGGTATTCCGCCTGCCGGCCTGGATTCCCGGCAGCTACATGATCCGCGAGTTCTCACGCAACATCGTCAGCCTGCGGGCCGAAGCCATCGCGCCGGACGGCAGTGTCCGGCCGGTTTCGGTCGACAAGCTGGACAAGCACACCTGGCGCGTGGCGCGCATTGCCGCTGAGCGCCGCCTGAGACTGGTGTACGACGTCTACGCGTGGGATCTCTCGGTGCGGGCAGCCCATCTCGACCAGACCCACGGTTTCTTCAACGGCACCAGCGTGTTCCTGGCGGTGGAGGGGAGAACGGCCGAGCCCTGCACGGTGGACATCCTGCCGCCGGAGGGTCCGCACTATGCCGACTGGCGTGTCGCGACCACGCTGCCGGGCGACATCAAGGGCAAATCTGCCGCCAAACCGCTGGGCTTCGGCCGCTACCGTGCCGCGGATTACGACGAACTGATCGACCACCCGGTGGAGATGGGCCGCTTCACCCATGCCACCTTCGAGGCCTGCGGCGTGCGTCACGAGATCGCGCTGACCGGCAGGCACGACTGCGACCTGGAACGGCTCACATCCGATCTGGCGCGGATCTGCACCTGGCACATCCGCCTGTTCGGTGAGCCGGCGCCGGTATCGCGCTATCTGTTCATGGCGATGATTGTCGGCGATGGTTATGGCGGGCTGGAGCACCGCGCCTCCACCGCCTTGCTGGCGAATCGCAACGACCTGCCCTATCACGGCATGGACGGCCTGTCGGACGGCTACAAGGCCTTTCTGGGACTGTGCAGCCACGAGTATTTCCACACCTGGAACGTCAAGCGCATCAAACCCGCAGCGTTCGTTCCCTATCGCCTGGGGGAGGAGAACTACACCCGTTTGTTGTGGGTGTTCGAGGGCTTCACGTCGTATTACGACGACCTGGCCCTGGTGCGTTGCGGCGTCATTGGCGTGGAGGACTATCTCGCCCTGCTCGCCAAAACCCTTACCAACGTGCTGCGTGGCAGCGGACGGCTGAAGCAGAGCGTGGCGGAATCCTCGTTCGACGCCTGGACCAAGTACTACCGCCAGGACGAGAACGCCCCCAATGCCATCGTCAGCTACTACGCCAAGGGCGCGTTGATCGCACTGGCGCTGGATTTGCAGTTGCGTGCGGGGAGTGGGGGGCGCAGCAGCCTGGACGACGTGATGCGTGCCCTGTGGCAGCAGCATGGGCAAACCGGCATCGGCCTTGAGGAGGACGCGATCTTCGAACTGGTGGCGGGCATCGCCGACGCCGGCGCGCCGGGCACGGGGCGCAAGCTGGCCGATTGGCTCGAACGCACGGTGCGCGGCACCGACGATCTCCCCCTGGCCCGCCTGCTCAAACCATTCGGCGTCGAACTGCGACTTGAGGCGCCCAGCCGTACGCCGACGCTGGGGGTGAAACTGGCGGGTGGCAATGGCGCGGCCGAAGGCGGGTTGAAAATTGCCAACGTCTTCGACGACGGCCCGGCACAACGCGCCGGCCTGTCGGCCGGAGATGTGGTGATCGCAATCGACGGATTACGCGCAAGCACCGCCGGGCTGGACGCCTGGCTGGCCCGCAGGCGTGCCGGCGAGAAGGTGGACATCCACGTATTCCGGCGGGACGAGTTACTGCGTTTCGAGGTGCAACTGGATCCCGCTCCGGCGCAATCCGCTAAGCTCGCGCTCAAGCCCGGAGCGCCTGCCCAGGCAGTGAAGTTGCGCAAGCAGTGGCTGCAGGGCTGAGTGCGGTCAAGAAATCATTGCGATATCAGTCCTTCACGCGGTCGGCGCGTTACTGCCGGCGCATCAGCTTGCCGCGCCAGTAATGCCATGACGGATAGGCGAGGGCGGCGGCGACGATGAGCAGGAAACCGATACTCTGCCAGAACGCAATCGGATCGCTGGCAAGCAGATAGACCCGCGCCGGACGGGAGAAGGCGATCGAACCGTTGGCCACCGCCCGTCCGGCCGAGGCAAGCAACCCCAGCGTCGGAGCGAACCAGACCAGCAGGCCGAGTGGTACCAGCAGACGGTCGACCAGCGGCGTGGGGCGGCGGCGGGGTAGGAACACACTTTCCACGCCGTACCAGATCGCTACCAGAAAGGCGACCACCGCGACCACCGGCGCGATCGCCATCACCCCGCCAAGCGCAGTCGCCGCAAACATGAACGGCGCCCCCTCAAGCGGTAGGACGTAGGCCCAGATTTCGGCAATGCGGGCGAATACCCAGAGACTGAGCGGCAGGGCGGCGAGAAATACCAGTGCGGCGAAGCGTGCGCGGCGGCGGGCGAAATCGCCGTCGAGTTCGTTCTCCTGGCGCTTGGGAATGAGAGGCATGAGTGGAACCGTGGAAGGTGAAGAAAAACGAAGGTGAAGGAAAGCAAGGGGGCCGGATGCCAGCGCGTCCGGCCCCGCACGCCGAGCTGCGGAAGACGAGGGGCTCAAGGGGCTCGTAATTGCGGCCACGACGGCAAGGCAGTCGCGAGTCTATCCAAAATAACCGTGCATGTACCATCTGTCGGGCTCGTCCGGCGTCCGGAACACCCAGCACAAGGCCTGCTGCGGATCACGTGCGACATAGTAGTCCCGGCATATGTCCTGTCCATCCCACCAGCCGGCTTCGATGCGCTCCGGGCCGCGCAGCAGGGTCAGGCGTAGCCCGGGCGGCAGTGCCCGGGGCGATGGCAGCAGCCAGACGGGACGGGGTGCAGGGCGGCTGCCCGCACGGACGGGCGGGCGTTCCCCGGGTTCGAGCAGTCGCCAGGCCCGCTCCGGGCGGTGCTCCGGCCAGGGTTGCAGGCTGGTAACCGCCTCGCGCCCCAGGCGGGCACGCAGGCGCTCCAGCAGCAGGCGCCCGTCGCTGCGCCGCTGGCCAGGGTCACCGAACAAATCGGCACTGCATGTCGCCTGCGGCACCGGCATGTCTGCATGCAGGCTCAGCGCCGACACCGCGGCGGAAAGCTGCAGGGCGGCCAGGCGTTCGCGTACCAGCAGGCCAATGCGCTCCTCGCTGCGGCTGGCTTCACCCATGACGATGTCCAGTTGCGTGGCGGGCAGGCCAGGGTGTTCCAGACACAGGCGGCACCGGTCCACCTCCGCATGGCGGGCGGTCAGCCAGGAGCCCAGGTGCGCAATCAAGCGTCGTGACACGAACAGCAGCGGCTCGATACCCTCCACTGCGGTATCCAGCTCCTGACGGACATCGAAGGTTTCCGGCGCATGGTGCCAGGGACGCGGATCGGGCACGTTGCCGCGCGCCCGCGCCAAAGCCGCCATCACGCCGGCGGCATCGCGCCTGGCCAGCCCCGCGGCGGGCAAGCGGGCGATATCGCCAAGACACCCTACACCCACGTCGCGCAGCAAGGCGACGGCAGCCATGCCGACCCCGCCGCCGTCGCTCAGCACGTCCACCGCCAGTTCATCCAGACTGTGCCACCAGCCTGGCCGGGCTGTAACCCGGCTACCGGGCCGGGCGGCCGCAAGCCAGCGCGCTGCCAGCGGGGTCGGCGCCGCTGCCCAGGTAAATGCCGGATTGCAGGGAGGGGCCGTGTCGAGCAGACGGGCGGTCAGGACCTCCAAACCGCCGAACAGCCGCAGGCAGGCGCTGACTTCGAGCAACACACAATCCGGTGGATCGAGGCTGAGCGACGGCGAAAACCCGCCTGCCCAGTCCGCAAAGCGCAACAACAAGCCATGTTCGGCAAGCGGATCGCGCATGCGCAGATCCAGCTCGGGCACCAGGGCCTGGGCACCGGCCGGGCGCAGCCCGGCCACCACGCCCAGCGCGCGCGCGGCGGCCGTTGTTGCCACCACATGCGGACGCGGACGGGGATCGACAACGGCCAGCAAAGCCGGCTCCTGCCCGGGCGCGACGAGCGCCTGCAAAGGGAGCTCGGGCAGGCGCAGTGCGATCCAGAGCATCAGCCAGCCCTTCTGGCATCGTCCGCAGACGCCTCGACACGCCCCGCAAGCGACACGACCGATGGATCAAGCGGGAGACAGGCCGGATCTCCGGACGAAGTGAAAGACTCGACACATGCGGCGGATGCTGCTGCCGGATGCGCTTGCGACGCGCCGCGTCCGTTCAGCCAGGGCCTGAGTGGCAGATGCAGGCTGCGGGCGAGCAAGGGGCCCCGACGCTTGAGAATGCGAACCGACAAGCTGTCTTTCGCCCCGGCCAGTGTCAACCTCAGGCCAGCGGGCGAGGCCTGGGCCGCGGCCGCCGCAGGCCGGAACAGGAACAACGGGGTTCCGGTATCCTCGGCCGCCAGGCGCAGCCGCCGCAGCCCGGCGGTATCGGCCCGCTCCAGCCAGCCGAGCACCGCGTGACAGGCCCCCGACCCGAGTGCCTGGCGGAGCGCCCACATCGCCGCATCCCGGCCGTCCGGCCGGATCAGCAGCAGACGCGCCAGCGGCAAACCGGCCGCCTGCAGGGCCGGCGCATACGGCACAAAGGGAGGCGCCACCCAGGCGAGCCATTGATCGTCCTCGACCCGGCGCAGCATCGGCAACAGCAATTCGATCTCGCCGATGCCATGGCGTTCGGCCAGCAATTCCACCAATTCCCCACGGGGCCACCCGCCCCCCGGCAACTCCGCGTCGAGTTCGGGAAAACCGGTTGCCCACCCCTGAGCTTGCGGGCGTGCCATGGTGCCAGCGCGCCACACCAACGCCCCGGACAGGACGGAAGCAGGATCGGATGAAGGGGCAGGGGACATGGGTGATCCGTTGCGGCGGAGTACGGAATGTAAAAACGCGATGTGGGATGACCAAAACCGGGCGCAAATAGGGCTCGCACCGGGCACCGATCGGACACAGTTCGTAGGACGCTCACAGACCGCGGGTGGAGCAGGCGCGGAACCAGCCGCCGTAACAGGCAGGTGTCCGGAGCTCGCCAGGCACACAATCGTTGGTGTGCCCGCGGAGCGTCTTTCTGACTAACCCGGCAATCAAAACAGACGTCACCGTTCGCCCTGAGCCCGGTCGAAGGGCGCTTTCAGCAAAGCCTTCGACGGGGCTTCGACAGGCTCAGGCCGGACGGTATTTGATTGCCGGGTTAATGGTTGAACGATCCGTTTCGGATGAGTCCCACCACCTGCCCCTCGATCGCAATCTCCTCGCTGCGGGTGTCCACTTCGATCGGCTCGAATTCCGGATTGGCGGGCAACAGGCTGACGATGGGGCCCTTGCGGGAGAAGGTCTTCACCGTCACCTCGTCACGTACGCGGGCAACCACGATCTGTCCGTTGCGTGCTTCGGCCGCGCGGCGAATGGCAAGCAAGTCGCCGTCGAGTATGCCCGCATCGCGCATGCTCATGCCCTTGACCCGCAGCAGATAGTCCGGCCGGGGCCTGAACAGCGCGGGATCCACCCGGAAATGCGACTCGATGTGCTCCACCGCGAGGATGGGATGCCCGGCCGCCACCCGACCGATCAGCGGCACCCCCGGACCGGAGTCGATCCCGACCCCGTCGGGCAGGCGAATACCGCGGGCGCGCCCCTCTTCGAGCACGATGGCGCCTTTGGCTGCAAGCGCGCGCAAGTGCGATTCGGCGGCGTTGGGTGACCTGAAACCAAAGGCCTCGCATACCTCGGCACGGGTGGGGGGGCGGCCATCGGCTTCGAGCGAGGAGCGGATGAAAGCGAGGATCTCGGCCTGTCGTTGGGTGAGATTGAATAAGTTGTTTTCCATGTTCGACAGCCTCAGGGTGATGCTGCGGTGCCCATAGAAAAACACGGGTACGGCAGGATGTGGCGCATGTCGGACGACATGTCGTGGATAACTGTATTTTCAGACAGTTTTCGTCCCGCTGGCAAGTCCTTCCGGCACCCTGTTTGCCCGCGTCAGAATCGGTGTCCGCTTCGCCCGGCCGTATGCTCGCGTCCGGCGGCAGGGGTATTGCCGCTTGAGGCCCCGGCAAATCTGGTCTATTGCTTATTAACCCGGTGATCGAAAAACGCCGGACGGAAGCCCGCCGGAGCAGGGTAGCGCCACCGGCGTAACTACAACACCTTCCCAACCCGACCCCAAGGGAGCGAAACATGTTTCGACCGGAAACCGACCCCGGTAGTGTAGATTCCCGCTCTCGGCTAGAATTGCCGCGTCGTCAGGGAGAATACATGCTGCAAACCGGTGATGTAGCGCCTGCCTTTTCGCTGCCGGATTCGGATATGGAGGTTTTCGATCTTGCATCGGAAATCGGCAGGCACCATATCGTTCTATACTTCTATCCGCGCGCGAACACGCCCGGATGCACGCTGCAAGCCGCCGATTTCAGCGACCATGAGGACGATTTTGCCCGCCATGGCAGCATCGTGGTGGGTGTCAGTCCGGACGACTGTCTGACCAATGCCGAATTCCGTGACCTGCATGGCCTGTCGTTGCGCCTGCTGTCCGACGAAGACACCGAGATCTGCCGCCTGTACGGCGTGTGGCGGACCCGGACGGTAGATGGCGTGACCAAGGCAGGGGTTGCCAGGACGACCTTCATCATCGACAAGCAAGGCGTCGTCCGCCACGTTCTCCGCGATGTATCACCCCGAGGCCATGCGGCCGAGGTCTTCAATCTTGTAAGGAATTTGGAAACAGAGCATGCAAACGG
Source organism: Rhodocyclaceae bacterium (assembly GCA_046295975.1). Lineage (GTDB taxonomy): Bacteria > Pseudomonadota > Gammaproteobacteria > Burkholderiales > Rhodocyclaceae > UBA2357. Next base: position 176,668 of record JBKBMG010000002.1, read on the forward strand.
AAATCGTTAAGAACAGCGTCGTCACGCTCAAATACACCGTCACCGATACCGATGGGAACATGATCGACGACGGCCAGAACCCGCTGGTGTATCTGCACGGCGGGTACGACGGCATTTTCCCGGCGATCGAGGAAGCACTGCACGGCAAGAAGGTCGGCGAAACCCTCAAGGTCCGGTTGCAGCCGGAGGACGCCTTCGGTGACTACGACGAGGAACTCGTGTTGCTTGAGGACGTCAGCCAGTTTCCGGACAATATCGAGGTCGGCATGTCCTTCGAGCGCGTTTCCGAAGACGGTGACGAAGACATGATCTACCGCATCACCGACATCGCCGACGGCAAGGTCGTGGTCGATGGCAACCACCCGCTTGCCGGGGTGTCGCTGGTTTTCGACATGACTGTTGCCGAAGTCCGTGCCGCCAGCGCCGAGGAAATTACCCACGGTCACGTGCACGGTGCGGGTGGTCACCACCACTGAGCAAGCAAGACCGCCAGTCCGGCCGTCTGAGGTACACGCACGAGGCGCTGGTCCGCTCGACCGGCGCCTCGTTTCTTTGTGCTTGTTGCTCGGTCTCGTACCTGCCGGGCGAGGTGGACGTCGTCCGTATCAGCGCGTTGCCGACGAAGCCGTGCGTGCCGTCGCACGCGGCACCAGCAAAGTCTGACCGATGCGCAGCGTACTGCGTTCGCCCAACCCGTTGGCGTTGCGCAGTTGCGCCACACTGGTGCCATGCTCACGAGCGATTGAACTGAGCGTGTCGCCGCGCTTGACTTGGTAGGAGCGTACCCGGGTGGTGTCGGTCTTGTGCTCGGACAGGCGCAGCCGGAATTGTTCGGCGCGATCAGTGGGAATCAGCAGCGAATCGCCGTCGGCGTTCACTACCGGTTTGTTGTAGCCGGGATTGAGCGCGACGAACTCGTCCATGGACATGTCGGCCAGACGTGCGGCAGTCGCGAGATCCATGCCCCGTGGAACGTCGACCGTGGTGAATTGCTGGTCGTTGTGGATGTACGGTAACTCGAAACCGAAGAGCTCCGGGTTGGCCACGATGTTCTTGAGCGACTGCAGTTTGGGAATGTAATTGCGCGTCTGATCCGGCATGCGCAGATGCACGTACTCCGTCGGTATGCCTTCTTCCCGATTGCGCTTGAGCGCACGACCCACCGCACCTTCCCCCCAGTTGTAGGACGCCAGCGCCAGTTGCCAGTCGCCGTGCATCTCGTAGAGGTACTCGAGGTAGTCGAGCGCGGCGTTGGTCGAGGCGATCACGTCGCGACGCTCGTCCACCCAACTGTTCTGCGCAAGGTTGAAATTGCGCCCGGTCGAGGGAATGAACTGCCACAGCCCCAGCGCCTGGGACGGAGAGCGGGCCAGGGGGTTGTAACTGCTCTCCACCATCGGGATCAGTGCCAGTTCGGTGGGCAGCCCACGGCGCTCGAGTTCATCCACGATGTAGTAGAGGTAGAGACCGCCGCGCTCGAACACCCCGCGCAAAAACTTGGGGTGGTTCAGATAGAAATACTGCCATTCCACCACCAGTTCGCTGTCGAGATCCTGGATGCCGAACCCGCGGCGGATGCGGTCCCAGATGTCGTTCGGGTCACGCGTGAGATCGAGCTTGAGCACCCGCGGCTGATGTATCGGCAACTCCAGGGTCTGGCCGCGATAGGACTGCAAGCGGGCAGCGGACTCGGGCTGTGGTGCCGCCGTCGTTGCGGTGACCAGTTCGGCGCTGGCGTCGGGTTCGACACTGGCGCTTGCGTCGTTCAGGCTGACTGCATGCGCGCCGGGCGCGGTCCACAACAGCGCGACCAGCAGCGTCGAGGACAAGTGCATGGAGAGTGGCCGCAACAAGGGCCGTCGGAGCAGAGGGGGACTGCGAACCATCGGTATCGGAGCAATTCAATTCGGCGAAACCCGGAGTGTATCAGTCCAGCGCACCGACCGACCATCCAGGCTGTGCCCGCACCGCCCGGGCGCGTGATTACTTGATACGATATCGTCCGGAACGCCCCGAACGATGGGCGCCTCGCAGCACGTGCTGCGCTACCGGATGGCTGTATTGCGCATTTATCATGTCCCGCATTTCCGCTCCTGCACCGCGCTCTCCAGCCTCCGGCGATGCTATCTGGAAGTGCGCCAATGAGTGAGGATACGCAATGAAGGCGCTCGTCATCGAAGACACGGTCACGAGTGCGACGCTCGTCTGTCACCTTCTGGAGAAGATGGGGCTGCGCACGTTTCATGCCCGCGACGGTGAGTCGGGGGTGGAGGCCTTCAAGAGTGAGCGGCCCGATCTCATTCTTCTTGACATCATCATGCCCGGGATGGATGGCTTCGAGGTGGCGAGGCGTATCCGCCAACTCGAGCGCGATGGCGAATGGACGCCCATCATTTTTCTCTCCGCCAAGGCGAGCGAAGCGGACCTGGAGCGCGGCATCGAAGTGGGGGGAGACGACTATCTGGTCAAGCCGGTATCGGAGGTCGTGCTCAAGGCCAAGGTGCGGGCCATGCAGCGCATCGCGCAGATGCGGTATTCGCTGCTGCTGCTCACCCGCAAGCTCAACGATGCGAATCGCGAACTCAGCCGCCTGTCATCGGTGGATGGGCTGACGGGCGTAGCCAATCGCCGTGTGTTCGACGAAACCCTGGCCCGCGAGTGGCGCCGCGCGGCACGGCGGCAGGCGCCGGTATCCTTGCTGCTGGCCGACGTCGATCACTTCAAGCAGTTCAACGACCACTATGGTCACCAGGCGGGCGACGAGTGCCTCAAGAGTGTGGCGCGGGCACTGGAGCGGGCGCTGCGCCGCCCCTCGGACCTGGTGGCGCGATACGGTGGCGAGGAGTTCGCCATGGTGTTGCCCGACACCGACGCGCTCGGCGCCGAGCGGGTTGCAGTGGCCATTGTGGACGCGGTCGGCGATCTTGCCATTCCGCATCGCGGCTCCAGCACCAGCGATCACGTCACGGTGAGCGTCGGGGTGGCAACGATTGCGCCCGCACCAGGCGACGACGGCGGTTGGGCGCGTCTGCTCCAGCAGGCCGATGGATGTCTCTATCAGGCCAAGAGCGAAGGGCGCAACCGCATCCGCACGATCATTGCGCCGGCACCGTGTGACGATTCGCCCACATCATGATCAAGCGGGCGAAGCGGCGGGTCGTCGTCATCGACGACAACGAAATGATCCGGTTGACGCTTCGGGCGTTGCTGCGCGCAATCGGGCTGGACGTGGTCGGCGAGGCGAGCAATGGCCGCCGGGGGGTTCAATTGGTGGCCGACACCCTGCCGGATCTCGTGTGTCTCGATGTGGTCATGCCAGAACGTGATGGGTTGAGCATTCTCCCGGACATCTGGGCTGCCACGCCCGGCGTGAAGGTCCTGTTGATCACGGCCCACTCCGATCGCGAGACGGTGTCCCGTGCGATCGAACTGGGGGTGGACGGCATCATCGTCAAACCATTCAGGCAAAAGCAGATCCATGACGAAATCTGCCGGGTGATCCAGTGCCCGGACCAGCGGAACTGACACCCCCGGGCGGGCGCGCGTTCAGCATTCAGAACACGTCCTTCCATGCGCGCAATGCCGCGAAGCGCGCCTCGTCGCTGGCCAGCGGCACACCGGTGCGGCTGTCCAAGGCCGCGGCGATCTGCGCTTGATCCACGCGCAGAAAGGGATTGATCTGCCGCTCGCGCGCGATCGTGCTCGGCAACGTGGGCAAATCCCGTTGCCGAAGCGCCTCGCAATGACTTGCCCAGGCGTCGCGCTCAGGGTTGCGGGGCTCGACCGCTTGGGCGAAACGGAGGTTGGACAGGGTGTATTCATGGGTGCAATACACCCGGGTTTGCTCCGGCAGCGCCGACAGTCTGAGCAAGGAGCGGTAAAGCTGCGACGCAGTGCCGCCGAGCAGGCGTCCGCAGCCGGCGCTGAACAGCGTATCGCCACAGAACAGCATGTCGCCCCCGTAGTAGGCGACATGGGTTTCGGTATGCCCCGGAACGGCGAGTACGTCCAGTTTCAGCGCATCGCCGAACAGGGCTACCGCATCACCCTCGGCGACCGTGCGGTCACGGGGAATGCGTGCGTCGTCAGGGCCGATGGCGAGCGCCCCGGTTTTTGTGCGCAGGCGTTCGACGCCCCCCACATGGTCGGCGTGATGGTGGGTGAGCAACACCGTCTCGAGCCGCAGATCGTGCTCGGTCAGTGCGCGCTCCACGACCTGGGCGTCACCCGGGTCGATCACCACGGCCTTGCGACCGAGGTGGAGCAGCCATATATAGTTATCGTTGAAGGCGGGAAGAGGGATAATCCCGATTCTGCCTATCACCGCTTCTTGCGACGCTTGCATCTTCATGCCCAATCAACACCTGTCGGAATGGCTGGAAAGTCCCCAAGGGCGGTATCTTCTGGACTGGGAGCAGACCCGGTTCGACATCGCCGTGGCCGATATTTTTGGTTATAACGCAATGCAGATCGGCCTGCCAGAGCACAACTTCCTGCGCAACAGCCGCATGTCATGGCGCTTCACCTGTGCCGTGCGCGGGCGGGCCGCCTTGCTGGCAGAACCCTATGCGTTGCCGATCGCCAGCGCCAGTCTGGATCTGGTGCTGTTGCCCCACGTACTCGAGTTTTCTCCCCACCCTCATCAGTTGCTGCGCGAGGTCGAGCGGGTACTGGTGGCGGAGGGCACGGTGCTGATCACGGGCTTCAATCCGTTCAGCCTGTGGGGGCTGAGGCGCATGGTGGCCAGTCGGCGCAGCGGCTATCCCTGGAAAGGGCATTATTTCTCGGTCATGCGCATCCGGGACTGGCTGACGCTGCTCGGTTTCGAGACACAGGACAGCCGCTTTGGCTGCTTTCGTCCGGCCGTAAGCAGCGCCAAGTGGATAGAGCGCTGGCGTTTCATGGATCATGCCGGCGTACGTTGGTGGCCTGTGTGCGGCGGCGTGTACATGCTTCAGGGCATCAAGCGGGTGCAGGGCATGCGCTTGATCACCCCGAACTGGCGCGATCTCAAGGCTGTGGACAAGCGTCTGGCGCCGGTCGTCAGGCGCGGCCGCCGGGTCGCAGGCGGGGTGCATAGGAATGGTGAGAATGGTGAGAGTGGCGAGAACGGTAATTTTCGGCCCGGAGTACGTTAGTCCGCGCCGAGGCCGTCGAAGCCTCCGGCGCCCGGAACCTTGCCCCGGACACGGCTTGCAACCACAAACCCCCATCAATGGAATACATGGAAACATTAGACATTTACACCGACGGTGCTTGCAGCGGTAATCCCGGGCCCGGTGGCTGGGGCGCGATACTGCGTGCCGGCGTGCATGAGAAGGAAATCTGGGGGGGCGAGCCCCACACCACCAACAACCGTATGGAACTCACCGCGGTGATCGAGGCGCTGGCGTTGCTCAAACGCCCGGTCAGCGCGCGCGTGCATACGGACAGCCAGTACGTGCAAAAGGGTATCTCTGAGTGGATACATGGCTGGAAGCGACGCGGCTGGCGCACCGCTTCGAACGAACCGGTGAAGAATGCCGATCTCTGGAAGGCCCTGGACGACGTCGTGGCAGCGCACCGGATCGAATGGGTGTGGGTGAAGGGGCATGCCGGTCATCCCGAGAACGAGCGCGCCGATGCACTCGCCCGCAAGGGGGTGGACGCCGTGCGCTCGGGGCGCGTCCCGGGTGGTACCGGCACAGCTTCCTGAGCCTCTGGTCTGACCGACATCACACATTCTGAACAGGACTTCACCCGTGAGACAAATCGTACTCGACACCGAAACCACCGGCCTGGACTGGCGCAACGGCGACCGGGTAGTCGAAATCGGCTGCGTGGAGTTGCTCAACCGCAGCCTCACCGGCAAGCACTATCACGTTTATATCCACCCGGAGCGCGACATCCCCGCCGAGGCCGTCGCGGTGCACGGCATCACCCTGGACTTTTTGTCCGACAAGCCCAAGTTCCGTGACATTGCGGACGGCTTCGTCGACTTCGTGCGCGACGCCGAGCTGGTCATTCACAACGCCAGCTTCGACGTCGGTTTCCTGAACCACGAACTGTCGCTGCTGGGCCTGGCGCCGCTGAACCAAGTCTGCGCGGGGGTGATTGACACCTTGCGCATGGCCAAGGAGCAGAATCCCGGCAAGAAGGCCTCGCTCGATGCCCTGTGCGAACGCCACGCGATCGACAACGGCCACCGTACCCTGCACGGGGCGCTGCTGGACGCGGAGATCCTGGCCGAGGTCTACCTCGCGATGACGCGTGGCCAGGAAAGCCTGATGATCATGCTGGACGAGGCGCCCTCGACGGGTGAGGGCGCCGCAGGCGGCCAGGATGCGCTCGAAGACCGGCCGCCGCTGGTGGTACTGCGGGCCTCGGAAACCGAACTGCTCGAGCATGAATCCTTGCTTGCCGACATTGCCAAGGCCAACAAGGGCACATGTCTCTGGATCGCTCCGGAAGCGGAGCCCGCAGCAGCCGGCTGACCGGCCACCCTGGGTTGCGGCCGCCGCCAGGGCTGCGTCGATCATCGGTGACAAAGGTCACGGAATCAGACGAAGCGGCGGCTCACAGCAGCAGTTCGCCCCCCGGCGCACTACCTGCTTGTTCCAGCCGGCTCACCGTCGGCAGCAAGTCCAGCCCGCAACGCGCCTTCAACGCCCGGGCCCGTTCGCGCAAGGCGGACAGGGTGATGCGTAGCGGTTCGCCGCCGGCTCCAAACGCCACGACGTTGCCCGAGTCGCAGGACGGAAAGGCCAGCGCGCGATCGTCGAAGGCCTGGATGATGCGCTCCAGGCTGCGCCTGAATCCGCGCGAACGTCCGAACAGGTTCACCGACATCAGACCGCGCTCCGAAAGCCGTGCCCGCACCGCCTGGTAGAACGGCAGGGTGTCGAGGGCGCCGGCTCGGGCATTGCGGTCGAAGCCATCCACCAGAATATAGTCGTAGCAGCGATCGCCAGCGAGCACGTACTCCGCACCGTCGCCAACGTGGATCTGCAGGAGCGGACCGGTTTCCGGCAGCCGGAAGAACTGCTGCGCGGCCGCCACCACGCGTGGTTCGATTTCCACCACCTCGATGCGCGTCTGCGGACAGTGGCGGTGGATGAAACGGGTGAGCGAGGCCGCGCCCAGGCCAATGAGCAAGGCGTTGCGCGGCCACGTCTCGTCGCCGCGCAGCAACAATCCGGCCATCATCTCGCGGGTATAGGCGAGTTCCAGCGCATCGGGCTTGCGCAGGCGCATCGCACCCTGAATCCACTCCGAGCCGAAGTGCAGGTAACGCACTCCGGCTTCCTCGCTGATGTCGATCGGAGTCGCCATCGCGTCAGCCAGCCGGCGTGAGCAGACGCTTGAGCGCGTAGAGGCGTTCGAGTGCCTCACGCGGCGACAGGGCGTCCGGATCGAGTTCGCCCAGCGCGCTCAGGGCCGGATGGGTGGGCGCCTCGGGCTCGTCGTCGGGCAGGGTCGCGAACAAATCCGCCTGCGGGCCTGCGGCGATCTCGCGGTTCTCCAGCGCGCGCAGCCGTCGGCGGGCGTCGCGGATGACGCTGCCGGGCACACCCGCCAGGGCAGCCACCTCGATACCGTAGCTCTGGCTCGCCGGCCCTTCCTCGACCGCATGCAGGAACACGATGCGGTGCCCGTGCTCGACGGCATCGAGGTGCACGTTGGCGCATTCCGGATAGTCGGCGTTGAGTCGCGTCAACTCGAAGTAATGGGTGGCGAACAAGGTCAGGCAGCGATTGCGCTCCAGCAGGTGGCGCGCAATCGCGAAGGCCAGCGCCAGGCCATCGAAGGTCGAGGTGCCGCGGCCGATCTCGTCCATCAGCACGAGGCTGCGTTCCGTCGCACCATGCAGGATCGCCGCGGCCTCGGTCATCTCCACCATGAAGGTGGAGCGGCCGGACGCCAGGTCGTCCGATGCGCCAATGCGGGTGAAGATGGCATCCAGCGGCCCGATCTGCGCCGATGTGGCGGGCACGTAGGCGCCGACGCAGGCCATGAGCGCGATCAGCGCAGTCTGGCGCATGAACGTGGACTTACCACCCATGTTCGGGCCGGTAATCAGGAGCGTTCGGCGTGTCGGTGACAACACGCAGTCGTTGGCGATGAAGGTTTCGACCTGGCGTTCCACCACGGGATGACGTCCGCCACGAATGCTCACGCCCGGCTGGTCGACAAAATGCGGGCGAACGTAGTCGTAGCGCAGCGCGGTATCGGCGAAGGCCGCGAGTGCGTCAAGTTCCGCCAGCGCACGGGCGACCCGTTGCAGCGCCGGGATATGTACCGCCAGGGTGTCGAGCACCTGGTCGAACAACAGCTTCTCGCGCGCAAGCGCACGCTCCTGGGCGGACAAGGCCTTGTCCTCGAAGGCCTTGAGCTCCGGGGTGATGTAACGCTCGGCGTTCTTCAGCGTCTGACGCCGGCGATAGTCGTCGGGCACCTTGTCGGCGTGGCTGCGGCCGATTTCGATGTAGAAACCGTGCACCTTGTTGAACTCGACCTTGAGTGCGGCAATGCCGGTGCGCTCACGCTCGCGGTTCTCGAGCGCCATCAGGAACTCGCCGCAGTTGGTCTGGATCCCTCGAAGTTCGTCGAGTTCGTGGTCGTGGCCGGGGGCGATCACGCCGCCATCGCGCAGGCTGACCGCCGGCTCCTCGGCAATGGCACTGTGCAGCAGCGCCACGACTTCGTCCGGCACGGCCAGCGCGTCGAGCAATACACCCAGGCGGGGGGAATGAGCATCGTCTAGCGCGCCGCATAGATCGGGCAGGCGCGTCAGGCTCGTCCGCAGTGCCGACAAGTCGCGCGGCCGGGTATTGCGCAACGCGATACGGGCCGTGATGCGGTCAACGTCGGCAACTTCCCGCAGCGCATCGCGCACCGCGTTCATGCGCCGGCCGTCACCGTCGCCAACCAAGTCGGCCACGGCCTCGTGGCGACCCGCCGTTTCGCCGCGATCGGCCAACGGATGGTGTAGCGCGTGCCGCAACCAGCGCGAGCCCATGCTCGTCATGCAGGTGTCGAGCAGCGACAGCAGCGTCGGCGCGGATTCGCCGCGCAAGGTCTCGGTAAGCTCCAGATTCCTTCGCGTTGCCGCGTCCAGCCGCAGATACTCGCGTTCGCGTTCCACCCTGAGGCCGGTGATGTGGCTCAGGCTTTGACGCTGGGTACTGCGGGTATAGTCGAACAGCGCCGCGGCCGCGGCGATGGCGGCGTTCAGTCCCTCGGCGCCGAAGCCGTCGAGATCGCGCGTGCCAAAGTGTTCGGTGAGCAAACGGTGACCCGACTCGGCATCGAACTGCCAGTCCGGCAAACGCCTCAGCACCGGTGCGAGCGCATCGAGCAGGGGCAGGGCGATGCCGTCGGGCGCCAGCACCTCGGCCGGTCGCAGCCGCTCGAACTGGGCCAGCAGTTGGTCGCTCGGACATTCCATCAGCCGGAAGTCACCGTTGGCCAGATTGAGCCAGGCCAGTCCGAGCACCCCCCGGTTGAGCTGTACGGCCAGCAACAGGGCATCGCGCCGGTCGTCGAGCAAGGCCGCGTCGGTCAGCGTGCCTGGCGTGACGATGCGGCTCACCGCCCGTTCCATCGGCCCCTTGGTCGCCCCCGGCTCCCCGACCTGCTCGGCGATCACCACCGATTCGCCCAGCTTCACCAGCCGTGCAAGATACTGCTCGAGCGCATGGAAAGGCACGCCAGCCATGCGGATCGGCTGACCACTTGACTGCCCGCGGGTGGTCAGGGTGATATCGAGCAGACGCGCCGCCTTTTCGGCGTCCTCGAAGAACAGCTCATAGAAGTCCCCCATTCGGTAGAACAGCAGCATCGCCGGGTACTGCGCCTTTAGCCGCAGGTACTGCTGCATCATGGGGGTGTGGCCGGCGATCAGATCCTCGTCTATCCGCATGCGCTATGGGCGGGCAGGGTCGTTCAGGCGGGAAGGGCGGCCGGGCGGTGGGCCTGCACCACCGACAGCAACTGGGCGAAGACCTTGGGAGCACCGGCGACGACGTTGCCGCTGGTCATGTAGTCGCCTTCGCCAGCCAGGTCGCTCACCAGTCCGCCGGCCTCCTGGATCAGTAGCACGCCGGCGGCCATGTCCCAGGGCTGCAGGCCGATTTCCCAGAAGCCGTCGAGGCGTCCGGAGGCCACGTAGGCGAGGTCCAGGGCGGCTGCGCCCGGACGACGAATGCCGGCGGTCTTCTGCGTCAGGTCGCGGAACATCGCCATGTAGGCGTCCATGTGCTTGAACTCCCGGAAAGGGAAGCCGGTGCCGATCAGCGATTCGCCCAGGCGGGTCCGCTTCGATACGCGGATGCGGCGATCGTTGAGAAAGGCGCCCGCGCCCTTGCTGGCGGTAAACAACTCATTGCGCGTGGGGTCGAAAACCACGGCCTGCTCGAGCACGCCGTTGCGGGCCAGTGCAATGGAGACCGCGTACTGCGGAAAGCCATGAATGAAGTTGGTGGTACCGTCCAGCGGATCAATGATCCACTGATACTCGCTGTCCTGCTCGGGGCCGATCTCGCCAGACTCCTCTGCTAGAATGCCGTGCCCCGGATAGGCGTCGCGCAACACCTCGATGATGGCCTCTTCGGCCGCGCGGTCCACCTCGGTCACGAAATCGTTGGGCGACTTGGTCTGCACGGTAAGCAGGTCGACCTGGTTGGCGGCCCGGTTGATGACCGAAGCAGCACGACGCGCGGCCTTGATGGCGATATTCAGGGTGGGGTGCATGAGTGTTGTCTCGCGCAGCGGCGCAACCCGATGTGGGCCCGCCGCCGAAGTAGTCAGGAAAAACGTGTGATTTTAATATGAAAGCCGACCCAGCGCTCGACCACATCCGCGTCGTCCTGGTGCGAACCAGCCACCCGGGCAATATCGGTGCCGCCGCCCGGGCGATGAAGACCATGGGACTGTCCAGCCTCTGGCTGGTCTCTCCGCTCAGCTTCCCCGATCCGGTCGCCGACGCACGCGCCTCCGGGGCCGACGACATTCTCCGCAACGCCCGGGTGGTGAGTACCCTCGCCGAAGCGCTGACGGGCACTTGTCTTGCCGCGGCGCTGACCGCCCGCCGAAGGGAATGGTCGGTGCCGCCGATGCATGCGCGCGAGGCTGCACCGGAATTGATCGCCCGCGCGGCCGAAGGCGAGGTCGCACTGGTGTTCGGTGCCGAGACCAGCGGCCTGACCAACGACGAAGTGGCGCTGTGCTCGATGCCGGTGACGATTCCGGCCAACCCCGAGTATTCGTCGCTCAATCTCGGTGCCGCGGTCCAGTTGCTGTGCTACGAAGTGCGCCTGGCCGCCGCTGCGCCGGCCCCGTTGCCGGCTGCAGAAAATACGCTCGCGAGTTTTGAGGAGGTGGAGGGTTTTCACGCTCACCTCGAGCGGGCGATGATCTCCAGCGGCTTCTACGACCCAGCCAACCCCAAACGGCTGTTGCCGCGCCTGCGGCGCCTGTTCGGACGCACCAGACTCGAGCGCGACGAAGTCAATATCCTGCGCGGGATTCTCGGTGCGCTGGAACGTAAACCTGATTAAAATACTCGGAAATTGTGCCGGCATCGACCGGCAAGTCTGGGGCGGTCCGCCTCCTTCAGGGCGAAGTACCGCCCATTTCGCCCATGTACCAGGAGCGTGCATCCATGTTCAGCCGTCTGCGTGAAGACCTTGCCAGTGTCCGCGAGCGCGACCCCGCCGCTCGTTCGAGCTGGGAGGTCCTGACGTGTTACCCCGGCGTGCATGCGTTGCAGTTTCACCGCCTTGCGAACGCGGCATGGCGTCGCAAGTGGTACTGGCTGGGGCGCTTCATCAGCCATCTTGGCCGCTTCTTCACCGGCATCGAGATTCATCCTGGCGCAACCCTGGGCCGGCGGGTGTTCATCGATCACGGCATGGGTGTGGTAATCGGCGAAACCGCCGAGATCGGTGACGACTGCACCATCTATCAGGGTGTGACCCTGGGGGGCACCTCGCTTTACCGGGGCACCAAGCGTCACCCGACCCTGGGCAAAGGTGTCGTGGTAGGGGCGGGCGCCAAAGTGCTGGGCGGGTTCACGGTCGGGGACGGCGCACGCATCGGCTCCAATGCCGTCGTGGTCAAGCCGGTACCGGCGGGCACGACCGCAGTCGGCAATCCTGCGCGCATCATCGACCCGGAGCGCGACGGGACGCGCGATCAGGCGCGGGAGCAGAAAGCCGAGCAGATGGGTTTTTCCGCCTATGGCGTAACCCGGCAGATGGACGACCCAGTCGCCAAGGCTTTGCATGGTCTGCTGGATCACGCTGTCGAGACCGACCGACGGCTACAGGTACTGATCGAGCGACTGGAGCGTGCGGGGATGACGCTGGACGATAAGATCGAGCAGTCCGACAGTTTCGACCCACAGAAGCTCTCGCGCATGGTGGACTGATTTGGACGTGAAGGCGTCGCGGTGAGCAGCCCGATTTCCGCCCCGGCATGGGCGCCCAACCGGCGTCGAGTGTCGTCGTCCGGTGTCCCGAGAACCCGCGGCCTGCCTGCCTTTGCTATCGCGCCGATTAGTTGACCAAAATTGTCGGGAACCGTATAGTTGAGCGAAACGTTCGGGTATTTCCGAACGAACGATCCCGCTTCGTGAGGACGCACCATGAGACTGACCACCAAAGGACGATTCGCCGTTACGGCCATGATCGATCTGGCCGCGCGTGAGGCCGACGGGCCAGTCACGCTCGCGGGCATCGCCGAGCGCCAGAAGATTTCCCTTTCCTATCTTGAGCAGTTGTTCGGCAAACTGCGCCGCTACAAGCTGGTGAGCAGCGTGCGCGGTCCCGGCGGCGGCTATCGCCTGGCGCGCGCGATGGGCGAGATCACGGTCGCAGACATCATCGTCGCGGTCGACGAACCGCTGGATGCGACTCAGTGCGGCGGCAAGCAGAACTGTCATGACGAACATCGCTGCATGACCCACGACCTGTGGGCGAATCTGAACAAGCGCATGTACGAGTATCTCGACTCGGTCACGTTGGAAGCACTGGTCACCCGTCAGATTCGCTCTGACCCCGACATGAGTGTAATCAAGGACGTGCGCCGACGCGCGAAGGTATCGTTGCGCGAAGCGGCTGCGGCCTGAAGACCTTTGGGTTCTGCGATGTTCGCCCCGACCTATCTCGACTGGAACGCCACTACACCACTTGACGAAGCGGTGCGCGAAGCCATGCTGCCATGGTTGGGCAGCCGCTTCGGCAACGCCTCGAGCAGACACGAATACGGTCGTCAGGCGCGTGCGGCGATCGACGAGGCGCGCCAGCGCATCGCGGCCGCAGTCGGTGCGCACCCCACCGAGGTCGTGTTGACCAGCGGCGGTTCGGAAGCCAATAACCTGTTCATCAAGGGTGTCGCCGCCACGATGCGGCCGGCACGGCTGGCGATCAGCGCAATCGAGCACCCTTGTGTGCGCGAGCCCGCGCGCCAACTCGCCCGCCAGGGTTGGGTGGTGGACGAAATCGCGGTCGACGCGCACGGCGTGATCGACGCCGACGCCTGGCGCGGTGCGCTCGCTAAACGGCCGGTCATGGTTTCGGTCATGATGGCGAACAACGAAACCGGCGTGCTTCAGAATGTTGCCGCGCTCGCTGCAGACGCTCGTGCGGTCGGCATCTGGCTGCACAGTGACGCGGTGCAGGCGCTGGGCAAGCACCCGGTCGATTTTCGTGCCCTTGGCGTGGCCGCACTGACCCTGTCCGCACACAAGCTCGGCGGGCCGCTCGGCGCCGGTGCGCTGGTGGTCGACAAGCGTGTGGAACTGGCTCCCCTGATTGCCGGGGGAGGCCAGGAACGTGGCTTGCGGTCGGGTACCGAGAACATTGCGGCCATCGTGGGTTTCGGTTTCGCAGCGGAACGTGCGGCAGCCCGCGCCAGGGACGAGGCAGTCCGCTTGTCGACCTTGCGTGACGATCTGGAGGATTGGCTCACGCTGCAGGGTGCCAGCGTGTTTTCACGTGCTGCGGCACGCTTGCCGAATACGTGCTTCTTCTCGCTCCCCGGGCTGGATGGGGAGACCCTGGTCGCGAAACTCGACCGTGCCGGATTCGCGGTGGCCAGTGGCTCAGCTTGCTCAAGCGCGAACCCCGAGCCTTCGCATACCTTGCTGGCGATGGGCGTGGATGAAGATGTCGCGCGCGGCGCGGTGCGGGTGAGCCTCGGCCAAGCTACCCAGGACGACGATCTGGCCCGTTTCCGCGAGGCGCTCGGCCGCCTCGTGGCCGATTTGAAGAATCTGACCGCGATGACGGTCTAATTGTGCAAAGTGTGCAAAGAACAGCTCGCTTACGGAGAGATGCAATGCTGAAGTTTCCGATCTACCTCGATTACTCGGCCACCACGCCGGTCGACCCGCGTGTTGCCGAGGCGATGATTCCCTGGCTGACCGCGCATTTCGGAAATCCGGCGAGCCGTTCCCATGCCTATGGTTGGGAAGCCGAAAAGGCCGTCGAGGATGCCCGCGAGCAGGTTGCGGCGCTGGTCAATGCCGACGCCAAGGAGATCATCTGGACCTCCGGAGCGACCGAATCGAACAACCTCGCGATCAAGGGCGCGGCCCAGTTCTACAAGGGCAAGGGCAAGCACCTGATCACGCTCAAGACCGAGCACAAGGCGGTGCTCGACACGGTGCGCGAACTCGAACGACAGGGCTTCGAAGCGACCTATCTCGACGTGCGCGACGATGGCCTGGTCGATCTCGACAGTCTCAAGGCGGCGATCCGTCCCGACACCATTCTGGTTTCGGTCATGCTGGTGAATAACGAGATCGGCGTGATCCAGCCAGTTGCTGAAATCGGTGCGCTGTGCCGGGAAAAAGGCATTGTGTTTCATGTGGATGCCGCCCAGGCCACCGGCAAGGTCGCGATCGACCTGGCCGAGTTGCCGGTCGATCTGATGTCGTTTTCCGCCCACAAGACCTATGGTCCGAAAGGGGTGGGAGCTTTGTACGTACGCCGCAAGCCGCGCGTTCGCCTGGAGGCGCAGATGCACGGCGGTGGTCACGAGCGCGGATTGCGCTCCGGCACCCTGCCCACCCACCAGATCGTGGGGATGGGGGAGGCCTTCCGCATTGCCCGCGAGGAAATGGCTAGCGAGAACGCGCGTGTCCGGCGCTTGCGCGACAAACTGCTCAACGGCTTCAAGGACATGGACGAGGTGTACGTCAACGGTGATCTCGAGCAACGCGTGCCGCACAACCTCAACATTTCCTTTGCCTATGTCGAAGGCGAGTCGCTGATCATGGCAATCAAGGACGTGGCGGTATCGAGCGGGTCGGCGTGTACGTCGGCGAGCCTTGAGCCTTCCTATGTGTTGCGGGCACTCGGCCGCAACGACGAACTCGCCCACAGTTCCATCCGTTTTTCCATCGGCCGCTTCACCACCGAGGAAGAAATCGATTACGCGATCGACCTGCTGCACCGCAAGATCGGCAAGCTCCGCGAGCTTTCGCCGCTTTGGGAAATGGTGCAGGAAGGCATCGACTTGAACACCGTGCAGTGGGCAGCCCACTGACGCCCCCCAGACAGGAGAGTCATCATGGCATACAGCGAAAAAGTACTGGATCACTACGAGAATCCGCGTAACGTTGGCAGTTTCACCAAGGAAGACGAGGGTGTCGGAACCGGCATGGTCGGCGCCCCCGCCTGTGGCGACGTGATGAAGCTGCAGATCAAGGTCGGCAAGGACGGCGTGATCGAGGACGCCAAGTTCAAGACCTATGGTTGTGGCTCGGCAATTGCCTCGAGCTCGCTGGTCACCGAATGGGTGAAGGGCAAGACCGTGGATCAGGCGCTGGAGATCAAGAACACCCAGATCGCCGAAGAGCTCGCGCTGCCACCGGTGAAGATCCATTGTTCCATTCTCGCCGAGGATGCGATCAAGGCTGCGGTGGCCGATTACAAGAAGAAGCACCAGGCCTGATCCGGGAGGATTGCGATGAGCGTAACCTTGAGTGAAAGCGCGGCCAGACATGTGTCGGGCTTTCTCGCCAAGCGTGGCAAGGGGTTCGGTATCCGCCTGGGCGTACGCACCTCGGGATGTTCGGGGATGGCCTACAAGCTTGAGTTCGTCGACGAGCGCAACGAGGATGACACGGTCTTCGAGAGCCATGGTGTGAATGTCGTCGTCGACCCCAAGAGCCTGCCTTACATCGACGGAACCGAACTCGACTTTGTCCGCGAAGGACTCAACGAGGGTTTCCGATTCAACAACCCGAACGTCAAGGACGAGTGCGGTTGTGGCGAAAGCTTCAACGTCTGACTGGCGCGGACCCGCACGATGAGCGTCGACCTGCAGAAGGATTTTTTTGCGCTGTTCGGGCTGCCGCGCCGCTTCGAGGTCGACGAGACCATCCTGGAAGCGGCCTTTCACGAACTGCATGCGCGGGTGCATCCTGATCGCCATGCCCATCTCGCCGACGCTGACAAGCGACGCGCCATGCAGTGGGCCACGCGGGTAAATGAGGCTTTCTCGACCTTGCGCAAGCCGCTCTCGCGGGCGCAATACCTGCTGACCCTGTCGGGCGTCGATGCCGGGCTGGAAACCAATACCGCCATGTCGGCCGAATTCCTGATGGAACAGATGGAATGGCGCGAGGCGGTGGAGGAAGCCCGTTGCGCGCGCGACGGCGAGGCGCTCAACCAGTTGTACATTCGCCTCAACCATCACGCTCGCGAGGTGTTTCGCGAGCTCGCGGCGCAATTCGACGTGGACGGCGCACTCGATGCAGCGGCCGAGACTGTGCGCCGCCTGATGTTCATCGAGAAGCTTCAGCACGAGATTGACGACGCCCTTGAGGCGCTGGAGACCTGATGGCATTACTACAGATTGCTGAGCCGGGGATGTCGGCCGAGCCGCATCAGCACCGGCTCGCGGCCGGCATCGATCTTGGCACCACCAACTCCCTTGTGGCGACCGTGCGCAACGGCGTCGCCGTGTGCCTGCCCGACGAGAGCGGCAGAACCATGCTGGCGTCGGTGGTGCGCTACCTGCCGGACGGATCGGTGGCGGTCGGGCAGAGCGCCACCCAGGCGCACGCCACGGACCCGAGGAACACCATCATCTCGGTCAAGCGTTTCATGGGACGCGGCCTGAAGGACGTCGCGCACGTCGAGTCCATGCCCTATGATTTCGCCGAGAGCGAAGGCATGGTGAAGTTGAGGACGGTGCAAGGCATCAAGAGCCCGGTGGAAATTTCGGCCGAGATCCTCAGGGTGCTGGGCGCGCGCGCGCGCGCCAGCCTTGGCGGTGAGCTCACCGGCGTGGTCATCACCGTTCCGGCCTACTTTGATGACGCGCAGCGTCAGGCCACCAAGGATGCGGCCCGTCTTGCCGGACTGAATGTCCTGCGTTTGTTGAACGAACCGACTGCTGCGGCCGTTGCCTACGGTCTGGATAACGCCTCCGAAGGCGTGTACGCGGTTTACGACCTCGGGGGCGGCACGTTCGACCTCTCGATTCTGAAGCTGTCGCGCGGCATCTTCGAAGTCATGGCGACCAACGGCGACAGCGCGCTGGGCGGCGACGACTTCGACCACCGGCTGTTCTGCTGGATTCTCGACAACGCCCGTATTGCGCCGCCGTCCAGCGAAGACGCGCGGCGTCTGCTGCTCAAGGCGCGAGAAGCCAAGGAGTTGCTCACCGCCTGCGAGGAAGCACCGATTCACGTTCGCCTGGCAAGCGGCGAGGAAGTCGATCTCAGCATCACCCGCGACGAGTTCGCGCAGATCACCGAGCATCTGGTACGCAAGACCCTCGCGCCGATGCGCAAGGTATTGCGCGACGCGGGCCTGTCTCCACAGGACGTGAAGGGGGTGGTCATGGTCGGCGGGGCAACCCGCATGCCGCACATCCAGCGCTCGGTCGCGGAGTTCTTCGGCCAGGAACCCCTGACCAACCTCGACCCGGACAAGGTCGTGGCACTCGGGGCCGCCCTTCAGGCCAACGTCCTGGCCGGCAACCGGAAGTCCGAGGACGACTGGCTGCTGTTGGACGTCATCCCGCTGTCGCTGGGGCTGGAGACCATGGGTGGGCTGGTGGAAAAAGTGATAACGCGCAACGCCACCTTGCCGATTGCGCGTGCCCAGGAGTTCACCACGTTCAAGGATGGTCAGACCGCTATGGCCTTCCATGTGGTCCAGGGCGAGCGTGAATTGGTGAGCGACTGCCGGTCGCTCGCGCGCTTCGAACTACGCGGCATTCCGGCCATGGTTGCAGGTGCGGCGCGTATCCGCGTCACCTTCCAGGTCGATGCCGACGGCCTGCTGTCGGTGTCCGCCCGCGAGATGTCGTCGGGCGTCGAGGCGAGCGTGCTGGTCAAGCCTTCCTACGGGCTGTCCGACGACGAGATCGCCGACATGCTCAAACAAGGCATGACCCATGCCGGCGAGGACATGAATGCGCGCGCGTTGCGCGAGCAGCAAGTTGAAGCAGATCGCCTCATCGAGGCCACCGAGGCGGCACTGGCGCAGGATGGAGAACTACTGACCGCCGATGAACGCACCGCGATCGAGACGGAAATCGCACGACTTCGCGAGATTCGCAACGGCAGCGACCACCGCGCAATCAAGCAGGCCATCGACGCCCTGGCCCGGAGCACCGACGACTTTGCCGCCCGCAGAATGGACAAGAGCGTTCGCTCGGCGCTGACCGGGCAGAAAATTGACGAGATCGAGGTATGACCCAGATAGTTGTATTGCCACACGTCGAACTGTGCCCCGACGGGGCGGTCATCGAAGCGCCGCCCGGACAGTCCATCTGCGACGTGCTGCTCGACAACGGTATCGAGATCGAACACGCCTGCGAAAAATCCTGCGCCTGCACCACCTGTCATGTGATCGTCCGCGAGGGTTTCGGCAGCCTGGTCGAAGCCGAGGAGGAGGAGGAGGATCTGCTCGACAAAGCCTGGGGACTGGAACCGCAGTCCCGCCTGTCCTGCCAGGCGCGCGTTGCGGACACACCGCTGGTGGTCGAGATACCGCGCTACACGATCAACATGGCACGTGAGGGTAAGCACTGATGAAATGGACCGAGGTACAGGAGATCGCGATTCAGCTCGCCGACAGCCACCCCGAACAGGACCCCACCCGGATCAACTTCGTCGACCTGATGAACTGGGTGCTGGCCTTGCCCGAGTTCGACGACGATCCCAAGCACTGTGGAGAGCGTATTCTCGAGGCCATCCAGCAAGCCTGGATCGATGAGGTTGCCTGAGGACCACAGGATGAGCACCAGCGTTTTTGATTTCGACACCGTGTCGCTGGCGGGACAAGCACTGCCACTCGCGAACTTTCGTGGCAAGGTCCTGCTGCTCGTGAATACCGCCAGCAAATGCGGCTTCACGCCGCAATACGCCGGGCTGCAAGCGCTGCATGAGCGCTTTGCTGCGCGCGGCTTCAGCGTCTTCGGCTTTCCATGCAACCAGTTCGGCGCTCAGGAACCGGGCGGTCCTGACGAGATTGGGGCGTTCTGCACGAAGAACTATGGGGTGACCTTTCCGCTGAGCACGCGTATCGATGTCAACGGCGGCGACGCCCATCCGCTGTTCCGTTTTCTCACCTCGGAGGCACCTGGCATCCTCGGTACGGAAGCGATCAAGTGGAATTTCACCAAGTTTCTGGTCGACCGTGAAGGGCGACCGGTCAGGCGGTACGCGCCCACCACCAAGCCGGAAGACATCGCGGACGACATCGAGGCATTGCTCTGACGCCTATGCCTTCGGTTGGTGGCGCGCGATGATGCCTGCACAAAAAAAAGCGCATCCAGGCGCGGGGGGCTGATAGCCCCTTTTTCGTGTGCTGCCGTGCGCTTGATCGTTCGGGGCTATGCACGTCGGCGGGCGGGGTAGTAAGAAAGCAAGTATCGGGGGTCGTGTCCGCGATCGGCGACCATCCCCGGCCTGAAGTTCAGGCGCGCGCTGGCACGTTGAGCGACAGCCAGTAATTGGTCAGGGTCGCGACGGCTTGAACGAACTCCTGATAGTCGACCGGTTTGCGGATGTAGCTGTTGGCACCGAGCTGATAGGCCTGCTGGATGTCGCGCGGTTCGCTCGAGGTGGTGAGTACCACCACCGGAAGCAGGGCCGTGCGCTCGTCGGCGCGAATCCGGCGCAGGACTTCCAGCCCGTCTATCCGCGGAAGTTTGAGGTCCAGCAGAATCACCGCCGGGAGGCTGCGGTCGCCGTCGGTCGTATAGGGCTGCTCGCCGAACAGGTAATCGACCGCCTCCACACCATCGCGCGCAACCACAACCGGATTATGTACGCCGTTCTTGCTGATGGCGCGCAAGGTCAGGGCTTCGTCGTCGGGGTTGTCTTCGATGAGAAGGATGGTCGATGAGTTCAGCATGACGCAATTCTAGTCCCGAAACGGAAGGAAGGGCGACCGTCTGGCCGCCTTCCAGGACCGCCCGGCACCCAAGACGGGCGCCAAGCCCTGAGTGCGTCAGACTTTGACGAGATCCTCGGCATGCAGCAGGAAGACCATGTCTTCGCCACCCTCGGCCGACAACCACGTCAAGGGTAGCTCAGGGAAGGCCGCCTCGACAATATCCCGATTGTGTCCGATCTCTACCGCCAGAATGCCACCGGGGTTGAGATGGTCGGCCGCGCCCGCAAGAATCCGTCGCACCACGTCCAATCCGTCGTCCCCGGCGGCAAGCGCCATCTGGGGTTCGTGCCGGTATTCGGGCGGCAGACGTGCCATAGATTCGGCGGTGACGTAGGGCGGATTGCTGATGATGAGATCGAATCGACGGCCGCCCAGCGCACTGAAAACGTCGCTCCTGATCCGCTCGACGCGGTGCTCAAGGCCATAATCCTGCACGTTGCGGTCGGCAACCGTCAGCGCATCCTCCGACAGATCGGCCGCGACCACCTGGGCATGCGGAAACACTTCCGCCATCAGGATCGCAAGACAGCCGGAGCCGGTGCACAGGTCCAGCGCGCTTGACACCGCCTCCGGGTCGCTGACCCACGGGGTAAAACCGTCCTCCAGCAGTTCGCCGAAGAAGGACCGCGGCACGATCACGCGTTCGTCCACGTAAAAGCGGCGGTCTCCCAGCCAGGCTTCGTGGGTGAGATAGGCGGTGGGAATGCGCTCGTGGATGCGCCGCTCGATGACCGACAGCAGCGCCTCACGCTCCTCACCGAGGATGCAGGCGTCCATGAACGGCTCCAGGCGCTCCTGGGGGAGATTCAGGGTGTGCAGCAACAGCCACACGGCTTCGTCGAAGGCATCGGTGCAGCCGTGGCCGAAGAACAGACCGCTCTTGTTGAAACGGCTGACGGTATAGCGCAGCCAATCGCGCAAGGTCACGAGTTCGGCCAGCGGACCGTGGTCATGAGCATGATCGTGATCATGGTCGTGCCCGTCATCGTGGGGGGAGGGGGTTTGATCCGTCATTTCATTCCTCTCCGGTCAGCAGTTCGACCATCGTCTCTTCGTAAATCCGCGACAGCGGCTCAAGCGCATCGACCGCGATGCATTCGTTGAGTTTGTGAATGGTGGCGTTGACCGGCCCGAATTCCACCACCTCATTGCAGATTGCGGCAATGAAGCGGCCGTCGGACGTACCACCGGTAGTCGAAAGCTCGGGTTGCCGGTCCAGTACCCGTCCGATGGAAGTGCTCAACGCATCCACCAGACAACCGCGGCCGGTGAGATAGGGATTGCCGGACAAATGCCAGTCTAAGGTGTACGCCAGTCGGTGGCGATCGAGGATGGCGTGTGTGCGTTGCTTCAAAGCGTCGGCCGTGGTCACGGAGGCAAAGCGGAAGTTGAACATCACCTCGCATTCCGAAGGAATCACGTTGTTGGCTCCGGTGCCGGCATGGATGTTGGACACCTGGAAGGTCGTGGGCGGGAAGTACTCGTTCCCCTGATCCCATTCGATCGCCGTGAGTTCCGCGAGTGCGGGCGCAAACTCGTGTATCGGGTTGCGCGCCAGATGCGGATAGGCGACGTGGCCTTGCTGACCCTTGACGCGGAGCGTACCCGACAGCGAACCGCGCCGGCCATTCTTGATCATGTCGCCAAGCGCCTCGACGGAGGTTGGCTCTCCAACCACGCAGTAGTCGAGTCGTTCGCCTCGCGCCGCGAGCGCCTCAACCACCTTGACGGTACCGTGAGCGGCGCAGCCTTCTTCGTCGGAGGTGAGCAGCAGTGCAATCGAACCTGCGTGATCCGGATGATCGGCGACGAAGCGCTCGATGGCGGTCACGAACGCAGCGAGCGAGGACTTCATGTCGGCCGCACCGCGGCCGAAAAGCTGGCCATCGCGAATCGTCGGCTCGAACGGCGGGCTATCCCAGCGCTCCAGCGGTCCGGGGGGGACGACATCGGTGTGGCCGGCAAAGCACAGCACGGGGGTGGCGTCCCCGCGCCGCGCCCAAAGGTTGCAGGTGCCGCCGAGGTCTATGCGTTCGAACTGGAAACCGAGCGGGCGCAGACGTGCCGCAATCAGTTCCAGGCAACCCGCATCCTCGGGCGTCACCGAGGGGCGGGCGATCAATTCGCGCGCGAGCTCCAGCGTCGGCGCGGATCGGGATACAGTCATCTGGATTCCAGGGTCAGGGTTGTATGTGTGGGGTATTGCTTCAGGCCAGCCCGAAAAGCCGCTTGCACGATCGGATGGCTGATTCCACGCAGTGCCTGGAGCTACCCGCCCTCAGGCGCCGCGCCGCAACCCGTGTGGGGAAGAACCCCTTGCAATCCGGTCGCTTGCGACGGCCTCTTGGGCGCTCAGTTGTTGGTCTCGTCGCCCAGATGCAACGAAAACTCGCGGAAGGAGGCGCCGTCAGGTTCAGTGCTCTCGAAATCGATCACCGGGGCCGGGCGCTGGGCGCCGCCGCCGTTCTTGCCGTCGTCGCCGATCTGGGCGTTGTTGATCAGCCAGGCGAGGTTGGTCGGCGAGTCGGCATTCGCAAGCGCCTCGTCCAGGGTGATGACGTTTTCGCGATACAGGCGGAACAAGTCCTGCTCGAAGGTCTGCGACCCCGGCGCAAGCGTCTGCTCCATCGCCTCCTTGATCTCGTTGAGCTCGCCGCGCTGGATCAATTCGGAGATGTGGCGGGTGTTCATCAGAATCTCCACCGACGGCGTGCGCTTGCCGTCCGGCCTGCGCGCGAGCCGCTGCGAGAGAATGCACTTGAGCGCCACGGCCAGATCGAGATAGAGCAGCGAACGATTTTCCAGCGGGAAAAAGTTCACGATCCGGTTCAGCGCGTGGTACGCGTTGTTGGCGTGCAGCGTTGCAAGGCACAGGTGGCCGGTCTGAGCATAGGAGAGGGCGGCCTGCATGGTCTCGCGGTCACGGATCTCACCGATCAGGATGCAGTCGGGCGCCTGGCGCATCGCGTTGCGCAAGGCCTCCTGCCAGTTGTGGGTGTCGATCCCGACTTCGCGCTGGTTCACCACCGACTTCTTGTGGCGGAACAGGTATTCGATGGGATCTTCGACGGTCAGGATGTGACCGGTGCGATTACGGTTCCGGTGATCGATCATCGACGCGAGGGTGGTCGACTTGCCCGAGCCGGTAGAGCCGACCACCAGCACCAGGCCGCGCTTTTCCATTACCACGTCGGCCAGCACCGCCGGCAAGCCAAGGGTTTCCAGCGTCGGAATATCGCCCTGGATGAAACGCACCACCACACTGATGCTGTTGCGCTGCCAGAACAGGTTGATACGGAAGTTGCCGACGTCGCGCACCCCGTGCGAGAGGTTCAACTCCTTCTCGCGCTCGAAGCGCTCGATCTGCTCGGGCTTCATCATTTCGTAGACCATGCGCTGGATCATCGCCGGCTCCATGACCTGCTGATTGATAGGCATGGTGTGGCCCTGGATCTTGATATGGATCGGGGCGCCGGCGGTGATGAAGATGTCCGACGCCTGCTTCTCGGCCATCAACTGGAACAGCTTGTCGAAAATCATGGTCTCGATGCTCCGCTACGGGATGTTTCGAATTCGCGGCGCCCGGCGAGCGAACGCCGCGAACAGGCAGACAAGGGGACTCAGGCGCCCCTGAGCAATTCGTTGATGCCGGTCTTGGCGCGCGTCTGAGCGTCGACCCGCTTCACGATCACGGCGCAGTACAAACTGTACTTGCCGTCGGCCGAGGGCAGGCTGCCGGGCACCACGACCGAGCCGGACGGCACGCGGCCATAATGCACTTCGCCGGTCTCGCGGTCGTAGATACGGGTGCTCTGGCCGATGTACACCCCCATGGAAATCACCGCGTTCTCTTCGACGATCACCCCTTCCACGATCTCGGAACGGGCGCCAACGAAGACGTTGTCTTCAATGATCACCGGGCCGGCCTGAACCGGCTCGAGCACGCCACCGATGCCGACACCACCGGACAGATGCACGTTCTTGCCGATCTGGGCGCAGGATCCGACCGTCGCCCAGGTGTCTACCATCGTGCCCTCATCGACGTAGGCACCGATGTTCACATAGGAGGGCATGAGCACCACGTTTCGGGCGATGTAGCTGCCCTTGCGTGCAGTGGCGGGGGGTACCACGCGGAACCCGCCCTGCTGGAACTGCTCGGGCGTGTAATCGGCGAACTTGGTCGGCACCTTGTCGAAGTACTGGGTCGCACCACCCGGCATGATCTGGTTGTCGGCGAGGCGGAAGGAAATCAGCACGGCCTTCTTGATCCACTGGTTTACCACCCACTGACCGTCCTGCTTCTCGGCCACGCGCAGGGTACCGGCATCCAGGCCGTCGATCACACGGGCGACAGCCTCGCGCACGGCTGCCGGAGCGGAGGCGGGGGACAAGTTGGCGCGGTTCTCGAACGCCTCGTCGATGATGTTCTGTAGTTCTTGCATGAAAATATCCACTCAGGGTTGTCGGAACTGTTCGCAGAAGGTGGCGATGCGCTCTGCCGCCTCCACGCATTCTTCGATGTCGGCCACCAGTGCGATCCGGACGAAAGCTTCGCCGGGGTTGCCGGCGTCACCCGGGCGTGCGAGGAAACTGCCCGGCAGCACCGTGACATTATAGGTAGCCTGCAGGTCGCGGGCGAAACGGGCGTCAGCGGACAATTCGCCATCGCCCTTGGTCGGTACGCGTGCCCACAGGTAGAAACCGGCATCGGGTCGGCCGAACGCCAGCCACGGCGCCAGTATCGGCATGACGCGGGTGAACTTCTCGCGATAGCGCCGGCGGTTATCGGCCACGTGCGCCTCATCGGCCCAAGCCGCGCACGAGGCCGCCTGAACCGGCGTCCCCATTGCACAGCCATGGTAGGTACGGTAGCGCAGAAAGGCCTTGAGCAGCTTCGCATCCCCCGCAACGAAGCCGGATCGCAGGCCGGGTACGTTGGAGCGCTTGGACAGGCTGGTGAACATCACCAGATTGCGGAAATCGTCGCGACCGAGTTGTCGGGCCGCCTGCAGGGCACCCAGCGGCGGGGCTGCTTCGTCGAAATAGATTTCCGAATAACACTCGTCCGCAGCGATCACGAAGCCGTGGCGGTCCGAGAGCTCAAACAGGCAGCGCCATTCGTCCAGCGTCATCACGCGGCCGGTCGGATTGCCCGGCGAACACACGAACACCAGTTGGACGTCCTGCCAGTAGGTTTCCGGCAAGGCTTCGAAGCCGCTCGCGAAATCGTTTTCGGGACGGTTGTCCACGAAAATGGGTGTCGCACCCGCCAGCAGCGCCGCACCTTCGTAGATCTGATAGAACGGATTCGGACAGACCACCCTGGCCCGCCTGTCATGCCCGTCGAGCACGCACTGGGCAAAGGCGAACAAGGCCTCGCGCGAACCATTCACCGGCAGCACCTCGGTATCCGGGTCGATGTGCGCAAGCGCGAAACGCCGCATCAGCCAATCGGCAAAGGTATGGCGTAGCGCCTCGCCGCCGAGCGTGGTCGGATACACGGACAGGCCGTCGAGGTGCGATACCAGCGCCTCGCGAATGAAGCCGGGCGTGGGATGTTGCGGTTCGCCGATGGACAGTCGGATCGGCGCGTGAGCGGGGTCGGGCACGACGCCGGCGAACAGGGTGCGAAGCTTCTCGAACGGGTAGGGGTGGAGGCGATCTAGATCGGGGTTCACGCTGGATGGAAACGGCATAACAAAAGGTTACGGGCGCTGAGGCGCGGCAGTCATAGATGGTATCATGCGCGCCAAACGCATTCCCGCCTCCCAACAAATCCGACGCCAGCCCCGACGTGCGCCTGTCCAAGCTCAAACTCGCCGGATTCAAGACCTTCGTCGACCCCACCACGGTGGTGACGCCCGGCAATCTGGTCGGCGTGGTCGGCCCGAATGGTTGCGGCAAGTCGAACATCATCGACGCGGTACGCTGGGTGCTGGGCGAGACGCGCGCCAGCGCGCTGCGCGGCGAGTCCATGCAGGACGTCATCTTCAACGGTTCGACCACCCGCAAACCGGTGTCGCGTGCGAGCGTCGAACTGGTGTTCGACAATGCCGAGGGCAGGGCGGCCGGACAGTGGTCGCGCTACGCCGAGATCTCGGTCAAGCGGGTGCTCGATCGAAGCGGCGAATCCACCTACTACATCAATAACGTCCACGTGCGCCGCAAGGACGTGATCGACCTCTTCCTGGGCACCGGCCTCGGCCCGCGCGCCTACGCGATCATCGAACAAGGCATGATTTCGCGCATCATCGAGGCGCGCCCGGAGGATATCCGCGGTTTTCTGGAAGAAGCTGCAGGCGTCACCAAATATCGCGAACGGCGCAAGGAAACCGAGGGACGTCTGTCAGACGCGCGCGACAACCTCGCCCGACTGGATGACATCCGTACCGAACTGGGCGAGCGCATCGAGCGGCTGACGGTCCAGGCCGCGGTCGCACAGCGCTTTCGCGAACTCAGCGCAACCCACACCCAGCGCCAGCATCTGCTATGGCTGCTCAAGCGCAACGAGGCGCTGGATGAGCGCGACCGCCTGCAGGCTGCGCTGAACGAACTCAGCCGCAGAATGGAGGCGGACAGTGCCCGCCTGCAGGAACTGGAGGCCGAGGTCGAAGCGGTGCGCGAGGCGCATTTTGCCGCCTCCGAGGCCACCCACGCCGCGCAGACCGATTTGTTCGCCATCAGTGCCGAAGTGAGCCGGCTGGAGGGGGAGATACGCCATCTCTCCGATGCCCGGACGCGCTTGAACGCGCGCCTGGAGGAACTGGAACGCGAGCGCCTGCAGTGGGGAGAGCGACGTACCGGACTGCAGGACGACCAGTCGCGCTGGCGCGAACTGTTGGAAAACGCCACGTTGCGCGTGGCACAGGCCGAAGCGCGACACGACGAGGTGGCTACGGCGCTGCCCGAGGCAGAGTCGCTCAGGCGGAACTCGGAAGCCACCGCATCCGCCGCACGACGCGAACTGTCGCAGACCGAACAACAACTGCGCGTCGAAGAGGCCAACCGGGCAAGCGCGCGTCGCACGCTGGAAGCGCTGGAAACACGCCGACAGCGCATCGCCGCCGAACAAGCAGCGATCGAGGCCCCCGACGAACTTGAGATCGCTCGCTCGGAGGCGCAACTGGACGCACTGGGCGATAGCCTGCAGATGCTGGAACAGCATTTCGGCGAATTGCAGGCGCGTGCGCCTGAAGCCCAGGCAGCGCTCAAGCAAGCGCTCGACCATGAGCGCCAGGCACAGCGCGCGGTCACCGAGTTGCGGGCGCGGCGGGACGCGTTGCTGCAACTGCAGGCCAAGGTCCAGTCTCAGGGCAAACTGGGTGACTGGCTCAAGCGCCACCGACTCGAATCGCTGGCGCCCCTGTGGAAATCGTTGCGGGTGGAAGCGGGTTGGGAAACGGCGGTGGAGGCCGCCCTGCGCGAGCGCCTCGGTGCGCTCACCGGTGACGTGGCCGCAGCGGTTGCAGCGGTACTGGACGAAACGCCGCCCGAATCGCTTGCGGTGGTTTTGCCCGCGGGTGTGCCGGACGGCGCGGCGACGTCCATCCCACACCTCACCGACATACCCGCGTTGCGCGGGCGGGTACATGCGACGAACCCGCAGGTGGCGGCCCTGCTCGATGAATGGTTGGCAGGTTTCCACGTGGCCGATACGCTCACCGGCTGGATGGATCGGGCAGCCGAACTACCGCCAGGCGTGGTGCTGGTCAGCCAAGCGGGGCAGTTGCTGAGTCGCAGCGCACTGGTGCACTTCGCCGCCAGCGATCGCACCCATGGCGTGATGGAGCGCCAGCGGGAAATCGACACACTGGCCGAAGAGCAGGCCGCCCGCGAAGAGCTGGCCCATCTCGCACACGACGCGCTGATCGCCGCCGAAGCCGACGCCGAGGACGTTCAGCAGCGCGTCGCCGAGCACCGTCGTGAACTCCAGTTGCTGCAGCAGCGCCGTCACGACGCTCAGGTCGAACATCTCAAGCTGGTGCAGGCCCGCCAACGGGCCGAGGAGCGCAGCGAACGGGTGACGCGCGATCTGGCCGACGTCGCTCATCAGGAGGAGCAGGAGCGGGCACATTTGTCGCGCGCCGAACTCGAGTTCGAACGCTTTTCGGAGCTGGCCGAACTGCAGCGCCAACGCCTCGCGGCAGCGGACGAACTGCTCGCCGAACATGACCGCGCCCTGCGCGAGACGCGCACGCTGGAACAGGCAATGGCACGCGAGCTGCAGGAGGCGCGTTTTTCCGAACGCGAATGCACCGCCAAACTGGACGAGATCCAGCGCAATCTCGCACTCGCCGACGAACAGTTACGACGCCTGGAAGAGGAGGCGCACACCCGCGAACAGGAGTTGTCCGCCACCGACACCCTGCGCTCCAGTGATGCGCTGCAGGAAGCACTGGCGCTGCGCCAGCGGCGCGAGACCGCGCTGGCCGCCTGCCGCGATCAGCAGGAGCAGATCGCTGCGCGACTCAAGCAGACCGAGGAAGCCCGACTGCGTACCGAGCAGGAGGCGGGGCCAGCCCGCAACCAGGTCGGTGAATTGCGCCTGGCGGTGCAGGCCGCGGAACTGGCTGCGGCACAGTTCGCCGAACGCCTGGTCGAGGCGAGTGCCGACGAAGCTTCGCTGTTGCCGCTGCTGACCGCCGATCTGCGTGAAACCAGTCTGCAGCGCGACGTCAATCGCCTGGCGCGGGAAATTGCCGAACTCGGCCAGGTCAACCTCGCTGCCCTCGACGAACTGAGCAGTGCGAGCGAGCGCAAGGGCTACCTGGACGCGCAATACGAGGACTTGACGCAGGCAATCCTGACGCTGGAGGATGCGATCCGCCGCATCGACCGCGAGACCCGCGAACAGCTGCAGGAAACCTACAACACCGTCACCCGCCAGTTCGGCACGCTGTTCCCGCAACTGTTCGGTGGCGGGCAGGCGCGGCTGGTGCTGACCGGTGACGAAATCCTCGACGCTGGCATTCAGATCGTGGCGCAACCGCCAGGCAAGAAGAACACCTCCATTCACTTGCTGTCGGGTGGGGAGAAGGCGCTTACCGCGATCGCACTGGTGTTCGCGATGTTCCAGCTCAATCCGGCGCCATTCTGTATGCTTGACGAGGTCGACGCGCCGTTGGACGATGCGAACACCGAACGCTACTGCCAGATGGTCAAGCGGATGTCGTCGCAAACCCAGTTCGTGTTCATCAGTCACAGCAAGATCACGATGGAGATCGCCGAACAACTGGTCGGTGTGACGATGCAGGAACAAGGGGTATCCAGGGTCGTGGAAGTGGATATCGAAGAAGCGCTGCGCATGGCTGAGCCCGCGCCAGCGTGATAACGGGAAAATAGATGGATAGCGAATTGCAGATCGGGCTGGTCGCGCTCGGCGTTGCGGCCGTGGTGGGCATCATTGCCTACAACAAGTGGCAGGAGCGAAAGCATCGCAAGCAGGCGGAGTCCGCATTCCGCTCGGAGCATCGCGACGTACTGCTCGAGCCGCGGGAACAGGACGAGGCGATGCGTCCCGGCCACCGTGTCGAACCACAGGACGCTCGCCTGGAACCGGGCGTCGAACCGCTGGCGCGGCCGGCGACCGCCACGCCGGCCAGTACGCCATCGGGTCGTCAGAACACCCCCGGCGCGCCGGACGCAATCGACCCGAGGATCGATTGCGTGATCCGCATCGAGTCCATCGAACCGCTCGATGCCGGCCGTCTGTGGGCGGCGCAAAAAGACCAGCTTCAGGGCTTCAACCGCAGCATGCGCTGGTTTGCCTTTGACGATGCCGGCAACGTCTGGCGTGCTCTTACCGGACACACGACAGGACAATTCCATTGGTTTTGCGTCGCGATGCAGATGGTCAGCCGCCGGGGCGCGATCGGCGAGGCCGATTTCGTGCGCTTCTCCGAAGGCGTCCAGCGTGTCGCAGACCAGTTCCTCGCCGTACCGGCGGACGTACCTGCGCGAGCGGCGGCGCTCGCCAGTGCGGCCGAAGTCGACCGCTTCTGTGCCAGTGTTGACGTGCAGGTCGGTGTCAACATCATCGCCCATCAACACCCCTTCGCAGGCACCAAGGTACGCGCCCTGGCCGAAGCGAACGGCATGATGCTGGGCGACGACGGCACTTTCCACGCCCACGACGAGGACGGTCGCACACTGTTTTCGTTGAGCAACATGGAACCGTCACTGTTCTCGGCCAGCGAGATGCGCCATCTCCACACATCCGGGCTGACGCTGCTGATCGACGTGCCACTGGTGCTCGATGGGGTAGGGGCCTTCGACCGCATGATGCGCGTCGCAAACCAGATGGCGCATTCCTTGGAAGGCAGTATCGTGGACGACAACCGCACCAGCTTCGGCCCCGAGTCGGCGGCGTTGATCCGATCGCAGATCCAGCACTTCCAGGCGCGCATGGCCGAAGCCGGAATGCCGGCCGGCAGCACACTGGCTTTAAGACTGTTCTCCGCATGAGCACCGCCCCCGCCGATATCGCAGCGCGGGTGACCGCACTGCGCGACGAGATTCGTCGTCACGACCACGCCTATTACGTGCTCGATGCGCCAACGGTGCCGGACGCCGAGTACGACCGCCTGTTCCGAGAACTGCAGTCGCTCGAAAACCGCTACCCCGAACTGGCCACCCTCGACTCCCCGACCATGCGGGTCGGCGGTGCCCCCATGCCCGAACTCGCAGCAGTCCGCCACGGCGTGCCGATGCTGTCCATCCGCACGGAGACCGACACCACGGCCGACGGCGCACGCGCCTTCGACCAGCGCGTGCGCAACGGGCTTGGGCTAGCTGCCGGCGATCCGCCGGTCGAGTATTTGGCGGAATTGAAGTTCGATGGCCTGGCGATCAGCCTGCGCTATGAACGTGGCCAGTTGGTGCGCGCGGCGACCCGCGGTGATGGCGAAACCGGCGAAGACGTCACGCACACGGTCCGGACGATACGTGAGATTCCGCTGCAACTCGAAGGTGACGCACCGCCGTTGCTGGAAGTGCGCGGCGAAATCTACATGCGCCGCGACGCCTTCGAGCGGCTCAACGAACGCCAGCGCATCCATGGCGAGAAAGTCTTCGTCAATCCGCGCAACGCCGCAGCCGGCGCCGTCCGCCAGCTCGATGCCCGGATCACCGCGCGCCGGCCCTTATCCTTCTTCGCATACGGCTACGGTGAACACCAGGGCTTTGACCTTCCGGACACCCAGGCGGGTTTCCTCGAAACGCTCGCCCGCCACGGCGTGCCCGTTTGCGAGCATCGCTGTGTGGCACAAGGTGCCGAGGAGCTGGTCCACTTCCACGCCCGTATCGCCGAGATGCGCGATCGTCTGCCGTACGACATCGACGGCGTCGTCTACAAGGTGAACCGCATCGACCTGCAACGTGAGCTCGGTTTCGTGACGCGCGAGCCACGCTGGGCGGTCGCTCACAAGTACCCGGCGCAGGAAGAAATCACCCGGCTGCTCGACATCGACGTGCAGGTCGGCCGCACCGGCGCGCTGACTCCGGTCGCCCGACTGGAACCGGTGTTCGTGGGCGGGGTTACGGTCACCAACGCGACCCTGCACAACCAGGACGAAATCGACCGCAAGGACGTGCGCATCGGCGACTGGGTGATCGTTAGGCGCGCCGGGGATGTGATCCCCGAAGTCGTGGCCCCCATTACGGCCCGCCGCGAACATGATTTGCCGCGCTTCGATCTGCTCGCACGTTTTCCTGCGTGCCCGGTCTGTGGCTCGCACGTGGTCCGCGGCGAGGACGAAGCCGTGGCTCGCTGTACCGGCGGTCTGTTCTGCCCGGCACAGCGCAAGCAAGCCATCCTGCATTTCGCCGGGCGGCGCGCCATGGATATCGAAGGTCTGGGCGAGAAGCTGGTCGATCAGTTGGTCGACGCCAACATCGTCAAGTCCCCGGTGGATCTCTACCGCCTCGGTCTGCTCGCGCTGGCCAGCCTGGAGCGGATGGGCGAGAAATCGGCGCAGAATCTGCTCTCGGCAATCCATCGCAGCCGCGAAACCACGCTCGCGCGCTTCATCTTCTCGTTGGGCATCCGCAACGTCGGCGAGGCAACTGCGCGTGACCTGGCCCGGCACTTCGGCAACCTCGAGACGCTGCTGAAGGCCGATGAAGCCGCGCTGCAGCGGGTACCCGACGTCGGACCGATCGTTGCCCGGAGCATCGTTGCCTTTCTGTCGGAAGCCCACAATCTGGAAGTGATTGAACAACTACGGGCGGCCGGCGTGCATTGGCCCGAGGGCGAACCACAGGCAGCAGCGGAGGGCAGGGCTTCGGGCAAGGTCTTTGTCCTCACCGGCACCCTGCCGACCATGACGCGCGATGACGCCAAGGCCTTGATCGAAAGACACGGCGGCAAGGTCACCGGCTCGGTGTCCGGCAAGACCGACTTCGTGGTGGCCGGCGCGGAGGCCGGCTCCAAGCTCGACAAGGCTCAGGCGCTGGGCGTGGCCGTGCTCGATGAAGCTGGCTTGCTCGCTTTGCTCGACGAGCCGGCATGAGCGATTGCGTTTGAACGATTGAATCAGCGGAGTTACACCCGAATGCGAAAAATCACCAAGGCGGTGTTCCCGGTAGCCGGAATGGGCACCCGCTTCCTGCCGGCGACCAAGGCCAGTCCCAAGGAAATGCTGCCTATCGTCGATAAACCCTTGATCCAGTACGCGGTCGAGGAAGCAGTGGCAGCCGGTATTACCGACATGATCTTCATCACCGGCCGGACCAAGCGCTCCATCGAGGATCACTTCGACAAGGCCTACGAACTCGAGACCGAACTCGAGGCGCGCGGCAAGCAGGATTTGCTCGAGATCGTGCGCAAGACGGTACCGGAAGGCGTCAATTGCATCTACATCCGGCAGGCCGAGGCACTCGGGCTGGGGCATGCGGTACTGTGCGCATCGGCAGTTGTCGGCAGCGACGAGCCCTTTGCCGTAATCCTGGCCGACGATCTGCTCGACAACGGGGACGCCGCGCCGGTCATGGCGCAGATGGTCCGGGTCTACAACTACAACCGCTGCTCGGTGCTCGGCACGATGAACGTCGCCCGCGAGCACACCCGCCAGTACGGCATCGTCAGTACCGAAGAGCGCGACGGCGACGTGCAGCGCGTCACCGGGATCATAGAGAAACCCAGTCCGGACAAGGCGCCATCGACGCAGGCGGTGGTCGGCCGCTACATTCTCACGGCGCGCATATTCGACCACTTGCGCGCCCTCAAGCCGGGGGCGGGAGGGGAGTTGCAGCTCACCGACGCGATTGCGTCCCTGCTCAAGGAAGAAGCCGTGCTCGCCTATCAGTATTCGGGCGTGCGATACGACTGCGGCTCCAAGCTCGGCTATCTGAAGGCAACGGTGGAGCTCGGCTTGCGTCATCCGGAAATCGGAGCAGAGTTCGAAGCCTATCTGCGCGCTCGCGAAGGCTAGCAGTCTGCCGAAGCACGCATCGATCCGCCAATTGCGGAGCAGGTGGGCACGGCGTTCCGTGCCAGGCGAACGAAAAACGCCCGTCTGATCGATCGTCCGCTTGTAGCGGGAGGCGATCGATCAGACGGGCGCATCGGTCACCCGTGTTCTGGGTGACGTGAAGTCGAGGGAGAGGAGGAGGGGACGGCGCCCCTCCCGCCGCTCAACCTTCGGCTTTAGCCGCGCGCTTGCGATCGTTCTCCTTCAGGAAACGCTTGCGCAAGCGGATAGACTGGGGCGTGATCTCCACCAGTTCGTCGTCGGCGATGAACTCGATGGCCGACTCAAGCGTGAGCTGGATCGGCGGCGTGAGGTTGATCGCCTCATCCTTGCCCGACGCACGCACGTTGGTGAGCTGCTTGCCCTTGATGGGGTTCACCACCAGATCGTTGTCGCGCGAATGGATGCCGATGATCATGCCTTCGTACAGCTTTTCACCTGGGTTTACGAACATGCGCCCGCGATCCTGGAGATTCCACAGCGCGTAGGCCACCGCTTCACCATCGTTCTGGGAAATCAGCACGCCGTTGCGCCGCTCGCTCATGGCACCGGCCACCGGGCCATAGTCGTCGAACACGTGGCTCGCCAGACCGGTACCGCGGGTCAGCGTCAGGAACTCGCCCTGGAAGCCGATCAGCCCACGTGCCGGAATGCGGTACTCGAGGCGCACCCGGCCCTTGCCATCGGGTTGCATGTCCTGCATCTCGCCACGGCGCCTGCCCAGCTCTTCCATGACACCACCCTGGTGGTCTTCCTCGACGTCGACCGTCAACATCTCGTAGGGCTCGCACTTGACCCCGTCGACTTCCTTGAACACCACGCGCGGGCGCCCCACCGCCAGTTCATACCCTTCCCGGCGCATGTTCTCGAGCAGAATGGTGAGGTGGAGTTCGCCGCGACCGGAGACCTCGAACACATCGGCGTCTTCGGTGAAGTTCACCCGCAGCGCGACGTTCTTGAGCAGTTCCTTTTCCAGACGCTCGCGAATCTGTCGGCTGGTGACGAATTTACCTTCACGGCCGGCGAGCGGCGAAGCGTTGACCATGAAGTTCATCGTCAACGTCGGCTCATCGACGGCGATCGGCGGCAAGGCATCGAGTGCATCCGGATCGCACAGCGTGACCCCGATATTGACCTGCTGCACCCCGGCAATCAGCACGATGTCACCGGCCTCGGCGTAATCCGCGGACGTGCGCTCAAGGCCCTTGAAAGTGAGCACCTGGCTGACCTTGCCCTTGCCGCGATTCTCGTCGCCGTACATCACCACGACTTCCTGGTTCGGGCGCACGCGTCCGCGCTTGATCCGCCCAATGCCGAGCTGTCCCATATAGGTCGAGTAGTCGAGCGAGCAAACCTGCATCTGCAACGGTCCCTCGGCATCCACGGGCGGAGGAGGAACATGTTTCAGAACGGCTTCGAACAAGGGGCGCATGTCCTTGCGCTCGTCGTCGAGGTTCTCCACCGCAAAACCGTTCAGACCCGAGGCGTAGATCACCGGAAAGTCCAGCTGCTCCTCGGTGGCGCCGAGCTTGTCGAACAGGTCGAAAGTATGGTTGATCACCCAGTCCGGGCGAGCACCCGGTCGGTCGATCTTGTTGATCACCACGATGGGCTTGAGACCTTGCGCAAGCGCCTTGCGGGTGACGAAACGCGTCTGCGGCATCGGGCCTTCAACCGCGTCGACGAGCAGCAGCACGCCATCGACCATGGACAGCACGCGCTCGACCTCTCCGCCGAAGTCGGCGTGCCCCGGGGTGTCGACGATGTTGATGTGCGTCTCTCCGTACTGGATCGCACAGTTCTTGGCGAGAATCGTGATGCCGCGCTCACGCTCCAGGTCATTGCTGTCCATCACCCGTTCGTTGACGGCCTGATGGGCAGCGAAGGTGCCGGACTGTTTGAGGAGCTGGTCTACCAGCGTGGTCTTGCCGTGGTCGACGTGGGCAATGATTGCGATGTTGCGGAGCGCGCGGGACATTTTGGGGTAAGCCGATAATTTTAAAAAAAGTTCGCAAGTATACCACTGATTTTGCATCGCAACATGCGGGTTACGGGGTACTCGACGGCAGTCGGCCGCCACAGCCGGCCGCCAGCATCGAACGGATTGCCTGCGGCGTGACGCTGCCGCCGCGCGCGGCTAGAATTCCGCCCGAACAACACTCAGGCGGAGTACTTACATGTTGGCAGTCATCGGCGGCAGCGGGCTTACGCAGTTGTCCAACCTCGAGATCGTTCGGCGCGAAGTCGCCCGGACGCCTTACGGAGAGCCCTCCGGCGCCCTGATCTTTGGTCGCCTGTGCGATCAACCCGTGGTATTCCTCGCCCGCCACGGCTACGGCCATACCATTCCCCCGCATTTGATCAACTATCGCGCGAATATCTGGGCGCTCAAGCACGCAAAAGTCAGCGCCATCGTCTCGATCGCCTCGGTAGGTGGCATCCGCGCCGATCTGGGCCCAGGCAAACTCATTGTGCCCGACCAGATCATCGACTACACGTGGGGAAGGGCGGCCACCTTTGCCGAGGGCACTGATCAGCCTGTACGCCACATCGACTTCACCCACCCCTACGACACCACCTTACGGCGTCGCATCGTCACGGCTGGTAAGGACGCCGGCATCGAGCTCGTGGATGGCGGGGTGTACGCCACGACCCAGGGGCCGCGGCTCGAAACTGCCGCCGAGATCAACCGGCTCGAGCGGGACGGCGCCGACGTCGTCGGCATGACCGGGATGCCTGAAGCCGCACTTGCCCGGGAGCTCGAACTCCCGTACGCCGCCATCAACGTTGTTGCCAACTATGCGGCAGGCCGGCACGACAGCGCCAATCAGATCGAGTTTGCCAGTATCGACAAGGTACTCGTTGAGGCCATGGAACAGGTACGCCTGCTGCTCGAGAAGATCTGTAGCGCCTCGCCGGCCTGATGGAGGCGGTGACGATCCGCAGTCGGCCGCCGCCCGGAACGGCCGACTGTTTCATATCCGCGGAAGACGGAGAAAGTCGAGTCGTCCCGTACGGCGCCCGAGCCACGAGCTGTGCTCTCCGAGTACCAGCGCACCGACCAGCAGACTGAGGCCGAGCCCTGGCAACCATAGTCCGGCACCAAACAGTGCGCCTGTTCCCAAACCGAGCGCCACGACGATGCTGGAGCGGCGTAAAGGTAGTCTCACTGCCATGTTTGCGGTCTCCTTGGTAAGCTGATTTGGCACGCACAGAGAGTACTATACATTTATACAGTTTTGCATCCTATGGCTTTGAGATTGGTTTCTGGATCTGGTTCCAAAACCACCATAATTTGTATTATGTAAACTATTGAATGTTGGATAGCCGCGCGCACTTGGTGACTCACCTGTGATCGCGCAGCTACCGACTCCACAGGCACTAGTCCAACTCCCTCGCTCGTTCAATCGCATGCTCGACACGGTCGACTGCGATTACCCGCAGCCCATCGATGGCCTGCTTCGGTGCGTTGGCCTTGGGCACGATGGCAGTCGTGAAACCGAGCTTCGCGGCCTCCTTGAGCCGCTCCTGGCCTCGCGGCGCGGGACGAATCTCGCCAGCGAGGCCGACTTCGCCGAAAGCTGCGAGACCGTGCGGCAGTGCGCGACTGCGCAAGGACGAGACGATGGAAAGGACCACGGCAAGATCAGCTGCGGGTTCGGTGATCTTTACGCCGCCGACCGCGTTGACGAACACGTCCTGATCGAAACAGACCACGCCGGCGTGCTTGTGTAGCACCGCCAGCAGCATTGCCAGCCGGTTTTGTTCCAGGCCGACCGACAGGCGCCGGGGGTTGGGGCTGTGGGCGGCATCGACCAGCGCCTGGATTTCCACGAGCAACGGGCGCGTACCTTCCTGGGTCACGAGTACGCAACTTCCGGGCACCTGCTGGTCGTGCTGCGAAAGAAAGATTGCGGACGGGTTGCTGACGCCGCGCAGGCCGCGATCGGTCATGGCGAAAACGCCCAGTTCATTCACGGCGCCAAAGCGGTTCTTGAACGCGCGCACCAGTCGAAAGCTGGAATGGGTGTCACCTTCGAAGTACAGCACGGTGTCGACAATGTGCTCCAGCACGCGCGGTCCCGCGAGGGTGCCATCCTTGGTGACGTGTCCGACCATGATCAGGCTGACCCCGCTCTGCTTGGCAAAACGCGTCAGTTGAGCGGCGCATTCGCGTACCTGTGCCACCGACCCCGGCGCCGATTGCAGTGCTTCCGAATACACGGTCTGGATCGAGTCGACCACAGCAATGCGGGGGCGGGCGTCGGTCAACGTGGCGATGATGCGCTCCATGTTGATCTCGGCGAGCAGTAACAGCGGCGTCGCGTCCACCTGCAGGCGCCGGGCGCGCAATGCCACCTGCTCGCCCGACTCCTCACCGCTCACGTAGATCGCCGGTACTTGGCTGGAAAGCAATGCCAGCGCTTGCAACAGCAGAGTGGACTTGCCTATGCCGGGATCCCCGCCGATCAGCACCACGCCCCCGGCGACCAGACCGCCACCTAGAACGCGGTCGAACTCATCCAGTCCGGTCGGGATGCGCGGCTCCTCACGAGGTTCGAGCTGGGCGAGCGGTTTCAAGACCGCGGTGCCGCCCGCCAGCGCTGCGAAGCGCCCGCCCCCACTGCCCTGCTCCATGCGGGTTTCGACCAGGGTATTCCATGCCTTGCAGTGAGGACACTGCCCCTGCCAGCGCGGGGCCTGTCCCCCGCATTCGGAACAAACGAAAGCAGACTTGGGTTTGGCCATCAATCCGCCCGTGAAAACTCTTCGGCCATCTTGCCGAGTTCGACGGTGGCGTGATCGGCGAAGGTGGTGATCAAGCGGGAACGGAACTTGTCCTTGGGCACGATGACCTCAAGCGGCGTGTAGAGCCGGGGGGCCAGGGGAATGGCGGCGAGGCGCCCTTCCCCTACATCGCGCTTGATCGCAGCGTTCGAAGCGATGGCATAGCCCAGGCCTTCGGCCGCCAGATGCTTCACCGTCGCAAGACTCCCGAGTTCGGCGCAGATCTGCAAGGCTTCGGTCGGTACGCCCGCGGCGGTAAAGAACTCCTCCGCCAGATCGCGGATGGCGTTGCCTGAGTCGCGGGTGATGAAGGGGTACTCAAGCAAATCTTCAGCAGCAAGCTCGCGCTTGCGGGTCAAGGGGTGGCCTGGGCTGCAGATTACCAGCAACTCGTCACGCGCCGCGGAACGGCGTTCTATGCCGCTCTGGTCGCTGACGATCTCGATCAGGCCGATGTCCAGGTCGCGTGCCGCCACCCGATCTTCAGTGAGCTCTGAGTTTCCGACTACCACCCGCGGTATAACCCTGGGGTACTTGCGTTTGAAGCGCTCGAGCAAGCGTGGCATCCAGTAGGCCGCGATGGTCGTGCTGGTACCGATGCTGAGCACGCCCGACAACTCGTCGGTGAGTTCGGCAACGCGCGACTCCAACTCGTCGCTCATGTTCAGGATACGTTCGGCGTAGGCGAGAACGATCTCCCCTGCGGGCGTGAGCGTGACCTTGCCATGGCCGCGCTCAAGCAGCCGGGTGTTGAAGTGCTCTTCCAGCTGCTTGATCTGGAAGGTGACCGCGGGCTGGGTCATGAACAAGTGCTCTGCCGCGCGGGTGAATGAACCATGTTTGGCCACCGCGCTGAAGACCTGCAATCTGCGATCTGCCACGACTACTCCATAAATCGAATTTATGTGTAGAGAATACAACACATTGCGTGAACCGTGGGGGCGAAAACGCGCCGCACGCGTACTCCTTCACGATCAGCTGCGTGTCCTGCGGATTCGGATGCAAATCGCCTTTTCTTCGCAACGATGCGATCCGGGCAATCACTCCGTGATATAAACCGCGCTTCACATCCACAGACGGCGCCCGTCGATGCCGCTCGGCTTCTATATCATCATGGCGGCGCAGTTCTTTTCCGCGCTTGCCGACAACGCCTTGCTGATCATTGCGATCGCCCTGCTCCGGGAACTCGCGGCGCCGGAACAGTTCGAGCCGCTGCTCAAACTTTTTTTCACGCTGTCCTACGTACTGCTCGCCG
Source organism: Rhodocyclaceae bacterium (assembly GCA_046295975.1). GTDB lineage: Bacteria > Pseudomonadota > Gammaproteobacteria > Burkholderiales > Rhodocyclaceae > UBA2357. The sequence continues at coordinate 216,585 of JBKBMG010000002.1, forward strand.
CGTTCGTCGGCGCTTTCGCCGACTCCATGCCGAAATGGCGGGTGATGCTGATCAGCAACACGGTCAAGATTGGCGGCTGTCTGCTGCTGTTGCTGGGGTTTCACCCACTCTTTGGCTACGCCGTCATCGGTCTGGGCGCGGCCGCCTATTCGCCCGCCAAGTACGGCGTTCTGACCGAGTACCTGCCGCACCGGTTGCTGGTGGTGGCAAACGGCTGGATCGAAGGATTGACCGTGGGTGCCATCATCCTGGGTACGGTACTGGGAGGGATGCTGATCCACGCCGACGCGCTCGCCTGGTTGTCGCGCCTGCTTCCCGGCCAGGGTCTCACGGCTGCGATCGCGCTGGTGGGCGTGCTGTATCTGGTTGCCGCGGTGTTCAACGTGTTCGTTCCCGACACCGGCGTGGATCACAAACCGCTGCGCAACAGCCCGCTCTACCTGCTGCATGATTTCGGCCACTGTTTCCGCCTGCTCTGGCGCGACCGGCTGGGTCAGATTTCGCTCGCGGTCACGACCTTGTTCTGGGGTGCCGGCGCCACCCTGCAGTTCATCGTGATCAAGTGGGCGGAACACAATCTGGGATTCGATCTTTCGCAGGCTTCATTGATGCAGGGAGTCGTCGCCGTGGGGGTCGCGCTCGGTTCGGTGGCCGCGGCCAGACTGGTGTGCTTGAAAGGTGCCGTCGGCGTGATTCCGCTCGGGATTGCCATGGGCGTCGTGGTAACCGCCATGGTTTGGGTGACGAGCAGCGGCGTAGCGATGGCCATGATGGTCCTGGTGGGCATGCTGGCGGGCTTCTTCGTCGTCCCGATGAATGCCCTGCTCCAGCACCGCGGCCATATTCTGATGGGGGCCGGGCACTCGATCGCGGTGCAGAACTTCAACGAAAACCTGTCCATCCTCGCCATGACCGGCATTTACGCCCTCTTGATCATGGCGAATGTGCCGATCAACGCCGTCATCGTGATGTTTGGCCTGTTCGTCGCTGGGACCATGGTCGCCATCCAGTTACGCCATGTGCGCAACCAGCGCGAGTTCGACTCGGTATCGCTGCTCGAAGACCACAGCCACTGATCCGCATCGCCAGTGCCGGAGGGGCGCAACGCAGGCGTATCCCTGTCACCCAGTGATCGAAGCAGCCCCCCCTGGATTAGCCCTCCTCCGCGCGCCCTGTCGCTTCAGCTTGGAACACGCCGCGCGCATGGCACAGGTCCGCCCAGGCCCGCGCCTTGTCGGCCGGATTGCGGAGCAGATAGGCGGGATGGTAGGTGACGACGACAGGAACGTCGCCCCGCCGGAACACCCTGCCCCGCGCCGCGTTGATCTTGATCTCCTGACCCAGCAGCGCCTGGGCCGCCGGGCGCCCCAGGGCCACGATCAAGCTCGGCCGTATCAGTGCAATCTGCCGTTCCAGGTAGGGCAGGCAGGTGGCAATCTCTTCTGCCTGCGGGGTACGGTTGAACGGTGGCCGGCATTTGACCGAATTGGCGATGTAGACGCCGTCGCTGCGCGCCAGACCGATGGCAGCAAGCATGGCGTCGAGCAGGCGCCCCGCCGGACCCACGAACGGTTCACCGCGTTTGTCCTCTTCGGCCCCAGGCCCTTCGCCGACGAACAACCAAGCTGCGCTGCGGTCTCCCACACCCGGCACCGCCTGCATACGACCTTCACACAGGCCGCAGGCGCTGCAGCTGCGGATATCGGCCTCAAGCGCTTCCCAATCGAGCGTGGCGATGCGGGCCGCGCGCGCGTCGACCGATTCCGAAGCCACAACCGGAGCGGTCCCGGATGTTGGCGATCGATCGACGTTTGCGGAAGCCACTGCCGCTGCCGTCCCATGGGTCTGCACAGGGGGCATGAAGGCCTTCAGTGGCCTGGCCGGAGCAGCGACGCGAGCCGGTGCCGCGGCCGGCACCTCGCCTGCCTCCGTCTGGACCGGGGCACGGACCCGCGGCGGGCGTGCATCGGTGCGCATGCTGGTCGACTCGCTCGTCCCCGGCTCCGCACCTGGAATGCGCAGTCGCCATAGTGGACCTAGCCCCATCGCACCAAGGATTGCGGTACGGCGCGGATTCGTCATCACAGATCGCGCCTCATCACGATCGCATCCTCCCGACCACCATCGGCCGCCGGGTAATAGCGCGCACGCCGGCCGATCGACTGGAACGCCATCTTCTTGTAGAGGGCCAGCGCAGGCAGGTTGGAAGGACGCACTTCGAGAAACATCTGGGTGGCGCCGCGCTCGCGCGCCTTGAGAAACAGGAAATCGAGCAAGCGCCGGGCATGGCCGCGTCGCTGTGCTTCCACACACACACTGACATTGAGCAGGTGCGCCTCATCGAGCACCAGCAGTTGTACCGCGTAGGCAACGGGCTGGTCGTGGTGCCGCATCACCCAGCAGCCATAGCCAGCCTCCAACGAGTCGGAGAAGTTGCCACGCGTCCAGGGGAAGGCATGCAGACGCACCTCGTGCAACAGCACCCAGTCCAGATCGTCCGGACTCATTGGCGAGAAGCAGATGCCATCGTCACCGCCGGTCACGCCCGCCCTCCCCGTGCCAGGCGCTCCGCCGTGGTCAGCGCGACCTTGTTGCGCACATACAGCGGGCTCGCCATCTCCGGTGCGACGAGCAGCCCCTGTCTGGCCAGGTGTCGGGCAATCTCGGCAACCTGCGCCGCGCGTGGATGGTGATCGGCCAATCGCCTGGGCAGGGACCGATCCAGGTCCGCGGACAGGGACTCGCGATAGGCGGAGAAGGCCGAACCAATCGCCATCCACTCCACATCTGCCGCCGGCGTCGGCAAGGCGTGCGGCGCAGCGCAAACCGGAGCGACCAGTTCGACGGGAGGCAGCCCGGCCTGAACGCGGTAGCACGCTGCGTACGCCTCGGCCATGCGCGCATCGGTCGCGACGTACACCCACTCTGCCAGCGCATCCAGGCTCAAGGCTGCCAGACTGCACACCGGCGCGGTGGCCGTGTCGTGCCCCATGGCAAAGCCTTGCGCAACCGCACAGGCCAGTCGCACGCCGGTGAATGCGCCCGGCCCGGCTCCGAACGCGAACACGTCGATTTGCCCCAGTCCCAGCCCTGCTTCGGCAAGCAATGAATGGACGGTCGGGATCAGTCTTTCAGAGTGATTGGCGTGGCCTTCGAGCTCACGACTCAGGGTTTCGTGATCGAGGGTCAGCGCAATAGATGCGTGTTCGCAGGAGGTTTCGAGCGCAAGAATCTTCATAGCGCCCGCATTGTAGCGTTTGCCGACCGGACCGGGCAGCGTAGCGGTGGAGCCGGACAATGCGCGCCCAGCAAGGTCGCGATGATCGATGGCGGAACCCCGCCAGACCGCGGGCACCGGTCCGGCCACCGCGGCGCTGCTCGCGGCCGAGTTGCCAAGAACCTCACTACCGGTAACGTGCACTCCACGGCATGGGCATGGAAACGCCGCAAGCGTCAGCGATGTTCGCCTGTTGGCGGATAGACCTCGCGCATCGATTCGCGCAACTCGCGGCGCAACGCGTCGCGCTCTTCCACGCTCAAGCGCTTGCGTTCGCCCCGGGGTTCGAAATACTGTCCGTCCCGGACGAGCACCCGACGCAGCTCGCTACGATGCGTGGGAGGGGGCGCCGTCATTACGGTTGGCGGTTCGACTAGGCTGTCGGCGTCGAGCCGGATCTCAGCCTCGCCCGGAGTACGGCGATCGGCACCAGCGCGGAGATCGGCGGCAGCAGGCGAAGCCAGCATGGAACAGGTTGCCAACGCCAGTGCGCTGGAACACAGAGCCCGCAGACGCAGTCGAAGCTGCGCGCGTACGCCGGACACCCCGGCTGCGGCCGTGCCCCTCTTTCCGTCACGCCGGGGTTTGGACACAATATGAAAACTGTAACGCGTCATCTGAAGATACGGCATGGGCGGCGATGTTCTGCGTTCGCAAGGTACATGCGATCGAACATACACCCAAAGCGGTATTCGAGTCCGTTACGGAATGCACGCTTGGCGCAAGTTTGTAAGCGGGTATTGCCCGTATCGCGCCACCTTACGAAGCGTTACCCTTGTACTGCATGGCCATCTGCCGCGCCCGTTAGCATGCGCTGCCGCGGCACAACAGGATTTCCGACATGAACCAGAAAGTACGCTACAAGGTTTTGCTGGTCGACGACGACGCGCGCCTGCGCGACCTGCTGTCCCGATACCTTCTCGAACAAGGTTTTTCGGTGAAGGCGGTCACCGACGGAGCAAGCATGGACCGCGCGCTGCATCGCGAGCACTTCGACCTGATGGTGCTCGACCTCATGCTCCCGGGCGAGGACGGACTGGCAATCTGCCGACGTCTGCGTGCCGCGGAGAACAACCTGCCCATCGTGATGCTGACGGCCAAGGGGGACGAGGTCGATCGCATTATCGGCCTGGAGATGGGCGCGGACGATTATCTGCCCAAGCCGTTCAACCCCCGCGAGCTCGTTGCCCGCATCCACGCGGTGATGCGCCGCCGCCCGGCCGTACTGCCCGGCGCCCCCACGGTAGACGACGAAGTCGTGCGCTTCGGCCGTGTCGAGGTCAACCTGGGCACGCGCGTGCTGGTGCGCGAAGGCGAGGAGATCGCGCTGACCACCGGCGAGTTCTCGCTCCTCAAGGTCTTGCTCCAGCATCCGCGCCAGCCGCTGTCGCGCGACAAACTCATGGAGCTTGCGCGTGGCCGCGAATATGGTGTTTTCGACCGCGCCATCGACGTGCAGGTGAGCCGCCTGCGCAAACTCGTGGAGGAAGACCCGTCCAAGCCCCGGTACATCCAGACCGTGTGGGGTTTTGGCTATGTTTTCGTTCCGGAAGAAAGTTCGCGCGAGGAAACCGACGAGGAGCACGCCGAGTGATTGCCTGCGCGGCGGCTGGTTTCCGCGGCTGACGTGATCCGCCTGCTGGCGGGCGCCCTGCCCCGCTCCCTTCTCTGGCAGACGTTCCTGCTCATCGCGCTGGTGCTGATCCTGGCGCTGGTCGCATGGTCTCAGATATTCCGCCATTTCCAGGAACCGGCGCGCGCCCGCGACCTCGCGCAGATGGTCGCCAGCGTGGTAAATCTCACCCGCACTGCCCTGATCAACGCCGAGGTATCGAAGCGCACCGAGTTGCTCATCGACCTGGCGGCGCTCGAGGGCATTCGCATCTACCCCTCCGAGCCGTCGGACGAAACCCTGCCACTACCCGACACGCGTCCGATGTCGCTGCTTGCCGAGGAGATACGCCGCCAGTTGGGCGACCACACCCTTCTGGCTTCCCGCTGGAAGACGCTGGACGGTTTCTGGGTGAGCTTCCGCCTGGAGCCGGACGATCCGGAGGACTTCTGGGTCATGTTGCCGCCGGAGCGGCTGCAGCAGGTGGGGGCCCTGGACTGGCTGATGTGGGGGTCGGGTGCCTTGCTCGTCGCGCTGGTGGGGGCCTTCCTCATTGTCACCCGCGTCAGCACGCCCTTGCGCAGTCTGGCGAGGACGGCCCGCCTGGTCGGTAGCGGCAAGCGGCCGCCTGCCCTGCCGGAAGACGGCCCCATGGAAATCGCCGCTGTCGCGCACGCCTTCAACCAGATGGCCGGTGATCTGGCACGCACCGACGCCGAGCGCACCCTGATCCTGGCCGGCGTATCCCACGATCTGCGCACCCCGCTTGCACGACTGAGGCTGGGTGTGGAAATGTCCGGCGCCCCCGACGACGATGTGACCGCCATGGTCGCCGACATCGAGGAGATGGATCGCATCATCGGACAGTTCCTGGATTTCGGTCGCGGCGAGGACCAGCAACCGCTGGAGGACGTGGACGCAGTCGAGGTCGTACGCGAAATCGCCGAGCCATACCGCCTGCGGGGCACGGATCTACTCCTGTTCCTGCCCGCGCATCTGACCTTGTCGCTGCGTCGGCTGCCGTTCCGGCGCGCCATCACCAACGTGATCGACAACGCGATACGCTATGCGGGTGACGACCAGCCGATCGAAATTCGCGCCGTCAAATCGGGAAATGAAGCCCTGCTGGAGATCGCGGACCTTGGGCCGGGCATTCCCGAAGCCGACATGCCCCGCATGCTGCAACCGTTCACCCGGCTGGAGGAAGCCCGATCGAATACCAAGGGCGCCGGACTCGGGCTGGCGATCGTCGACCGGATCATGCGCGCTCACGGGGGTAGAATCGAATTGCTTCCGCGCGACCCGCACGGCTTGCGGGTCATCCTGCATTTCCCGCTCCCGCCGGCAAGGCGGACGGGCGGTACCGCCGCTCCCGCCGGCCCGGCGGTAGAGAAATCCCACCCGGACATGAGTGTGGCACGGCTCCCCGATACCGCCGGGTCGACCGACCACGCCCAGTCCCAAGGCAACTGAACGAGGACCAGTACGTGGCCACCACACCCTATGAACTCATCGGAGGGGAACGCACCGTCGCCCAACTGGTGACACGTTTCTACGAACTCATGGATAACCTGCCGGCCGCGCAGGGCATCCGTGCCATGCATGCGCCGGATCTGGGCGACGCACCGGAAAAACTGCGCCTGTTCCTCACAGGCTGGCTGGGTGGTCCCAACGTCTACGTGGAACGCTACGGCCCGCCCTTTCTCCGCGCCCGCCACCTGCCCTTTGCCATCGGCAGTTCCGAGCGCGACCAGTGGATGCTGTGTATGCGCCAGGCGCTCGATGAGTGCATCGCCGACCGCGCCGTGCGGGACAAGTTGTACGAAGCCTTGTGGGGGCTTGCCAACCACATGCGCAACCGCGCCGACCCAGGTTCCTCCGCAGGTACGACCGCAAACAACAGCGCCGAACCGGTATAATGCCGCGCCATGAAGCTCGTATTCGACCTGTTGCCGGTCATCCTGTTCTTCCTCGCCTACCAGTTAGCCGGCAGCCACGAAGCCGCTTCGCATGCGCTGGCCACGACACTGCTCGGACCGCTTCCTGCCTCGCAGGCGCCGATTCTGCTCGCCACCATCGTGGCCATTCTCGCCACCCTGCTCCAGGTGACCGCGATCGCACTCAGCGGCCGGCGGGTGGAACGGATGATGTGGATCAGTCTGGCGCTGATCCTTGCCATGGGTGGACTGACACTGGCTTTCCACAACCCCGATTTCATCAAATGGAAGCCGACGGCGCTGTACTGGGTGTTTGCACTAAGCCTTTGGGGGTCGAGCGCGTTTCTGGGCAAGAATCTCATCCGTGCTGCACTTGAGTCGCGCATCCGCTTGCCGATGATGGTCTGGAGCCGACTCAATCTGGCGTGGTCCGCCTTCTTTACCGCGATGGGGGGCCTCAATCTCGCGATCGCCTATGCTTTCTCCGAAGCGGTGTGGGTGAACTTCAAGATGTTCGGCAGCCTGCTGCTCACGTTTGCATTCGTCCTCGCCCAGGGCGTTTACCTGTCGCGCCACGCCCAACCCATCGAAGAGGAGAATACCGCCTGATGTTTTATGCACTCATTGGCGAAGACGCACCGGGCACGCTCGAAACCCGTCTTGCCGCCCGTCCAGCCCATCTGGCGCGACTTGAGGCCTTGCGTAACGAAGGGCGTCTGTTGCTCGCGGGCCCCATGCCGGCGATAGACGCTGCGGACCCTGGCCCTGCCGGTTTCGCAGGTAGCCTGGTTGTCGCGGAATTTACGTCACTTGCCGACGCAGAAGCCTGGCTCGCACAGGATCCCTACGTGACGGAGGGCGTGTTTGCCCGTACCCGCGTGCATCCGTTCAAGAAGGTGCTGCCATGACGCCGACCATGGAGTTGATGCGCGAAAAACTCGCCACGCTCGTACCGCTTTCGATCGAGATCACCGACGACAGCGCCCTGCACGCTGGTCATGCCGGTGCACAGGGTGGTGGTGGGCACTACCGGCTTGCCATCGTGTCCGACGTCTTCGCGGGCAAGAACACGGTGGCGCGTCACCGCTTGATCTATGACGCGCTCGGCGACATGATGCAGAATCGCATCCATGCCCTCGGAATCACCGCACGCACGGCCGACGAGGCCGAAAATCAACCCAAGTAACACAAGCAGAGGAATATTGATGAAACGCTTTCCCAGCCGTCTCGCGCTCACGCTGATCGCCGGACTGTTCGCCCACACCGTCTTCGCTGCCGAACCCGTCGCCACCGTCAATGGCCAGGTCATCCCGGCGGCGCGCGCATCCATCATGATGGACGAACAGCGCACCCAGGGCGCCACCGAAACCCCGCAACTGCGCGACGCGATCCGCGAAGAGCTGATCCGCCGCGAAGTGCTTGCCCAAGCAGCGGTCAACGCCGGTCTCGACAAGGGCGACGACGTCAAGGCCCAGATGGATCTGGCCCGCCAGGCGGTGCTGATCCGTGCGTACCTGATGGACTACGTCCAGAACAACCCGGTGACCGACATCGAGATCATCGCCGAGTACGAGAGCATCAAGAACCGCATGGGTGGCAAGGAATACAAGCCCCGCCATGTACTGGTCGAGACCGAGGACCAGGCCAAGGCGATCATCGCCAAATTGGCCGCGGGCGAGAGTTTCGAGGAACTGGCCAAGCAGTCCATGGACCCGGGCTCCAAGGAGCGTGGCGGCGAACTCGGCTGGAGCAACCCCGGCATGTTCGTGAAGCCCTTCTCCGAGGCCATGGTGGCGCTTGAGAAAGGCAAGTACACCACCGCCCCGGTGAAGAGCGATTTCGGCTACCACGTCATCCTGCTCGACGACATCCGCGACATGGAAGCGCCGCCGCTGGATGAGGTCAAGCCGCAACTGCAGCAGCGCCTGCAACAGCAACGCGTCGAACAGCATCTGCTCGACCTGCGTGCCAAGGCCGACGTCAAGTAATCGAGATCTGCAGGCCTTCGGCCTGCATCAATAAAAACGGGGCCGATCGGCCCCGTTTTTACTGGATAGGATTCGCCGCCACAGGCGCGACGAAACAACCGGAACACCACTTCAGAGCGCGAACGCGGACTCCTCGAGCGCCAGTGCGCCAGCCGCGCCGTTCACCACCGCATAGGCGAGTCCCGGCGCCTGCGACAACACATGATCGGCGTAAAAGCGCGTGGTGACGATCTTGGTCGTGTAGAACGCCTCGTCGCCATCCGCCTGCCCACGCCGCGCGTTCGCGATGATCGCCGCACGCGCCATCTGCCAGCCTCCGGCAACGATGCCAAACAGCTTCAGAAATGGCACCGACCCCACCGACGCAGCCTTGATGTCATCGTTGTAGGTACGCAAGATGTACTCGGTGCCCGACTCCAGCGCATCGATACCGGCACCAAATGTACGGGCAATCGCCTGGAAACCATCGTCCTGGACCTTGGCAAGCTGCTCGCACACCTCACGCATTTCCGCGATCACACCCTTGATCGTCACGCCGTTCTCACGCGCAATCTTGCGGCCGATCAAGTCGTTCGCCTGGATCGCCGTGGTGCCCTCGTAAATCGTGGTGATGCGCGCGTCGCGCAAGTGCTGGGCCGCGCCAGTCTCCTCGATGAACCCCATGCCGCCATGCACCTGCACGCCGGTGGATGCCACGTCGATCGCGTTCTCGGTACTCCAGCCCTTGACCACCGGAATCATCAAATCGACGAAAGCCTGGTTGCGCGCACGTACCTCGGCATCGGGATGCAGGTGTGCCTTGTCGGTGGCTGCACCGACGACATAGGCCAGCGCGCGCATGGCCTCGGTCTGCGACTTCATCGACATCAGCATGCGGCGCACATCGGGATGATGAATGATGGAAACCTTGGGGCCGCCGCGCACGCCGAGTTCGGTCCCTTGAACCCGCTCGCGCGCATATTCGAGCGCCTTTTGATAGGCCCGCTCCGACAGCGCCAGCCCCTCCATGCCCACCGCGAACCGGGCTTCGTTCATCATGATGAACATGTACTCGAGCCCGCGGTTGGGCTCACCGATCAGGGTGCCGATTGCACCGCCCTTGTCACCAAACGCCAGCACGCAGGTGGGACTGGCATGGATGCCCAGCTTGTGCTCGATCGACACACAATGCACGTCGTTGCGCTCACCCGGCGAGCCGTCCTCATTCACCAGGAACTTCGGTACGACAAACAGCGAGATGCCCTTGACGCCCTCCGGCGCATCGGGCAATCGAGCCAGCACCAGATGGACGATGTTGTCCGTCATGTCGTGCTCGCCATAGGTGATGAAGATCTTTTGCCCGAAAATGCGATACGTACCGTCGCCCTGCGGCTCGGCACGGGTACGGACGGCTGCCAGGTCGGAACCGGCCTGCGGCTCGGTGAGGTTCATGGTGCCCGTCCATTCGCCGCTGACCATCTTCGGCAGATACGTCGCCTTCTGCGCATCCGTGCCGCGAAGCATCAAGGCTTCGATCGCGCCGTTGGTCAACATGGGGCACAGGGAAAAGGCCATGTTCGACGACTTCCACATCTCCATGACTGCCGTCGACACCAGCTTCGGCAGCCCCTGGCCACCGTAGTCCGGGTCGCATGCAATGGCAGTCCAGCCCGCATCAGTGAACTGCTTGTAAGCCTCCTTCCAGCCAGCGGCGGTGGTCACCGAGCCGTGGTCCCATTTCGCGCCCTCCTGGTCGCCCGTCCAATTGAGCGGCGCCAGCACGCCGCTGGCGAACTTGCCAGCCTCGTCGAGAATCGCCTCGACCAGATCGGCGGATACCTCCTCGCAGCCCGGCAGCCCCTGGATCTCCTGGAGTCCTGCCAGTTCCTGCATGACGAAGCGCATGTCGCGCAAGGGGGCGTGGTATTGGCTCATTGCGTTGCTCCTTTGGTTTTCGTTCGTGGTTGCGTATTCATTACGTCTTGTTGCTACTGCAAGGTCGGTCTCCCCGGGCGTCCGATGCAGGCAAAGCGCAGCATGCAACTACTTGCCCATCAGATAGCGGCGATCGTCGAACGCGGCGACCCACTCCGGCCGATAGACCACAAGCAAAGTCACGATCGCCCCGCTCAGCCACGCCTCGGAGAAACCGAGCAGCATGAAGTAGGGCAGGTACTCCGACAGCAGGAAATCCCATTCGTAGGCGCCCGACAACACCAGTGCCACGACCGCCGCCAGCCCCTGGGTAAGGATGGTGAGCGCAGACCCGACGAAGGCGAGGACAAACACGAAGATGAAGAAATGCGGCGGCAGCTTCGATTCAACGAAGTACTTCAGGGCACTGGCCGTCACGACTGGCACGATCGCCATCAGCACGTAATTGATCGGCCAGGCCGTCCACGCAATTTCCCCATTGAGCGCAATACCACTCAGCGCAAGCGCAAGTGCGAGCAGCGCAAGCGGTGCGCCCAGGCACAGCGTGGCCGCCATCGCGCCCAGCAGGTGCAGATTCAGGCCGGGGTGTACACCGGCCTTCATGCTCCACATCAATGCGAGCGAAACCGCAAAACCGAACAACAGATTGCGCTGCGAACTGTGGGAAGCTTGTGTCAGACGTTGCCACGGCACGCGTGTGAAGACGCGCACGGCAACCGCCACGCACAGCGCCAGTGCCAGCCAGTGCCACGCGGGAGAGAACAGTTCGGCCGGAAGATTCATGAGTCAGGCGCCCCCGGCGTATTGAGCCGGGGGCGACCGGGGCGAGAGAATTTACATGTAGCTGCCATTCCAACCGTGCCGGCAGCCTCGCGGCCCCGGCACGCATGCCTGAAGCGTTCGCGAGCCCGACACCTATCCCAGGGCGGCCGTGAGCTCGGGCACGGCCTCGGTCAGATCGGCCACCAGGCCGTAATCGGCGATCTGGAAGATCGGGGCCTCAGGGTCCTTATTGATCGCCACGATCACCTTGGAGTCCTTCATGCCCGCCAGATGCTGGATCGCACCGGAAATACCGATGGCGATGTACAGCTGAGGTGCAACGATCTTGCCCGTCTGGCCCACCTGATAGTCATTGGGCACGTAACCGGCATCGACCGCCGCCCGGCTGGCACCGAGTGCTGCGCTGAGTTTGTCCGCCAGCGGCTCCAGGTACTTATGGTAGTTTTCGCCACTACCCAGGCCACGACCACCGGAGACGATGATCTTGGCGGCACCCAGTTCGGGGCGCTCGGACTTGGTCAGTTCGCGACCCACCAACTTGTTCAAGCCCAGATCGACCGAAGCGGACATTGCCTCGACGGCCGCGGCACCGCCTTCAGCGGCGGCTTCGAAGGCAGTCGTTCGCACGGTCACGACCTTCACCGCGTCGCCGCTCTTCACCGTCGCCAAGGCGTTGCCCGCATAGATCGGCCGCACAAAGGTATCGGCTGCCTCCACCGCGACGATGTCGCTGATCTGAGCCACATCCAGCAGTGCCGCGACACGCGGCAACATGTTCTTCCCCGCAGTCGAGGCGGGGGCCAGAATGTGGGTGTAACCCGCTGCATTGTCCACGACGAGCTTGGCCACGTTCTCTGCGGTCTGAGCTTCGTAGTGCGCGGCATCGGCCACACGCACCTTGCTCACTCCGGCGATCTTCGCCGCTTCGGCGGCGGCCGCGGCGCACCCTGCGCCGGCGACCAGAACATGGATCTCGCCACCAATGGCAGCGGCGGCCGTGACGGTGTTCAGCGTCGAAGCCTTGATCGACTGATTGTCGTGCTCAGCAATAACCAGAATCGCCATTTCAGATCACCTTTGCTTCGTTCTTGAGCTTGTTCACCAGTTGCGCAACATCGGCTACGCGCTCGCCCGCGCCGCGCTTGGGTGGCTCGGACACCTTGATCGTGGCCAGCCGCGGCGCGACGTCGACGCCCAGGTCTTCCGGCTTAAGCGTATCCAGCGGCTTTTTCTTCGCCTTCATGATGTTGGGCAGCGTCGCGTAGCGCGGCTCGTTCAGGCGCAGGTCGGTGGTGACCAGCGCGGGCAGCGCCATCTCCAGGGTCTCAAGCCCGCCGTCGACCTCGCGGGTGATCACCGCCTTGCCGTCGGCAATCGCCACCTTGGAGGCGAAGCACGCCTGGGCCCAGCCCATCAGCGCGGCCAGCATCTGGCCAGTCTGGTTGGCGTCGTCGTCGATCGCCTGCTTGCCGCAGACGACCAGTTGCGGCTGCTCCTTGTCGCACAAGGCCTTGAGGGCCTTGGCAACGGCCAGGGGTTGCAGTTCCGCGTCAGTCTCGATCAGGATGCCACGATCGGCACCAATCGCCATCGCCGCCCTCAGGGTTTCCTGACACTGCGCAACGCCGCAGGACACGGCCACCACCTCGCTGGCAACACCGGCCTCCTTGAGGCGTACCGCTTCCTCAACCGCGATTTCATCGAAGGGGTTCATCGACATCTTCACGTTGGCAATGTCGACGCCCGTACCGTCGCTCTTCACGCGTACTTTGACGTTGTAGTCCACCACGCGTTTGACAGGCACCAGTATTTTCAAGACCGCGCTCCTTCTATGGCTGGTTTATCCATTTCACGGCCGCAATGCCAGTCGGCACGGCCGTTCCGTTCGGTTCCGGCATTATGTCACCGCGCCCCGGCGAGTTGTTGCTTGACCGCGACGTGAAAAAGTCGTTCCATACGCCTCAGTATGGGAGCGTACGGTAGCGTATGGTCCCGCGATAGTCAATACTCGCCCGCATGGACGACAACATGAACAAGACCCGCATCCAACTCGATCGCGACGCCTGGGTTGCCGGTGCGATCGAAGTGCTTGCCGAAGAAGGCATTTCGGGACTCCGGGTGGAAGTGCTGGCCAAGCGCCTCAAGGTCACCAAAGGCAGTTTCTACTGGCACTTCCAGGATCGCAACGACTTGCTCAAGGCAGTACTGACCAAGTGGAAGGACGGTCGTATTCGCGACATCATCAAGCAGACGCGCGCTCAACCGGGCCGCGAACTGGAGCAGATTTATCACGTCATCGACGTGTATAGTGCCAGCCGCAGTCGCCGCGGGGTGATGATAGAACTCGCGGTGCGCGACTGGGCACGCCGAGATCCACAGGCGGCGGGCATTGTCGCCGAAGTCGACGAGACCCGGCTGCGCTGCGCGCGCGAACTGTTTCTTGCCTGTGGTGTGCCGCTGGAGGAAGCCTCCAGCCGCTGCATGTTGCTCTATGCCTACGTTTTCGGCATTTCGCTGATGGTGTACGACACCTTCGCGCCCGATCCGGTCCGTCTCAAACGCGACATCGCCGACCTCATCGCGCGCTCGAGCAACACCGCCGGCGCCACCGATACCGCCTGACCGCCGGCCGCAGCCTGTGCCGTGACGGCGCCGTCAGCTCAACTGCCGGCCGAATACCGCCAGCGCATTCCGGCCGGTGGCGCTGATCACTTCCTCGACCGGTATACCGCGCAACCCGGCGAGCGTCTCGGCGAATCGCCACAGATCCGATGGCTGCGTTCGCCCGTCCGCGGCCCAGCTCGGGGGAATGTCCGGGGCATCGGTTTCGAGAACAATGGAATCAAGCGGCAGCTCTGCGGCAAGCGCGCGAATGCGACGTGAACCGTCATAAGTCATCGCGCCGCCGAATCCAAGCTTGAACCCCATGGCGATGAATGCGTCGGCCTGTTGCCGGCTGCCGTTGAAGGCGTGCGCGATCCCGCCGCGCACCTCGATCCTGCGCAGTTGCTTGAGAACGGGGTCGACGGCGCGCCGTACATGCAGAATGACGGGCAGCGCGAATCGCCGGGCCAGTCGCAGCTGCGCTTCGTAGAACAGCGATTGGCGGGCCTCGTCCCGGTCCGCCACGAAATGATCCAGGCCGATCTCGCCGACCGCAACCGCCCCACCCTGCCCCAGTGCATCCTCAAGGGCGCCGAGGTCGCCTTCATCAGCCCGATCCACGTACAGCGGATGGATTCCGAGGGCAAAACGGACGTCCGCATGCGTCTCGGCGAGTGCCCGAACGTCGGCGAAGTTGGTACGCGTCACCCCCGGCACGACGAAACGCTGCACGCCGACTGCACGTGCCTCGGCAAGTACCTGCTCTCGATTCGCATCGAAATCGGGTGCGTCAAGATGGATGTGGGTATCGATCAGCATGCTCGAAACGCGTTTCACACGCCGTGGCAGTTCCCGAATTCAGCGACTCAGCTACCCCGCCACTGTGGTGGTCGTTTGGCCATGAAGGCGTCTATCCCTTCGGCGGCGTCGTCGGTCATCATGTTGCAGGCCATGGTCTCGGATGCCATCTGATAGGCGGCGTCCAGACCCATCTCGAGCTGGCGATAGAACATCTGCTTGCCCATGCGAATGGCAACCGGCGATTTGGCGCGGATCGACGCGGTGAGCCGGCCGATTTCGTCGTCCAGGGCATCGAGTGGCACCACGCGGTTAACCAGTCCGCGCCGCTGCGCTTCGAGCGCGTCGATGAAATCGCCGGTGACCAGCATCTCGAACGCCTGCTTGCGCCCCATGTTGCGCGCCAGCCCGACGCTTGGCGTGGCGCAGAACAGGCCGACATTGATGCCTGATACCGCGAAGCGCGCGACGTCCGCCGCCACCGCCAGATCGCACATGGACACCAGTTGGCAGCCTGCCGCCGTGGCAATGCCATGCACGCGCGCGATGACCGGTTGGGGCAACTGGGTGAGTTTCATCATCAGCTTGCCGCACAGGCGGAAAAGCTGTTGCTGGAAAGCCAGCGTGTAGTTGCCACGCATTTCCTTGAGATCGTGGCCGGCGCAAAACGCCTTCCCCTCGCCCGCCAGCACCACCACACGGACACTGGCGTCCGAGCCGATCGCGTCCAGCTCCTCGATCAGGGCGTGCAGCATCGCCGCGGACAAGGCGTTGAACTGTGCCGGGCGGTTCAGCGTAAGCCAGGCCACGCCGTCTTCGTCGCGGCGCAACACCATGGGCGTGTCGGCCACGACGGGCGCGGGTGCGGGAATGGTCATTTCGTGTCTCCTCTCTTTTGTCGGCAGGGTCGATTACTCGATCGCCGCATTGGAACGCGCCTGCTCGCGCAGCAGGAACTTCTGGATCTTTCCGGTCGAGGTCTTGGGAATGGTGGTGAAGATCACCTTCTTGGGCGTCTTGAATCCGGCAAGGTGGGCACGGCAGTGGATGATCAATTCCTCAGCGGTGACGTTCGCGCCATCGCGCAGTTCGACGAAGGCGCACGGTACTTCGCCCCATTTTTCGTCCGGTGCGGCGACCACGGCCGCGGCCATGACTGCAGGATGCTTGTAGAGCGCATCCTCGACTTCGATCGACGATATGTTCTCGCCACCGGAAATAATGATGTCCTTGCTTCTATCCTTGATCTTGACGTAGCCGTCGCTCTGCATTACCGCAAGATCACCGGTATGGTACCAGCCACCGCGAAAGGCCTCGGCCGTTGCCGTTTCGTTCTTGAGGTAGCCTTTCATCACCAGGTTGCCCCGGAACATGATCTCGCCCATGGTCTCGCCGTCCCGCGGCACGGGCTGCATGGTGTCGGGGTCGAGCACGCTGATCGCCTCCTGGGCATGGTAGCGCACGCCTTGACGACCGTTCAGCGCCACCTGCTCTGCCAGCGGAAGATCCCGCCATTCATCGTGCTTGGCGCATACCGAGGCCGGGCCGTAGGTCTCGGTCAGGCCATAGACGTGGGTCAGGTCGATGCCGATGCGGGCCATGCCCTCGATCACCGCGGCCGGAGGGGGGGCTGCGGCAACCAGCCCGTAAACCTTGTGATCGATGCCGTCGCGCCAACTCTCCGGCGCATTGGCGAGCATCGAGTGCACGATGGGCGCGCCGCAATAGTGGGTGACACGGTAGTTGCGCATGGCGTCGAAGATCAACCGCGGATCAACCCGGCGCAGGCACACGTTCACACCTGCGATGGCCGCCACGGTCCACGGGAAGCACCAGCCGTTGCAGTGGAACATGGGCAGCGTCCACAAATATACGGCGTGCGGCGGCATGCCCCAGCTCACAATGTTGCTCATTGCGTTGAGGTAGGCGCCACGATGATGGTAGACCACCCCTTTGGGGTTGCCCGTGGTACCCGACGTATAGTTCAGCGCGATGGCCTCCCATTCGTCGCGAGGCGGCTCGAAAGCGAAGCCCGGGTCACCGGCGGCAAGCCACGCTTCGTACTCGAACGTACCGATTCGCTCACCCGGCCCGGTGTACTCGGGGTCGTCGACGTCGACCACCACCAACTCCGTGCGCCCGGCAAGGGCGATCGCCTTGCGTGCGGTGGCCGAGTATTCCCGATCGGTAATCAGTACGCGGGCTTCGCCATGATTGAGGATGAAGGCAATGGTCTCCGCATCCAGGCGGGTGTTGATGGTGTTGAGTACGGCGCCGGTAGCAGGGACACCGAAGTGGCACTCGAACATTTCCGGCGTGTTGTTCAATACCACCGCTACCGTATCGCCCCGTCCCACCCCCAGTTGGCGCA
This sequence comes from Rhodocyclaceae bacterium, assembly GCA_046295975.1. Taxonomy (GTDB): domain Bacteria; phylum Pseudomonadota; class Gammaproteobacteria; order Burkholderiales; family Rhodocyclaceae; genus UBA2357. The sequence goes on from JBKBMG010000002.1 coordinate 233,869, forward strand.
GCGCCGATGCCAGCCGGCGGCAACGCTGCAGCGTTTCCCGCCAGTGGTAGCGGCGCTGCCCATGGATGACCGCGACCCGGTCCGGATAGACGTCGGCGCTGCGCTCGATGAAAGTGAGCGGCGTGAGCGGCACGTAGTTGGCCGCGTTCTTCTCCAGACCACGATCGTAGATCGTGCCGGTGTTGCTGTCAGCGTCGGTCATCGGTCTGCCTCCTGGTAAGGAATAAGGGCGAAACGCCAGCTGTGTCATGGAACGTCGGACATCGTTGGTGCGCCGCCGGTGCCCGAAATCGCCGGCTTGGGCTACACGGACGCCGGCGTCTGCCCGGTGCTCGCGCACATCATCGCATGCACGCCGTCCGGAGTGCGTCCCCGCCTTCGCGCCCGAGCGCATCAAGCCAGCGTCCAAGCGCGTCGGCGAACTGAGCTACCGCGGCGCGGTGAGCCAGCACACCACTGCGTGCGTCGGCACTGGTGGCGGCGATACGCATGTCGAAGCGGCGGCTGTCGAGTACCCGCTCCTCGCGCGCGGCCAACAACACGGCCGTGGCCGATAGCACGGCGGCGCTGCGGTCGGGCGCGTCGAACACCTGAACGTACTCATCCAGTTCGACCCGTAGCCGGCAACGGCCGTCCCGCGGTCCGCCGGCGATCAAGGCCTGGGCGAGTTGACGCTGCACCATTTCCGCGGGGCTGGCCGCCCAGCGACTTTCGGTAAAGGACTGGCGGGCGGCCGGTGACTCGAACTCGAGTCGGTACTGCATCGCGGCCGAGGCCAGCCAGGACGGCGCCCGCACTTCGATTTGGGCGGGCACGATGGCAGGTGCGGCGGTCGTGCCGGCGCTCAGGTGACCAAGGTCGTAGACCGCCAGTTCCGGCGGTGGTGTGATCAGACTGGTACAGCCGGCGAACAGTGTCGCCGAGAAGGCGAGCATTGCGCAGGCAAGGCGCTTCGGATTCGGCATCGGGATGAGGCTCATTTCATGACTATGGTATTCACTGCACCGTTTCGAAGCCGCGTTCCCCCGGGCCAGGCCGGCGCTGGCCGCGACCGGTGATCAACATCTGCGGGCTGGATTCGACCTCGTCGATCAGGCGCCCCATCTTTGCCGCGACGTCGTTCAGCTCCCTGAGCAAGTCGTTTAGTTGCGGCAGGGTCTCGTCGATCAGTCCGTCGCTGGCCGCACCGGCGGCGGCGTCCACCCGACGCATCGTGGTCTGCAGGTTTTGCATCAGCAAGCGCATTTCGGCGACGGCGGGAACGGCATCGCCACTGACCTGTTCCAGGTTGGACAACAGCGCCGACCAACGCGCCTGGTTTTCCGGACCGAACAGGCTGCGTATCGACTCAAGCGTGCGGGGTGCCTCGCTGAAGGTCTCGTCCAACCCCACCGTCGCGGACTCCAGACGTTCGAGCGTGGCGCGAAAACGGGCGAGATTCTGCTCGTCGAAGAAGCCGCCGATCTGGTCGGCAACCCCCTTGAAGCGGTCGAGCGCGTCCATCACGGTGTCGGAGACACGGTCGAGCAAACCGGGGTCAAGGCGGATGCGCGGCAACTGACCGGGCGCGGCGGACAACGGCCTGGGATCGGCACCCCGATCGTCGAGATCGACGAATGCGAGCCCCGTGACGCCCTGATAGCCAAGGCTTGCGCGGGTCCCCATGGTAATCGGCAGATCGGCACGGATGCGGATCCACACCAGAATGTTGCGCCTGTACTGGGGATCGATGCGCAAGCCCATGACCTTGCCCGCCGCCATGCCGCGAAAACGGACCTGCGCCTGGGGGTTGAGGCCACTGATGCTGCCAGTGGTCACGAGTTCGTAGTCGGTCGTGGCTTCACGTTCGTCCGAGAACCACCACACGGCAAGCGCCGTCGCGGCGCCCATGAACAGCACGAACAAACCAGCAAGAAGCGCATGCGCGCGATTTTCCATCTATTCGAAACCTGTCAGTCGGATGTCTTCATGTATGCGGCCAGGGCGCGCCGTCCCGCCTCGCCACCGAAGAAGTGGCGCACGAACGGGTGATCGAGCGCGACCGTCTCGGCCAGCGGGGCGTAGCTCAAAATGCGCCGTTCGGCCAGTACCGCGACCTTGGTCGACAAAGCCGCCAGTGTATCGATGTCATGCGTGACGAGAATGACGGTCAACCCCAATGCCCGTTGCAGCGATCGTATCAGCTCGACGAATGCCGCGCTGCGCTCGGGATCTAGGCCGGCAGTCGGTTCGTCCAGCAACAGCAGCTCGGGCTCCAGTGCCAGCGAACGTGCCAGCGCCACACGCTTGATCATGCCGCCGGACAGCTCGGCTGGCATCAACAGCGCGTGCTGCGGCTCCAGCCCGACGAGCTTCATCTTGAGCGCCACCAGGTCGCGGATCTCATCCTGACTGGCAACGCGCAACTCCTTGAGCGGAAAGCCGATGTTCTCGGCCACGGTGAGCGCCGAAAACAGCGCACCCTGCTGGAACAACACACCGAAACGCCGACGCCGGGCGCGTTGGGCCTTCAGGTCACCGAACAGCAGCGGCTCGCCAAACACCGACACGCTGCCCGCGTAAGGCCGGGTCAAGCCAATGATGTGGCGTAGCAAAGTCGTCTTGCCGCTGCCCGAGCCGCCCACCAGCGACACCATCTCACCCGCCCCGACCCGCAGATCCAGCCCGTCGTGCACCAGATTGGTCCCGAAGCGGGTGACCACGCCGTGCAATTCCACGACCGGGGGCATGCCCCCTGCCGCCTGCGCAGCCGGCATGCTCATACGGGCACCCCGATCGAACGCGTGGCGATGGCGAATACCGCATCCACCAGGATCACGGCGGTGATCGCCGACACCACCGAGGCGGTAGTGTTGGCCGACAGGCTTTCGGTGTTGGGCTGCACCCGCAAACCGAAGTGGCAGGCGATCAAGGCGATCAGCAGACCAAATACGAAACCCTTGGACAATGCGATGAAGAGATTGGCAAGAGGCACCACGCGCGGCAGGGTCTCGATGAAAAACGCAAAACTCAGATCGAGTTGCACCCACGCCGACACCATGCCACCGAACAAGGCCACACCGGACGTCCATAGCACCAACAAGGGCATCGCCAGCGCCAGCGCCAGCACTTTGGGCAACACCAGCCGCTGGGTGCGTGATATGCCCATCGCCGACAAAGCGTCGATTTCCTCCGTGACGCGCATCACGCCCAGTTGTGCGGTCATCGCCGAACCCGAACGCCCCGCCACCAGCACCGACACCAGCACCGGGCCCAACTCGCGGATGATTCCCAGGCCGAGAATGTTCACAATGAAAATATCGGCGCCGAACGCCTGCAACTGCAAGGCCGACAGATAGGACAGCACCACGCCGATCAGGAAGCCGACCAACGCGGTCACCGGCATGGCCTTTACGCCGACCTTGAAGAGGTTGGCCGAGAACTCCTTGAGCGGCCACTCGCCGGGGTGACGCAGCAAATAGGCAAGGTCGAGCGTGAGCTGACCGAGCAGCCTCAGAAACGCGACCGCGTGCGCGAGCAACCCGAGCAACATGGCGCCGAGCGCCACCACCGCATCGACCGCGGTGAAGGCACGCGCCCGCGGCAGCGGCATGGCGGCGCTCTCGGCGGCGCGTTCGAGTGTGGCACGAACCGCAGCGTCCGCTTCCAGCCGCTCGGGCCAGCGCCGTCCCCACGCGCGCCACAGCAACGCAGCACCGAAGCTGTCCAGGCGCGTGACCGCGTCGAGCCGCCAGTCCGCCTGCTTGCCCAGACTGTCGAGACGCACGCGCAGCGGGCGAACGTCGGCCGCAAGCCGACGCAGCGTCCATTCTCCACGCAGCCGCACGATTGGCGGCCCGCCCGGCTCGATCGACAACTCCGGGAGCGTGGCGTCACCGGACCGCATCGGGCCGGTAGCTTGGGTGGAATGCGCGGGTTGCGAATTCACTGCGGACATTGCCGATGCTCGGACATGGATGCGTCAACCGGCTAGACGATCGCCGGCTTGATGCTCTCGTTGCGAATCTTCAAGCCATGTCCGACCGAGAGCCAATGGCGTTGTTCCTCTTCGAGCGCTGCCGCGGTAAGCGGCAGACGCTTGAGCCACCCCTCCCGCACCGTCAGCACAAAGCTGCGCCCGTCGCGCGCCAGCGTGACCGGTGGCACACCACGCCCGTCACGCGCACGATGAACCAGGGCGGCCAGACGCAAACAGACGATCAACTCCCAGTCCGGGCTGTCGGGGTCGATGCCCGATACCCGCGCAAGCTTGCCGCGGTGGGCCAGCACGATGCGCGACAGACGCGCCTGGTCCATGCGCGAAAAACCCGGCATGTCGGCATTGGCGACGATGTAGGCACTGTGCTTGTGGTAGCTCGCGTGCGCGACCGATACGCCAATTTCGTGCAGCATCGCCGCCCATTCGAGAAAGCGGCGATCCAGGTTGTCGTCGTCCCGGCTGCGCGGATCGAGGCACGCCAGGAGATGACAGGCGGTACCCGCCACCGCCCTGGCCTGCGCACGTTCGACCTGATAGCGGGCGACGAAGGCATCCACGGTCGCGTCGCGCAAGTCGTGGTGATGGTATCGGCCGAGCAGATCGTAGAGCACGCCCAAGCGCAGCGCCCCTTCGGAAAACACCATCCGCTCAAGCCCGAACTCCTTGAACACCGCCGACATGATGCACAGGCCGCCCAACAGCACCGGCACCCGGTCGCCCTTCAGGCCGGCCAGATCCAGCCGCTCCAGCGAGCCCGCACGCAACAGCATGGTCTTGAGTTTCTCCAGTCCATCACGGGTGATGCCCTGCTCCGACAGACCGTTCTGTTCCAGAATCTCCACCAGCGCCTTGGCCGAGCCGCTGGAACCGACTGCCTCTTCCCAGCCAACCGCGCGGTAGGCGTGGGCGATCGCCTGCAACTCGCGCCGTGCGCTGGTCTCGGCCTCCTTGAGGCCGCGCTTGTCCACCTTGCCATCGGGGAAGTACTGCAGGCTGTACGTCACGCACCCCATGTACAGCGATTCGAGCATCAGCGGTTTGAAACTCTTGCCGATGATCACCTCGGTCGACCCCCCGCCGATATCCACCACCAGTTGCTGACGATGCGGATCCGGCAAGGTGTGGGCCACGCCCACGTAGATCAGGCGTGCCTCTTCGCGCCCCGCGATGATCTCGATCGGAAAGCCGAGCGCCACTTCGGCGCGGCGCAGAAACTCCGGCGCGTTCTTTGCCACGCGCAAGGTATTGGTGGCGACCGCGCGCACCGAATCGGGGTTAAAGGCCGCGATGCGCTCGTGGAAACGTTGGAGGGCGACGATGCCACGCTGCTGCGAGGCCTCGTCCAGCACTTTCTCGGGCGACAGCCCGGCAGCCAGCCTGACTGCCTCCTTGATGCCGTCCAGCGGGTAGATCTGATCATTCACGATCCGGCCGACCTGAAGACGGAAGCTGTTGGAACCCAGGTCTACCGCGGCAATCAGTTCATGCATCATGTTTTGGGGGTTTCGGGCTCGGGCAGGAGTCGGAGAGCAACCGGCCAGCAATCGGATTGAAGCGATGGCGGATGCCGAGCGCGACATTCTAGCACCGCGCAGCAACGGCATATTGGTCGCACCACACTTCAACACAGCCGGCCGTCTTGCGCTGCGGACTTCCATGGCAGGCGCCGGCCCACCCCTTCCACTTCTGATGTAATCTGCTCGAATTGGCGTGCAAGTCATTTTTCCGTAACAGTTTTGTCACATCATCGTGACTCGCCGCACGCACCGGCTCGGAGAACACCAGAAAATGCCCGATCTGAAACCACGCTTTCCCACCGAACACTTTCTCAACCGCGAACTCTCGCTGCTGCAGTTCCAGCGCCGCGTGCTCGCCCAGGCCGCCGACAAGCGCGTGCCGCTGCTGGAGCGGCTGCGCTTCCTGTGCATCGTGTCGAGCAACCTCGACGAGTTCTTCGAAATCCGCGTGTCCGGCATCAAGGAGCAGATCCGCCTGGGCGGCCGCGCAAGCGGCATCGACGGCCTGCTGCCGGGGGAGTTGCTGGAACAGCTCAGCGCCTCGGTGCACGAGATCGTGCAGGAGCAATACACCCTGCTCAATGACGACATCCTGCCCGCCCTGGAAGCCGAAGGCATTGCCTTTTTGCGCCGCGACCGCTGGACGGAGGCACAGCGGGCCTGGATCCGCGACTATTTCAACCGCGAGGTGAGTCCGGTGCTCACCCCCATCGGGCTCGATCCCGCCCATCCCTTCCCGCGGGTGCTCAACAAAAGCCTCAACTTCGCCATCGAACTGGACGGCCGCGACGCCTTTGGCCGCGACTCGGGTGCCGCCATCCTGCAGGCGCCGCGCGCCCTGCCCCGGGTCATCCGGCTGCCCCGCGATCTGTGCGAACTCGAGTATTCCTTCGTCTTCCTCTCCTCGGTACTGCATGCCCATGTGGACGATTTGTTCACCGGCATGAAGGTCCTCGGCTGCTACCAGTTCCGCGTCACCCGCAACTCCGACCTGTTCGTGGATGAAGAGGAAGTCAAGGATTTGCGCGCCTCGCTAAAAGGCGAACTCACTCAGCGGCACTTCGGCGACGCCGTGCGGCTGGAGGTCGCGGACAACTGTTCCGAATCGATGGAAGCCTTCCTGCTGCAGCACTTCCGCCTCGCACGGCGCGACCTGTACCGCACGCCCGGAATCGTGAACCTGGTGCGCTTGATGCAGGTGCCCGACTGGGTGGCGCGCCCCGATCTGAGCTACCCCTCCTTCCTGCCCGGCATGCCCAAGGCGCTGGACAAGAAGCGCGAAATCTTCGGCGCCATCCGCAAGCAAGACATCTTGCTGCACCACCCCTTCCAGAGTTTCAGCCCGGTGATCGAGCTCATCCGCTCGGCAGCGGACGACCCCCAGGTACTGGCGATCAAGATGACGGTGTATCGCACCGGTACCGACTCGGTGCTGATGGAGCATCTCGCCCGCGCCGCGCAAAAGGGCAAGGAAGTCACGGTGGTGCTGGAGTTGATGGCGCGCTTCGACGAGGAAGCCAACATCACCTGGGCGAACAAGCTCGAAGAAGTCGGCGCCCACGTGGTGTACGGGGTGTTCGGCTACAAGACTCACGCCAAACTGCTGATGCTGGTGCGGCGCGAAGAGGAAGGCCTGCGCCACTATGTACACCTCGGCACCGGCAACTACCACCCGCGCACCACCCGGCTATATACCGACTTCGGCCTGATGACCTGCCATCCGGAGATCTGCGCCGACGTGGCAGAGCTCTTCAAGCAACTGACCGGTCTGGGCAAGGCCAGTACGCTCAAGCACCTCTGGCAGGCCCCCTTCACGCTGCAGCCCAACGTGGTCGCGGCGATCAATGCCGAAGGCGAGGCCGCACGCGTCGGCCGCAAGGGCCGGATCATGGCAAAGATGAACGCGCTGCTGGAACCGGAAACAATAGAGGCGCTTTACGCCGCGTCCCGGGCCGGGGTGGAGGTCGACCTGATCGTGCGCGGCCCGTGCGCGCTGAAACCGGGCGTGGCCGGGCTGTCGGAGAACATCCGGGTGCGTTCCATCATCGGGCGCTTTCTGGAGCACCACCGCATCTTCTACTTCCACGCCGATGGAGAGGAAAAGGTGTATTTGTCCAGCGCCGACTGGATGGACCGCAACTTCTTCCGGCGCATCGAGGTTGCCTTCCCGATCCTCGACCCCCGGCTCAAGCGCCGCGTCATTCGCGAGGGGCTGCGCGCCTACCTGGCCGACAACAGTCAGGCGTGGGACATGCAGTCGGATGGCCGCTACCGCCGCAAGACGCCGCGCGGCGTCAGGCGTTCGGCACAGGGCATGCTGCAGACGGACCTTGTCGGGCTGACCTGAACCGAAGCGTCGCCGCGGGCGGCTCCGGGCGGCTCACTTCCGCCGTACATCGACGACGTCGCGCACTTCGCGAATCAGCGAAATCGCCCGCTGCACCTGGCCAATTCCGCTCACCTCCATGGTGAAGCGCATGTTGGCCTTGCCCTTCTTGGTCAGGGTATTGACGGCGATCACATTGAGCTTCTCGCGCGACAACACCTCGGAGATGTCGCGCAACAAGCCCTGCCGGTCCATCGCCCGCACTTCCACATCCACCGGGAAGACCGCCTTCCCGCCCTCGCCGCCATCGGTGTTCCATTCGACATCCACCACCCGTTCCGGATCGGACTCGGCCAGGCGCTGGAAGTCGGCGCAGTCGACGCGATGGACCGACACGCCGCGCCCGCGCGTGACGAATCCCTGAATCGCGTCCGGCGGCGCCGGTTTGCAGCACCGGCTGAGCGAGGTCAGGATCTTGCCCACCCCGACGATGAGCACGTTGCCGCCGGTATCGCTGGCTCGGCTGCGGCCCACCACGACTTCGGGCTGGACGTCCGCCGCATCCTCCTGCACCGGTTCGCGCAGCGCCATCTGCACCGCGCGCGGCCCGACCTCGCCCCGGCCGGCGGCAACGAACATCGCATCGGCAGACTTGAAGCCAAGGCGCTCGGCCAAGCCGTCGATGTTGGCCTGCGACTGCCCCTCGCGCTGCATCTCGCGGGTCACGAAACTGCGGCCGCGCGAACTCAGTTCTTCTTCCTCAAGCTGGCTGAAGTACTGCTTGATCTTGTTGCGCGCACGACTGGTGCACACATAGCCTTGTTGCTGATTGAGCCAGTCGCGGGAGGGACCGCCCTCGCGCACGCTGGTGATCTCCACCGTCTGGCCGTTCTCCAGACGGGTGTTGAGCGGCACCAGGTGGCCATCGACCTTGGCGCCGCGGCAGTGGTGCCCCAGTTCGGTGTGCAGGCGGTAGGCGAAGTCCACCGGCGTGGCGCCGCGCGGCAGGTCGATCACCCGCCCCTGCGGCGTCAACACGTAGATGGTGTCGTCCATCGACGCACGGCGGAATTGTTCGATCCATTCGGCCGAATCGGCGATCTCGTCACGCCACGACAGCAGACTGCGCAGCAGCGCGATCTTCTCGTCGTACTCACCGCCGTGACCCGCGCCTTCCTTGTAACGCCAGTGCGCCGCCACACCCAGTTCGGCATGGCGGTGCATGTCATAGGTGCGGATCTGCACTTCCAGTGCACGCCCATCCGAAGCCATCACCGCGGTGTGCAGGGATTGATAGTTGTTGCCCTTGGGCTTGGAGATGTAGTCGTCGTACTCCCTGGCAATCGGCGTCCACAGCCGGTTGACGATGTCGAGCACGGTGTAGCAGTCCTCCACCCTGTCGACCAGCACGCGCACCGCGCGGATGTCGTACACCTGGGAGAAATCCAGCCCTTTGGAGCGCATCTTGTTGTAGATGCTGAAGATGTGCTTGGGCCGGCCGAATACCTCGCCGCGAATGCCTGACGCACGCAGTTCCCCGGTCAAGCGCTCGATCGCGTTATGGATGAACTCCTCGCGCTCGGAGCGGCGCTCGTCGAGCATCTTGGCAATGCGCTTGTAGGTCTCGGGCTCGAGAAAGCGGAAGGACAAATCCTCCAGTTCCCACTTGAGCTGCCACACCCCCAGACGGTTGGCCAGCGGCGCGTAGATATCGAAGCTCTCGCGCGCGATGTCGATGCGCTTGTCCGACGGCTGCTCGGTGAAGTAACGCAAGGTCTGGGTGCGCGACGCCAGCCGCAACAGGACGACACGTATGTCCTGCACCATGCCCAGCACCATCTTGCGCAACACCTCGGTCTGGGCGCGGATTTCGGGCGCGGTCGCGTGGGCTGTCTGACGGGTGAGCAGGCGCAAGCCGTTGAGTCTGCGCAGGCCGTCGACCAGGCTCGCAACCGACGGCGTAAACCGCTCGGCGAGCACGGTTTCCGCGTCGTCGAGGTATTCGTGCACGGCAAACAGCAGCGCTGCCACCCGGGTATCGACGTCGAGCTTGAGCGAGGCGGCAATCAGGGCCATGCCCAAGGCATGGATCAGGACTGATTCGCCGGTACCGAGCACCCGCCCCTCGTAGCCCTCATAGACTTCTTCCGCCAACGCGAGCGCATCGCGCACGCGGGCAAGTTCCTCTGGGGAAAGCCCCTCGCCGATCAGTTCGACCGGCGCGGCGGCATCAAGATTGGAGACAGCATGCGTGACGGAGACCATGGCGCGGATTATCCCATATCCGGTGCCCGTTCCCGCTAGCTCCGCAACCCGCGCCTGCGGTCGACTCCGACCACGTCGCGTATTCGCCGCATCCACTTGGGTGGCCCCATGAGTTTCGCTCGACCCCTGCTCCGTCATGCATACCCACGATCCGCGCGGTGTAAACCGCCCGTACCGTATCAGCGGCCCGTATCGCACCTCCCCGGGGCTGTGAGATCATCCCCGCCACCCGCTGCGGCCCCTCCGCCGCCATCACGCACAATCCGAGAATCATGCGCAAGACATTCGCCAACCCCTATCTGCTGCTGAGCCTCACCGCGCTGTTCTGGTCCGGCAACATGGTCATCGGCCGTGGCATCACCGAATCCGCCCCACCGGTCGCGCTCGCATTCTGGCGCTGGGTCGTCGCCTTCGCGCTGGTGCTGCCCTTCGCCCTGCCCCATCTGCGCAGCCAGTCGGCGCAACTCAGAACGCACTGGAAAGCGGTCGTCGTGCTCGGCGTGCTCGGGGTCGGCTGCTACAACACTTTTGCTTACGTCGCGCTGCAGTACACCACCGCGACCAACGCGACGATGCTCAACTCCTTCATCCCGATTGCCACCATCGCGCTGGCCTTCGTCTTTCTCGGCAAGCGCCTGAGCGGGCTGGAGGCGCTGGGTGTGGTGGCCTCGCTGCTGGGGGTACTGACCATCGTCGGCAAGGGCAGCGTCGATACGCTGATGGCCTTCCGCCTCAACACCGGTGATTTGTGGATGCTGGTGGCGGTGCTGACCTGGGGTGTCTACACCGTCGGCCTGCAGTGGCGGCCGCAAGGCGTGCACCCCATGCTGATGCTGGCGGCCTTCATCGTCGTCGGACTGCTGGCCCTCGCCCCTTTTTACGCCTACGAACTGCATCAGGGCCGGACACTGCTGGTGACACCCACCACCGTGGTGGCGATTCTCTACGTCGGCACGTTCGCCAGCTTCCTCGGTTTCGTCTTCTACAATGCCGGCATTGCTGCCGTCGGCTCAAACCGTGGCGCGCTGTTCATCCACCTGATGCCGGTATTCGGCACGCTGCTCGCCGCCGTCTTCCTCGGCGAACGGCCCTACTGGTATCACTTCGTCGGCATTCTGCTGGTGTTCCTGGGTATTTACCTGACCACCCGCCGGCCTGCCGGCTGAATACCATGTTCGGACTTTTCAGGCGCAAAGCACCACAACCAGCCGCCTCCGCCGCGCGCGTACCCGAGGCGCTCTGGGCCCGGATCGAGCAGTCGCTGCCCTTCCTCGATTTTCTTCCGGCCCCGGATCGGCCACGCCTGCGCGCACTGGCGATCGAGTTTCTGGAACAAAAGGAATTCCACGGCGCGAACGGCCTGCCCCTCACCAACGAGATCATGCTCTCGATCGCCTTGCAGGCCTGCGTACCGATTCTCAATATCGGCCTGGATGCCTACAGCGGTTGGGTGGGCATCGTCGTCTATCCCGGTGAGATCCTGATTCGGCGCCGCGAAACGGACGAGCATGGGGTGGTGCACGAGTTCGACGACACCGTGCTGGGCGAAGCCTGGCCCGACGGTCCGGTGGTGATCTCGTGGGACGTCACGGATACCGCAACCACGGCGGAGGGCGAGCCGGAGTCCGCGGCAGAACCGGTGCAGCCGGCCGACTCCACCGCCTCGTCGGCCACCCCGTACCGTATCGACTACCCCTCGCAAGCCGAAGCCGAGCCACTCGCCCCCAACGTCGTCCTGCACGAATTCGCCCACAAGCTAGACATGATCAACGGCGGCGCGGATGGCTTTCCTGTCCTGCACGCAGACATGTCCCGGAACGACTGGGCGAGCGCGTTCTCCGCGGCCTACGACGACTTCTGCGAGCGCGTCGACCACGTGTTCAATGACCACGCGTTCAACGAACACGCCTTCAACGAACATGCCTTGCCCATGGACCCCTATGGCGCCGAGCATCCCGCCGAGTTTTTTGCGGTAGCCTCGGAAACGTTTTTTGAAGCACCCGCGGTACTGCTGCACGCCTACCCCGAGGTCTATCGACAGTTGGCACAGTTCTATCGTCAGGACCCGGCAGCCGGCGAACGCGCCCTCTACGGAGAACCTGACAGCGACCGGCACGTCTGAGAGCTTGTGAAGAAATCGTCGCGAGCAGAGCCGAGTGCAAGGCGCGAGCGAGCGAACGACGAGACATATCATATAGATAGGCGAGGAGTGAGCGAGTGAGTAACGCAGCAATCGGTTCGCGCAGCAGATTTGCTCACAGGCTCTGAGTCCTCATCCCCTCGCCACCCGACGCCCCAACCAACATGACCGCTGCCCCACCCCACTCAACGGCCGGCGCGGCCCATCCGGGCGATGCGCGCAAGCGCCTGCTGATCGTCTATCACACCCAGTCCGGCAATACCGGACGACTCGCCGACGCGGTGTTGCGCGGCGCACGCCGCGTGGACGAGATCGATACCCGATTGCTGCGCGCCTTCGACGCCGGCGTGGACGACTTGCTCACATGCCACGGCCTGCTGCTCGGCACACCCGAGAACTTCGGCACCATGTCCGGAGCGCTCAAGGACTTCTTCGACCGGACCTACTACCCCTGTGAAGGACGTCTCACCGGCCTGCCTTACGCAGTTTTCATCAGCGCCGGCAACGACGGTAGCGGTGCGGTGCGCGAGATTGGACGCATCGCGAACGGTTACGGCTGGAAGACCGTCGCCGAGCCCGTCATCTGCCGCGGGTCGATCACCCCCGACGCCCTCTCAGCCTGCGAGGACCTCGGAGAGGCGATGGCTGCCGGCCTTGCCCTGGGCATTCTTTAAGGCCCTCCGAGGCGCACGCCCCCCCGCAAGGCCCACAGTGCGCAGCATTTCACCTTATGAAACACTCATCCTTTGCTTCGCCCCTCGCACAGGTCTAAGCTGAACGGGCCTTAACCGGCTTGTCACACTTCAAACTTGCTCGGAGGTACCAAAATGGCGATAACCTGGATTCTGGTTGCCAATGCCAGCCTGGCCAAACTCTATGAGAACCTTGGACCCAACAAGGGACTCAGGCTGGTAAAGGAGCTACTCCATCCGGAAAGCCGCTTTAAGAATTCCGAACTCGTCACCGATCGCCCGGGCAGCATGGCTTCCTCCGGAAACGGCCAGGGTTCCAAACTGCCCCAGACCCTGCCCAAGGAGCACGAGGCGAAGGTATTTGCTCAGGAGATCGCACAGGAACTGTACATGGGGCGCACCCGAAACGCCTTCGCGCGAGCCATCGTCGTCGCGCCGCCGGCCTTCATGGGCATGCTCAACGGCGTGCTGGACCAACCCACCGCCCAGTTGATCACCGACCGTTTTGAAAAGGACTACACCAAATCGCCCGAGCCGCAACTGAAGGAACGACTCGCGGAATGCATCTACCTCTGAACTAGCCTGATCTGCACGCTGGGCGCACCGCCCGGCGTGCCTGTCCGACCGTCCTCACCTACAGCACCCTCTCCGCAGGCCCTTCCCTAAAAAAGCACGAGGACACCCGTCCTCACCGGACACCTACCGCTGTGCGCATGCAGCCGCCCGCCGCCCCCCGAAAACGGCGTCGAGCAAAGCCTCAAGGCTGAGTGCGCGCGTCATCGCCGCCGGCCGGCCTGCGACCACCAAACCACAGCGGTCCAAGCGCCAGAAGTTGCAACACCAGCAGGCCCGCAAACGCCGCGCTCAGCGACGCCCCCGTCTCCCAGCCAAGGTGCCGCAAGCCGTCCAGCACACCGCCCAGCCCCCACTGCACCCCAAACGCACCGACGAAAGCCATCAGGTTGATCGCGGTGCTCACCCGGCCGAAGGCCGCACGCGGAAAGCCGGCGGACGTCGCAAGATACGACTGTGCATTCACCGAGGACAGCACCCCAACCAGGAACCAGAGTACCGGCACCGGCCCCCATCGCAGCAGAATCAACGCCTCGACCGCGAGCATTGCGCTGAACCCCACCTGCATCAGGTTGGCCGGACTCACGCCCCGCCTGGCCAGCCGCGTGCCCAACATTCCAATCGAAAGCTGTCCAACCAGCATGCCGATGTTGAGTATCAACAGATTGCCTGCCGCCTGCGACAGCGACAAACCGTTCACGTTCATCATCCACGGTATCGCCCACAGACTCTGCAAGGCCATGAAGCCACCGGTAAAGAACACGGCTGAGCCTGCAAAGCGCAGAAACCCGGGGGCGACGAAAATCTTCCCCGCCGCCCGGAACGCCTCGCCCACGGTCTCGTTCGAGGCATGCGGCGCCTCATCCGGCAGCGCGACGAAGATGAACACTGCCACCGCGGTCGCGATCGCAGCAATCATCCAGAACACCCCTCGCCACCCCACCAGCGGCAACATCGCCTCGACCGGCGCCGTCGCCGTCAGCGCACCCAAGGCACCGGCCGCCATGATGAATCCGGTCATGGAGGTCTGGCGCTCAGGCAGATACCACATCGCAAACCCCTTCAAACCCGCCATCAGACAAGCCGAAACGCCCAATCCGATCAAGCCGCGCGCCAAGCCCAACTCCGTCAGCGAATCCCCCAACGCGAACGCCGCCGCCCCGAGTGCCGCCAGCAGCAGCAAACCACCTTCCACCTTGCGCGGCCCGAATCGGTCCAGCGCAATCCCCAGCGGAATCTGTGCACAGGCAAAGGTCAGGAAGTACGCACTGGTAAGCAAACCAAGATCCGCCGCCGACAGACTCAACTCCGCCGTCAAATCGGGCGAAATCACCGCATTCACGGTCCGCAGCAGATACGAAAGATAGTAGCCGAGCGCGAACGGCAGGAAGATCGTGAGCCAGGGATTCGGGCGGGGGGTCGGTAGCATTTTGTCGTTCTTTGGGGGAGCGGTCGCCGTATAGAACGCAGGATCATACCTCGTCCCTTCCGATCTGCGCCCCGGCGACGGAGCAACGAACGGCGACAGCGCGAGCGGGAACAAGCGATCAGCTGGCATGAACGCCACCCCGCCTCCGGCCGCTGAAAGCCGAATCTGATAGACTCATCACCCCATAACCGAATCGACCTATCATCAACCCGATGAACGAATCACTCACCGGCATGAAGACTCTCAGTGTGGTTTTGCCTGCCAAGAACGAAGCCGTTGCAGTGGGAGGTACGGTTGCTAGAGTCTTGTCCGCCTTTTCCGACGCAGAAGTCATCGTGGTCAACGACGGCTCAATCGACGATACTGCCCAGGTAGCCGAAGCAGCTGGCGCCAAAGTCATATCGCATCCGTACTGCAAGGGCAACGGCGCAGCGATCAAGACCGGTGCCCGAGCCGCCGTGGGCGACGTGATCGTTTTCATGGATGCAGACGGTCAGCACGATCCCTCGGACATATCACGACTATTGTCGAAATTAGAAGAGGGCTACGATCTTGTAGTGGGCGCGCGTGACCGCGCCTCCCAGGCCAGCGTCGGACGTAGCCTTGCAAATCTCTTCTACAACCGCCTGGCGACTTACATGACCGGCCACAGGATTGACGATCTGACTTCGGGTTTTCGCGCAGTTCGGGCAGAAAAGTTCCGCGAATTTCTCTATCTGCTTCCAAACGGTTTTTCGTACCCAACGACCAGCACAATGGCATTCTTCCGCGCTGGCTATAGCGTCGCCTACATTCCTATCAGGGCGGCAAAGCGGATTGGCAAGAGTCACATCCACCTGATCAAGGACGGAGTCCGATTTCTTTTAATCATCTTCAAGATCGGCACTCTGTACTCGCCGTTGAAGCTATTCGCACCTGTTGCTTCTGCAATGTTCTTGTTAGCAACCGGCTGGTACGCGCATACGTTGATTGATCAGGGACGCTTCACCAATATGAGCACGCTACTCTATACAGGTAGCGTCATCACCTTCTTGATGGGGCTGATTTCGGAGCAGATTACCGCGCTGATGTACAAGAGGCACGAGTAAGGCGCTGTTCTATGACGGGCTTCGCGCCACTTCACCGACCATGACAGGCCCGATCACCCTCGGCACCCTCCGAACGAGTCTGGTGCTGGGGTTTCGCCTGTTGGTTCAGGCGGCAACATTGATCATCGTGGCCCGCATGCTGGGGCCGGAGCAGTTCGGGATCTTTGCGGGCGTCGCATCGCTTGGTCTGATTCTCGGCACCCTTTCCAGCTTTGGAACACATCTGCTGATGCTTGGGGAAGCATCGAAAAACCCAGGGCATCGCGATGTGGTTCTGCCATATGCGATACCACTGACTCTTATCGGTGGCAGTGCATGCTTTCTCATATTTCTACTGGTATCGGCCGGGACTGCGCACGAGCATGGCGTCACCCTCTGGGTACTGCTTGCAATAGGCATCGCCGAAATTGTACTGCAACCCTTTTTCGGCCTCATGGCCGTTGAGCATCACGCTTTGGGGTTCGTGGCTCGGGCACAGTCGCTGCAGCTCGCACCAATTGGTTTGCGTCTGATGATGGCGATTCTGGTACTCATACTAGCGCCGCTAAATCCTCTTGAGCTCTATGCGTCAATGTACCTGGCCGCCTCGCTGCTGACACTTGCACTGGGCCGTGCGCTACTTCCTGCCCCCTGGCCAAGGTGGCAGCGCTGGCGTCTACCGCGCCAGCCGGAGTGGCGCAAAGCTTCGGGCTATGCCGCATTGAGCTTTACGAAAGTGGCGCCAGCAGAACTCGATAAAGCACTGGCGATCAAGCTATTGCCACTCGACATGGCAAGCTTGTACGCCGCGAGCACGCGTGTGGTAGGCGCAATCATCGTACCCGTCACGGCCATGACACTCGCCGCCTTGCCAAGACTCTTCAGGAACGACCGCGCCGATGTATTGCGACGACGGATGTTCGGAGCGGCACTCGCATACAGCGTCCTATTGATGGCAGTCATGTGGTGCGTCGCTCCGATATTCAACATAATCTTCGGGCAGGGCTACCACGGTGTCAGCGAGTTGATTCGCTATTTGTGTTTTGCCATTCCGGCAATGTCGTTGAGAATGGTATCGGGAAATGCACTCATGGCCGCCGGGTTCTCCTGGTTGCGGGTTGGCTGCGAAGCCCTCGGAATTGCCGTGCTATTATTCTCAAGTCTTCTATTCGTTGGAAAATATGGGTCGGCCGGCATTGCATTCGCCCTGATTCTTTCCGAATGGAGCATGGCCCTGTCGGGCATCTTACTGCTCAGAAAATACCGAGGGACGGAAGTCGCCAACCGCTAGTCGTACGATATAGCGAGCCACGCGGCCAGATTTCAGAATACCTCGATTGACAATCGGCCTCGCCCTGATCAGGTTCGCCAGCAGCGATCAATGCCAGCAGTCTGTTGTGTTGTCAATCAAGCATCACTATTTGCGCCTTGCAACCACCACCAATTCTTCACCAAAACGCCCTAATCCAAGCTTCCTACACAGGCGCTCGGCTTTGATCTGAAGCCATCGCCCAAGCACGGGACGACCGAACACGCTTGGCAGAATCTGGAAGCCTTGGCAAGACACAACCGCGAAGCCTGCCCTCTCAAGCATGGCATAGGTTTCGTCGCGAGATATCTGGTTTCTCGCCTCATCCGGAAGCCAGAACGCCAGCCTCGCAACAAGGCTGCGCAGGCTGCTGCTATTTCCATGATTGTTGACTACCAACGTTCCGCCCGGATGCATGTGACTGAACAGCCAATCGAGAACGGCGCTCCTGAGTTCAGGCTCGGCGTTTCGAAGAAAACGAAACATCGTCACACAGTCAAATTCGCGCAGTTCAGGTACATCGTCCCGAGTCACATCCAGACGGTGCAGTACGGCCTCTGGCACGCGACGACGGGCCTCTTCTAGCATGTTCTCTGAAATGTCTATCCCGGTAGACGATCCGAAAACCTGATGCCCGACCTTTAAAACCCGCCCCGTACCAGTAGCGAAGTCGAGATAACGACTCGCGCCACCGTCGGCCGCATCACGAAGCGTCTTCCTAACGAAGGGTTTGACAAAATGATCCCATATCAGTGAGTCGACCCGATACGCGAACTTATCGTCGTAACTCTTGCTGATCGATGCATCCATATGAGAGTTGCGATAGGAACCCAATTTAAATCTCCCACTTGACGCTTGCGTCGACCATTCCGACGATTCGGTGTGCCAGAACCCGCTTGACTCGTGCGAGCGGAAAGCTCAGACGAGAGTCAAACCCATCAATGAACCTGAGGGCGAGTATGCGACTTAGACGCCTGATCGCGCTCATCAATTCAACTGTTTCCTTACCTCGTACGTGAAGATATGCGCTCAAAAATGATTCCGCAGCGGCAATATTCGGGCCAAAGTCGATCTTCATCTGCCTCCTCAGAGGATGACAAACAAGAATGCTCATGTACATGTAGGCAACATCCAGGCAACCGGAAGCACGTATGTAACCGCGAGAGAAAACGACTTCATTCGGGATAGGATCGATCACAATGACTTCACCCGTCTCGTCCACAAACACATTTCCGTGCCAAAAATCCCCGTGGAACCAGCTTGGATTGAGTTCGCCATTGAGTAGCGCCCTATCCTCTGCCGAAGCACAGAACTGCTCCAAAGGATAAGGCTGCATACTAAACTGATGGCCCTCGATCACGAGCTTTGCTTCATGCAACCTGGCCAGCGCTTCCCCTGTCCGCACCCAGGCCATCTTGTCGTCAAGCCGCTCGATCAAGGGCAGGGGAAATGCGTGGTAATCGTAAACGATGGTCTGCGCTGACTCGTCCGCCTCGCGTGCAGCAGGCGTCATAACACCGTTCATGCCTGCACATGCCTTTGTCAGCAATTGAACGCGTTCCCAATCTTCTCGAATAGTTGGTCCGTGCTTCTTACGGTAGAACAATGCACTCATCACGAACCTCTCTCGTGAAGCTCGGAGTACGCCGAAGTGTATTTCTGAAGCATTGCTTCAACGCTGAAACGCTGCACCGCACGGTTTCTCCCCTGCTGCGCGAGACGGGTTCTGTACTCCGCGTCAACCGCAACTTGCCTTATCGCCATGGCAAAGTCGAGAGGGTCGTCGGGTCTGCACAATCTACCTGTTACTCCGTCTTCAACAATCTCCGGTATCGATGAGCAGCGCGTCGCAACCACCGGCACGCCACATGCCATGGCCTCGGCGGCGACAAGGCCGAAACCTTCGCTACGCGTGGGAAACAAGAGTGCGTCGGCCGACTGCATCGTGGTAACGAGGGCTCGCTCGCCATGCAATCGACCAATATCGCGCATATTGTCAGGCATCGTGCGCTTATGCCTCTCGGCCGCGGGCCCACCGGTGTAATACAGTTCAAACCCATTGCCCAACTGACGCATGATGGGGGTGAGCAAGTCCACACCTTTGAGCGCTCTCCAGCTTCCTACGTACAGCAAGCGGAAAGGGGCGCCTTCCCTGCGCTCGCGCTCGATCGGTCGAAAGACGTCCGTATCGATGCCGTTGTAGATGACGTGCATGGGAACATCGAGCAGCGTCTTTCGGGATGTCTCTGAAACGAACTCGCTTACCGCTACGACGTAGTCAGCACGACCGAGTACCCGACGTTCATTGGGGGCGATCCAGTAGCGGTGATACGCCGCTCGGACACGTCCTTTATAAGTCATTGCCCCAGGATGATGCACAGCATGGTGTACCGTCGCGACCACCGGCACCCTAGTTGGCAGAAAGCGTATCGGCAGCCACGTATTGACATGAACGATATCCGCCCACGGCGGTACCTCAGGGACGGCCACTGTCCACGGGGCGTATTCGGCACGCAGCGGCAACCAGGTGATGCCGGTGATCCAGCCACGCGCGCGTAGTTCGGATGCGAGCCGTTCGGTAAATACGTCAGTCCCAGTGCCTGCCCGTACGGCGAGAAACCAGATCGCCGGATTCGCTCTCATCGGACTACAAGGGCTTCCCCATTTGTCAAGCAATAGCTCCCCCTGACCGGCCGAGCGGACAATGATCTTCCTTGCCAAACAAATACCTTCCGAGTGAGCTGCAAACAGCGCGAGAACAACATGG
>JBKBMG010000003.1:0-98413 GCA_046295975.1 Rhodocyclaceae bacterium
GAGTGGGAGCGCGAGGCCAGATTCGTTCGTTTTTTTGAGGCGCATAGTGGTTCTATGCAACGAAAAAACGGGCGGATATGGACCGCTTCTCCCACTGGCGCAGCAGATCAGCCTCAAGTCCGACAGACTGCTAGGGCAGGCGGTGCGCGCGACGGCGCACAGATGGAGGACTGAAGCGTATGAACGAACGTGACGGGATGCGGTAACCAGACCGCGTCTGGTGTGGGTGGGGTGCGAATGCCCGCGCTGCGCGGCGGTTCGAGCCCGAACGCGAATGCGCCCGGTACACAATAAGGACAATGTTCGAGCAGGCCCCAGGCGTGGCCGTCCGTGCCGGTGTGCAGCCTATCCTCGGCAGACGCTGCGTCCGGCACGGCGGCCGGGTCGCCGCCAGCGTGATCGGCAGCCAGCGGTATACCGGTCAGCGCGACAGCGACATAACGCACCCCGGCGGCGGTGCACACCTCCAGCCACTGAATGCGTTCCCCCCCACCGAAAGCATGACCCACCGCGGGCGCGAGCAGCGACAGCAACAGCGAGCAGATCGCCAGCCAGGCACTGCGATTGCGGATGCGTCGGGTCAGGAACACGCCGTCGGACTCCTGGTGAGAGGCGCCCCGCAAGACGCAGGGCGGGCAATCCGGATTATAACCACAGCCGACGCCCCACCCTTGACCGCGCTCAACCCCCGGCGCTCAACCGACCCAGCGACGGGCGTTGCGGAACATCCGCATCCACGGCGAATCCTCGCCCAGCCCGTCGGGACGCCAGCTCATCTGCACGCTGCGGGCGGTGCGCTCCGGATGCGGCATCATGATGGTGAATCGGCCGTCCGCGGTGGTGAAGCCGGTCACGCCGTCCGGTGTGCCGTTGGGGTTGAAGGGGTAACGCTGCGCGACCTGACCGCTGTTGTCGATGTAGCGCAGGCTGCCGATCGCCGACCGGCGCGCCGCCTCGTCACGGAACACCGCGCGCCCTTCGCCGTGGCTGACGACGATGGGCATGCGGCTGCCGGCCATGTCCTGGAGGAAAATGGAGGGGCTGTCGATGACCTCGGTCATGACGAAGCGGGCTTCGAACTGCTCGCTGCGGTTGCGGTGGAAGGTCGGCCAGGCGTCGGCGCCGGGGATGATGCCGGCGAGGTGGGCCATCATCTGGCATCCATTGCACACGCCCAGCGCAAAGGTGTCGCCACGGCCAAAGAAGGTCACAAAGGCTTCGCGCAGCGCCGGATTGAAGAGAATCGACTTGGCCCACCCCTGCCCCGCGCCGAGCACGTCACCGTAGGAAAAACCGCCGCACGCGGCCAGCCCGGCGAAGCCGGACAACTGCACCCTGCCCGCCTGCAGGTCGGACATATGCACGTCGTACGGGGCAAAGCCCGCCCGGGCGAAGGCGGCGGCCATCTCGGCATGGGAGTTCACCCCCTGCTCACGCAGGATCGCAACCTTGGGCCGCGCACCGGTGGCGATCATAGGCGCGACGATGTCGTCGGCAGGATCGAAGGTGGTGACCACCGACAGACCGGGATCCTCGGCGGCAATCGCTTCAAATTCCTCGCGCGCGCAATCGGCGTCGTCGCGCAATAGGGCGATGCGATGGCTGGTTTCCGACCACACCTGCTGCAACTCCGCACGCGGCGCACCGAACACCAGTTTGGCGTTGCGCCAGAAGCGCAGTTCATCCTTGTCGTTGGGCTCGCCGACAAAGTGATAGGCCAGGCCGGCTTCCACCAGCGGCGCCGTGACCCGGGCGCGATCGTCACGCCGGATCTGAATCACCGCACCCAGTTCCTCGGCGAACAAGCCAGCGTAGAGTTTGTCCTCCAGCCGCCCCTTGATGGTGTCGGGTTTCTTGTCGAGACCGTCCACGTCGTTCATGTAGGGGTCGTAGCACACGGTATCGAGCAGCACCGAAATGCCGCAGCGCGACGCGAAGGCCATCTCGCACAGGGTGGCAAACAGACCGCCGTCGCTGCGATCGTGATAGGCGAGCAGCAGACCCTCGCGGCGCAGGCGCTGGATGACGGCGAAGAAGGCGGCAAGCTGCGCCGCATCGACGTCAGGTGCGTGTTCGCCGATGGCGGAATGCACCTGGGCCAGCGCCGAGCCGCCCAGCCGGTTGCGGCCGTTGCCAAGGTCGATCAGCAGCAGGTCGGTGTCCACGCCCTCGATGCGCTGCAACTGCGGCGTCAGGGTATGGCGGATGTCGGCGACCGGGGCGAAGGCCGTGACGATGAGCGACAGCGGTGCAATCACCTGCTTGTCCTCGCCCGCCTCCTGCCACGCCGTCTTCATCGACAGCGAGTCCTTGCCCACGGGAATCGCCAGCCCCGCCGCCTGGCAGAAGGTCGAGACCGCGCTCACCGTGTCGTACAGGCGGGCGTCCTCGCCGCGATGGCCGGCGGCCGCCATCCAGTTGGCCGACAGCTTCACCTGGTCGAGCGAATCGATGTCGGCGGCGGCAATGTTGGTGATCGCCTCGCCCACCGCCAGGCGGGCGGAGGCCGGGCCGTCCAGGCAGGCCACCGGCGTGCGCTCGCCGAGCGCGAAGGCCTCGCCGCGATAGCCGGTGAAGCTCATCGCAGTCACCGCGACGTCGGCCACCGGTACCTGCCACGGGCCGACCATCTGATCGCGGGCCACCAGCCCGCCCACCGAGCGGTCGCCGATGGTGATGAGAAAATTCTTGGACGCCACCGTGGGCAGGCGCAACACCCGCAGGCCAGCCTCACGCAGATCGAAGTCGGTGGTATCGAAGGGCGGCACATGCACCGCGCGGCGCGACACGTTGCGCGTCATCTTGGGCGGCTTGCCAAGCAGCACCTGCATTTCCATGTCCACCGGCTTGTTGTCGAAGTGCCGGTCAGTCACGGTCAGGTGGCCGTCGTCGGTGGCCACGCCGAGCACCGCGAAGGGGCAGCGCTCACGCTCGCAGATGGCGCGAAAATCGTCCAGGCGCTCGGGCGATATCGCCAGCACGTAGCGTTCCTGCGACTCGTTGCTCCAGATCTCGCGCGGGCTCATGCCCGGCTCCTCGATATGGACCTCGCGCAACTCGAAGCGCGCGCCCAGGCCGGCAGAGTCGGCGAGCTCAGGCATCGCATTCGACAGTCCGCCCGCGCCAACGTCGTGAATCGACAGAATGGGGTTGGCTTCGCCCTGTTGCCAGCAGCGATCGATGACCTCCTGGCAGCGGCGCTGGATCTCGGGGTTGCCGCGCTGCACCGAGGCGAAATCGAGATCGGCGGTGTTGGTGCCGGTTGCCATGCTGGAGGCCGCACCGCCACCCAGGCCGATCAACATGCCGGGGCCGCCCAGCTGGATCAGCAGCGTGCCCGGGGCGAACTGGGTCTTGAAGGACTGCGCCGCCTGGATGTTGCCGACGCCGCCTGCGATCATGATCGGCTTGTGATAGCCGCGCACCTCGCCCATCACCTCCTGCTCGAAGCTGCGGAAATAGCCCGCAAGATTGGGGCGGCCGAATTCGTTGTTGAACGCTGCCCCACCGATGGGCCCCTCGATCATGATGTCCAGCGCCGAGGCGATGCGCTCGGGGCGACCGTAGGGGGTTTCCCACGGCTGTTCGAAACCGGGCAGATTGAGATTGGACACGGAAAAACCGGTCAGCCCCGCCTTGGGCTTGGAGCCGCGACCGGTCGCGCCCTCGTCGCGGATTTCGCCGCCGGCGCCGGTGGCGGCCCCCGGGAACGGCGAGATTGCCGTGGGGTGATTATGGGTTTCGACCTTGGCAAGGATATGGGTGAGTTCAGAGCGGAACTGCCAGGCCCCGTCGGCACCCGGATACCACGCCTCGACCTCGCTGCCCTCGATCACCGATGCGTTGTCCGAGTAGGCCACCACCGTACCCTGCGGATGGGCCTTGTGGGTCTCGCGAATCATGCCGAACAGGGTCTTTTCCATCGGCCGCGCATCGATCACCCAGTCGGCGTTGAAGATCTTGTGGCGGCAGTGCTCGGAGTTGGCCTGCGCGAACATCATCAACTCGACGTCGGTGGGGTTGCGCCCGATGCGCCGGTAATTGTCGACCAGATAGTCGATCTCGTCGTCGGACAAGGCCAGGCCCAACTCGACGTTGGCCTTTTCCAGTGCGGCCCGCCCCCCTTCCATGACCGCCACCCGCGTCAGGGGTTGCGGCGCATAGTGATGGAACAAGGCGGCGGCCGCGTCCACGCTTTGCAATACCGATTCGGTCATGCGGTCGTGCACCAGCGGCAACACCGCCGAGAACTGACGTTCGTCCAGCCCACTCTTGAGTTCCAGCGAGAAGGCGATGCCGCGCTCGACGCGCACCACCTTGTCGAAGCCGCATTGATGAGCGATATCGCTGGCCTTGGACGACCATGGAGAAATCGTGCCCAGCCGCGGCACCACCAGCAACAACGTGCCCGCGGGCGCTTGTGGCGTGGCCGGGTTTGCGCCGAGCAGATCGACCAGCCGGGCATGTTCGTCCGCACTCAGCGGTGCCGAGCACTCGACGAAGTACCAATGCTCGGCGGCAAGCTGCCTGAGCTTGGGGAGCACGCCCAGCAGGCTGCGGTTGAGTCGGTCGAGACGGGAAGCAGAAAGCGCGGAGCCGCCGCGCAGCTTGAGGATGTCGGCCATGGATGCGGTCTGTGGTGGGGGGCGGGAAAGGGGCGCCGGACGGGCACGCCGATCAAAGCAAAGCGGGATTATACCCGAGCCCCCGCCCCTGCCCTCAGCCACCGGAAAGGCGGACAGGCGGCGCGGCCGACGGGCGTTGCGGTCGCACAACGCCACCATGCCCGGCGCCGGAACAGGGCAGAACGAAACTCACGGGCCGGCCGGAGGACGTTCCGGCATGCGGGCGTGAGGTCGGCTCGTGGGATGGGCGATGCGTCGGCCCCGGGGATCGAGATCCGCGCGGGTGGCGCAGGCGCCGCCCGTGTCAGGCGGGTTCGGAGGAGCCCCGCGGAGGTGTGTCGTCCCCCGCCACGGACGGAAAGGAAGGCAGCACCGGCGTGGGCTCCGGTTTGTCGTCGCTACGTACCAACTGGCCCTCTATGCTCGCACCGCATTCCATCTGCAACTGACGGTAGCTGATGTTGCCCGACACCTTGGCGCCGGCCTGCAATTCCAGGAAGTGTTCGACCTCCAGGTCACCGGTGATGGTGCCATTGATGACCGCATCGTAGGCACGCACCCGGCCAACGATACAGCCCTTGCGGCTGAGCACGATCAAGCTTTTCTCGCCTTTCTTGCCCAGCACATTGCCCTCGATCTTGCCGTCCACCCGCAGCCCGCCGGTGAACAACACGTCGCCGACCACCTGCAGGTTGTCGGCGACCAGGCTTGACAGCTTGGTGACTTCGATTGCGTTTTTCTTGGGTTTTTTCGCGAACATGCTCTCTCCGGCTCAGCGCTTGGCGGTTTCCTTGCTCGCCTCGTCACCGGCGGTCTTGATGAATTCCAGTTCCTCGCGCGCCTGCTTCAACTGCTCGCCCGCTGTCGCGATCTGGCGCTCCAGTTCCGCACGGGTGGCGCGCTCGACTTCGACATCGAGCTGCGCGGCATTCAGTGCGTCACGCAAGGCAGCCGCCGCCTGGCGCAGCTCCCCGTTCTCGCGTTCCAGGTACGCCAGCCGCTCCGCGGCGGCATCGCGCTCTAGCTGCCAGTCATACTGGTAGGCAGCATACCCGGCCGCCGCCGCGATGGCGATGACCAACAGGACGCGCAAGAATCCGCGCCCCATGCCGCGCCGCTGCGCCAGAACCAGCGATTCGCTGGTCAGTTCGCGGCTGATCGTCTGCTTTCGCCCCACGTTTCCGTCCGTCGGTCAAAAACGGGCAAGATACACCGTGGGGTCTACAAAATGACCGTCCTTGAGTATCTCGAAATGTAGATGCGGACCGGTGGAACGCCCGGTCGAGCCGACCTCGGCGATCAGTTCGCCCGGCATCACCACCTGACCGACGTTGACGTGCAGCTTGTGAGCATGCGCGTAACGGGTGACCAACCCGGCACCGTGATCGATCTCCACGGTGTTGCCGTAGTAGGGCCGACGCCCGGAATAGATGACGCGGCCACCGGCACTGGCATGGATGGGGGTGCCGCGCGCTGCGGGATAGTCCACCCCGCTGTGGAAGGCGCGCTTGCGGGTGAAGGGGTCGATACGGTTGCCAAAGGCCGAGTTGATCGCCACCTCGGGCATGGGCGAGCGGCCGGGAAAGGACAGATGTGCCAGATTGAAGCTCACCGCGATGCGGTCGAGATCCGCCAGCACGCCGGACAGGCGGGCAATCTCGGACTCCATGGTGACGAGTTGATCCTCGAGTACTTCCGCGGCGAGCATTCCCTCTGCCGCACGCTCCAGCAGACTGCCGAGCGGTTCCGGAGTCGGCCCCTCCGGCACCGGCAGGAAGTGCGGACCACCGGATGGCGCACCGGGCGGCGTCTTGGCGAGCCGACCCTTGACCTGTTCAAGGTCGTCACCGCCGATGCGCGCCTCGAAATCCTGAATGGCACCGATGCGCTCCACCAGCGCCGCCGCTTCGGCCTCGAGCTGGATCATGCGACCGGCCAGCTCACCGAGGCGGTCGATCAGATACTTGCTGTTGTCGGGCGCTTCGACCACTACCGATACGGGCAACGCGGGCGCCACCGGCTCCGCCGCGATGAATGCCTCGTTCACCTGCGCTGCCTCTTCGGCAGCGCCAGCGGGTGCGAGCTTGGTCAACACCAGATAACCGAAGGCCGCACCGGCCACGACGGCCGCCACGAGCAACACGCACGCGAGCAGGCCAAATACGCCTACGGTCATGGTGCGCGTTTCGGAACGCGCCACCGACCCCGGCGACACGATCATGAATGCCATACCGTACCCCCCCTTCCCACACACCGACCGCAGCGCGAAGCGCGGCCCGACGGCAGGACATGACACGGTGAGCGACCAGACAGCCTTTGTGTTGGACTAAACACTGTTTGGCCGAAATAGAAAGATTCGAGAGTCTAGCACCAAAGACATAAGGCCGGTCAATCCGCACCACCACGGTGCAAGACGAGACCTGACGCATGCCTCATGTTGAATCGGACGCCGCGAGCCGGTGAAAACGCCAGCGGACGCGGGACGTGGACAGCTTGCCGCCAGGCCGGAGACGACGACGGCAGCGCCAGGCTGCCGTCGTCACCTACACCGGAGATGCGGCGCTTCGGCTTACTTGCGGTGGTCGGCGAGCTTGAGCCAGGTGTCGACCACCGTATCCGGGTTCAGCGAGATCGTCTGAATGCCCTCGTCCATGAGCCACTCGGCGAAATCCGAGTGGTCGGACGGGCCTTGCCCGCAGATGCCGACATACTTGTCGAGACGGTTGGCGGCACTGATCGCCATCGACAACAGCTGCTTGACCGCAGGATCGCGCTCGTCGAAAGCATGGGCCACCAGCCCGGAGTCGCGATCCAGCCCCAGGGTGAGCTGGGTGAGGTCATTGGAGCCGATCGAGAAACCGTCGAAATGCGCCAGGAACTGCTCGGCGAGCAAGGCGTTGGACGGAATCTCGCACATCATGATCAGCTTGAGCTCGTTCTCGCCGCGCTTGAGGCCGTGCTCGGCGAGCAGTTCGACCACGCCTTGCGCCTCCTCGACGTTGCGCACGAACGGAATCATGATCTGCACATTGGTCAGGCCGAGTTCGTCGCGCACCTTGCGCATCGCGGCGCATTCCATCTCGAAGCAATCGCGGAAGCTGTGGGCGATGTAGCGCGAGGCGCCACGGAAGCCCAGCATCGGGTTCTCTTCCTCAGGCTCGTAGATGTCACCGCCGAGCAGTTTGCGATACTCGTTGGACTTGAAGTCCGACATACGCACGATCACCGGCTTCGGATAGAAGGCAGCGGCAATCGTGGCAATGCCTTCGACCAGTTTTTCGATGAAGAACTGCTTGGGCGTGGCGTAGCCACGCGCACGGCGGCCGATCTCGTCACGCAGGCTGGCCGGCACCTGGCCGATCTCGAGGATGGCCTTGGGGTGGATGCCGATCATGTTGTTGATCACGAACTCCAGGCGCGCGAGGCCCACACCACCGTTCGGGATCTGCGCAAACTCGAAGGCCAGTTCGGGATTGCCGACGTTCATCATGACCTTGACCGGGATGTCGGGCAGGTTGCCCATGTCGGTGGTGATGACCTCGAAATCGAGCCTACCGCGGTACACGTAGCCGGTGTCACCCTCGGCGCAGGAGACGGTGACCGAGTCGCCCTCCTCCAGCACCTCGGTGGCGTTGCCGCAGCCGACGATCGCCGGAATGCCCAGTTCGCGCGCAATGATCGCCGCGTGGCAGGTGCGGCCGCCACGGTTGGTGACGATGGCACTGGCGCGCTTCATCACCGGCTCCCAGTTGGGATCGGTCATGTCGGTAACAAGGACGTCACCCGCCTGCACGCGATTCATTTCGGCCGCGCTCGCCACCACGCGCACCGTGCCGGCACCGATCTTCTGACCGATCGCGCGGCCGTGGGTCAGCGACTTGCCGTACTGCTTGAGGCGGTACTTCTCCATCACGTGGCCGCTGGTCTGGCTCTTCACCGTCTCCGGACGGGCCTGCAGGATGTAGAGCTTGCCGTCTACGCCGTCCTTGCCCCATTCGATATCCATCGGCCGGCCGTAGTGCTGCTCGATGATGACCGCGTAGCGAGCGAGTTCGAGCACATCTTCGTCGGTCAGCGAGAAGCGGTTGCGCTCGGCTTCCGCCACGTCCACCGTCCTGACCGATTTGCCGGCCACCGCCTTGTCGGCGAACACCATCTTGATCAGCTTGGAGCCGAGGTTGCGGCGCACCACCGCCGGCTTGCCGAGCGCCAGGGTGGGCTTGTGAACGTAGAACTCGTCCGGGTTCACCGCGCCTTGCACCACGGTCTCGCCCAGGCCATAGGAGGCGGTGATGAACACCACGTCCTTGAAGCCGGATTCAGTGTCGATGGTGAACATCACACCGGAGGCGCCGCTGTCGGAGCGCACCATGCGCTGCACGCCGGCCGACAAGGCCACTTCGGCGTGGGTGAAGCCCTTGTGCACCCGGTAGGCAATGGCGCGGTCGTTGTAGAGCGACGCGAACACTTCCTTCATTGCGTGAAGGATGTTCTCGTAACCGTGGATGTTGAGGAAGGATTCCTGCTGGCCGGCGAAGGAGGCGTCCGGCAAATCCTCGGCGGTGGCGGAGGAACGCACCGCGAAGCTGCCCTCGCCTTCGGCGGTCAACGCATTGTAGGCGGCGTGGATTTCTTCCTCGAGCTTGGCGGGGAACGGGGTGGCCACGATCCACTGGCGGATCTGGGCGCCGACGCGGGCCAGCTCATCGACGTCGTCGACATCGAGCGTTTCAAGTGCCGCATGAATCCGCTCCGCCAGTCCCTGATGCGCCAGGAACTCGCGATAGGCCTCAGCCGTGGTGGCGAAACCGCCAGGTACCCGCACGCTCGCGGGCAACTGGCTGATCATCTCGCCCAGCGAGGCGTTCTTGCCGCCGACCTGCTCGACATCCGTCATGCGCAGTTCGGTGAAGGGAATGACGTAGCGTGTCATGAATGGCCTTCCGAAATTGTTGGGGAACAATCAAAATGTGGATTCTAACGATTTTTGCTGCTGTGCCGCACGCCGAGTTTACCCGCAGTGGCATGCCTCCTCCCCCCTCACCCGCAGACACCCCATGAGCACGCAAGCCCCCCGCACCGTCTTCTTCATCTCCGACGGCACCGGCATCACCGCCGAAACCCTCGGCCACAGCCTGCTTGCGCAGTTCCCCGGGGCGCGCTTCCGGCAAGTGCGCATTCCCTTCGTGGACACCCTCGACAAGGCGCTCGACAGCGCACGCCAGATCAAGGATGCCGCCCGCAAGGACGGCATCCGCCCGATCGTCTTCAGCACCCTGGTCAACCCCGAGACGGTGAGCGGGCTGCGTTCCGCCGACGCCTTGTTCATCGACTTGTTCGAAAAGTTCATCGGACCGCTGGAAACCGAGCTGGGCGTGCGCTCCACCCATGCGGTCGGGCGCTTCCATGGCATCGCCGACAGCCAGGACTACAAGGCCCGCATCGAAGCAATCAACTACGCCATGGCCCACGATGATGGGGTATCCTCCGACGGCGAACTGGCTGACGCGGACGTGATCCTGGTGGGGGTATCACGCTCGGGCAAGACCCCCACCAGCCTGTACCTGGCGATGCAGTTTGGCGTGAAGGCGGCGAACTACCCGCTGATCCCCGAGGATTTCGAGCGCAACAAGCTGCCCGGTGAACTGCACGTGCACCGCAGGAAGCTGTTCGGCCTTACCATCGCACCTGAACGCTTGGTTCAGATCCGCCAGGAACGTCGGCCGAACAGCCGCTACGCCTCGCTGGAGAACTGCCGCTACGAGATCGACGCGGCCACCAGGCTGATGCGCCGCGAGAACATCCCCTGGCTGGACTCCACCACCAAGTCGATCGAGGAGATCGCGGCCGTCATCCTGCAGGCGATCCGGCTCAAGAACCCGGGCTATTGAGCGACGACCACCGGGCACGCGCAGCCGAAACGTCATGCGGCACAAACCGCCGCCGACGCTCAGCCTGACTTCTCCGCCAACCCCGCCAAACCGTTCACACCCGACACACCACACGAGAACGACACGATGAAACGATCCCGACTCAAGCGTCGCGGCGGCCTCGGCGCCGATGCCGAGCAACTCATCCGCCTGGCCACCGGGCTGGTCGAGTCCGGTAGCCGCGCCGAAGACCGCTATTGGGAAACCCAGCTGTCGAGCGGCATCGACGAATTGCTCGCCGACGGCGATGAAGATGCCCTCAACGCTGCACTCGATCATCTCTACAGCGCCGAACTGGGCGCCTACGAGGAACTGGCGGATTTCGTCGAATCGCGCGCGGAAAACGCCCTGGGCGTTTCCGACGAGCACGAGATCCTGCTGCTGGCCGCACCGGTGCTGGCCTGGTCGCGCTACCGCATTCCCGCCACCACCGTTCCCAAGGCCATGTTGGCCAACCTGCGCGTGCACCTGCAGGCGCACGTGCTGGCGGATGGCGCGCGCCTGGCCATGGCCGATTTCCTGTTCAGTCCGGATCAGCTTCCCCAGGGCTATTGCGCCACCGCGGCGTTCACCACGGCGCTGGGCAAGGCGGCGCTGGCCGAGGACGATCTGGCCATAGACACCTCCAACATGCCCGAGACGGTGCATTTCCTGTCGGACACCCGCTATCTCCTGGCCGCCGTGGCGGTGCCGCGCGGCAAGCCCATCTTCAGTTGGCAGGAACGCGGCGGCAGCCGCGAGCAGGCGCTGGAGCAATGGCGCAGCCAGGGCGGTGCCTGCATCGCGCCGCTGCTGCCCGGCTGCGCGCTCGATGTGGTGTTGCCGGAAGCCTATTTCGCCGCCAGCCGCCAGGCCGACCGCAACAGCCGCCCTTATGCGATCCGCGCCTCGGTGGCCTTTCTCGGCACCGAACTGCAGGTACCGGCATCCGGCCTGCGCGCGGTGATCGCCCCGTTCTTCGACCGGCAGTTGCAGGAATACCGCATCGGGCTCACCCAACGCGACAGCGAGCGGGTGGTGCACGGCGTCGTCTGGCCGCTGCTGGGGCCCGAGGACGACACCGTGGATATCGCCTCGGAGATCGAGACGGTGTTGCGCGAATGCGGGGTGACCGACATCGTAAGCCTGGACCACCGCTTCCCGCTGGAGTACTGCGACGACTGCGGCGCGCCGCTCTATCCCTCGCCGGAGGGCGAGATCGTGCATGCGGAAATGCCCGAAGAGCACACCGAGCAGCCCCCCCGGCACCTGCATTGACCGGACGCTGCACGGGCCCTGTCCCCGGCCGCTTGCGACGGTCAGGGACAGGGCCCGTGCAGTGTCATCGTTTCTGCTGCGGTGGTCCACGCCGCCTCACGGCGCCATGGACACGCAGCCGATTCCGGCCCGAACGCTCAGCCCGCTGCCGCCGCGGCATCCACCGGCAGGGCGCGTTCCACCAGCGCACACCACAGCCGCGCGCCGATACCGATCGCATCGTCATTGAAGTCGTAGCCGGGATTGTGCAGCGCCGCCGACGGCGTGGCGCCATCCACGCCCAACCACAGATAGGCCCCGGGGCAGGCTTCGAGCATGAAGGCGAAGTCCTCCGAAGCCATTGACGGCCGGCAGCCCCATGTCACGTGCGGTGCGCCCACCACCTCGAGCGCGACGTCACGGGCGAACCCGGCTTCGGCCGCGTGATTGCAGGTGACCGGGTAGCCACGCCGGTATTCGAAGCGGGCCGAGGCGCCGTACGCCTCCGGCAGATGCGCCAGCATGTCGGCCATCAGGCGCTCGACCTCGGCGCGCGCGCTTTCCTGCAGGCAGCGCACCGTTCCGCTCAGCGATGCGGTCTGCGGAATCACGTTGATCGCCTCGCCAGCCTCGATGCGGGTCACGCTCAGCACTGCCGAATCGGTGGCGGCGATGCGCCGTGACACGATGGTCTGCAGCGCCCCCACCAATTGCGTGGCGACCACCACCGGATCGATGCCGCGCTCCGGCATCGCCGCGTGACAACCGCTGCCATTGATCACCACCTCGAAGGTGTCCAGCGAGGCCATCATCGGGCCGGGGTTCACCGCCACCTGCCCCAGCGGCAGACCGGGCCAGTTGTGCAGGCCGTAGATGGCCTGCATCGGAAAGCGCTCGAACAAGCCATCGGCGATCATCCTGCGCGCGCCGCCGAGGTTTTCCTCCGCCGGCTGAAACACGAAATGCACCGTACCGCGAAAACGGCGGCTGCGGGCAAGCTCAGCCGCCGCGGCGAGCAGGATGGCCGAATGCCCGTCATGGCCGCAGGCATGCATGCAGCCCGGATGCACCGAGCAATGCGCCACCTCGCCCAACTCCTGCATGGGCAGCGCATCCATGTCGGCGCGCAGGCCGATGCTCGGCCCGTCGCCACAGCGCAGTGTTCCCACCACGCCGGTGCCGCCCAGGCCGCGATCGACCTCCAGGCCGAAGGACTGCAGCAACTCGGCGATGCGCGCCGAAGTGCGCGCCTCGCGGAAGCCGAGTTCGGGGTGGGCGTGAAAGTCGCGGCGCCAACCGGTGGCCGCGGCAACGATGTCCGACGGAAAATCGTGGCTGAGCATGGGCTACTCCAGACTCGCGCCGTAGCCGAAACCGGCCACCGGCTGGGCGGCCGTTTCCACCCACACGCTCTTGACCTCGCTGTATTCGCGCAAGGCGTCGAGCCCCGACGAGCGGCCGTAGCCGCTGTCACCATAACCACCGAAGGGCGAAGACACGTGGATGGTCTTGTAGCCGTTGATCCAGAAGGTGCCGGCGCGCACCTGGGCGGCAACGCGATGGGCACGGCCGACGTCACGGGTCCACACCGCGCCGGCCAGGCCAAAGCGGCTGTCGTTGGCGATGCGCACCGCGTCGGCCTCGGACTCGAACGGCATTGCGACCACCACCGGCCCGAAGATCTCCTCGCGCGCGCACAGCATGCGGTTGTCGCCGGCGAGCAGCGTGGGGTTCACGTAGTAGCCATCGCCCCGCGGCAAGGGATCGACGTCTTCGCCGACCACCCGTGCCCCCTCCTCCACCGCAGCCTCCAGCATGCGGCACACGTGCTCGTACTGTCTGGGGTTGTTGATCGGACCGATCTGGGTGTCGGGATCGGTGGGGTCCCCCACCACGAAGTTGCGCGCCGCGCGGGCCACCGCTTCAATGAATTTGTCGTGGATGTCGGCCTGCACCAGCAGCCGCGAACCGGACACGCAACTCTGTCCGGCGCCCGAGAAGATCGCCGCCTGGGCGCCACGCACCGCCAGGTCCAGGTCGGCATCGGCGAACACGATGTTGGCCGACTTGCCGCCCAACTCCAGCACGCACGGAATGCAGCGCTCGGCCGCGGCGGCGGCGATGTGGCGACCCGTGGCGGGTGAACCGACGAACACCACCTTGCGGATGTCCGCGCCGGCGATCAAGGCCTGGCCAACGGTCCGGCCGTAACCGGCGAACACGTTCACCAGTCCGCGCGGCACCCCGGCACGCTCAATGAGCACCGCCAGCACCAGCGAACTGAACGGCGTGAGTTCCGACGGCTTGAGCAGCACCGCGTTACCCGCCGCGATCGCCGGCGCGATCTGCCAGCCGGCGGTAAAGATCGGTGCGTTCCAGGGCGTGATCTGCAACACCGTACCCAATGGCTCGTACTTCACATAGTTGAGATGGGAAGTCGGCACGGGAATGACTTCGCCATGCAGCTTGTCCGCCCAGCCGGCGTAGTACTCGAACATCTCCGCGACCTTGAGCACCTCCACCCGCGCGTCGCGGATCGGCTTGTTGGCCCCCAGGGTCTCGATCCACGCCAGCGCCTCGGCATGTTCGCGCACCAGCGCGCCGACGCGGTACATCGCACGGCCTCTGGCGGCGGCGGTCAGCGCCCCCCACTCGGCCCGGGCCCGGCGCGCTGCCGCGTCGGCCAGCTCGACATGGGTGGTCGCGGCATCGCGGTATTCCGCAAGCACACTGCCGTCGTGGGCATCGCGCACCACGACCGGATCGCCATGGCCGTCGCGGAATTCGCCATCGAGATAGCTGCCGACGCCGCTACGCGCGCCCCAATAGGGTTCGAGCAAGGCGTTCAGCCGTTGTGCGTGTCTGCTGGTCCTGTTCATGCGGAAGTCCTCGCGGTCTGGTCAGGGGTCGGGGCAGTGGGAGCAGTGGGGACACTGGGGGCATTGGCCGCGTCGGTGCGCAGCACGATGCGGTTGAAATCCTCGGCGTCGTCAAGCGTGGCGGCGCTCGCCCGCCATGCCGCACAGACCGCCTCGGCGAGCGGCAGATCGAGCCCCAGTTGCGCCGCGAGATCGTGCGCCAGGCCGACGTCCTTGCGCATCAGCCCCATCGTGAAGCCGGAATCAAAAGCACCATTCAGCACCCATTTGGGAAAGTTCACCTGGCTCACACCGCTGCGCCCGGAACCGGCGTTGATGCCCGCGATGAGCTTGTCCGCGGCGACGCCGGCGCGGGTGGCCAGGGCCAGCGCCTCGGCGGTGGTGATGAGATGGGCGGCGCACAGCAGATTGTTGGCGATCTTCACCACGTTGCCCGCCCCCACCCCGCCGACGTGCACGCGGGTGGCGCTCATCGCCTCCAGCACCGGCAGCGCCTTCGCCAAGGCAGCCTCGTCGCCGCCGATGACCATGGTCATGGTGCCGGCGGCTGCGCCAGCCGGGCCGCCGGACACCGGCGCGTCGAGAAACCCGATGCCCACCCCGGCCAGCACCCCGGCCACCTTGCGGCTGGCCTCGGGCGTCGAGGTAGTGGTATCGACGACGACGCTGCCGGCCCGCCCGCGCGCGGCAATGCCGTCCGCAGCCAGGCAGATCGCCTCCACATGTTCGGCCTTGGGCAGCGACAACACCACCACCTCGCTATCGGCAAGTACCGCATCCAGCGTCGCCACCGTGGCCACACCACGCGCCGCTGCCCACTCACGGGCCTGCGCCGACGGGTCATAACCCGTCACCGCAAAGCCCTTGCCGACCAGCGTCGCGGCCATGTTGCCGCCCATGTTTCCGAGTCCGACTACCCCTATCCGCTTCATGATCTCCCCTGCATCGCTGTGGTCCCGATGTGGTCACGATGTAACCCCTATCGCTGCACCCGCCGCCGGTGGCAGAAAACACCGGATCGGGCAAGCGTCGGGGAAGTATCCAAACAATCAGCGATGGCTCAAATGCTGTGATTTGTATTTTTTGTTGCCCGCAAGGCAACACTCGATTACGCTCGCGCTTCGCGCACCGCGCCGCCCCATGCCTACCCGTCGCACCCCCCGGCACCGATACGCGCGGCATTCGCCCCCCATGACACCCGACACCCGACACCCACCACGATGAGCGATACCTTCGACGAGCGGCGCGTCCGCTATCTCTATGAGGCGGTGACCTACGGCTCCATCCGCGCCGCCGCCGACAAACTCGACATGAACCCCTCGGTGATCAGTCGCCAGGTTGCCCAGCTCGAGGCCGAACTGGCCATCCCCTTGCTGGAGCGCCATGGTCGCGGCGTCAAACCCACCGAGGCCGGACGACTGCTGGTGGAGTACTACCGGCAATACCGCTCCCACCAGGAAGACCTGATCTCCAAGGTCGGCGAAATCCGGGGGCTGGCACGCGGACATGTGGACCTGATCAGCGGCGAGGGCTTCGTCGCCGACCTCATGGGCGAGCCGCTGGAGCTGTTCTGGAAGCGCTATCCAGGCGTGACGATCGCGGTAAGGGTGTCCGGCACCAACGAGGTGGTGCGCTCGGTGATAGAGGACGATTCGCAGATCGGCCTGGTCTACGGGCCGCCGGTGGTGCCCGGCATCCGCTCGCGGGTGGCCACGCGCCAACCCATGTGCGCCATCGTCCGCCCCGACCATCCGCTCGCCCGCGCGGGTGTGGAACCGGTGCTCAAGCGCCTGCTCGACTACCCGGTCGCGCTCATGGAAGGCTCCTACGGCACCCGTCAGATCCTGCAACTGGCCGAACAACACGAGAAACTGCGCTTCTCGCCGCACCTCACCACCGACTCCATGGCCGTACTCAAGCACTTCGTGCGTGACGGCCACGGCATCTCCATCCTGCCGGCCCTGGCGGTCACCCAGGAAATCGACGCCGGGCAGCTGTGCGCGATTCCAATCGACAACCTCATCCTGCACGCGGCCGAGGCGCATCTCATCACCCGTCTCGGCCGCCAGCTGTCGCCTGCCGCCAATCAGCTCGCCACACACCTGATCGCGACCATGCGGACCTTCCGCAAGTGAACAACCGCCATGCCGAACGCAAGCGTTGCCGTACGGGCAACACTTTCGCACTTGTATTGTCATCGCAGCCACTCTTAGATTGAATGCGCGTAACCGAATCGCAACACCGCTACCCGCGGTTACCTTTGCGACGCCGCGCGCCGTGGCCGGCGCGTCCGGTTGCGTGAAAAGGGGGTCGTGCTCGCGCCGGAGCCGATCGAACACAAAGCCACCCCGGGACAGGTCCGGCAACGGACCTGTCTGCCCACCCGCCGGTGGGCGGAGGCGTCGCACACGCCTCGCGGGATCGTCAGAGAGCCTGGAAATGCCGCATCGATTCGCCAACTGGAAGATGCACCTCGTCGTGCTCGCGCTCGTCGTGGTGTCGGAAGCCATCTACATGAAACGCATCCCCGTGGGACCGGGTGTGCTGTTGCTGCTGCCGCTGCTTTACGCCTTCGTCCTCGCCATCTTCTTCAACCCCAACATCGTCGGTGCCGCCCGGCGAATCATCTCGGACAGACAGGTCCAGGCAGCTTCGCCGATCATCGTGATCGCGATCATGCCCTTCATCGCCAAGTTCGGCACCCTCATCGGACCATCGATGAACACCTTGATCGCCGCTGGCCCAGCGCTGCTGCTGCAGGAATTCGGCAACCTCGCGACCATGGTGGTGGCCATGCCGGTGGCCGTGCTGCTATTCCGCATGGGCCGCGAGTCCATCGGTGCGACCTACTCCATCGCGCGCGAACCCAATATCGCCATCATCTCGGATCGCTACGGCCTCAGCGGACCGGAAGGCACGGGGGTGATGGGGGTGTACGTGATCGGCACCATCTTCGGCGGCGTCTTCTTCGCGCTGATGGCCTCGTACATCGGCTCGACCGGCTGGATTCACCCCAGCGCCCTGGCAATGGCCTGCGGCGTGGGCAGCGGTGGCATGATGGCCGCCTGCGCGGGTTCGCTGGCCGAGGTCGTGCCGACGATGAAGGACGAGATTCTCGCCTTCGCCGGCGCAAGCAACCTGCTCACCAACGCTACCGGCCTGTACGTCGGCCTGTTCATCGCGCTGCCGCTGGCCGAACGCATCTACCGCCTGCTCGCCGGCAAGCGCGACAGTGCCGCTGCTGCCCTTTCCACCGCCAAGGCCGGAGACTGAGACATGAACGCCGTACAACGCCCGAAAATCCATCTCTCCGAACATTTCAGCGTTCTCGCCATCGTCTGCGCGATCGCGCTCATCGGCAATCGCATCGGCCCGGAAATTGGCCTGCTCGAGGCCTTGCCCGGCATGGCGATCATTCTGGCCATGGTCATGGCCGGGCTCGTCATCACCAAGATTGCGCCCTTCTACCTGCCCAGCGTCGCCTGGATCGCCCTCGTCAGCATCGTGCTCACGCTGCCCGGGATGCCCGGCTCGGCATTCATCCTCGCGCACGTACAGAAAGTCAACGTGCTGGCGCTGGTGACGCCGGTACTCGCCTATGCCGGACTGGCGATCACGCGCAGCGACGTCGAGACCTTCAAGCGCTCCGGCTGGAAGATCGTGATCGTCGCATTGCTGGTGTTCGTTGGCACCTTCATCGGCTCCGCGCTGGTCGCCGAACTGGTGATGAAGCTGCAAGGGCTGATCTGATCCAAAACGGCCGACCGCGGTCGGCCATCCGAGCGGCCGCCACCGCAACCCGCTCACCCGGCGATCAAGCTCCGTTGTCCGGAGCCGGGCGCTTCGACCAGCCTGTCGCGGCCGTAGCCGAAGCGCCCGGTGCCCGTTTTGTCGCGGGGTCAGTAAAATACCCGAGCGACGGCCCCGAACACCCCCCGCCAGGCCGCGCACCGTTCCCCACACGGAGCAGCCCATGTCCAGAAAGATCGACAAACCCGAGCAGGCGTGGCGTGAGGCGCTGACGCCAATCCAGTTCCATGTCACGCGCGAAAAAGGCACGGAACGCCCCTTCACCGGCGAATACTGGGATCACTGGAAGGCCGGGGAATATCATTGTGTATGCTGCGGAATGCCGCTGTTCCACTCCGAACACAAGTTCGACGCCGGTTGCGGCTGGCCCAGTTTCTGGAGCGCGTCCTCACCCGAGAACGTCGAGGCGCGCGACGATTTCAGCCACTTCATGCACCGCACCGAGGTCTTGTGCCAGCACTGCGGCGCCCACCTCGGGCATGTGTTCGAGGATGGTCCGGCGCCCACCGGCCTGCGCTATTGCATCAATTCGGCGTCGATACGCTTTGTGGACGAGGCCAACGACGCCACGCCCGCAGCGCCGGATGTGCCCGAGTGACCCTTGCCCCGGTACCCCCTGCCCCGGGTGATGTCTGTCCGGTGATCGCTGTGCCCGTAATGTCGCTGGCGCAACGACTCAATCGAGACCGCCGGGCGCGTGCGGACGCAGCAGGAACGCGCGTACGACGTCGATCTGTCCGGCGTCCATGAGCATGGGCGCATGGCCGATACCGGGGAACTCCACCAATTCGGCCATCGGCCCGGCCCTGCCCATCTCCTGAAATACCGAAGCCTCGAGCAGATCCGACTCGGCGCCGCGCAAGGCGAGCGTCGGGCAGCGCACCGCCCGGTAGGTGTCCCACAGGTCAACATCCGCCACCAGCGGTGTAGTGCGGAACACGTCGCCGATGCCTGGATCGTAGATCATCGCAAAACCGCCCTCGACCGGCCGCACCGAATAGCAGGTGAGATGCCGCCACTGTGCATCGGTCAGCGGTCCGAACGGGGCGCTTACCTCGCGAATCCAGGCCTCGGCCTCGTCCATGCTGGCGAAGCGCGGCGCCCGGCCCACGTACTGCCCGATGCGCCGCAGCGACACCGCGGTGATCACCGGCCCTACATCGTTGACCACCAGGCGCGAGATCGGTGAATGCGGCATGGCCGCGATCAGCATGCCGATGATGCCGCCCATCGAGGTTCCAACCCAGTGCAGCGTGCCGGCGTTGAGCCGGGCGATCAGGGTGATCATGTCCGACACGTAGAGCGGGAAGCCGTAGTCGGTTTTCACCCCCAGCCAGTCGCTGCGCCCGCGCCCGACCACGTCCGGACACACCACCCGGTAGTCGTCGGCGAGCGCACGTGCGAGTTCGTCGAAGTCCCGCCCGTTGCGGGTCAGGCCATGGGCGCAGACCAGCACCCGCGGGTTGTCCGGGTCGCCCCACTCGGTGTAGGCCATGCGGTGCAAACCGTGCGGCCCCAGACACTGCACCGAGCGCTCGCGCACCGCGCGCCTGTACCGCGCCGCAGCGTCGGGCGGTTGAAAGATCTTGCGCAGGCTCTCAAGCAGGCTCATCGACATGTCCAGGAACAATGTGATTGAAGTGTAACGCGCTCCCCCACCCTCTGGGGCGCCACCTCACCCCGGGAGCGCCCCGGAGGGGGGCGCGTCAACCGGCACATCAGCCGCCGTGCCAGTAGCGTGGCTTCAGCACCCGGTGGGCGGTGACGGCAACACCGCCATCATCGACGCGTACGATGATCGCGCCGTTCCGGTCGGTGCGCCAGTTCCGCGCGCCGGCCTGCTCCCAGCGCGCCAGCACCTGCGGGTGGGGGTGGCCAAAGGGATTGAGATTGCCGACCGCGTGGATCGCATGGTTGGCGGCCACCGCGCGCACGAAGCCGGGGGTCGACGAAGAGCGGCTGCCGTGGTGCGGCACCAGGACCACCTCACTGGCCAGCTGGGCAGCGCCGCGGGCAAGCAGGCTGCGCTCGGCCGGCCCCTCTATGTCGCCAGCCAGCAGCATCGCGCCACCCGCTGCCACCACCCGCAGCACGCAGGAGTTGTCGTTGTTCTTGCGGAAGACCGCCTCGTGGGCAGACGGATGAAGCAGCTCGAAGCGTACCCCGTCCCACTCCCAGACGTCGCCCGCCCGGCAACCCACCGGTACGGCGGCGGAGGCCGTCAGCAATCGATGCCCGGGCGCCAACCCCGACACAATCTCGTCCACTGCGATGCCGCCCAGCAGTGCGGCCGCGCCTCCGGTGTGGTCGGTGTCGTCATGGGACAGCACCAGCCGGTCGATCCGCCGCACCCCCGCCGACCCCAGATATGGCAACAACACCCGCTCGCCGGCATCGGCATCCGGTCCGTAGGGCGGGCCGGTGTCGTAGATGAGATCGCGGCTGGCGGTCTGCACATGCACCGCCATGCCGTTGCCGACGTCGAGCACGGTCGCGACGAAGCTGCCCGACAACGGTCGCGGCGGCGACCAGGCAAGCAAAGGCAGCAGGGCGAGCACACCCACCACCCGCGCAGGGGTACCGCGTGGCATCAGCAGCCAGGCCATTCCCACGCATCCGACCGCGAGCAAGCCCGTCGGCGGCGCGGCCTGGCGCCACAGCGCGAATGGCAGGCTGGCCAACCCGTCCAGGGCATGCATCATCACGGTGGTCAGCGCATGAGCAAGTACCAGCAGCGGCGGCCACGGCACGATGATGGCGAGCAGCGCCAGCGGCGCGATGGCGAAACTCACCAGCGGAATGGCCAACGCATTGGCCAGGGGCGATACCAGCGGGAAGGCGTCGAACAGCGCGAGCAGCAACGGCACGGTAAACAGCGTGATGGCGATCTGAACCCGTACCGCACCGCGCCAGCCACGCATCGCCTCCATGCGCCCCGCGGCGACGTAGATAATCGCGCCGACCGCCCCGAAGGACAGCCAGAATCCAGCCGCCAGCACCGCCCACGGGTCGACCAGCAGCACACCAAGCAAGGCCAGCGAGAGCGCCCGCAACGGGCGGGCCGCGCGCCCGGCGAGCAATACCCCCGCACCCACCGCGAGCATGATCAAGGCCCGCTGGGTGGGCAGCCCGAGTCCGGCCATCAACGCGTAGGCACACGCCGCCACCAGACCCGCCGTCACCGCCGCCTTGCGCGCGGGCAGACGCAACATCAGCCAGGCCGAGCGGCGCCAGGCCCAGCCCGCGAGGGCACCGGCGAGTACCGCGACCAGCGACACATGCAAGCCGGAAATGCTGACCAGATGGGCCACACCGGTGCTGCGGAAAGTCTGCCAATGCGCTTGACCAATCGCGCGCTGGTCGCCGACTGCGAGCGCGATCAGCACGCCGGCGTGGTCGCGCCCATCGAGCTGCATCGCGAAGCGGCGCCGGACGTCCTCGCGCAGGCGATGGACGCGATTCATCACCCCGTGCACCGCATCGTCCACACGCTGATTGACACCCTGGGTACGCACGTAACCGGTCGCCCGAATGCCGCGTTCGAGCAACCACGCCTCATAGTCAAAACCGTCGGGATTGCTGAATCCGTGCGGGCGCCGCAGACGCACGGTCAGCGTCCAGCGCTCGCCCGGCCCCATATCGGGCAAGGCTGCGGCATCACGCCCACGCGCAGGGTACCAGGACAGCGTGATCCGCCCGGGCACCGGCACTGCCTCCGGCGGTCCGCCCCCAGCACCCGGCTCCGGTGCGTGCGCCGAACTCACGACCAGTTCGAAGCGCAGGCTGCGGTCGCGCCGCTGAGGCAAGCCGCTGACCACACCGTGGACCACGACGTCCCGCCCCTGCCAGGCCTCCGGCAAGGCGTCGCCAAGTCGCACCTCGGCGCGCCACGCGGCGTAGCCAAACCCCAGCGCGAGCCCGCACAGCAGCAGCACGCCCGCTCGCACCCTGGCGCGCGCCCCTTCGCGCCACGCGCTCCGCTGACGCCAGCCCCAGGCGAACCCGACGGCCGCAGCAAGCGTCATAGACATCAGGATCCAAACCTCGGGCAGGGATGCGCGCGACTGAAGCAGGCACACCCCCAGAGCGAATCCGATCACCGCAATCATCATTCCGGCATTATGCTGAACACATTGCTGCGGAACAAGCGCGGCGCCCGCCGCATAGCGTCGCGCATCCCCTCGCACGCCGACACGCAAGCCCGCTACAATCGCCGCTCGCCGAGTCCCGAAATATGCGCAACCGCCTGAAGAAGCTGCTTCCCGACCACGAAACGGTGCATACCAACCGCTGGCTGCGCCCGTTCGCCAATACCTTGCTCCACCCCCGGCTGTGGCATCTCAACCGCCATTCCGCCGCCGGCGCGGTGGCCGTCGGTCTGTTCTGCGGCCTGATCCCAGGACCGTTCCAGATGATGGGCGCCGCCGTCGCCTGCGTGGTGTTCAAGGTCAATCTGCCGCTGGCCTTGCTCACCACGCTGTACACCAACCCGCTGACCATCGTGCCACTTTACTTGGTGGCCTATACGCTGGGCGCCTTGATCCTCGGCGGGCAAGCAGGGGGCTTCGTCAAACCACCGGAATGGGGTGAAAAGAGCCTCTTGGAATGGGTGGGTGCGCTCACCCACTGGACGCTGAATCTGGGCCAGCCGCTGGCGCTCGGGCTAATCCTGCTCGCCGCCGGTCTGTCGCTGGCCGGCTACTTCGGTGTGCGCGCGGCGTGGCGCGTGTGGCTGATCCGGAGCTGGCACGCCCGCGCCGACAAGCGCCGGCAGTCCCAAAACGACTGACACGCCGCGCCGCTCGCCGCCGCCAAGCGCTTCACCCGCGGCTCAGCCCCCCACCAGCGACAGATAGGCGTCGCGCGTGGCCGGCGATACCGCGGCCAGCACCTGCTGGTAGGAGGACTTGTGGCGCGCCAGCAGACGCGCCGATGCGACCGCCTTGGACTTGCAGT
Source organism: Rhodocyclaceae bacterium (assembly GCA_046295975.1). Taxonomy (GTDB): domain Bacteria; phylum Pseudomonadota; class Gammaproteobacteria; order Burkholderiales; family Rhodocyclaceae; genus UBA2357. The sequence continues at coordinate 23,437 of JBKBMG010000003.1, forward strand.
ACCAGTGGCAGGTGTGCTGCATCAGCAACATCTCGGCCGACAGCGTAAAGGCGCGCTGCTTTGGCGGCAGGGCCTCGGCGTTGTGGACGATGCGCTCCAGCCCGCGCGCGTGAATGGCCAGTGCCGCCCGCAGATCGAACATCGCCCCCGGAAACAAGCGGTCTGCAAACGGCACAGCGATCCCCAGCTTGCTTACCCGAACCAACTCGCCCGGCACCTTCGCCATATCCGCGGCAAAACGCCCGAACTGCCCGCTCAGGGCGGCCTCGTCGTTGGCCAACAGCGCCCAGATCTGATTCTGGCGGGCGGTCGCCGTCTCACCCAGGGCACGCGAATAGCCCTCGGTAAGGTTCTCCATGAGCCGCTCGATACGGTAGTTCTGCAGATGGGCGGCGAGTAGCGACACCCGCCGGCGTTGTTCGCGCGCGTTGAGCACGAAGAATCCGACCGCGAACGCAACCGGCAATAGATAGGCTTCCATTCGATTCGAAGTCCGCGTTCAGTTCGTCGTTGCCTCGACCAGGCGCCCGTCCTCCAGACGCAACTGGCGTTGTGCGCGACGGGCCAGCGACTCGTCGTGGGTGACGATGATGAAACTTGTGTGGAGGCGTTCGTTGAGCCCCAGCATCAGGTCGAACACCGCGTCGGCGGTACGACGATCGAGGTTGCCGGTAGGCTCGTCGGCGAGTACGCAAGCGGGCTGGGTAACCAGCGCGCGCGCAATTGCGGCACGCTGGCGTTCGCCGCCCGACAATTCGCCCGGCGTGTGATCGAGGCGGTGGCCCAGCCCGACCTCGGTCAGCATGCGCGCCGCCGTCTCATTGGCCTGATCGCTCGGCACGCGCCGGATATACAGCGGCATGGCGACGTTCTCCAGCGCGGAGAACTCACCCAACAGGTGGTGAAACTGATATATGAAGCCCAGCGCCTGGTTGCGCATGCGTCCCCGCTCGGCATCCTTCATTTCCGAGAAGTCCTGGCCCAGCAGCGACACCCGGCCGCTGCTGGGCTTGTCCAGGCCGCCGAGCAAGTGCAGCAAGGTGCTCTTGCCGGAACCGGAGGCGCCGACGATGGCCACCCGCTCGCCACACGCGACGCTGAAATCCACGTCCTGCAGCACGGCCAGCGCGTCTGCCCCCTCGCGAAAAATCTTGCCCAGACCCTCGCAGGCAAGCACCGGCACGGCATTCTCATCACTCATAACGCAAGGCCTCCGCGGGATTGACGCGCGACGCACGCCAGCTCGGGTACAAGGTGGCAACCAGCGTGAGCACGAAGGACAGCGAGACGATGGTGATCACATCGCTCGCCAGCACCTTGGACGGCAACTCGCTGATGTAATAGATTTCCTTGTTCCACAAGGTCGCGCCGGTCACCGCCTCCAGCGTCTTGATCACCAGGTCGACGTTGTGCGCCAGTACCAGGCCGCCCGCCACCCCCATGATCAGGCCGACGACGCCGATGATCGCCCCCTGCAGCACGAACACCACCATCACGGAAGAAGGGCTCGCCCCCAGGGTGCGCAGAATGGCGATGTCGGCCAACTTCTCCTGTACCGCCATGACCAGGGTGGACACGATGTTGAAGGCGGCGACCGCGACGATGAGGAACAGGATCACGGTCATCATCGTCTTCTCGAGCTGCACCGCGCGGAAGAAGTTGGCATGGCTGCGCGTCCAGTCGCTGAGGAAGGCCGGCACCGTGATCATGCCGGCCAGCTCACGCGCGACACGCGGCGCACCGAACAAGTCGTCGAGCTTGAGGCGCACGCCGGTCACCGCATCGCCGAGGCGGTACAAGGTCTGGGCGTCATGCATGTGCACCAGAGCCAGGCCCGAGTCGTATTCGAACATGCCGGCCTCGAACACGCCGACCACCTCGAACTGCTTGACCCGCGGCAGCACCGCCGCCGGCGTGACCAGCCCTTGCGGCGCGATCAAGGTAACCTTGTCCCCCATTCCCACGCGCAGCGCGTAGGCCAGATCACGCCCCAGCACGATGCCGAAGCGCCCGGACTGGAGCGCATCCAGGCTGCCGATCTTCATATAGCGGGCGAAGTCCGCGACGCGATCCTCGTCCGCCGGCAACACCCCCCGGATCAACGTGCCGCGCACATTCTGATCGAAGGACAGCATGCCCTGCTCCTGCACATAGGGCGCACTGGCGATCACGCTGGGATGGCGCTCGGCCTGATCGCCGACCACCTGCCACGCATCCAGCGCACCATCGTATCCGGTCACCTGGATATGCGAGGCCACGCCGAGGATACGGCTGCGCAGTTCTTCCTGAAAACCGTTCATCACTGACAGCACCACGATCAGCGCCGCCACGCCGAGCGCGGTACCGAGCATCGATACCAGTGAAATGAAGGAGATGAAGCGGTTGCGCCCCTGCGCACGACGGCGCGAGCGGGTATAGCGCAGACCCACCAGAAATTCGTATCGCATGGGATGATCCTAGCAACCGCAGTTGACCGCTTGTGACTGACCCGAAATCCAGATGAACGCTGCGTTGGCTGCCTTCGACAGACCTTGCCGATCGGAGCAGCGCGCTACGCACCCGACTGCGGTTTCCAGGACGAATTCGTTGAAAGGCCGCCATTGTGCCGCATCGGACGGGCAATTACACCCCTGCGGCGGGCCTAGCCGCGGCACGGGAAACGGCTTGTTGCACTTCGCGCGCTCAAGTCGCGCAGCGCGAACCGTGCAAAATGCCCCGGACGGGCACCCCGCTGCAGCGTGGATCAGGCGCGCAAGCGAGGAAGCGCCAGGAACAGCGCCGAAATCGTCTTCGCGTCGGTGATCTCGCCCGCGTGCACCGCGGCTTCGGCCCCGTCCACCGCGAGCGTGAGCAATTCGAGAAACTCGCCCTCGTCCCGCCTGTGTCCCTCGTAGGTCAGTCCCCGGGCCAGGAAGATCTCGATGCGCTCGTCGGAATAGCCAATGCACAGATGCATCACGCCAAGATGCGTCCACTCCGTGGCAACGTAGCCGGTTTCCTCCAGCAGTTCGCGTCGAGCGCAATCCAGGGCGGGCTCGCCCGGATCGATCTTGCCCGCCGGAAGCTCGAGGAAGGCCCGCCGCAGCGGGTAGCGGAACTGGCGCTCGAATACCAGCGCCCCGTCGGGCAACTGTGCCACCACCACCACCGCGCCGGGGTGACGGACATACTCGCGCACCGCTTCACCGCCGTCCGGCAGGCGCACCCGATCGCGAAGAACCTTGAGCAGCACACCGTCGAATACCTGCTCGGAGGCGATCTGGGTCTCGGTCAGCGGATCGAGTGCCGCCTCGTCGTGGTCGCGTTCGCTCACCAAATACCCCTCGCAGCGTCCCCGTCGCAACGCGGCGGCGGCGTCACAGCGACTCCAGCAGCGCCATTGTGCACAGCGTCATCAAGCCCTGCGGCAGCAGGCCCAGCAACGCGATCGACAGCGCGTTGACCGACAGCAATACGCGCACATCCGCCGGCGCGTGGATGGGCGCGGTATCTTCGGGTTCGTCGAAATACATCACCTTGACCACCCGCAAGTAGTAGAAGGCGCCCACCAGCGACATCACCACCGCCAGCACCGCCAGCCAGATATAGCCGGCGGCGACCACCGCCTGGAGCACCGACAGCTTGGCGAAGAAACCGATGAAGAACGGAATGCCCGCCATCGAGAACATGGTGATCATCATCATCGCCGCGTACCAGGGGCTGCGCTTGTTGAGACCCTTGAAGTCGTCGATGTGTTCGGCCTCGAAACCGGCGCGTGACAACAGGATCACCATGCCGAAGGAGGCCAGGCTCATGATCACGTAGGACACGGCGTAGAACATGGCCGAGCTATAGGCGTTGATCGCGAAGTGACGGTCACCGTCCACCACCCCGGACAGCAGGCCGAGCAGCACGAAGCCCATGTGCGAGATGCCCGAGTAGGCCAGCATGCGCTTGATATTGCTCTGCGCGATCGCGGCAAGGTTGCCGAGTACCAGCGACGCCACCGCCAGGAACATCATCATCGACTGCCACTGGTCGGCCAGTTCCAGCAGGCCGTAGACCAGAATACGCACGGTAATCGCAAAGGCGGCCAGCTTGGGCGCCGCGGCGATCATCATCGTGACGGCACTCGGTGCACCGTGATAGACATCGGGCACCCACATGTGGAACGGCACGACCCCGAGCTTGAAGGCCAGGCCGGCCATCACGAACACCAGGCCGAACATCAGCACCGTCTTGTTGGCCGACTGATGATAGATGGCCTGCATGATGCCACCGAAGTCCATACTGCCGGTGGCCCCGTAAATCATGGACATGCCATACAGCAGCAAGCCGGAAGCGAGCGCGCCGAGCACGAAGTACTTCATCGCCGCCTCGGTGGAACGCGCCGAGTCACGGTCGAAGGCCACCATCGCGTAGAGCGACAGCGACATCATTTCCAGCCCCATGTACACCGACAGCAAGTGGTTGGCGGTGACCATCACCATCATCCCCAGCGTCATCAGCAACGCCAGCAGGAAGAACTCCGGGCGATCGATGTTGCGGTCGGCGAGATAGCCACGGCCATACAGCAACGCTGCGGCCACCGAGAAGTAGATGAAGAGCTTGAGCAGGTCGCCGAACAGATCGGCCACGAACATGTTGCTGAAGGTGTATTGCGTTCCGGGCTCCATCGTCCAGATGGTGACGAAGGCCGCGCCGATCAGGGTCGCCTGGGTCAGGTAGTAGCTCAGTTCGCGCGCGATGCTGCGGGCGAAGGTGAAGGCAAGCATGATCACCAGCGCCATCACCGCCACGAATATCTCGGCGGCCGCGGGGTAGAAGTCAGGAACGACAAAATTCATCTTCTTATCAGTCCGGAAATGGGTTTCGGCGCCCGATCAGAGCTTGCTCACCGCGACATGGCGCAGCAATTCGTTGACCGAGGCGTGCATCACCTCGGTGAAGGGGAAGGGATACACCCCCATTGCGAGCACGCACAGCGCGAGAATCGCGAGAAACGCGAACTCGCGGCCGTTGATGTCCTCGAGCTCGGCGACGTGCTTGTTGGCAACCGCGCCGAACACCACCCGCTTGTACATCCACAACGTATAGGCCGCACCCAGGATCAGCGTGGTGGCAGCGAGGAAGGCGACCCAGAAGTTGAACTGCACCGCACCCAGGATGACCATGAACTCGCCGACGAAGCCGCTGGTACCCGGCAGGCCGGCGTTGGCCATGGCGAACAGCATGAAGAAGGCGGCGAATTTCGGCATCTTGTTCACCACGCCGCCGTAGTCGGCGATATTGCGCGAATGCATGCGGTCGTAGAGCACGCCGATGCACAGGAACATCGCGCCCGAGACGAAGCCGTGGGAGATCATCTGCACCAGCGCGCCCTCGATGCCGAGCTGGTTGAACATGAAGAAGCCCAGGGTGACGAAGCCCATGTGGGCGATCGACGAATAGGCCACCAGCTTCTTCATGTCGGTCTGCACCAGCGCGACGAAGCCGATGTAGACCACCGCGATCAGCGACAGCGTGATCACGATCGGCGCCATCGCCTGGGCGGCATCGGGCACGATCGGCAGCGAGAAACGCAGGAAGCCGTAGGCGCCGAGCTTGAGCGCGATGGCCGCCAGCACCACCGACCCGCCAGTTGGCGCTTCGACGTGGGCGTCCGGCAACCAGGTGTGCACCGGCCACATCGGCACCTTCACCGCGAAGGCGATGAAGAAGGCCCAGAACACCAGCGTCTGCGGCGTCATGCCGAGCGGCAACTGGTGCCACTCCAGAATGCTGAAACTGCCGCCCGCCTCCATGAACAGGTACAAAAGCGCCACCAGCATCAGCAACGAGCCGGCCAGGGTATAGAGAAAGAACTTGATCGCCGCATAGACGCGGTTGGCCCCACCCCATACGCCGATGATGAGGTACAACGGGATCAGTGAGGCTTCGAAGAAAACGTAGAACAACACCCCGTCGAGCGCGGAGAAAATGCCGTTCATCAGCCCCGACATGATCAGGAAAGCCGCCATGTACTGGGCCACCTTGTCCTGGATCACCTGCCAGCCGGCCAGCACCACCATGATGGTGATGAAGGCGTTGAGCACCACGAAGAGCATCGAGATGCCGTCCACCCCGAGGTGGTAGTTGATGTTGAAGCGCGGAATCCAGTTCGAGTACTCCTGGAACTGCATCGCGCTGGTGGTGGTGTCGAACAGCGCGAACAGCGGCACGGTCACCGCAAACGCGGCGATCGCGATCACGAGCGACAGCATTCTCGCCATCGGCGCATTGCGATCCGAACCCGTGGCCAGCACGAGCAGTCCGCCCAGGATCGGAATCCATATCGCCAGGCTGAGGAGTGGCATACCCGTCATTGTTGTTGCTTTCCGTTGATGACGCCAAGCGGCGTGCGTTGGTGTTCTGTCGGCGTGGGTCGTGTCGTCGTCCGGGTCATCCGAGGCTGAACCAGAAGGTCAGCATCACGAATACCCCGATGATCATCGCGAACGCGTACTGGTACAGGTGTCCGGTCTGGACCAGACGGCTGATCTGAGCGATCCAGCCGACCAGTCGGGCCGTGCCGTTCACCGCCACGCCGTCGATCAGCGCGCGGTCGCCGAAGCGCCACAGCCCGCTGCCGAGCAGACGCGAACCGCCGGCAAACACCACTTCGTTGAAGCGGTCGAAGTAGTACTTGTTGTCCAGCACCCGGTACACCGCCGCGAAGCGCGCCTGAATCCAGGCCGGGATGTCCGGCCGGCGCATGTAGAAGTACCACGCCAGCCCCACGCCGCCCGCCGCCAGCCAGAACGGCGCGGTCTGCAGCCCGTGCAAGGCCATGCCGGCCGGGCCGTGGAAGGCCGCCGCGAGTTCCGACAAGCCGACATGATTGTCGCCGACGAAGATGACGTTCTCGAACCAGGTGCCGAACAGCATCGGTTCGATGGTGAAAAAGCCGATCAACACCGATGGAATCGCCAGCAGGATCAGCGGCACCGTCACCACCCTGGGCGACTCGTGCGGTTTCTGGCCCGGTGCCAGGCCATGATGGTGGTCGTCGCCATGGGCGTGATCGTCGCCATGCTCGTCCTGCGCATGCCCGTCGCCATGGCCGTGACCGTGGTGGGCGAGGCCGAAGCGCTCCTTGCCGTGGAACACCAGGAAGTACATGCGGAAGGAGTAGAAGGCGGTGACGAAGACGCCCGCCAGCACGCACACCAGCGCATAGCCGGCGCCCGGAATGGTGGCCGCATGCACTGCCTCTATGATCGAGTCCTTGGAGTAGAAGCCGGAGAAGAACGGAAAGCCGATCAACGCCAGTGAGCCCAGCAGCGAGGTCATCCAGGTGATGGGCATGTACTTCCACAACCCGCCCATGTTGCGCATGTCCTGGTCGTGATGCATGCCGATGATCACCGAGCCGGCGCCGAGGAACAGCAATGCCTTGAAGAAGGCGTGGGTCATCAGGTGGAACACCGCCGCCGAGTAGGCCGACACGCCCAGCGCCACGGTCATGTAGCCGAGCTGCGAGAGCGTGGAATAGGCCACCACGCGCTTGATGTCGTTTTGCACGATGCCCAGGAAACCCATGAACAAAGCGGTGGTGGCACCGATCACCAGTACGAAGGACAGGGCCACGTCCGACAGCTCGAACAGCGGCGACATCCGCGCCACCATGAAGATGCCGGCGGTCACCATGGTCGCCGCGTGGATCAGCGCCGAGATCGGGGTCGGGCCCTCCATCGAGTCGGGCAGCCACACATGCAGCGGCACCTGCGCGGACTTGCCCATCGCGCCGATGAACAGACAGATGCAGATCGCGGTGATCAACGGCCAGCCGGTCACGGCCATGTCCATCGCCGCCAGCGACTCCGCCTTGGCGAAGACTTCGGCATAGTTGAGGCTGCCCGCGTAGGCGGCAATCAGGCCGATCCCGAGCAGGAAGCCGAAATCGCCGACACGGTTGACCAGAAAAGCCTTGAGGTTGGCGTAGATCGCGGTCGGGCGCTGATACCAGAATCCAATCAACAGGTAGGACACCAGCCCCACCGCTTCCCAGCCGAAGAACAGCTGCAGGAAGTTGTTCGACATCACCAGCATCAGCATGGAGAAGGTGAACAACGAGATATAGCTGAAGAAGCGCTGATAGCCAGGGTCTTCCGACATATAGCCGATGGTGTAGATGTGCACCATCAGCGACACGAAGGTCACCACCAGCATCATCATCACGGTGAGCGAATCGATCAGGAAACCGATTTCGAAGTGGATGCCGCCGGCGACCATCCAGGTATAGATCGTGCCGTTGAAGGTATTGCCCGCCTGAACGTCGCGGAACACCGCCACCGAGGCCAGGAACGACACCAGCACACCGAGTATGGTGACCACGTGCGCGCCACGCCGGCCGATGGCCTTGCCGAACAGCCCCGCCAGGATCGCGCCCGCAAGCGGCGCCAGCGCCACCAGGAGATAAACCGATTTCATGTCCGTCATCGCGCTGCTTCCTTAGCCCTTGAGACTGTCCAGATCATCCACATGGATGGTCCGCAGGTTGCGGAACAACACCACCAGGATCGCCAGGCCGATGGCGGCCTCGGCCGCGGCGACGGTGAGGATGAAGAACACGAAGATCTGACCGGCAAGATCGCCGAGGTAATGCGAGAACGCGATGAAGTTGAGGTTCACCGCGAGCAGCATCAACTCGATCGCCATCAGCAGCACGATCAGGTTCTTGCGGTTCAGGAATATCCCGACCACGCTGATCGCGAACAGGATCGCGCCCAGAATGAGATAGTGGGAAAGCGACAGCATCAATAACCCCCCTGAATGCCCCGGCCGTCCAGGCCGCGACAATGCTTATTCTTTTTCCGTCGGCATCGACACCAGACGCACCCGGTCCTTGCGCCGGACCCCCACCTGCAACGCAGGATCGATGGCCTTGACGCCCTTGCGCTTGCGCAAGGTCAGCGTCACCGCCGCGACCATCGCCACCAGCAGCACCAGCGAGGCCAGTTCGAACGGATACACATAATCGGTGTAGAGCAGGCGGCCGATTTCACGGGTATTGGAGTGATCGGCGCCGGCCGCGGGCGGCGCGGGCATCGCATCCGCGCCGAAGTAGCGGCCGCCGAGCACCAGCGCCATCTCGATCACCATCAGAATGCCGACCAGCGCGCCCACCGGCAGATAGCTCCAGAAGCCCTGCCGGATCCGGTCGATGTTGATGTCCAGCATCATCACCACGAACAGGAACAGCACCATGACCGCGCCCACATAGACGAGCACCAGCGTGATCGCGAGGAACTCGGCCTCGAGCAGCATCCAGATGCCGCTCGCCGAGACGAAGGACAACACCAGGAACAGCGCCGCGTGAATGGGGTTGCGCGCAGTGATCACGCGCAGGGCCGCGAACACCAGGATCGCCGCCAGTACGTAGAAGACGAAGGTCTTGAATTCCATGTTCTCATCGGCGCCGCATCGCGGCGCCCTCCCTTATCGGTACTTGGCGTCGGCTTCCCGGTCGGCGGCAATCTGGGCCTCGTGCTTGTCACCCACCGCCAGCAGCATCTGCTTGGTGTAGTAGAGGTCGCCACGCTTCTCGCCGTGGTATTCGAACACCCGCGTCTCCACGATCGCATCAACCGGACAGGCTTCCTCGCAGAAGCCGCAGAAGATGCACTTGGTCAGGTCGATGTCGTAACGCGTGGTGCGGCGCGAGCCGTCGTCACGCTGATCCGACTCGATGGTGATCGCCATCGCCGGGCAGACCGCCTCGCACAGCTTGCACGCGATGCAGCGCTCCTCGCCGTTCGGATAGCGACGCAGCGCGTGCAAACCACGGAAACGATGGCTTTGCGGCGTCTTCTCCTCGGGAAACTGCACGGTGATCTTGCGTGCGAACAAGTGCCGGCCGGTCAGTGCCATGCCCTTGACCAGTTCCTTGAGGAACAGACTGCCGATGTAATCCTTGGCACCCATCTCGGTCTTACCTCCAGATCGACAGCGGCGTCATCATCCACACCGCCACCACGATCACCCATACCAGGGTAATCGGAATGAACACTTTCCAGCCCAGTCGCATGATGTGGTCGTAGCGGAAACGCGGGAAGGTCGCGCGCGCCCACAGGAACAGGAACAGGATGAAGGCCGTCTTCAGCGCCAGCCAGTGGATACCGTCAGGCAGAAAACCCACCGGCGACAGCCAGCCGCCCAGGAACAGGATCGCGGTCATCGTCGACACCAGGATCATGTTGGCGTACTCGCCGAGGAAGAACAGCGCGAACGTCATCCCGGAATACTCGACCATGTGCCCGGCAACCACCTCGGCCTCGCCCTCGACCACATCGAAGGGCGCGCGGTTGGTCTCGGCGATGCCCGAAATCACGAACACCACGAACATCGGGAACAGCGGAATCCAGTTCCACGACAACACCGACAGCCCCATGTCATGGAAGCGCCCCTGGCCCTGCGCCATGACGATGTCGGTAAGGTTGAGACTGGCCGAAATCAGCAGCACGCAGATCAGCGCAAAGCCCATCGCCACCTCGTAGGACACCATCTGGGCGGCAGCACGCATGGCGCCGAGAAAGGGATACTTGGAGTTGGACGCCCAGCCGGCGATGATCACGCCGTACACCTCTAGCGAGGTGACCGCCAGCAGGAACAGCAGGCCAGCGTTGATGTTGGCCAGCACCACGCCTTCCGAGAACGGGATCACCGCCCAGGCGATCAGTGCCGGCGCAAGGGCGAACACCGGCCCGAGGATGAACAAGCCCTTGTTCGCCCCCGACGGAACGATGATTTCCTTGAGCAACAGCTTCACGCCGTCGGCGATCGGCTGCAGCAAACCCATTGGCCCCACGCGGTTGGGACCGATGCGCACCTGCATGTAGCCGATGACCTTGCGTTCGGCCAGCGTCAGATAGGCCACGCACAACATCAGCGGGGCGATGATCGCGACGATCTTGAGCAGCGTCCAGACCAGCGGCCAGGCAGAGCCGAAAAGTTGCGAAACCGGTTGCAGAACCGCGTCCATCACATCCGCTCCATGCTGATCGGGCCGCTCATCGGCCCAAGCCCGGCAGTGCTCGAATGTCCGGCCGGCACCCGCAGGCAACCCGGCGCGACGCTGTCATCGGCCACCACCTGCAACTCCACGCTCGACTGCAACTCGGCCTCTCCCTGAACCAGGCGCACCCGTTCGCCAGTCGCTACGCCCATGGTCGCCAGAGTGGCGACGCAGGCGCGTGCCACCGGTGCGGCCGCGTCCCGGCTGCGCTGCAGGGAAGGCGCGCGGCGTACCAGGGGGTCGGCAAAATGAATGGGCACATCGGCCACACGCTCCAACATGCCCACGGTGGCGGGCTGTACCTCGCCGATCACCACCGGCAAGCCGGCAATCGCGTTGTCCAGCCGGGCTTCGGGCGCCGTACCCAGCGCGGCGGCCAGCACCGCTTCGGAATCCGCGTAATCGAAACCCGCAAGCGACAAAACGTTGCCCAGCACGCGCAATACCTTCCAGCCCGGCCGGGTGTCGCCGGCGGGCTTGGCGACGGCCACGAAGGACTGCACCCGCCCTTCGCCGTTCACAAAGGTTCCCGAGGTCTCGGTAAAGGGTGACACCGGCAGGAGCACGTCGGCGCAGTCGAGCAGATCGGGCGACACGAACGTGGTCAGTGCGACCACCAGCCGCGCCCCCGCCAACGCCCGGCGGCTGGCGACCGCGTCGCCGAAGTCCAGCCCCGGCTCAGCATTGAGCAGCACATAGGCCTTGCGCGGTTGCTCGAGCATTGCCCGGGCATCCAGCCCGCCCTTGCCCGGCACCGCTCCGGCGAGGTAGCCGCCGACGCTATTCGCCGCTTCGCCGATGAGGCCGAAACGACCGCCGCACAAGCGGGCGATCTCCTGCGCGACCACTTCGATTTCGGCAGCCCTGCGGTCCTGCACCGCCAGATTGCCCAGCCACACGGCCACGTTTTCGCCACGTGCAAGATTGTCCGCAATGTTCTTTGCGGCATCGGAAATCCGGCTGGGACGCAGCTCGATGAGCGACGCACTCACCGCCTCGCCTTTGGCTTCGCCGAGCGCGAAGAGGATCTCCAGCAAGCTCGGGACGAGTTCGGAAGGCGCGACCAAGGCACGATTACGCACCGGCAGCAGCCAGTCGTCGGCGGTCGGGTGCACCACGTTCACCTGCAGCCCGCGCTTGGCCGCCTGCCGCACACGCTGTGCCAGCAGGGGGGTGTCCTTGCGCAGGAAGCTGCCGATCACCAACAGCCGGTCGAGGTTCGCCACGTCGGCAATCGGCATGCCCAGCCAGGGCACGCCGGCGCGTCGGCCGTCGGCGCGGAAATCGTGCTGGCGCAGCCGGAAATCCACGCTCTCGGAGCCCAGGGCCCGCACCAGCTTCTGCAGCAGATAGAGTTCCTCGACGGTCGCATGCGGCGACCCCAGCGCCCCCAGGGCGGTCGCACCGTGCTCGGACAGCGCCGACTTCAGACCGTTGGCGGCGAACTCGAGTGCGGTCTGCCAATCCACCTTCTGCCACTCGCCGCCCTGCCGGATCATCGGCGCGGTGAGACGGTCATCGCTGTTGAGCGCTTCGTAGGAAAACCGGTCCTTGTCGCTCAGCCAGCACTCGTTGACCGCTTCGTTCTCGAGCGGCAGCACGCGCTTGACCACGTCGTGCTTGACCTGGACGATCAGGTTCGCCCCCAGCGAATCGTGCGGGCTCACCGACTTGCGCCGCGACAACTCCCAGGTACGGGCCGAGAAGCGGAACGGCTTGGAGGTCAGCGCGCCGACCGGGCACAGGTCGATGATGTTCCCGGACAGCTCCGAGTCCACCGTCTTCTCGATGAAAGGCATGATCTCGGCGTGCTCGCCACGAAAGGCCTGGCCGAGTTCCATCTCGCCGGCGATTTCCTGGGTGAAGCGCACGCAACGGGTGCAGTTGATGCACCGGGTCATGTCAGTGGCAACCAGCGGGCCGAGGTTCTTGTTGAACACCACCCGCTTCTCTTCCTGGTAGCGGGACTTGCTCGCACCGTAGCCCACCGCCAGATCCTGCAACTGGCACTCACCCCCCTGATCGCAGATCGGGCAATCGAGCGGGTGGTTGATGAGCAGGAACTCCATCACCCCCTTCTGCGCCTTGACCGCCTGCTCGGAATGGGTCCACACCTTCATGCCGTTGGTCACCGGCGTCGCACAGGCCGGCAGCGGCTTGGGCGCCTTTTCCACCTGCACCAGACACATCCGGCAGTTGGCGGCGATCGACAGCTTCTTGTGGTAGCAGAAGTGCGGGATGTAGGTACCGGCCTTGGCGGCGGCATCCATGATGGTGCTGCCGTCGTCGACGCTCAGTGCCTTGCCGTCGATTTCGATCTCTAGCATGACGGGCTCACGTAAATTTGGCTGCCCTGGTACTGGACCTCGGGCGGCACGAGACATTTCTTGTTTTCGATGTGGTACTCGAACTCGGCGCCGAAGTGCTTGATGAAGCTTTGCACCGGCATCGACGCGGCATCACCCAGCGCACAGATGGTGCGCCCCATGATGTTGGCGGTCACCGAATTGAGCAGATCGAGATCGTCTGGGCGCCCAAGGCCGTGCTCGATGCGATGCACTACCCGGTACAGCCAGCCGGTCCCTTCGCGGCACGGCGTACATTGGCCGCAGGACTCCTCGAAGTAGAAATACGACAGCCGCTCCAGCGCCTTCACCATGCAGGTGGTCTCGTCCATCACGATCACCGCGCCGGAACCGAGCATCGACCCCGCCTTGGAGATCGAGTCGTAGTCCATGGTGCAATCCATCATCACGTCAGCCGGCACCACCGGTGCCGACGACCCACCCGGGATCACCCCTTTCAACTTGCGACCGCCGCGCATGCCGCCGGCCATTTCAAGCAGTTCCGTGAACGGCGTACCAAGCTCGATTTCGTAGTTGCCCGGGCGATTCACGTGCCCCGACACGGAAAAGAGCTTGGTGCCGCCGTTGTTCGGCTTGCCCAGTTCGAGAAAGCCCTGCCCGCCAAGGGTGATGATGAACGGCACCGAGGCGAAGGTCTCGGTGTTGTTGATGGTCGTCGGCTTGCCGTAGAGACCGTAGCTCGCCGGAAAGGGCGGCTTGAATCGCGGCTGGCCCTTCTTGCCCTCGATCGATTCAAGCAGCGCGGTTTCTTCGCCGCAGATGTAGGCGCCGTAACCGTGGTGGGCGAACAGGTCGAAGGAAAAGCCGGAACCCAGGATGTTCTGGCCCAGCAATCCGGCGGCCCGTGCCTCGGCCAGCGCCTCTTCGAAGCGCTCGTAGATCTCGAAGATCTCGCCATGGATGTAGTTGTAGCCGCGCGCCGCCCCCATCGCGTAGGCGGCGATGGTCATGCCCTCGATCACCGTGTGCGGGTTGTAGCGCAGGATGTCGCGATCCTTGAACGTTCCCGGCTCGCCTTCATCCGAGTTGCAGCACAAATACTTGTCGCCCGGGAACGAACGCGGCATGAAGCTCCACTTCAGCCCGGTCGGGAAGCCCGCGCCGCCCCGGCCGCGCAGCGCCGAAGCCTTGAGCTCGGCGATGATCGCGTCGGCCGGAATCTGCTCGGCGATGATCTTCTTCAGCGCAGCATAACCACCGCGCGCAAGATAGTGCTCCAGCCGCCAGCCACGATCGCCGTCGGTGCCCGCAAGAATCAGTTCGCGTGCGCTCATTTGTTATCCAGATCGGCAAGCAGTTGGTCGATCTTGTCCTTGGTCATCCAGCTGCACATGCGGTGGTTGTTGACCAGCAGCACCGGCGCATCGCCACAGGCGCCCATGCACTCCCCTTCCTTGAGGGTGAACTTGCCGTCCGGCGTCGTCTGGTTGAAGTCGATGCCGAGCTTTTCCTTCACGTAGTCGGCGGCGTGCACGCCACCGGACAACGCACAGGGGAGGTTGGTACACACCGTGATCTTGTGCCGCCCGACCGGCTCCAGGTCGTACATGTTGTAGAAGCTTGCCACCTCGAAGGCGGCGATGGCGGGCATCCCGAGGTAGCCGGCGACGAAGTCGATGACTTCGCGCGGCAGCCAACCCTTCTCGGTCTGGGCGATGCGTAGCGCCGCCATCACCGCCGACTGCTTCTGGTCGGGCGGGTACTTGGCGACCTCGCGATCGATGAGTTGCAAGGATTCCTGGCTCAACATGTCGTGCGCTTCTTCCGTTTGCCTGTTCTCGGCCCGTCCGCCCTCAGCGGTCGATCTCGCCGAACACCACGTCCATCGTGCCGATGATCGCCACCACGTCGGCGATCATGTGCCCGCGGGCGATCTCGTCCATCGCTGCCAGATGCGCGAACCCGGGCGCACGCAGCTTGACGCGGTAGGGCTTGTTGGCACCGTCTGACACCGCGTACACGCCGAACTCGCCCTTGGGATGCTCCACCGCCGCATAGACCTCGCCCTCGGGCACATGCATGCCCTCGGTGAACAGCTTGAAGTGGTGGATCAACTCCTCCATGTTCGCCTTCATGCTGGCGCGTGAAGGCGGCGCGACCTTGTGGTTGTCCACGATCACCGGGCCGGGGTTGTTGCGCAACCAGGCGATACACTGCTTGATGATGCGGTTGGACTGGCGCATCTCTTCCATGCGGCACAGGTAACGGTCGTAGCAATCGCCGTTCACGCCGACGGGAATGTCGAAATCGAGCCGGTCATAGACCTCGTAGGGCTGCTTCTTGCGCAAGTCCCATTCCACGCCCGAGCCCCTCAGCATCGGACCGGAAAACCCCCACGTCTTGGCCTGCTCTGGGCTCACCACGCCGATGCCGACGGTACGCTGCTTCCAGATCCGGTTGTCGGTGAGCAGGGTTTCGTACTCATCGCAGTATCTCGGGAAGCGGTCGGTGAAATCATCGAGAAAATCCAGCAGCGAACCCTGGCGAGCGGCGTTCAGTTCGCGCACCGTCTTTTCATTCTTGAAGCGGTTCACCTCGTACTGCGGCATGCGCTCAGGCAGGTCGCGATAGACACCGCCCGGCCGGTAGTACGCCGCGTGCATGCGCGCGCCGGACACCGCCTCGTAGGCGTCCATCAGGTCCTCGCGCTCGCGGAAGGTGTACAGCACCATGGTCATCGCGCCGATATCGAGCGCATGGGTGCCGATGTTGAGCAAATGGTTGAGGATGCGCGTGATCTCGTCGAACATCACCCGGATGTACTGGGCGCGCTCAGGAATCTCGATGCCCAGCAAACGCTCGATCGCCATGCAGTAGGCGTGCTCGTTGCACATCATCGACACGTAGTCGAGGCGGTCCATATAGGGTACGGACTGCACCCAGGTACGGGTCTCGGCGAGCTTCTCGGTGCCGCGATGGAGCAAGCCGATATGCGGGTCGGCACGCTCCACCACCTCGCCGTCGAGTTCCAGCACCAGGCGCAGCACGCCATGCGCGGACGGGTGTTGCGGACCGAAGTTGATCGTGTAATTACGAATTTCAGCCATGGCCGACATCCCCGTATTGTTCTTCGCGGACGATGCGCGGCGTCACGTCGCGCGGCTCGATGGAGACGGGCTGATACACCACCCTGCCCTGTTCCGGGTCGTAGCGCATCTCGACATAGCCCGAAACCGGGAAATCCTTGCGGAACGGATGCCCCACGAATCCATAGTCGGTCAGGATTCGACGCAGATCCGGATGCCCCTCGAACAGGATGCCGTACAGATCGAATGCCTCACGCTCGAACCAGTTGGCGCTTGACCACACGTCGACCAGCGAATCGAGCACCGGAAAGGCGTCCTCGGCGGCGAACACGCGCAACCGCAAACGCCAGTTGTGCTTCAGCGACAGCAGATGAGCGGCGGCGGCGAAACGACCGCGCTCCAGCCCCTGATTTCGGTAAGTCGAGTAGTCGAGGCCGGACAGGTCCATCAACTCCTCGAAGCACAGGGCCGGATGGTCGCGCAAACTGCGGGCGACATGAAGGTAGTCGGAGGGAGCGACTTCGATCGTGACTTCGCCGCGATCGGTCACCAGGGACTGCAACGACTCGCCGAAAACCTCTCGCAGAGTGTTGCCCAGACGTTCAAGCTTGGCGCTCATGAATGTGACGATCCGTCAACGTGCGATGGTGTTGGTGCGCTTGATCTTGTTCTGCAACTGGATGATGCCGTAGAGCAGCGCCTCGGCCGTGGGCGGACAGCCCGGCACATAGACGTCTACCGGCACGATACGGTCGCAGCCGCGCACGACCGAGTAGGAATAGTGGTAATACCCGCCACCGTTGGCACAGGAGCCCATGGAAATCACCCAGCGCGGCTCGGCCATCTGGTCATAGACCTTGCGCAGCGCCGGTGCCATCTTGTTGCACAGCGTGCCGGCGACGATCATCAGGTCCGATTGGCGCGGACTGGGGCGAAACACCACGCCGAAGCGGTCGAGGTCATAGCGGGAACAGCCAGCGTGGATCATTTCCACCGCGCAACAGGCCAACCCGAAGGTCATTGGCCAGAGCGACCCGGTGCGCGTCCAGTTGATGACTGCATCGAGCGAGGTGGTAACGAACCCCTCGCGAAAGACGCCTTCGATACTCATTGATCACTCCCAGTCGAGTGCGCCGTTCTTCCACTCGACGATGTAGCCGATGACCAGCACGGCAAGAAACACCATGACCGATCCGAAAACAAACCAGGCGACCTCGCCGGCCGCGATGAAATCCTGAAAGACCGTCGCCCACGGAAACAGGAAGGCGATTTCCAGATCGAAGAGAATGAACAGGATGGCGATGAGGTAGTAACGCACATCGAACTTCATGCGCGCATCCTCGAACGCTTCGAACCCGCATTCGTAGGGAGAGAGCTTTTCGCTATCGGGACGGTACGGCGCAACCAGCCGACCGAGGATGATGGGGATGAAACCAAAACCGAGACCAACGAGGATGAAGATCAGAACAGGAAAATAACCTTCCAGCATCGCTCGACCTCGTTGGCTGAATTCTTCAGATGTTGCACTGCGCAACATAAAATTGCCCGCGATTGCGGGCTTGTATTGTCTGGTGCCGACGGTGAGACTCGAACTCACACGGCTTGCGCCACCACCCCCTCAAGATGGCGTGTCTACCAATTTCACCACGTCGGCACTTCCACTACAGAAGCCGGATTATACGTACTTTCCCGCACTGCGCCAATCCGGCCGGAACTTTTATCTTGGGATCGAGTCGGCCTGCGAGCCTTCACCCGGCGCACTCGGAACCGGTACGTCTGAGACGGGGGCCGGCGCCGTCACCGCCCCTTCCATGATGCTCCCCGGTGCGCGCGAAGTGTTGCTGGCGATGTAACTCAAACCCAGGCTGGTGAGAAAGAACACCGTCGCCAGCATCGCCGTTGTGCGACTCAGAAAGTTGGCCGAACCCGACGAGCCAAAGATACTCCCCGCCGACCCGCCGCCCCCACCGCCGAACGCCGCCCCGGCGTCCGCACCTTTGCCGTGCTGCATCAGCACCAGCCCGATCACGCACAGGCCAACGATGACATGGATGGTCAGCACGATCGAAAACAGCATGTTACCCATTTGAACGTTTCACTCGTTAATTCAGATCAAAATCACGAAAGGCGCGCCGCTTCGCAAATGCTCACGAAGTCCGCCGCCACCAGCGACGCGCCGCCGATCAGCCCGCCATCACACCCCGGCAGACCGAACAATTCCTGCGCAGAGTCCGGTTTGACACTGCCACCATAAAGCACCGGCACACTGGCCGCCACCGCTCTCCGTTCCAGCCAGTCGCGCACGAAACCAAGCACCGCCTGCACCTGCGCGGGCGTTGCCGCCACCCCGGTGCCGATGGCCCAGACGGGTTCGTAAGCGATCACCACACGCGCCAGCGCATCCCCCGTCAGCGTCCCGTCAAGCGCGTCAAGCTGCGACTGCAGCACCGCCTCGACCGCTCCGGCCTCGCGCTCGGCCAGCGTCTCGCCGACACAAACGATAGGCACCAACCCCGCCGCCAGCGCCGCCGCCGCCTTGCGTGCGACTTCCACACTGGTCTCGCGCTGCATCACCCGCCGCTCAGAATGGCCGACGATGACGAAGTGGCAGTCGAACTCCCTGAGCATCGCGCAGGACACTTCCCCGGTATGCGCCCCCGATTCGAACGCACTCACGTTCTGCGCACCCAAACGGATCGCGCTGCCGGCGAGCAGCTCGCCCACCTGCTGCAGGTACGGAAACGGGACGCAGACAGCGACATCGGCCGCAGCATCGACACCAGCATTTCGCAGATCGGCCACCAGCGCACGATTGGCGGCGCACGAGCCGTTCATCTTCCAGTTGCCGACCACAAGCTTGCGCGGCATCGCGAGACCTCGGCGAAGTAAAACGCTGGATTGTAGCGCGCCGACGGGTTCACCGTAAACGCCGATGACACATGGCCGACCTCAGCGACGACGGTAACCCGGTATACGGACAAGGGCGAGTGCGCCCCCGCACTCGCCCTTGTCCGATGATGGAAGCGCTCAGCCGAAGCGGCCCGTCACATAGTCGTTGGTCTGCTGAACCTTGGGATCGGTGAAGATCTCGTCGGTCGCGCCGTACTCGATCAGGCGACCAAGGTACATGAAGGCGGTATTGTCCGAGACGCGCGCTGCCTGCTGCATGGAGTGGGTCACGATGACGATGGTGAACTGACCACGCAGCTGAAGCATCAAGTCCTCCACCTTTGCCGTGGCGATCGGATCGAGCGCCGAGCAAGGCTCGTCCATCAACAGGATCTCCGGCTCCGCCGCAATCGCCCGGGCGATGCACAGGCGCTGCTGCTGTCCGCCAGACAGGCCGAGCGCGCTCTCGCTGATGCGGTCCTTGACCTCGTCCCACAACGCTGCCCCGCGCAATGCGCGCTCGCAGGCCTCATCGAGCATCTTCTTGTCGGAAATTCCTTCCACGCGCAGCGGATAGACAACGTTCTCGTAGATGGACTTGGGAAACGGATTGGGCTTCTGGAACACCATCCCCATGCGCTTGCGCAAGGCGATCACATCCACGCCCGGTCCGTAGATATCGAACTCCTCCGCGCTGTTCTTGGTGCCTACCTTGACCTGCCCCTTGATCTTGAGGTTGTCGATGAGGTCGTTCATGCGGTTGAGCGAACGCAACAGGGTGGACTTGCCGCAGCCGGAAGGGCCGATCAAAGCCGTGATGAGGCCGCGCTGCACCTCCATGTTCACGTCGAACAGGGCCTGCGCCGCACCATAGAACAGATTGAAGTTGGCAATGTCGATGGCCCTGCCCTCGGCCGACTTCTCGAAGTGATAGGCAGTCTTGTGCTCGGTCTTGGCGGCCGGCGCTTGCTTCTCGATGGTTGCAGTCGTCATGATCGGAAACTCCTTAGAACTGGCTGCCGACGAACTTCTTCTTCAGTCGGTTGCGGATATAGATGGCGCTCGAGTTCATCAACACGATGAGGCCGAGCAGCAGCAGTGTGGTCACGAACACCATCGGCTTGCCCGCCTCCGAGTTACGCGACTGGAAGCCGACATCGAAGATGTGGAAACCGAGATGCATGAAGCTGCGTTCGAGGTGCACGAACGGGAAGAAACCGTCCACCGGTAGTTCGGGAGCGAGCTTAACCACCCCGACCAGCATCAGCGGCGCGACCTCGCCGGCACCGCGGGCCATGGCCAGGATCAGACCGGTCATGATGCCCGGCAACGCGTGCGGCAGCACAATCGAGCGGATGGTCTGCCACTTCGAAGCACCGCAGGCGAGCGAACCTTCGCGAATCGAGCGCGGCACCGCCGACAAGGCCTCTTCCGAAGCCACGATCACCACCGGGACTGTGAGCAACGCCAGCGTCAGCGCCGACCACAGGATGCCGCCGGTACCGAAGGTCGGGCTGGGCAGGCGCTCGGGGAAGAACAGCGCGTCTATGCCTCCCCCCACGGTATAGGCGAAGAAGCCCAGGCCGAACACACCGTAGACAATGGAAGGCACGCCGGCGAGATTGTTCACCGCGATCCGGACCATCGCCACTATACGTCCCTGCTTCGCATACTCCCTCAGATAGAGGGCAGTGATGACACCGAACGGCGCAACCACAATGACCATCAGCATCGTCATCACGACAGTGCCAAAGATGGCCGGAAGAATACCGCCTTCCGTATTGGCTTCGCGCGGCTCCGAGGTGAGGAACTCCCCCCAGCGCGAAAAATACACGCCGATCTTCTGGAATACATTGAGATCGTTGGCCGCGTAGAAGCGAACGATTTGCGACAGCTGGGTATCCTTGGTCGTGCCATTGACGTCTTCCAGCACGATTCGATAGCGCCTGTCCTGCTCCTTAATCTGGTCCGCCTTCGCCTGCAGGATCCGGAAAGACTGCTCAAGTTCGGCAATCCGCTGCTCGGATCGCAACACTTGATCGCGGTACGCCTGGCTGTCCGCACCATCCCTGAGTTCTACCCTGCGCTGAGCAAGCCGCTCCTGGTTGATCTCGTAGTTGATGGCACCGATTTCACTACGTTCGATACGGCGAATCTCGGCGAACCGCTCCCGCGCGGCGCGCTGCTCGGCACGCAATGCGCTGGCACTCAAGGAAGCCGGATCACGCTCGCTACCGTCGACCACTACGGTCTTGATGCGACCGACGAACGGCCCCCACTCCTGACGCTCCAGAAAGTAATAGTCTCGCGGGCGCTCGACCTGCTTGACGTCGAAAACGGTCACCCAACGAAAATCCTCGTTGTACAGGTCGTAGTTGCCGATGCGATAGAGCGTACGGCTCACGTAGCCATCATTGCGCTCGATCTCGGCACGTACTTCTGGAGGCAGGTTCTCCAACAGGTTCGCCGCCGGCCTGAAGATATTCTCGCGCGACGGCTCGCCAGCAATACGGTCACCGGAATTCAGTGTGATCACCGCGATCGGTTTCGGCCAGAACGTCGTGATGCCGTTCCAGAAAATCATGAACAGAAAGCCGCTGATCAGGATGATGCCAAGCGCCAACGCCCCACCAAAGGCCCACAAGGCAGGTTCGCCTACCGCGGACAGATCAGCCGTGAACCGACGGACCCGTTTCGCATCCTGATGTGCTTCCATCTGCTCGATCTTGGTTTCGATATGCGTAGACATGATAAGAATCCTTCGATCAGAGCTGGAAGGCACGCTTGCGGAAACGCTGGCGTATGATTTCGGCGCAGGTGTTGATGACGAAGGTCATCATGAACAGCACCAGCGCGGCAAGGAAAAGCATCCGGTAGAGCGTGCCGCCCAACACCGCCTCGGGCAGTTCCACCGCGATGTTTGCCGACAACGTACGCAAACCGTTGAAGATGTTCCAGTCGAGCACCGGCGTGTTGCCTGCTGCCATCACCACGATCATGGTCTCACCCACCGCCCGGCCCATGCCGATCATCACCGCCGCGAACACGCCCGACATCGCCGTCGGCAGCACCACCCAGATGGCGGTCTGCCACGGCGTGGCGCCGGCGGCGAGGCTGGCGGCACGCAGTTGCGACGGAACGGAGTTGAGTGCGTCTTCCGCAAGCGTGTAGATGTTGGGGATGATCGCGAAGCCCATCACCATGCCGACCACCAGAGCATTGCGCTGAACGTAGGTATCTACCACCCCGCCGCGCGGATCAAAACCCATTGTCGTCAGCAGGCCCGCCGCAGCGAAACTCACTACGCCGGAAACCACCGCCATCGTCACCCAGCGCGCGGCATCGATGCGCCCCGCCGCCGGGCGCGAAAGGCCGCGCAGATGCATCCGGTAACGGGTCCCAACGCTGCGATTGAACGCCATCGCTACCAGGACAAACCACAGCGGCCACAGGAACAGCCCCATGAACGGCGTACCCGTACCCACGTCATGATTGGTCCAGGCCTTGAAGTCACCGTAGAACAGCGCCTGCTCGAACCACGGACCAAGCTGGTATGCAAGCCATGCCGACACCAGGATGACGGCGAACATCAGTGCGAACTTCGGAATACCATTGAGCTTGAGCGCGACGTGTGGTGGCAACATCTGCCAGGCATAGGCCGCCGCCATCAGGCCCAATGGCAAGGCGATGAATCCGAGCATGACGGCCGAGATCCAGCTCTCGACGATGGGCGCAAGAATCAGCGCGGCGATGAAACCAAGCACCACTGTGGGGAGCGACTCCATCATCTCCATCACCGGCTTGACCGTAGCGCGCACACCGCGGTGCACGAATTCCGACGTGTAAATCGCCGCCAGCAGCGCAATCGGAATAGCGAACATCAGCGAATAGACGGTGGCCTTCAAGGTACCGAAGATCAGCGGCACCAACGAAAATTTGGGCTCGAACAAATCCGTACCGGACGACGACTGCCAGGTGTAAGTGGGCTCCGAGTACCCCTCGTACCACTTTTTACCGAAGATCGCCTTGAGCGTTGTTTCGGGGTGCGGGACGTAGAACCGCCAATGGTCGACCAGTCCGGCCGGATTCATGACGACCGCACCGTCGTCGCGCGGCATCAACAGCGCGAACATCCCCTGTCCCGGGGACGTCTGAGACTGCTCGAGCTTGAGCAGGGTCTGTTCGCTGGTAGCGTGGCGGAACCACAGATTGCCCGCCGAATCCAGCGTCACCAGGCTCTTGCGACGCTGCGATACGTCGTAGGCAACAATGCCGGCCGGTTGCTTCTCAAGCTCCCGTGCCAACACCATCTTGAAACCGTCGGCCGTGCCCGCGTCTTCGGGCTGCAACCTGAAGTACATCCGCAAAGAACCGTCCGAACCACCGACGACGATGGTCTGATTGCCGATGAGGACCCCGAGCACCCCCAGATCCACTCCTTCCGGCGTCAGCTTGGCCGTTTCCGCGAGGACCGGATTGTTGAAGTCCCGGGTATCGAAACGGAACACCGTTCCGTCCGCCACGCCGACATAGACCTGATCGGCCTGGGTGGACAACAACACCTTGGCGACGCGCGTACCCGTCGGCAGTGCAGGCAGCGTCGTCGAACGCGTTGTCACCGTTTCCTGCCGGGTCATCAAGTTGATGCGTGTCTCCGCGCGCGTCAACCGACCAACACCTTCTGCATCGAAGGTGACGTAGGACAGCGTCGGGCGCTCGACCGTACCGCCAAGTGCGAATGAGATTGCCTTGATCGCAACACCCTCCGCGGCGATCTGCTGCGGCGCCTTTACGCCGGTCACGAGCGAAATCCGCCGGACCTGATTACCAGCAATTCGACGATAGACAACGGTGCCGTCCGTAAAGTCGGTGTCGGAAAGACGCGTCAGCCCCGCAGGCATCGATTCGGCTCTCAGAACCTGTGCCTCAAGCGCGACACGCGCGAAACGCACACTTCCGTCCGCGAAGCCGAATGCCATGTCCTCGCGCGAGATCGTTGCGCCAACCGCAGTCGCGACATCACCATCAAAGTCCAGCGTCACGGAGGCGAGTTGGCGGCCTGAGTCGATATGGAAGGCGTCGACCCGCCCGGTCGAGCTGATTCTCAACGCAACGGTCTGATACTCGTCGGCACCGGTCAGGATCAAGTCATCCATCGCGGTCAACGCATACGACTCGCGCTCCTTCACCGTCCCCCCCATGAACAGCGGCAGGGCTTCCTTCGCGAGGAACAGGAGAATTCCGAACACAGCGAGAATGACCAACAGACCACCGACGGTAATCACGCTATTGGCCGTCTTGTCGGCGATCAAAACCGATTTCCGTGTGGCGCGGCCAATCGGGAGCAGGCGCTTGTAGCCTCCCGACGCGCCGGACGCGCTTTGGGCGGGGGTATCGCTCATGGGGCTTTTTCCATGAAATCAATAAAATTGCCGGCAGTAGCGGAACAGACCGCAACCGCCGGCATGAAGGCAACGCAGATTACTTCAGGCCGAACGCCTTCAAATCGTCATCGGCCAGTTGTTTCACCACCGGGAAGTAACCGTCCTTAACCACGGCTTCCTGCCCTTGCTTGGAGTACATGAAACGGACAAACTCGCCGCGCAGCGGTTCGAGCGCCTCGTTGGGGTTCTTGTTCACGTAGATGTACAGGAAGCGGGCGACCGGATAAGCACCGCTGGAGGCATGCTCAGCGTTCGGCTCGTAGCAGGACTCGCCCGGCCCCGAAGCGAGCTTGATGAACTTGACGTCAGCCGTCTTGTAGCCCACGCCCGAATAACCAATGCCGCCAACGTCGGAGGCCACACCCTGGACCACCGTCGAGGAACCCGGCTGCTCCTTTACCTCGTCCTTGTAGTCACCGTTGAACAACGCCACTTCCTTGAAGTAACCGTAGGTACCGGAAGCGGAGTTACGGCCATACAGGGAGATCGGGCGGCTGGCCCACTCACCCGTCAGACCGACGTCACCCCAGGTCTTGATGTCCTGAGCCAGACCACCGTTGCGGGTCTTGGAGAAAATCGCATCGACCTGCTGAACCGTCAGGCACTCGATCGGGTTGTCTTTATGCGCATAGACCGCCAGCGCATCGATCGCGGAACGAACGGCGGTCGGCTTGTAGCCATACTTCTTCTCGAAATCGTCCTCTTCCTTGGACTTCATCGGACGGGACATCGGGCCGAACTGGGCGGTGCCAGCGATCAGTGCGGTCGGAGCAGTACCCGACCCTTTGCCCTCGATCTCGATCTTGACGTTGGGGTACATCGCATTGAAACCCTCGGCCCACAGCGTCATGAGGTTATTCAGGGTATCGGAACCGATGGACTTCAGGTTGCCCGACACACCGCTCACCGGCTTGTAGTCGTCCAGGGCGGGGTCGACCGTGACCTGGGCGTGCGCGCCAAACGAGGCGGTCATGGCAACAACCGCGGTCGCGACGAGAGTCTTCTTGAACATGTCCAGTTTCTCCAGTTTCATGTAATGGCTTGTGCCCTGCGGCGGGGCGCTCCCGTATCCCCCGGGAACCTCGCAATTATCACGACCGAAGATGACAGTTCTGTTAAACGTAACGAAACGGGAAGAAATACCCCGGCAGGATCACGGGACCGCTCCTCGCGCTCCCTCTTTCGCCCCCACTTCGGCGGTAATCACCGGGGCGCCCTGGATTCAGGCAACGCCTTGCTCAACCGTTGCCGCGATATGGCGCGCAAGCCGCTCCACCTGTTCCGCATCCCGCCCCTCGACCATGACCCGCAGCAAGGGCTCCGTGCCAGAGGGCCGCAGCAACACCCGGCCGGTATCGGCGAGCTCCCGCACCGCGTCCTGCCGCGCCGCTTCGATCGCCGGGTTCGCAGCCCAGTCGTATCCGGCGGGCAGGCGTACGTTGACCAGCTTCTGAGGGTAGAACACCACGTCGGCACAGGCCTCGGCGAGCGTCTGGCGGCGCTGCTTGAGCGCCGCCAACACCTGTAGCGCCGAGACGATGGCGTCGCCGGTGGTATGGCAATCCAGGCAGATGATGTGGCCGGAATTCTCACCACCCAGCTTCCAGCCGCGCTCCTGAAGCAGTTCCAGCACGTAGCGGTCGCCGACCCGGGCGCGGTCAAAAGGAACGCCAAGGCGGGCGATGGCATGCTCGAAGCCGAGATTGCTCATGAGCGTGCCCACTACCCCGTCGAGCCGCCCGACCGCCTTGCGCGCAGCGGCGATCACGTAAATCAGCTTGTCGCCGTCGTAAATCTCGCCGTCCCCATCAACCATGATCAGCCGGTCGCCGTCACCGTCCAGGGCAATGCCGAGGTCGGCATGCTTTTCCAGGACCGCGGCGCGCAGATGCTCCGGCCGGGTCGCGCCGACGCCGTCGTTGATGTTGCGTCCGTTGGGCTCGACGCCGACCGGAAACACCTCGGCGCCCAGTTCGTGGAACACGCTGGGCGCGATGTGGTAGGCCGCTCCGTGGGCGCAATCGACCGCGATACGCAGGCCGCGCAGGTCGAGTTCGTTCGGGAAGGTGCTCTTGCAGAACTCGATGTAACGCCCGGCCGCATCCGAAATCCGGGCCGCCTTGCCAAGTCGCGCCGGCTCCACACATCCCATGGGGCGGTCGATCAAGGCCTCGATTTCGTGCTCGATCGCGTCGGGCAGCTTGGCGCCACCGGCCGAGAAGAACTTGATGCCGTTATCGTAATAGGGATTGTGGGAGGCCGAGATCACCACCCCCGCCTGCAGACGCAACGCGCGGGTAAGATAGGCCACTGCCGGCGTGGGCATCGGGCCGGCCAGCAGCACATCGACGCCAGCGGCGGCAAAGCCCGCTTCCAGCGCAGCCTCCAGCATATAGCCGGATATCCGGGTGTCCTTGCCGATGAGCACGGCCGGGCGATCCCCGGCCGGCAGGCTCTCGTGCTGCACCAGCACACGACCCGCCGCATGGCCCAAGCGCATCACGAAATCGGGCGTGATCGGCGCCTCGCCGACCAGCCCCCTCACTCCGTCGGTTCCGAAGTACTTTCTTGCCATGCGCGCCTCGAACGAGTCAAAACGCGAATTATGGCACTTTCGGACCAAGACATTGCGGCCCCGACTCCGACCGGGCGGGCTTCATCCCAACCTGGATCGCCCAAAGCGAACAGGCGCGAGCCGGCCCGCAATCCCTTGAGCGAGTTCGGTCACTCAAGCTCCGCCCTGCCCCGCGACAGCCTCCCACACCTTCAACGCATCGCGCGTGGCCGCAACATCATGCACCCTGACGATGCGTGCGCCGCGCTGCACCGCGATCAGTGCCGAGGTAACGCTGCCGATCACTCGCTCGGATGCGGGTCGCCCGGTCAACACCCCCAACAGCGATTTCCGCGACAACCCCGCGAGCACCGGGTAACCGGTCGCGGTGAGGCGCTCCAGCGCGCGCAACAAGGCAAGATTGTGGTCGACCGTCTTGCCGAAGCCGAACCCGGGGTCGATCACGATGCGTCTTGACGCCACACCGACCTCGCGCAAACGGGCCACCTGCCGCTCAAGAAAGTCACCGACTTCGGTAACAACGTCGTCGTAGCGTGGATCCGTCTGCATCGTCCGCGGCGTGCCCAGCATGTGCATCACGCACAGCGCGGCGGTGGAGCCCGCCACCGCTTCCGGCGCACCCGGTTCGCGAAAGGCGTTGATGTCGTTGATCATGCTCGCCCCGGCGGCGAGCGTCTCGCGCATCACGCGGGGTTTGACGGTATCGATCGACACCGGCAGCGAAAAGTCCTTGAGACGTTCGAGCAAGGGCATGACGCGGTCGAGCTCCTCCTGCTCGCCCACCGGTTCCGCCCCCGGGCGGGATGATTCACCGCCGATGTCGAGGATGTCCGCGCCGTCAGCAATTGCCTGTTCCGCATGAGCGAGCGCCGGCCCCAGATCATGCCCGTGACCGTCGCCCGAAAAGGAGTCCGGCGTCAGATTGATCACCGCCATGATGCGCGGTCGTCCAAGATCGAGTTCGAAAAGGCCGCACTGCAGCATCGTCATCACGGTCTCCAAAAAACAAGCGGGTCGACCAGGTCGACCCGCGGATTACTACATGCGATCAAGTGAAATCAGAAACGCCAGACCCCAGGCGCCCTCAGGCAACCGGCGCCGCTGCCGTGGGCTCGGCCCCGGGTGCGTCGTCGCGCGGCTTCTTGGGCGGCAGCGAGGTCGGCTTGGGCGGACGGGGCGGACGGCCATCCATGATGTCGTTGATCTGCTCGGCGTCCAGGGTCTCCCATTCGAGCAGCGCCTGGGTCATGGCCTCGATCTTGTCGTGGTTCTCTTCGATCAGGCGACGCGCGAGCGCGTATTGCTGATCGATGATGCGACGGATCTCGGCGTCGACCTTCTGCATCGTCGCCTCGGACACGTTGCGATGCGTGGTGACCTGGCGACCGAGGAAGATCTCACCCTCTTCCTCACCGTACACCATGGGCCCGAGGTTGTCGGACATACCCCATTGGGTGACCATGCGCCGGGCCAGATCGGTGGCGCGCTGGAAGTCGTTCGATGCCCCGGTGGTCATCTGGTTCATGAAGATCTCTTCGCAGATCCGCCCGCCGAACAACACTGCGATGGTCTGCAGCAGGCGCTCGCGGTCCTGGCTGTAGCGGTCGGACTCCGGCAACTGCATGGTCACGCCCAGGGCACGCCCGCGCGGGATGATGGTGACTTTGTGCACCGGGTCGGTCTTGTCCAGCAGCTTGGCCACGACCGCGTGGCCGGACTCGTGGTAGGCGGTGTTCTTGCGCTCCTCCTCGGGCATGATCATGGAGCGACGCTCGGCGCCCATCATGATCTTGTCCTTGGCGCGCTCGAAGTCGTCCATATCCACCAGACGCTTGCTGCCACGCGCAGCGAACAAGGCTGCCTCGTTGACCAGGTTGGCCAGATCGGCGCCGGAAAAACCCGGCGTGCCGCGCGCCAACACCATGGGATCGACGTCCGGTGCGATCGGCACCTTGCGCATGTGAACCTTGAGAATCTGCTCGCGCCCGCGGATGTCCGGCAGCGGCACCACCACCTGGCGGTCGAAGCGGCCCGGGCGCATCAGCGCGGGATCGAGCACGTCCGGCCGGTTGGTCGCAGCGATCACGATCACGCCGGTCTGGCCCTCGAAGCCGTCCATCTCGACCAGCAACTGGTTCAGCGTCTGCTCACGTTCGTCGTTGCCGCCGCCCATGCCGGCACCGCGCTGACGACCGACGGCATCGATCTCGTCGATGAAGATGATGCACGGCGCGTGCTTCTTGGCCTGTTCGAACATGTCGCGGACGCGGGCGGCGCCCACGCCGACGAACATCTCGACGAAATCGGAACCGGAAATCGAGAAGAACGGCACCTTGGCCTCACCTGCGATGGCCTTCGCCAACAAGGTCTTGCCGGTACCTGGCGAACCGACCATCAACACCCCTTTGGGGATGTGGCCGCCGAGCTTCTGGAACTTGGAGGGATCGCGCAGGAAGTCGACCAGTTCGGCCACCTCCTCCTTGGCTTCGTCGCAGCCGGCAACGTCCGCAAAGGTCAGCGAGTTGGCCGATTCGTCCAGCATGCGCGCCTTGGACTTGCCGAAGGAGAACGCACCACCCCGTCCGCCACCTTGCATCTGACGCATGAAGAAGATCCACACGCCGATCAGCAGCAGCATCGGGAACCAGGAGATCAGGATGCTCATGAGCACCGACTGTTCTTCCTCGGGCTTGGCCGCGGTGATGGTGACGCCCGATCGCATCAGGTCGGACACCATCCAGATGTCCTGAACGCCAGGCGTGTACACGGTGATCTGACGGCCTTCGAGCGTGGTCGCCTTGACCACCCGGCCATCGATTGTCGCCTTGCTGATCCTGCCCGCCCTGGCTTCCTCCATGAACTGGGAGTACTCCATGGTGTTGGGCGCGATCTGGCGCGTGTTGAACTGGTTGAAGACCGTCATCAGTACGACGCCGATCACCATCCAGATCGCGAGATTCTTGAACAGGTTATTCAATGTCCTTTTCCTTCTCTGCCCGGCAGGGGCGACCCTTCATTGACTCATTCTATTAGCGATTGTTCCCACTGGTAAAGCAATCGCGGCGATCGTCGCGGGCAATGGATCGCCCGCTGCAAACGTCCATATCGGGGCGAAAATACCTGCTTCAATACCCGACCGTACGCAGCCGTTGGCTGCTGGATTCTACCTGAAGCCGCTGCCCCGGCGCGGAAAACCGCATGCGCAGCAATACACCGCCCCCGGCGCGCGCCGCGCGCGCCCGGAGCACGCCGGAAAACCGCCCCCGCAGGCCCCGCCTAACAACGCCCGCATCAACCGGACAGCCGCGCCAGCAGCGCCGCTCCACCCGGATAACGGTCGCGGTGCAGCGTGAACTTGCGCGCGTGCACACCCCATGCGCCACCGGAACGCAGCGCTTCGACGAAGCCCTGGCGGTCGAGGACCCAGCTACCGCCCAGCGAGGTGACGCCCCGGGCGAACAAGGGATCGGGCAGGCAACCCGCGCCGGGGCCGATCATCGCAAAGCGCCGGGCCGAGGTGCATGCGGTCAGCACCGCGTCCAGGGTATGGTTGAGCAACACTGTGCTGGTCGACAGGATCTTCTCGCAAGCGGCGAGTTCGCGACGGTCCAGGGTGACGCGATAGCCTTCGCGCGCACCTTGGAGCTCGGGCTTGAGTTCGAGCACCGTGAGTTGCGCGCCGGCATCGATGAAGCGCCCGACGAGCGGCGTGAACAACCCGATCATGCCGATCCGCTCATCCGCCTGCGGATCGAGTTCGCCGATCGAATCGCTGCTGTCTTCGGGAACGAAACCGCTGCGGTCGAACAGGCTGCGGGTGAGCGCATTGATGGCGGCGAAGCCGACCGCCCGTTGCGCCGGATCGGCCGCCAGGTAGCCGCGCGCAAGCGATAACGCGCTTGCGCCGGGCGGAACACCTGCGCCTTCGCTGAGCCGCGCAAGGGTGCCGTCGAGCATCACGTAGGACAGGCCGATCGCGCCGTCATCGAGTTCCAGCGCGCAGAACTCGCCATTCTTGCTCCCCGCGCTGGCCAGCGGCGGCAGATGCAGGGCGCGCACCTTAGGTAGCGGCCCACAGCGCGCGTAGCGCGCCAGCCAGTCCAGCCATTCGTCGGCAACCGTTGGGTTCGTCATCGCTCGCTCCCGTCGTGGCGCATGGGCGCCGCTTGTGCCGCGGCATGGTGGCCGGCGCGAATCGCAGCGGCGGCATCGCGGCCGTCGCGCGTCTGCGCCGCCGCATCCGGGGTGCGCAGGGCGCCCGGAAAGTATGCCGCGGTAAGGCGGCTGCTATGCACCGGCACATTCTGGTCGCCACCGCCCAGGCGACGCCAGTCGCGCACCCAGTGAATGTCGTCGCACAACTCATGCAGGCCTATGGTCTCGCGATCACCGATCAGCACTCCCTGCACCCGCAGACCGGTCGCACTGCGCGCATGAGCTAGCCGGGCAGCAAGCTCGGGCGTTGCACCGAACTCGCCATCGCTGGCGATGAGCAGGTCGGCCAGTTGCCAGCCAGTGTCTTCCAGGCGTGCGAGCATACGCTCGAGCACCCCGCAGATGTCGGTGCCGCCGCCAAAACTCTGACCGAGAAAACGTGTGACTCGCTCGAGCCCATCGAACGCCAGGTCCTCAGCATCGGCGTTAAGTTCCAGCTCGATCAACTCGTCCGGGCCGCTGAACGCGAACACGTGGCAGGCGCGCCGTTGCGTCTGCGCACAGCGCATGGCTTCGAGCACCACCGCCTTGGCGACCGCCTCGGCCCCGCCCTGCATCGAACCGGATGTATCCACGCACAGCAGCATCGGCCCGGTCTCGCGCTGCCGATCGGGCACCATCCGTGGAATCGGCAGGGACACCAGGGTGTTACGCGGGCGGCGCTCGCGGAGCACGTCGTCGTCCTCATACGCAAGCAGGCTGCGCTCAGCCCGCCGTGCGTGCCAGACCAGCCGCAACACGGCATGGCCGAGCAACCAGGCTTCGCTCGGCAGCATCCGCGCGATGCGCCCGCTGCGATGAACCCCGCGGGTCTGCCCGGGCAGTTCAGGAACGCGGACCTCGCAGTCGGCCGCGGCGCTGACGCTGGCCTGTTCGTCGGAAACGACAGCGCGTGCGGCCGCCTCGGCCGGAGCGTCGCTCGCCCGGCTACGCCCAAGGCGGCGGATCAGCGCGACCAGTTCGGGCAATTCGCCGACCACCCGATGAATCCGCAACAGTTCTCGCCAGTCGCTGCTTCGCAGCAGACCGTGCAGCAAGTCCCAGCGGGTGTGCTTGAGCAGATCGCCCAGGTCGCCGAAAAGCTCGGTCAAGGCGCGCATGTCACCGCAACGCTCGGCCCAGTCGGCCTCGAAGGCGGCGAGCGCACGCGCCAGCGCCTGGTCCTGGGGTGCGCCGCGATCACGGTAGTCGACGATCAGATCGAGATGGAACAACAGGCTTTGAAGCACGGTATCGACCAGCGCATCGCGCCCTTCGCAGTGGTCCGTCAGGCCGAGGCCGGCAAAGACGCCGGCCACTGCTGCCATCACCGGCGGGGGCGGCCAGGCACAGTCGCGTTCATCGGGCAGTCGTCCGTTGAGCAGGGCTTCGCGCCATTGGGCCAGCGCCCCGAGCCGCCCCTCGAGAGCCCCGATGGAATGGGTCACGCCACCCAACCACAGCGGGCGCGGCAAGTCGTCGAGCGCAGACAGGCGCGCCTCGTGCAGCTCGAACGTTCGCGCAGTGGGCGGCGCCAAGGTGTGGCGTGAATCAGGCATCGAGCGGCTCATGGGCGATCGGTTCGGGCACATCGCCCTGCGCCTCCAGTCGCGGCAAGGCTTCGAAGCCGGCACGCGCGCGGCGGATGCGCTCGCTCAACACGGCAAGCTCATCCGCCGTCGCCTTCAACTGCTCGGCGATGCGCCGGGCGCATGCGACCTCCATCCACACCCTGTGCGCACGATAAGCCTCGAATTCCGCCGTACGGGTAGCGTGGCTGGCAAGGTAGTCGCCAACACGCTGCAACAAGGCGTCTATCTGAGCCAGCCGCGCGTCGATGTGGTGCAGTCCGTAGCGTCGGCGCCGGGTGTGCGTCATGCGCAGGGCCTGGGCGCCGCCCTTGGCGTCGCCAACATCGGCCGCCAACTCAGACGCAGAAAAGCGCAATCGGCCGTCTTCGTCGTAGTCCAGGTCATTGGCCTGGCGCTCGGCTTCCAGTTGGGCCTCGAAGGCCTCGACGACGCGCGTCAGGCGCGCGGGGGCAATCGTTCCCAGCACACCCAGTCGGGTCTCCAGCCAGTCGCGCAGCGACTGCTGCGCCTCGGCGCTGGCAGCCACGCAATAAGGCAGCAGCCAGGTATCCCATTCGACCACCTCGTCACGCCCCTCGCTGGCCGCCGCCGTCCGCAGCAACCCGACGACCTTGACCCAGCGGCGGTCGGATACATACTGCCCCTGACTGTTCAGGTAACGCCGCACTTCGCCAAGCAACTCGCCGACCGTCCCGGAAAGGGACAGCGACGCCGCACGCGCCGCAAGCGCCTGCAGATCCTCCTTGCCAAGCGCGTCCCCCAGCGGGTGTTCGGGATGCCCGGCCCCCGAGGCGTCGGAGCGTTCGATCAGACATCGGAAACCCGCATCGCTGACCGGCAGGACGTTGAGCCGCAACAGGAAGCGGTCGAAGAAGGCTTCTGCCACCTCGTCGTCCGGCACCGCATTGGTGGCGCCGATCACGCTGACCAAGGGGCAGCGCTGGCGGCCGGCACCGTTGTCGAACTCGCGCTCGTTGAGCAGGGTCAGCAAGGCGTTGAGAATTGCGCTGTTGGCCTTGAACACTTCGTCGATGAAGGCGATCGACGCATCCGGCAGGAAGCCGGCGGTATGACGCTCGTAGCGATCCTGCTCGAGCGCACTGATCGACAAGGGACCGAACAACTCCTCCGGAACGGTAAAGCGGGTGAGCAGCCGCTCGAAGTAGTGGCCATCGCGAAACGCACGGTGCAGACGGCGGGCCAGTTCGCTCTTGGCCGTGCCCGGCGGACCGATCAGCAGGCTGTGTTCACCGGCCAGGGCGACCAGCAGCACCAGCCTGACCTCCAGGGCGCGCTCGACCAGACCGGCTTCGAGTGGGCCGGGCAAGGCGGCGATACGTTCCAGGACGCGCTTCATCGTGACTCCCCCTCGCGGTGGACGTGAGTCCTGGATGATAGCCGAGCCCATGTCCGCCGCCTTGATCCAGGACATGGGTGGCGGATGGGAGCGGGCCCGCGCCGGCCCGCGCTATCTGGCTTCCAGCGCCTGCAGCAACGCCGCGCCGAGCACGCCGCTCGATTGCGCGCCCGACACCGCCAGGCGACGGTCGATGATGAAGAACGGCACGCCGCTTACGCCCTCGCGCTGGACCTGCCCTGCCATGCGGGTCACCTCGGCCACACCCTCGTCGCTGGCAAGATAGTCTTCGACGCGAAGGCGCTCATCGCCGATACGCGCCGCCAGATCGGCCAGAACACCGCGATCGCCGATGTCCAGTCCGTCCTGGAAGTGGCCCCGGAACAAACCATCGACCAGCGCCACGATACGCTCGGGACGCTGTCCCAGCGACTGCGCACGGTAGGCCAGGCGGTGGGCGTCCAGGGTACTGGGGCGGGTCTGGATGCGCTCGAAGGCGAAGTGCAGTCCGTCCGGCTGCGCCGCTTCGGCGACCCGCCTCAGCATCTCGTCCGCCTGGCGTGCGCCACCGAACTTCCCCTCGATGAAGTCGCGATAGGGTTCGCCCTGGGGGGGCGTGTCCGGATTGAGAAAGTACGGCAGCCAATTGATTCGGAACCGCAGCTGGGGACGCTCGGCCGACAACTCGGCAAGCGCCTTGTCGAGACGGTGCTTGCCAAGAAAGCACCACGGGCAGACGAAATCGGAGACGACGTCGATATCGATGATCACGTTGATTCCTTTGAGGGCCGTGCTATTTCAACGACCGGTCGGGGGTTGTTGCGACGGATGACGACTGCCAATGTGTGGTCGGGGAGCACGACCGCGCGCACAGACGCGTTCGGCGAGGAAGGATTGGCGCGCGCTCAAGGCTTACGGCCGATGCCAAGCAGGTAGACCTCCGGACTGCGATCGCGCGAGGCCTTGGGCTTGCGCACCTGCAGGCTGTCGAACAAACCTTGGGCGGTCTTGCGGAACTCCATGAACCCCTGCCCCTGAAACACCTTGGTCACAAACTTGCCGCCCGGTTTGAGATGCCGCTCGGCAAAGTCCAGCGCCAGTTCCGCAAGATGGATCGAGCGTGCCTGATCGGTCAATTCGATGCCCGACATATTGGGCGCCATGTCGGACAGCACCAGATCGACCGGCTGACCGTCCAGCTGCGCCTCAAGCGCGGCCAGCACGGCATCTTCCTGAAAGTCGCCCTGGATGAACACCATGCCGGGCATGGGTTCGACCGCGAGTAGATCGAGGGCGAACACCCGCCCGCGCGCACCGACCTTCTCGATCGCCACCTGGGTCCACGAGCCGGGCGCCGCCCCCAGGTCGACCACCACCATGCCGGGCCGGAACAAGTGGTCACGCTCGTCGATCTCCATCAGCTTGTAGGCGGCACGCGAGCGATAACCTTCGGCCTTGGCGCGCTGCACGTAAGCGTCGGTAACGTGCTCCATCATCCAGGCCTTGCTGGTCTTGGTGCGCTTCATGGGAGTAGAATCCTTGACCCGAATAGGTTGAGTACTGTAATGATTGATTTGTCCCCGGGCGAGCGCCGCCGTCTGCGCGCTGAAGCCCATCACCTGAATCCCGTGGTATCGATCGCCGGCAACGGCCTGACCCCCACGGTGCTGGCCGAGATCGAGCGTTCGCTGCAGGCCCACGAACTCATCAAGATCAAGGTCCACGGCGCCGAACGTGACCAGCGCGAAGCCCTGCTTCAGGAAGTGTGCATTGCCATGCAAGCTGCCCCGGTGCAGCACATCGGCACCATCCTGGTGGTGTGGCGTGCGCGCCGCGACGAAGACAAGGCCGCCAAAGCGGAAAAACCCGGTACGCCCAAGCGCGTGGCCACCTCCAAATCTGCGCGCGCCTTTGCCGCCGCCGCTCGCCGTTCGGTATTGATCCAGCAGGCCGCGGAGAAAAAGAAGCGCGGCCCCGCCCGCCGACCGCGTGGTCTTGGGGGCAAACCACCGGGCACCTCCGGAAAGCGCTGACCCCCACCTGGCGGTATTGCTGGGCCGGCCCCATGTGCCGGCTTCGCAACCTTGGCAGCAGCCCGCCAACCGGGCCGCCGCGCAAGCTCAGATATAGCGGACGTCTACGATCTCGTACTCACGCACGCCGCCGGGCGCCTGTACCTCGGCGATATCACCCGCATACTTGCCGATGAGGGCGCGCGCGATCGGCGAACTCACCGAAATCTTGCCTTCCTTCACGTCCGCCTCGTCGTCTCCGACGATTTGATAAGTGACGGTGTCGCCGGAATCGAGGTCCTCGAGCGCCACGGTCGCACCGAACACGCACCGCCCATCGGCATCCAGCAGCTGCGGATCGATGATCTGGGCGTTGGAGAGCTTGCCCTCGAGCTCCTTGATGCGCCCCTCGAGAAAACCCTGGCGCTCCTTCGCCGCATCATACTCGGCATTCTCCGACAGATCGCCGTGAGAGCGCGCCTCGGCAATCGCTGCGATCACCGCGGGGCGTTCCACCGTTTTCAGACGGTGCAACTCATTGCGCAGTTGCTCGGCGCCATTGACGGTCAACGGGGTCTTGTTCATGCGACCCCCTTCAGTTCGGCGTGGAGCGACTGCACGCTATACACCTCCATCTGGTCGAGATGGCGCATGCCCAGGGTGGCTGCGCGCGCGCCTTCTATCGTTGTGTACACGGTGAGTTTGGCGGCCAGCGCGCTGGTGCGAATGGAGCGCGAATCCATGATCGCCTGGCGTTTTTCCTCAACGGTATTGATGACCAGGCAGACTTCGTCGTTCTTGATCATATCGACAATGTGCGGACGACCCTCGGTAACCTTGTTCACGACGCTCACCGGGATGCCGGCGGCCTCGATGGCCGAGCCAGTACCACGCGTCGCCACCAGGCCGAAACCCAACTCGTGCAGCGCACGCGCCACCTCTACCGCGACCGGGCGGTCGGACGGTTTGACGCTGATGAAGGCGGTGCCCGACTCGGGCAGGCGCACCCCGGCAGCCAGCTGGCTCTTGACGAAGGCTTCGGCAAAGCTGCGCCCCACCCCCATGACCTCGCCGGTGGACTTCATTTCCGGCCCGAGTATGGTATCCACGCCGGGGAACTTGACGAAGGGGAACACCGCCTCCTTCACCGAGTAAAAGGACGGCACGATTTCACCGGTCACCCCCTGGCTGGCGAGTGACTGACCTGCCATGCAGCGCGCCGCAATCTTCGCCAGCGGCAAGCTGCACGCCTTGGACACAAACGGGACGGTGCGCGAGGCGCGAGGATTGACCTCCAGCACGTAGACCGCAGCGTCGTCGCCCTCCCCCTGGATGGCGAACTGCACGTTCATCAGGCCGACCACGTTGAGCGCCCTCGCCATGGCTTCGGTCTGGCGACGCAGTTCGTCCTGAAGCGCGGCGGACAAGGTGTAGGGCGGCAGCGAGCAGGCGGAGTCACCGGAGTGCACGCCGGCCTGCTCGATGTGTTCCATGATGCCGCCGATGATGATCTGCTGACCGTCGGACAAGGCATCGACATCGACCTCGGTGGCGTCGTTGAGAAAGCGATCGAGCAACACCGGCGATTCATTGGAGACTTTTACCGCCTCGCGCATGTAGCGCTCGAGATCCTTCTGCTCGTGGACGATCTCCATTGCCCGCCCACCCAGCACGTAGCTGGGGCGCACCACCAGCGGATAGCCGATCTCCGCGGCCAGACGCACCGCCTCGTCGGGCGCGCGCGCGGTGCGGTTGGGCGGCTGGCGCAAACCGAGGTCGATGAGCAGCTTCTGAAAGCGCTCGCGGTCTTCGGCAGCGTCGATCATGTCGGGGCTGGTGCCGATGATGGGCACGCCATTGTCGGCCAGCGCCTGGGCGCGCTTGAGCGGCGTCTGGCCGCCGAACTGGACGATCACGCCAACCGGCTTCTCGACATGCACGATCTCGAGAATGTCTTCCAGCGTGATCGGCTCGAAATACAGACGGTCGGAAGTGTCGTAGTCGGTGGACACGGTCTCCGGGTTGCAGTTGACCATGATGGTCTCGTACCCGTCCTCACGCAGCGCAAGCGCGGCATGCACGCAGCAGTAGTCGAACTCGATACCCTGACCGATACGGTTGGGGCCGCCGCCAAGCACCATGATCTTCTTCTTGCCGGTGGGCTGGGCCTCGCATTCGTCCTCGTAGGAGGAATACATGTACGCCGTGCTGGTGGAGAACTCCGCCGCGCAGGTATCGACCCGCTTGAACACCGGACGCACACCCAGCGACTGGCGGTGCAGGCGCACCGAGGTTTCGTCGGTACCGAGCAACTTGGCCAGCCGGCGGTCGGAGAAGCCCTTGCGCTTGAGCTCGCGCAACTCGGGGGCCTTGAGCGCCTTGAGCGAGCGCCCCGCGAGGGCCTTCTCGGTCACGA
The DNA here is from genome assembly GCA_046295975.1 of Rhodocyclaceae bacterium. Classification (GTDB taxonomy): domain Bacteria; phylum Pseudomonadota; class Gammaproteobacteria; order Burkholderiales; family Rhodocyclaceae; genus UBA2357. The sequence goes on from JBKBMG010000003.1 coordinate 62,343, forward strand.
CGATATCCTCGATCTGGGCGAGGAACCACGGGTCGATCTTGGTGAAGTTGAACACCTGCTCGAGACTGTAACCCTCGCGGAAGGCCTGGCCCACATACCAGATGCGCTGCGCCCCGGGGTTGGCCAGCTCATGCTCGAGGTCTTCGCGGTCGGCCTCCACCTCGTCCAGGCCATAGGCGCCGACTTCCAGGCCGCGCAGGGCCTTCTGGAAGGATTCCTGGAAGCTGCGCCCCATCGCCATAACCTCGCCGACCGATTTCATCTGGGTGGTCAGGCGGTCGTTGGCCTGCGGAAACTTCTCGAAGGCGAAGCGCGGAATCTTGGTGACGACGTAGTCGATGGAGGGCTCGAAGGAAGCCGGGGTCGCACCTCCGGTGATGTCGTTCTGGAGTTCGTCCAGGGTAAAGCCCACTGCCAGCTTGGCCGCCACCTTGGCGATCGGAAAGCCGGTGGCCTTGGAGGCCAGGGCCGACGAGCGCGACACCCGCGGGTTCATCTCGATGACGATCATGCGACCGTCCTTGGGATTGATGGCGAACTGCACGTTGGAGCCACCGGTATCCACGCCGATCTCGCGCAGCACCGCGATCGAGGCGTTGCGCAGGATCTGGTATTCCTTGTCGGTGAGGGTCTGCGCCGGGGCGACGGTAATCGAATCCCCCGTATGCACACCCATCGGATCGAGGTTCTCGATCGAGCAGACGATGATGCAGTTGTCGGCGCGATCGCGCACGACTTCCATCTCGTACTCCTTCCAGCCGATCAGCGACTCCTCGATGAGCAGTTCATTGGTCGGGCTGGCCTCGAGACCGCGCTTGCAGATCTCGTGGAACTCTTCCATGTTGTAGGCGATGCCGCCACCGGTGCCGCCCAGGGTGAAGCTCGGGCGGATGATCACCGGGAAGCCGATGCCGCCCTGCACCTGCAGCGCCTCTTCCATGCTGTGGGCGATACCGGAACGCGCCGAGCCCAAGCCGATCTTGGTCATCGCGTCCTTGAACTTGAGACGGTCCTCGGCCTTGTCGATCGCTTCGCGCGAGGCGCCGATGAGCTCGACGCCGTATTTTTCGAGCACGCCATGACGGGCCAGATCGAGCGCGCAGTTCAGCGCGGTCTGCCCCCCCATGGTCGGCAGCAGCGCGTCCGGCCGCTCCTTTTCGATGATGCGCTCGACCACCTGCCAGGTGATCGGCTCGATGTAGGTCACGTCGGCCGTACCCGGATCGGTCATGATGGTGGCCGGATTGGAGTTCACCAGGACGACCTTGTAGCCTTCCTCGCGCAGGGCCTTGCAGGCCTGGGCGCCGGAGTAGTCGAACTCGCAGGCCTGGCCGATGATGATGGGGCCCGCGCCGATGATGAGAATGCTCTGAATGTCTGTGCGTTTAGGCATGGCCTAACCTCGGTCCTTCATTTGATCGCGGCAGCCTGGGCTGCCGCGGGGTGATTCGGTGCTTGGGCGCATCGCGCGCCGTTCGGCCCGCGTCAGCGGCGCGCTTCGAGCATGTCGATGAAGCGGTCGAACAAATAGGCAACGTCATGCGGGCCGGGGCTGGCTTCCGGGTGTCCCTGGAAGCAGAACGCCGGTACATCGGTGCGTGCCAGACCTTGCAGGCTGCCGTCGAACAGCGACACATGCGTCGGCCGGAGGTTGGCCGGCAGCGAATCCGCATCCACGGCAAAGCCATGGTTCTGACTGGTGATCAGCACCTGGCCGGAATCCAGATCCTTCACCGGGTGGTTGGCGCCGTGATGACCGAACTTCATCTTGACCGTGCGTGCCCCCGAGGCCAGCGCGAGCAACTGGTGGCCAAGGCAGATGCCGAAGGTGGGAATGCCGCGCGCAAGGAACTCGCGAATCGCCGCGATCGCATAGTCACAGGGCTCCGGATCACCCGGACCGTTGGACAGGAAGATGCCGTCGGGCGCGAGCGCCAGGACTTCCTCGGCCGGCGTCTGGGCCGGCACCACGGTCAGGCGGCAGCCGCGACTGGCGAGCATGCGCAGGATGTTGTACTTCACCCCGAAGTCATAGGCAACGACATGGAAGCGACCATCCTTCTGCTCGGAGTAGCCTTCACCGAGTACCCATTCGCCCTGCCGCCACGGATAGGACTCGGTGGCACTGACCACCTTCGCCAGGTCCATTCCCGCCAGACCGGGGAAGGCCCGCGCCTGGGCAATCGCCGCCTCGGCATCCGGCGTCTCGCCCGCCGCGGCGGTGACGATGCAACCGGCCTGGGCACCCTTCTCGCGCAGGATGCGGGTAAGCTTGCGGGTGTCGATGCCGGCAATCGCCACGATGTTCTCGTCGCGCAGGTAGGCGTCGAGGCGGCGGTCCATGCGGAAGTTGGAAGCGAGGAGCGGCAGATCGCGGATCACCAGACCGGCCGCATGTACCCGGGCGGCCTCGACATCCTCGGCATTCACCCCGGTGTTGCCGATGTGCGGATAGGTCAACGTAACAATCTGGCGGCTGTAGCTCGGATCGGTCAGGATTTCCTGGTATCCGGACATCGAGGTGTTGAACACCACCTCACCCACCGTGCTGCCCGCCGCACCGATCCCCTTGCCAGAAAACACCGTGCCGTCGGCGAGCGCCAGAATGGCAGACGGGAAAGCAGTCACGACAAAACTCCTGAATTCAGCAGATGACTGGACGTGGCCGGGATGGCCACCCCCATACGTGAAAAAACGGGACGAGCCGACCGGCCAATCCCGCTATCAAATTCTTGAAATTATAGCGTCCCTGCACACGCAGCGCAAACCGGCACCTGCTCCGACCCGTTCGGGATCAACGCCATCAGCATGCGCCGGCAACGGGCTCAGGGAACCCGCAGCCCGTCAAGCAGGCCCGGAAAGCGGTGGCAGATTCGCAAGCGCGGCCTCGAGCACGCCGAACCGGATACGCTCCTGCTCCAACCGGACTGCATTGCCAAGACAATCGTCACAAAGCGTCCGATAGAGCGCCGACTCATCCGGTCGCAGGCCGGCCAACTCTGCGATTGCAGGGCGCGGCTCGGCAACCCATTGCTCGCGATGAGCCAGCAAGGTGTCGCGATCCATCAGCAGCGAACAGGCGTGCGGCAAGATCGCTCTCAACTGCGACAGAATGGCGAAGCCGTGGGTGTCGATGTCGCCCCAGTAGTACACCTCGCAGTCATGCAACCATTGGGCCGGCACCAGGGCCGCGAAACCGTAGCCTCCGCCGAACAGCACCAGGCTGCGCGGATGCCCCGGAAATGCGAGAAAATTGACCTCGTTCTCGGTAATGAACACCCGCCGCACGGGTGGGCATAGTCGTCCAAGGTCACCCGCGGTCAGCGTGAGGTCATGATCGCGCAGCGCCGGAAGGGGCGATACCGCGGCATCGAGAAAGCGCAACCGGATCCGTTCGGGCTTGTCGCGAAAACCGTAGCGCCGCGCGAAACCCGCTTGCCCGCGAGCACCGGACTCGATCGACGGCGGCAGCAATGCGATATCGAAGAGCTCAGTCAGCACGCCCTGATGCCGCTCGATGAACTTGGTGTCCACCCCTGGCAGATCAACCTGGCGCAGATAGCAGCCGGGCTGCGGGTTGGCACGCAACCAGGCGACGACGTCGAGCAAGCGCGGCCAATCGTTTTGGCCACGCTTCGCTCCCGCCAGTTCCAGCGCCTTGAGCGGGCGGCGCGAAATCCACTGGCGCAGCGCCGGCTCGCGTTCAACCACCAGGCCGAGCACGGCGCCAAAGCGACGCGCATCGTCATCACGCCCGATCAATGCGAAGGCATCCTCCGGCGTATCCAGCCAGACTTCGGCTGGCAGGCGATTGGTGCCGATGACACGGTGACGCACCTCACGCAACACCACGCGATACCCGCCCCGCCCCTCCCCCACTGAAGCATCGAGCAAGGCCGCACTCCAGGCGCGCACGGCGGCGAAGTCGTCGGCCAGCGCGCGCGAGTCGGGCGTCTTCAGTGGCAGGCGCAGCGGAAAGGCGGGGCCGGCTTCGCACAACGCGGCCAGCAGCTTGCCCTGATTCCACAGTTTCTCGGTATGGGCGCGAAGCTCTGCGGGCGTGGTCCAGTCTCGGCGGTCGGCCATTGCCGGTCTCACTCCGGCATCAGGAGATTGCTGAAGGGTTCGCGGGTCTTCCAGCGGTAGGTACCGAAGTCGCGCAGGTCGGTGGACAGGATGCGGCCGTGTCCAAGGTGTTCGGCCAGCACCACCAGCGACGCATCGGCCAGATCCATCGGCAAGGCGGTGTAGCGGCGCATCAACGCCACCACGTGTGGCGCGTGCCGGGCTTCGAGCTGGAACACCTCGTAGGCGCCGTCGCCGAGCGCATCGAGTAGCCCTTGCTTGGCGGCTTCACCAACGCGGCGCTGGAGAAAGTGACAGGCTTCGGTGAGCACCGGCCAGGTGGTGATCAGGCGCTCGGTCAGCGCCTCGTAGCACGCGCGGGCGCGGGGGTGCCAGCGGTCGTCGCGATGCAGCAAGGCGATCCAGAAGCCCGCGTCGGCAATGATCACGCGTGCTTGCCAGCGATGTGGTCGAGTACGTCCTGCTTGTAGCGGGTCGAGCCGTCGGGCGGGCCGCCGGAAAAGGCGCCGACGAGCTTGTCCAGGCTGGCGCGCTTGCGCTTGTGCTCGGCGAGCACGGCTTCGTAATAGCGGTCGACCGAGTCGCGCACGATGTCGGAGAGCGACAAACGGGTGGCTGACTGCAGAAACTCCAGCTTTTCGGCGTAGCTATCGTCGAGTCGGGCGTTGATCCGCATGGCGCGCTCCTGCGGCAAGGATTGTCATACGGCGTATGCTAGCCCTCCCTCAGGAAAAGTCAAGCCCGGCGCTTTCACGCACCCATAGTCGCCGCTTGCGCCTGCGCATGGGCGCGCTTTTCCTCGCGGTATTCCTCGATCGACAGATTGCGCAGCTGCGAAGCGCGGCCGCCTTCGTTGTGCACGAAACCGACGCTGGCGACGAAGGGTTCGATGATGTGGATCTTCTGCAAGGGGGTGACGATGAGCAGCTGCAGCCGCAGCTGCTCGAACAGACGCAGGCCGTACTCGGCGGATTCGTCCGAGCCGCGGCCGAAGGCCTCGTCGATGACCACGAAGCGGAAGGTGCGCGAGCGCAATGCGCCCCATTCCAGGCCGAACTGATAGGCGAGGCTGGCGGCGAGGATGGTGTAGGCGAGCTTCTCCTTTTGCCCGCCGGACTTGCCGCCGGAGTCGGAGTAGTGCTCGTGTTCGCTGTCGTCCTCGCGCCAGCGTTCGGAGGCGGCGAAGACGAACCAGGTGCGCACGTCGGTGACCTTGGCGCGCCAGCGGCGGTCGGCTTCGGTCTGGCCCTCGCGGCCACGGAAACGCTCGATGATGTGGCGCACCTGCAGGAACTTGGCCTCGGAATACTGCGCGTCGCCCGAACCGGTCAGCGTGTTTTCGGTGCAGGCGCGCAGCTCGGCCTGGAAATCGCGGATCTCGGCGTCCTGGGTGGGCTGGGCTTCGAGCAGGATGTAGCGCCCGGGGTTGTAGTCGATGCGGGTCAGCGAGTCGTTGATGCGGCCGATGCGCTCGCGGATCTCCTCGCGCTCGCGGTTGAGCTGGCTCTGGAAGTTGGCGATCTCGTTGATCGTGTTCTCGTTGAGCAACTGCTTGAAGCGCGCCTCGAAGCGCGGCAGATCGTCACCCCGCAACTGGTCGAGCATGCGCCGGTAGTCGGCGGCGGCCTCGACCGCGGCGTCGACCTCGTCGGTCTCCAGCCGGTAGCTGTTCTTGTAGTCGCTCATGGCGTGGACGATTTTCGATGCCAGGCGGCCCGCTCGACTGGTTTCGGCATCGATACGATCCTGCAACGCGTGCCGCAAGTCTTGCTCGCGGTTGTCGCAGGTTTCCACGGAGAACAGGTGCTCGCCCAGCAACTCGGCGCGCAAGGTCTCGATGGCATCACCATGCGCAGCGAGCGCCACCGGGTCGGCCTCGTCGAGCACCGCGCGGGTCTGTTCGCGCTGGGCCTTCAGGTCGGCGATCTTCTGTTCCGTCTTGGCGCGCTCGCTCTTCTTCGCGTCGAGCTTGCCTTCGAGTTCGGCAAGTCCGGCGAGCAGCGCTTCGAGGCGTGCATTGAGTTCGCGCAGCAGGTCGGAGGCGGCTTCGAGCTGGCGCTCTTCCTCCTGCAAGCGGGAAACCTCGCGCGCCAGGGGTGGCCAGTCCAGCTCGCTGAAATCGCGATACTCACTGAGGCGGGCAAACTGCGCCTGCCGCTGTTGTGCCTGCTGCTGCTCGTTCATCAACGCCGCGATGCGGGCGCCCAACTCGGCGATGCGGCCCTCTTCGGTCCGTGCACGGGCCTCCAGCGCAGCGATCTTGGCCGCGTTGCTCCAGCCCAGCACGTAGCGCGAACGGTCGTCGAGGCGGTGGCGGTCGTCCTTCTCGTGGCGTTCGCCCGGCGACTTGATCTGGCCGTTGCGGGTGATCGCGCGCGTCTCGCGGCGGAACTGGGCGGCGTCTGCGCAGCAGGCGACGTCGAAGCGGTGCGCGATCTCGCGCTCCAGCCAGGCGTAGAACGGGGTGTCCGGCTTCAGCGCGAGCTTGCGCACCAGCGAGTCCGGGTGCAGCGTCGGCAGCTCGGCGGCGCGCACCGCGGTGTCGCGCACGCGGAAATACACCAGCCGGCCGCGCAAGCGGGTGCGGTCCACCCAGTCGGCCACCGCCGCGTAATGGCTGTCGGGCACGAGCAGCGACAGGCCGAAGTTGCGCAACAGGCGCTCGGCCGCGCCTTCCCAGTCGCGCTCGTCCTCGCGCACCTGGATCAGCTCGCCGACGAAGGGCATGTCGTCCTCGTCCAGCGCGAGCGCCTCGCACAGCGCGGCGCGCATCGCCACCTGGGCCTGGTCGATGTTGCTGCGCCGGGCCTTGAGGCCGTCGATCTCGGCGATGAGCGCGGCGTGGGCATCGCGCCCCTGGCGCATCTCGACACCGAGTTCGGTGAGCTGGTTCTGCACGTCGGCGTGCCGCTGGTCCGCCTGTTCGGCCTCTCGCTCCAGTTCGCTGCGCTGGGCGATGAAGCCGGCCTCGTCGGCGGCGGCGCGCAGGCCGAGCGCTTCGACCAGGGCGCCGTAGCGCCCCGCCTTGGTTTGCCGCCGGGTGCGCTCGGCCTCGGCGCGGGCAATCTCGTCGTCCAGCCGGGCGAGGCGGTCGCCGCCGTTGTCGCCGATGGCGCGACGCAGTTCGCGCTCTTCCTGTTGTCGGCTGCTGCGCTCGTCACTGAAGCGGACGACCTGCGCATCGAGTTTCCGGTGTTCGTCCGTGAGGGACGCCAGGCGGCGGTCGAGCAGGTCGAGCTTGAGCCCGGCGAAATGGCCGCGCAGCGCCTCGCGGCAGGCGCGCAAGGATTCGATCTCCGCCGTCAACTCGGCGTGGCGCTCGCAGTCGGCCACCAGCGGGGTGAGGCGCGCCACCTGATCCTTGGCCTTGAGCACCGCCTCGTGGGCGCGGTTGAGGTCGTCGAAATGCCCGATCAAGGCCTGGATGCGGCTGTCGGCGTCGAAGGCCTCGAGCATGTGCTGGCGCACGAAATCGGTGAGGTTGCCCACCGACTTCATCGACACCGTCTGGTGGAAGAGCTCCAGCGCCTGATCGGTTTCGATGCCGAAACGGCGGCGGAACCACGCACCATAGGGCGGGAAACTGTCGAAGACCTCCACGCCGTCGCGCTTGAGCCGCTTGCGCAGGTCGACGATGTCACTGCCAAAGCCGGCGAAGTCGGTGGCGATCGACAGCGCGCGCTCGGCGCCGGCAAAAAAGCGCGCTGGCTGGCCCTGGGCGTCCTTCATCCAGAACACCTGGGCCAGCGTCACCGTCTGGTCGTAGCCGGCGTTGTGGAACACGCCGAGAATCACCGAGTAGTTGCTGTGGTCACGCAAGGCCACCGGGCGGGCGCTGCCGCCGGCGTCCGAGCGCTCGGACTTGTAGTGGCCGAGCACATAGGAACGCAGGCTGCGCTCGCGTGCGTCCGCCCCGGCCGCCTTGTTGTAGGCGATGCGGTGCGCCGGCACCAGCAAGGTGGTGACTGCATCGACCAGCGTGGATTTGCCCGAGCCGATGTCGCCGGTGAGCAGCGTGTTGCGCCCGTCGAGCGCCAGCGTCCACACCCGCGCATCGAAGGTGCCCCAGTTGAACACCTCCAGCCGTTGCAGGCGAAAGCCGGCGAGGCGGTCGTCGGCGACGAAATCCAGGCCCAGCGAGTCGCTCATGCGTCGTCCCCGCTCTCCGGTGCCGCGGCGTCGCCGGCCAGCTGTGCGCGGTAGGCTGCCAGGCGGGTGTCGAACTCGGCCAGCCACTGCGCATCGACGAAGGCCTTGAGAATGCGCCGCACCTCGATCATGTCGTCCTGCCCGCGCAGCCGCCGCACGAAGCCCAGCTCGGCGATCTTGTTGAGATGGGTGTCGATCTGGTCGATCAGCTTCGCTTCGTTGCTGCCCGCCGGCAGGAACACGCGCAGCATCTCGGCGACCTCCTCGCGGTTGAGGATCAGCCGGGTGTCGGCGCCGCTGGCGTCGAACTCGGCGAGCTTCTTGCGCAACAGCGCGAGCAGCAGGCTCACCGGAAAGGACAGCGGCCGACGTGCCACCAGGCGCGGCAGCGCCGGGCCGGCTTCGGCGTCCTCATCAGTACGCGAGCGCACAATGGCGTAGCCCTCGGCCTCATCGACCAGCAACTCCAGGCCCAGCACGGCAATGTAGTCGCGCACCCGCGGCTGCAGGTCGAGCAGCGCGCCCCACAGCTTGGGATCGGATTCGCGGTAGAGCACGCCCTTGAGCAAGGGGATGACGACGGCGGAGAGCTCGGGTTCGCTGCGGGGCAGGTGTTCGGCCGGGGCCGTGACGTCTGTCTCGTCGATCATTTCAGCGTCCTCGCACAGCCGTACCTTGGCCTGCCGATTGCGACGGTAAGTGTCGCGTCATACGGGCTCCATCCAGTTTTCGATGATCATCGGCGCTTGAATGCGCTCGAAGTGACGGCGGTTGTTGGTTACCAGCACCGCGCCAGCCGAGAGCGAATGGGCGGCGATCTTCATGTCCATCTCGCCAATGGGCTGTCCGCTACTGATCAACTGATGCCTGATTTCGGCGTACCAGTCCGCGGCGTCTACGTCCCATGGCAAGGTCCGGACGATGCCGAGAAATCGGCGTACGACGAGATGAAGACGATGGTTTCCGGGAAGTCGCTTCAGGCCATACTGCAGCTCGGCCCGGGTCATCACCGAAATGCAGACCATCGACGGCATCATCGAGGACAAGCGATTTTCGATCTCCGGGGTACGGCCCTTGATGAGATAGCTCACGGTATCCGTGTCGAGCATGTGGAGCATGTTCAGCGCCCGCCCTCATCGGGCCGACCGGACTCGACGGAGTCGTCGAAAACGCCTCGCGCAGTCGTAGCAACATTGAGCGGCCGTTCGGCGAGGAAGTCTTCGGACGCCTCGACGGCGTGCAGGAGTTCGAAGAACTCAGCCCATGTCTTCGCTCCGGGGCGATTGGAAAGCACCACATCTCCGGTTGCGTCGTCGCGCGTCGCGAATACTTCGCTCCCCTGGAAGCGGAACTCCGACGGAAGACGGACGGCCTGGCTGGCACCGTTTCTGAACAGTTTGGCGGTTCGCGTGTCGGTCATGGCAGTGGCTACCTTTCTATGTATATATGTGAGTATATACACTCGGGCTTGTGATCGATAGCAGAAGTTGATTGCTGTAGGGAGAAAATGGACTGTCCGGGCGCGCACAGAGGGGACCATCCGACGCCTCACGCCGGTGAGGCGCATCAGCGTTCTGAGATCTCGATTGCGGCAATGCGGTGATACGCCGCTGCCTCGTTCAGACGACGGTCGAGGCTCGCCAGGCGGGCACCGAGCCGGTGCGCAATTGCCAGGTGCAAGGCATCGCCTGCGCGCAAGGCCGGAGGTGCTTCGATGAAAACGGCCGCACTGCGGAAATCGGCCGGTTCGACCTCGACGGTGCGCAACTCCGCCGACACGAAGCGCTGGAAGTGCGCCAAGGCTTGTTGCCGTGTGGCGGCGTCGATGGCCCCGGTGCGCTGCTTGATTCCACCGGCACTGGCCATTTCGGTCAGCGTCCAGGCCGAGACGAGCAGACCCTCACGACGCAGCGGCTCGAGCCGATCCAGTAGCCGCGCCGCACCCGGTTCACGAAAAAACAGCGCGCCGAGTACCGAGGTATCGAGATAGATCAAAGCAGATCCTGCTCGCGCATCTGCGCCACGCTCAAGCCTTCCGTGGGCGGCGCCTCCACCCAGTTGCGCAATGCAGACCAACCGAAACCGGGCGCTCCCGGCTCGGCCACAAGACGCGCCACCGGTTGCCCGCGGCGGGTGATCAGCACGTCGTCGCCGGCCTCGACGTCGGCAATCAGGCTGGAAAGCCGGGTTTTGGTCTCTGCGACGGTAGCGATCTTCATATTTTCACCGGTGCCCGATATGGTCAACTACATGGAAATTCTTTCATCTGTTGACCATTTTGTAAACGTTGCGTTTGTAAGCCTCACCGCAGAAAAATCACCCTTGGCAGCGCCGCCTGCTTCCATTCGCCTGCCGTCGTCTGCCAGCACACTGGCTCTTCGCACGCATCGTCGAACACGGTGTTGGGCCGCTCGCCGGCCAGTTGCAGCCAGGCCACCAGCTCGGCCAGGCCTTGGCGCAGCGGCTGGGTGGTGAGCAGCTCGGCCAGCGTGATCTGGGCGCGGGTCTGCAGGCTTTGGCGCAGGTGGCGGGCGAGTTCGGCGCGGTCGATGACGACTTGCTCGAACAAGGCCTCGGCAGCGAAGTCGGCCTCGCCGGCTTGCAGTTCGAGGGCATCGATGCGCGGGCGCAAGGCCGGCCGGTACAGTGGGCGCTCCATCGGCAGTTCGATGTCGGCGGCGGCTTCGTCGATGTCCATGAAGGTGCCGGTGGGCATGGCCTCGCGCAGCGCCACCGCGTGGGCCTCGATGCCGTGCAGCAAGTCCATGATGCGGCGGTTCTCCAGATACGCCTGGTCGTCGAGAAAGCGGCGCAGTTGCTGCGAGAGCTGCGCGACGGTGCGCTGGGTGTGTTCGCCGGCCTCCAGCCAGTCGTAATGCACCCGGCGCAGGCGCGGGTCGGGCTGGAGTTCGGCCACCGGCGGCAGCGCGAGTACCTGTTCGAGCAGGTCGCCGAGTTCTTCCTGGCGCGCCTGCGACATCAGGAAGTCCCAGAACGCGCGGAAACTGCGCCCCTGGTCGGAGTCCGCGATGGTGTCGCGCTCGCCGAGGATCTCGTCGAGCAGGGCGCCGCGCGCGCCGTCCCACAGCGCGATGCGTTCGCGCACGCGGCGATCCAGGCCGCGGAAGTTGTGCTCCACCTCGCGAAAGTCCGCCAGCAGCTCGCGCGCCAGCAGGGTGAGCTGCTGGAAGCGGTCGCGCACCGCGGTGGCGTCGAGCAGCGGGATGTCGCCGTCGCGGATGCGGGCGATCTCGGCGTCGATCTCGTCGCGCTTCCTGTTCAGCTCGCGGATGCGGGTCTCGGGGTCGGTTTCGCTGCCTTCCACCATTTGCCGGAGGAGGTCGAACACCGTCAGCAGGCGTGATTCGGTGCCGACGAAGCTGCGCTCGGACAGGCTCGCCAGCCAGGCGATGGCCTTTTCGGTGGCGGGGGTGAGGTCGTAATGGGGTTCGTCCGAGCCGGTGGGGTAGAACTTGCGCAGCCAGGCGCGCTCGTTGCCGGCCCAGTCGTCGAGGTAGTCGAGCGCACGGCGCGGAAAGGCCCCTTCGCCGAGGCGCTCGCGCAGCGCGTACAGCTCGTCTTCCAGCGCCTCGACGAGGTCGGCCTGCGCCATGACGCGCACGTTGGGCTGCACGAACACGCGGGCGAGAAAGCTCGCCACCAGCGGTGCGGAGTCGGCGAGCAGCAGCCGCCACGCCGGGTGATGGCGGCGCAGGGTGTCGAGGGTGGCGTAGTCGAGCGCCATCGGTGACGCTCAGCGGCGCTTGGCGAGCGCGCTGGCCAGGCCGGCGAGCACGTCGGCGATGCGGCCAACCGTCTCGGGTTCCGGCAGCGGCAGCTTGAGGTGGGACTGCCCGGTGGTTTCGTCGCGTACCACCCACGGGTGCTTTGCCCCGGTGTCCTGGGGCTGGCTGGCGACCGCCAGTGCCTCGACGAGTTGGGTGCCGACGCCGAGCAGTGCGGCCCACGGGTCGCCATCCCGATCGCCGTCGTGAGCGGGACTGGATGAAGCCGGTGCGCACCCGGCGGGCTCGCCTTGGGCCTCACCGTCTTCCCGTGGGGGGCTCTCCGTATCGCGCTCGGGATCGTCGGTCTGGGTGGCCGGTGCCTCTTCGGTCGGGGTGATCGGTTCGCCTGGTGCCACTGCGCCAGTAACCGCCTCGACCTCCTTCATGAAGCGCGACAGACGGGTGCCCTCGAGCGAGATGTCGGCGCCGCCGCCGTCGAGGATGCCCGCCGCGAGCGAGCGCTTGAACGCCAGCACCGACAGCATGCCCTCCTCGATGGTGCCGCGGGCGACGAAGTTCACCACCCGGATCGGGCGCTGCTGACCGAGGCGGTGGATGCGCGCGACGCGTTGCTCGAGCACCGCGGGGTTCCACGGCAGGTCCATGTTCACCAGCGTGGCGGCGTGCTGCAGGTTGAGGCCGGTGCTGCCGGCGTCGGTGGCAAGAAAGAGCCGACACGCCGGGTCGTCGCGGAAGCGGTCGACCAGCGCCTGGCGCTTGTTCGAGGGCACGCCGCCGTGGAACAGCACGTAGCCCCAGCCGCGCGCCTCGAAACGCCGGATCAGCACTTCGTGCATGCGCAGCCACTGGCTGAAGATCACCACCTTCTCGTCGGGGTCGGCGAACAGTTCGTCGAGCAGGGCGGCGAGTTCGTCCGCCTTCACGCCGTGGTCGCTCTCCTGATCGATCAGATAGCTGCTGTCGCAGGCCATGCGCATGTTCTGCAGTGCGCAGGTGAGCCGCCGCTGGTCAGTGTCGGACAGAAAACCGCTCGCCCGCCAGCGCTGCACGATGCGCGCGGCGACCTGGGCGTTGTCTTCGTGCAGCGCGGCCTGCAGCTCGGTCATCGGCACCAGCACCTGCTGGTCGGTGCGCTCGGGCAACTGGGTCAGCACCTGAGCCTTGCGGCGCCGGATCAGGATGGGCGCGAGCGTTTGTCCGATGCGGTCGAGGCCGATGTAGCCGGTGACCCGCCCGCTGTCGTCGCGCTGGGTGTGCTCGTGCAGCAGTTTCCAGGTCGGCCCCAGGCGGTGCTGGTCCACGAACTGGACGATGGAGATGAGCTCCTCGAGCTTGTTTTCCAGCGGCGTGCCGGTGAGCACGATCGCGTAAGGGCTGTCGATGCGCTTGATGGCGCGCGCGGCAATGGTGTTCCAGTTCTTGACGCGCTGGGCCTCGTCGACGATGACCAGCTCCGGCGCCCACTCCTGGATCAGGTCGAGGTCGCTGCGCAGCTTCTCGTAGTTGGTGATCTTGCAGAAGTCGTCGGCGGCGAAGATGTCGCGCCGCGCGGGGCGCCCGCCCTCGACCACCCGTGCCTCGCGCCCGGCGAAGCGCGCGATCTCGCGCTGCCATTGATACTTGAGCGAGGTCGGGCAGATCACCAGCACCCGCCTCACACCGAAATATCGGGCAAAGATCTCGGCCGCGGTAATCGCCTGGATGGTCTTGCCGAGCCCCATGTCGTCGCCGATCAGGGCACGGCCGGCATGCACCGCAAACAAGGCCCCTTCCGCCTGGTAGGGGTAGAGCGGAACCTTGACGAGCTTGGCCAGGGTCGGGCTGCTTGCACCCTCGGGAAACGCCTTTTCGAGGGTCTGGCGGCGGCGCTCGGCATCACGCAGGCTCGCCAGGTGGTCGCGCGCGGCGTCGTCGATATGCAAGGGGTGGTCGAAGTGGGCGCAGCCCTTGATCAAGGTCTCGACCCCCGCGAACTTGTGGGAGGCGAGGACGAAGCGCGTACCGTTCTTGTCGGTGTCGACACGGAAGATCCCGCGCGCGAGCTCGATCACCGCCTCCGGGGCGTCGCTGCCCGGCCGAAAGCGCAGGGTGCGCGGATTGCCCGGGTGCAAGACCAGTTCGCTGTAAGGCGGAACAAAGCCCCGCTTCAGTGCGGTTCTCGCACCGCGCCTGCGCTCCAGACATCCGAGGACGAATTCGATATGTTTGCAGGTACCGAGATCATTGGTCTGAAAGTCCGGGCAGGTGCAGAGGTTGTCGCCCGGGACCAGACCCCGGATTTGAACCCGGTAGGCCCGATCCGACTCACGGTTGCTGACCCGAAACTCGGAGAACAACGGATCGCCGCCAAGATTCTCGAGCCCGAAAGACTGTTCCCGACCAAACTGGCGGCGCAACAGACGCTGCCATTCTTCGGGCGCCATCGCCACCGGTTTCTTCCGGGGGGACAGCCGCGGCTCGCGGGCAGTACGGGGCTTGTTCGGACGAATCGTGCGCTTGCGCGCGGGGGCGGATGTCGTGGTCATTGGAATCGAAGGTGTGGTGTCAAACCATGCGAAGTCCAGCGGAGCTGGAATGAGTTGAGCCGACCCACCACTGCACGATGCCCTTATCGCGCAGTCTTGCGCAACACCCGGGTGAGCGCATCGAGTTCGCTCAACAAGGACGTCAGCGGGGCGGCGTACGCGTCCTCGCTGCCGGCGCGGGCGAGTTCCTCGACCAGTTGTGCGGCGGCGAGTGCCTGGTTGGCGAAGAACACCCCTACGCTGCCCTTGGCCGTGTGCGCCAGCTCCGCCAGCCGGCGCGCGTCGCGGCGGTCGCGGGCATCGCGCAGATCACGCAGCAACGGACCGACGTCACGCAGGTAGATCTGGATCAGCTGTTGCAGCGAATCTTCGTCGCCATCGAGCAGATCGCGGGTTTCGGCCAGATCGATGTACGCCGACTGCTCGAAGGACTCGAGCATGGTCATCTCGCTGGCATCGATGGTGGCGTCGCCGGGACGATGTACCAAGTCGTCGATCAGCGCGAACAAGGGCACCGGCCGAATCGGTTTGGTGAGAAAGCCGTCCATACCAGCTTCCAGGCATCGCTCGCGGTCTTCCACGCCGGTGTGCGCGGTCATCGCGACAATAGGTACCGGACGCCACTCGCGGGTGCTCATCGCCCAGCTCCGGCGCGCCTCCCGCGCACGGATCGCACGCGTGGCGTCGAGCCCGCCCATCACCGGCATCTGCATGTCCATGAGAATGAGATCGAACGAGGCCTCGTCGAAGCGCTCGAGCGCCTCCTCGCCGTTGTTGGCGACCGTCACACGGTGCCCCGCCTTCTGCAGGATCTGGGTCGCGACCGCCTGATTGACGAGGTTGTCTTCCACCAGCAGCACCGACAGCGGCGATACCTGCTCGGCCTCGGCGCGCAGCATCTCGGTCAGGCTCACGCTGGGATCAAACGCAAACAGGTTGTCGGTCGGCTCATCGGTCGCTGCCGATGCCGGCGTCCCGACCAGGGCGACCCGCAGGACGTCGATCAATTCGGTGCGGCCAAACGGTTTGGCAAGACGCGAAGCCAACCCGAGCGCCTTGCAGCGGGCGACATCGTCCTTGCGGGTATGGGTGGGCAACATCACCACGATACGGTCCAGCCACGGCGCCGCATCGCCAAGCGTTTCCGCCAGGGTGAATCCACCCGGCGCGGGCATGCGACTGTCGAGCAACATGAAGTCGAAGGGATCGCGCCCGGCGCGCTCGCCCGCGAGCAGCGCCTGGGCGGATTCACCGTCGGCCGCAAGCGCCGGACGCATGCCGAGTTGCTGAAGCACCTCGCACAAGTGCCGGCCATAACCGGAACTGCCCTCGACAACGAGGACTCTGCGACCGGCCAGGTCCGCGGTGTCCGTCGGCGCTGCAGCCTCCACAACGGTGAACTGACAGGCGAAATGAAAACGGCTTCCCTGGCCGAGCGCGCTGGTAACCGCCAAACGCCCGCCCATGAGTTCGACCAACTGGCGGCTGATTGCCAACCCGAGCCCGGTTCCGCCGTACTTGCGGGTGGTACTTGCGTCCGCCTGGGTGAAGGCGCCAAAGATTGCTTCCTGTCGCTCCGGCGGAATACCGATGCCGGTATCGCTCACGGCGAACTCGAGCAGGCTGCGCCCGCCCTGACCGCGCGACAGGCGTGTGACGCGCAATTCGATATCGCCGCGTTCGGTGAACTTGATCGCGTTGCCGAGCAAATTCACCAGCACCTGACGCAGACGCCCCGGGTCACCACGCAGCCACATCGGCACCTCCGGCGGCAGATGCCAGAAGATCTCCAGCCCCTTCTCATGCGCCCGCAGCGCCAGCGACTTGACGACGTCCGACACCAGTTCATGCACATCGAAATCGATGTCCTCGAGCACCAGGCGGCCAGCCTCGATCTTGGAGAAATCCAGGATGTCGTTGATGATGCCGAGCAAGGCCTCTGCCGACGAGCGGACGGTTCTGAGATAGTCGCGCTGCTCCACCTCAAGACGCGTGTCGAGCAACAACTCGGTCATGCCGATGATGCCGTTCATCGGGGTACGAATCTCGTGGCTGACGTTGGCGAGGAATTCGCCCTTCATTCGGCTGGCCGCCTCCGCACTGTCGCGCGCGGCCTCGAGTTCGGCCTGGGCCGCCATTTGCGCGGTCACGTCCTGATAGGTGCCGAGCAACCGCCGCCAGCGTCCATCCTCGCCCCGCTCGGATGCTCCGGCCCGCAAGCTCACCCAGCGCACCGGCACACCAGTGGCGTCCAGCGGCTGCAGCCGGATGTCGGCCTCAAACGAGGGAAGATCGCCGCGCAAGTGTGCGCGGAGCAAGGTTTCGAACTTGGATCGGTCCTCCACGCGGATCAACGGCGCGAACTCGACCGACGGCAGCACCCAGGGTGTGCCGTCGTCCTCCATGCCAAGGAAATCGCGCAAACCCGGGTCGACCCGCAGCATGCCCGACGCCAGGTCCCACTCCCAGAAACCGGCCGTGGTACGACCTAGCCCCAGACCCAGCCGCGCCCGTGCCACCGACAGCTCGCGTTCGTACTGCAGGCAACGCGAACGCAGCGCAGCGTATTCGCCGTCCGGTTCTTCCGCCCCCGTGAGCGCGGATTCAGCCGTCATGATGAAAGGCAAGGACGAGGACCATGCCGGATATCGCCAAAGAGTGGGCCAAGAGGCATGCTCGAAGGTGCTCAGCGCAGCCCGAGCACGTCCTGCATATCGAACAGTCCCGCACGCTTGTCGGCAAGGAAACGCGCCGCACGCATCGCACCGGTAGCGTAGGGCATGCGGCTACCGGACTTGTGGGTGATCTCGATGCGCTCGCCGAGCCCGGCAAACAACACCGTATGGTCGCCCACCACGTCACCGCCCCGGATCGTGGAGAAGCCGATCGTTTCCGGGCGACGCTCGCCGGTGACGCCCTCGCGGCCATAGATTGCACATTCGGACAAGTCACGGCCCTGCGCCTGAGCGACCACCTCTCCCATCCGCAGCGCCGTGCCGGACGGCGCGTCCACCTTGTAGCGATGATGGGCCTCGATGATCTCGACGTCGTAGCCTTGGTCGAGGATGCGCGCTGCCACCTCGAGCAGCCGGAACACCGCGTTCACACCGACCGCCATGTTGGGCGCGAAGACGACCGGTACGGCCTCGGCGGTTTCTGCGATGCGACGCTTCTGATCCACGTCGAACCCGGTGGTACCGATCACCGCCGCCTTGCCAAGCTCGTGCGCGAGCGCAAGATGCGTCAGCGTGCCCTCCGGCCGGGTGAAATCGATCACGCAGTCGGCCGCGGCGATCGCGGTCCGTGCGTCATCCCCAACCAACACGCCACAGGCGACGCCCACCAACTCCCCCGCATCGCGCCCGACCATCGGGCTGCCAGGCCGATCAAACGCCGACACCAGATGAACGCCCGGATCGGCGACCGCCGCCTCGATCAGCATCCGTCCCATACGACCGGTCGCCCCGGCAATCGCCACTTTTACCTGCGCCATATCTCCCTTTCCGCTATCCAGTCAATACTCTGGGTGAGCCCCCCAGAGCTTGTACATCAATCCGCAACGCGTCCCGGTCGCGACCGTGGGCGGCGCCCGCGCCCTCCGTCCTCAGCCCGGCCATCCGCCGACCTGCCAGCGCGCAGTCCGACGCTACTTGGTCTTGCCTGCCGCCGGGACTTCGACCACCCGGCTACGCGGTGGCGCCTCGTCACGGGCCTCGCCGTCGGCGGCGACGACGTCACCCTCCACCCGCGCCAGCACGTCGTTCTCAAAAAACACGCTGAGCGTGCGCTGCTGCGGCTCGCCCCGCCCGGGCCGGAACACATACACGTAGTCCCAGCGGTCCGGCCGGAAGGTGTCGACGATCAAGGGACTACCGAGCACAAAGCGCACTTGATCACGCGTCATGCCCTGACGCAGTTGTGCGACCATTGCCTGATCGACGTAATTGCCCTGCCGCACGTCGATGCGATACGGATTGACGCGATCGGTAATGGTGTTGAAGGAACAACCGGAAATCGCGACGGAGGCCGCGACGCACAACGCAGAGAGAACGATAGGGTGCATGTGGAAGTCTTGACGAGACGGAATGTCCGGGTTTCGGAACATTCTCAGATTTGGACGAAAAATATATCATACGACCGATAGGGTTCGCGCGACCGCGCAGCTTGCGCCACCTCGCGGACCACTTCCGGGGCCTTCCCACGCAGCCTACCCCGACGCGCTGCCGGGCCGGCCCAAACCAGATCAGGATGGGGCACCCATGACCGACAACTCCAAGAACCTCAAGAGTATGGGCCTCAAGGCCACGTACCCCCGACTCAAGATTCTCGACTTGTTCCAGCACTCGGAAAATCGTCACCTCACCGCCGAAGACGTGTATCGCCAGCTCATGGCCGAAGATATGGACATCGGTCTCGCCACGGTATACCGCGTACTCACCCAGTTCGAGCAGGCCGGCCTGCTCGAACGCCATTACTTCGAGGCGGGCAAGGCGGTTTTCGAACTCAACGAAGGGGGCCACCATGATCATCTGGTCTGCCTCCAGTGCGGCAAGGTGGAAGAGTTCTTCGACCCCGAGATCGAACGTCGCCAGACGGCCATCGCTCAGGATCGTGGCTTCGAGGTCAAGGAGCACGCGCTCTACCTCTACGCCGAGTGCCTGAAGAAGGACTGTCCCAACCGTTCCGAGGAATCGGCCTGACCTCAGCCTGACACGTCGCGCCCGCCCACCGCGGGCGTGGCCGGCAGCATCGGGATAAGGCCGACTGAATCAGCGGGCCGACTGAATCAGCGAAGCGTCCGCTCCTTCGAGCGGAGCACGCCAATCAAACGCCGCCAGGCAGGGTGCGCCGTATCAATCGCCACCCAGCACTTCGGCCGCAAGACCGAGCATTTCAGCGGCGTGGCGCCGCGTCGTCTCGGTGATGTTGACCCCACCCAGCATGCGCGCGATTTCGTCGATACGGCCAGGTTCGTCCAAGGCCGTGACCGCGCTCACAACCTCTTCGCCTTGCTGGCGCTTGGAAATACTCCATTGCCAGTCGGCGCAGGCCGCCACCTGCGGCAAATGGGTCACGCACAACACCTGGCGCTCACGCCCAAGTTGGCGCAGCAGTTGCCCGACGATTTCGGCCACGCCGCCGCCGATGCCGACATCAACCTCGTCGAAGATCAGCGTCGGCGTGGACGCGTCGCGGCTGGTCATCACCTGAATCGCCAGGCCGATGCGCGACAACTCTCCTCCCGAGGCCACCTTGGCCAGCGGTCGCAGCGGCTGACTGGGGTTGGCCGCGACCAGGAACTCGATGCTCTCCCGACCGTGCGCCCCCCCTTCGTCCAGCGGGGTCAGCGCGACCTCGAAGCGCCCGCCTGCCATGGCCAGCGTCTGCATCGCAGCGCTCACCCGCTCGGACAAGGCCTGGGCCGCCGGTGTGCGCAACGCCGAGAGGCGTTCGGCCGCGGCGCTATAGAGCTGATGCGCGGCCCGCTCCAGTTCGGCGAGACGTTCCGGGTCGGCACGCTCGGTCAGCGTCGCCAGCTCACGCTGCCACTCGGCCAACCGTGCCGGCAGTTCCTCTGGCGCAACGCGATACTTTCGGGCGGTATCAGTGATCGCACCGATGCGCCGATCGATCTCGTCCAGACGTTCGGGGTCGAGATCAAGACGGCTGCGGTAGCGCCGCAACTCATGCAAAGCCTCGTCGGCCTGGATCGCCGCGCCGGCCAACATCTCGCGCACCTCGGCCAAACCGGCGTCGATATCCGCCAGCCCCTCCACACGCGCGACCATGTGGCGCAGCAGCGAAGTGATCGCGACGTCGCCCTCGGCCAGGGCCGCCAGCACCTCGTCCGCCCCCTGCATCAGGCCGGCGGCGTGCGCGAGCCGCGACTGCTCGGCATTCAGTTCGTCCCATTGCAACGGATCGAACTCAAGCTTCTCAATCTCCTCCACCTGCCATTGCAGCAACTCGCGCTGGCGCTCGGACTGTGCCGAATCCTGCTCGGCGGCCCGGCGCGCATCGACGCGCGCCTGCCATGCCTTGTAGCAGCGCGCCACCTCGGCCGCGGCGGCCAGCGCCCCCGCATGCGTATCCAGCAGTTCGCGCTGCGCATCCTGCCGCAGCAGGGCGTGATGTGCGTGCTGGCCATGGATGTCGCAGAGGTGCTCACCGACCTCGCGCAACTGACCGAGCGTAACCGGCACGCCATTGATCCATGAACGCGAGCGCCCCGTCGCTTCGATCACGCGACGCAGCAGCACGACCTCCTCCTCGGCGGAGATACCCTGCTCCGCCAGCCACGCGGACAGCGCCTCGGACCCAGGCAGGCCGAACTCGGCACTGATGTCGGCGCGCTCCCGTCCGGCCCGTACGGCCCCCGCATCGGTGCGGTCCCCCAGGGCCAGCCCGAGGGCATCGAGCAGGATAGATTTGCCCGCCCCGGTCTCGCCGGTCAATACGCCAAAACCCGCCTCGAACTCGAGTTCGAGGCGGTCCACAATCACGAAATCGCGAATCGCCAGACGACGCAGCATGATTTTCAGACCCGCAGGGGCAGGATGTTCAAGGAACGCGCGGCACGGCGCTCCAATGGAGCTTCTCGCGCAGCATCGCGAAGTAGCTGTAGCCATCCGGATGCAGCAAACGGACGGCATGAGGAGAACGGGTGATGCGCACGCAGTCGCCCGCACGCGCATCGAAACGGGTCTGCCCGTCGAAATGGATGCGCGCATCGTGGGGCGGCAACAGCTTGATGTCGATGCGGCAGGTGTCGGGCAGGGTCACCGGACGCGCCGTAAGGGCATGCGGGCACAGCGGCACCAGCGCGATCGCCCCTATCGTCGGATGCAGAATCGGGCCATTGGCCGACAGCGCATAGGCGGTCGAGCCCGTGGGGGTGGTCACGATCATGCCGTCGGACCGCTGGGTATAGACGAAATCGCCGTCTATCGAGACGTCGAATTCGATCATGCGCCCGATGTCACCCTTGTTCACCACCACGTCGTTGAGCGCCAGCGTCTGGAACACCAGCCCGCCACCGCGGATGACTTCCGCCGAGAGCATGCAGCGGCGCTCCTCGGTGAACCGTCCGGCCAGTATTTCGCCCAGGCGTTGCACCGCGCAATCCATGCCGATGTCGGTGAGGAAACCGACCCGTCCGAGGTTGATGCCCACCAGCGGCACCCCATGCTCGGCCAGGCGCCGGGCGGTATTGAGCATGGTGCCGTCACCGCCGATGACCACCGCCAGCTCTGCATCGGCGCCAATTTCGTCGTAACCCGCCACAGGAAACCCGCCCGACAGGCCTATGGAACTCGCCGTCCCCTGTTCGATCAAGACCTTGCGGTCGCTCGCCCGCAGGTGCTCGGCAATGCCCAGCACCACATCGGCCACATCCGGGCTCTGGTACTTGCCGATCAACGCCACGCTCGAAAAGTGTCTCGTCATGCGCGGATTAAACCACATTCGCGACCGACCTTGGCAGAGCCGCCGAGACTTCCATAGAATCGGGCTTGTACGGACACGGCCACCATGAAACTGCTTGATACCCGCTCGCAAATCCTGCTGAAAACCCTCATCGAACGCTACATCGTCGAGGGGCAACCCGTGGGGTCACGCGCGCTGTCGCGTTACTCCGGACTGGAGTTGTCGCCGGCAACGGTGCGCAACGTGATGAGCGACCTCGAGGAGCTGGGTTTCATCACCAGCCCGCACACCTCGGCCGGGCGCGTGCCCACGGCGCAGGGCTATCGCTTCTTCGTCGATTCGCTGCTGACCGTACAGCCACTCGAACGCGCCCGGATCATGACCTTGCAGGGTCAACTCCAGCCCGACCAGCCACAGCGCCTGCTGACGGCCGCCTCGCAACTGTTGTCGGACCTCACCCACTTCGCGGGCGTGGTGGTCACACCGCGCAACCAGCGGGTGCGCATTCGCCAGATCGAGTTCATCGGTCTGTCGGACACGCGCATCCTGCTCATCATCGTGACCACTGCCGGTGACGTCCAGAACCGTATCCTGCAGACCCGGCGACCGTATTCGGCTTCGGAACTGACCGAGGCGGCCAATTACCTCACCGAGCACTTCGCCGGTTACGCGTTCGAGGAGATGCGCGACCGCATCCAGCACGAACTGAAGCAGTTGCGCGGCGAGGTGTCGGAACTCATGGCGGCCGCCGTCGAGGCGGGGGGCGAGGCCTTGCGCGAGAACGACGAGAAATATGTGCTCTCGGGCGAAACCAATCTGCTCGGCGTCGAGGATTTGTCCTGCGATATGTCGCGCCTGCGCGAGCTGTTCCTCCTGTTCGAGAAAAAGACCGCGCTCATGCAGTTGCTCGAGCTGTCCAACCGTGCCGACGGCGTGCAGATATTCATCGGCGGAGAGTCCGGGCTCGCGGAGCTCGACGGTTGCAGCATCGTCACGGCCAGCTACGAGCTCGACGGCCAGGTGGTCGGATCGGTGGGCGTGATCGGGCCAACACGCATGGCCTACGATCAGGTCATTCCAATCGTTGACATCACCGCCCGGCTGCTCAGCAACGCCCTGTCGAACAAGGCCTGAACCCGTCCGTCCCCCAGGCGCGCCCGTGGCGCGCCCAATCGCATCATTCTCCTGTCAGAGGACATTTCATGGCCCGATTCTGGCCCGAACCGGAACACACCCACGGCAGCCCCCGGCGCATCGGCATCCTGCTGGTAAACCTCGGCACGCCGGCCGCCCCCACCGCCGCCGCCCTGCGCCCGTACCTGCGGCAATTCCTGTCCGACCCGCGTGTAGTCGAGATCCCCCGCCTGATATGGTGGCCGATTCTGCACGGTTTCATTCTCACCCGCCGCCCCGCCAAGTCAGCCGAAAAATATGCAAGCGTATGGACCGACGAAGGTTCGCCGCTGAAGGTCCACACCGAACGCCAGGCCAAGCTGGTGGCGGGCTACTTCACCCAGGCCGGGCGCCCGGATCTCGTCGTGGACTGGGCGATGCGCTATGGCGCGCCGTCGGTGATCGACGGCCTGGAGCGGCTGCGGGCGAGACAGTGCGATCGCATCCTGGTGGTGCCGCTATACCCGCAGTACGCGGCCAGCACCACGGCCAGCGCCATGGACCAGGTCGCCGAATGCCTGCAGCACTGGCGCAACCTCCCGGCGTTGCGCTTTGTGCGCAACTTCCATGACCATCCCGACTACATCGGCGCACTCGCCCAAAGCGCGCGCGACCACTGGATGAAGAATGGTCAGGCGGACAAACTGATCATGAGTTTCCACGGCATTCCCCGCCGTTCCCTGGATCTGGGCGACCCGTACCATTGCGAGTGTTACAAGACCGCCCGACTGGTGGCAGAGGCGCTGGAGCTACCGGCAGAGCGCTGGCAGGTGACCTTCCAGTCGCGTTTCGGCAAGGCCGAATGGCTCAAGCCCTATACCGAACCGACGCTGCAAGCGCTGGCGGCAGGCGGCTTGCGCAGCGTGGACGTGATGTGCCCGGGATTCGTCGCCGACTGCCTGGAAACACTGGAAGAGATCGCCATGGAGTGCAAGACCGCCTTTCTCTCGGCGGGCGGACAGCAATTCCACTACATCCCCTGTCTCAACGAGCGCCACGACTGGATC
The DNA here is from genome assembly GCA_046295975.1 of Rhodocyclaceae bacterium. Taxonomy (GTDB): domain Bacteria; phylum Pseudomonadota; class Gammaproteobacteria; order Burkholderiales; family Rhodocyclaceae; genus UBA2357. The sequence continues at coordinate 86,457 of JBKBMG010000003.1, forward strand.
GCCGCACTGATCGCGGTGTGTCGCCAACACATCGGCGATTGGCTGGCCGATCCGCAGTCGGACGAGGCCATTCGCGAACAGTCCGCGCGACGTGCGCGAGACCTGGGCGCGGCCCGTTGACGCCGCCGCTGCACTGACGCCCGCGCCCGGAGCGCCCCGTTCGGTGGCGCTCCGCCCCCACTACGCCCTCCGCCCCTCCCCTGCGCACACCTCGCCCGCCTTGGGCGCCCCGCCCACAAGCGGTTCACCCAGCGCGGCTCAAGTTTTCCCAGGCGTGGCCGTTAATGCCTATGGGCGTGTATGCCCTGGCGCGCGCACCCGCGATCGCCATTGCTGTCCGGAGGTCCGGTGATGATCATCTCGTCCTCGAAAATCGAACTCCAGTCGTCCCACCTTGCTTTTTCCCATACCGAAACCAGCGAGCGCCTGGAGGTATGGGTGGGTAACCGCCCAGCCAATGGCGGCGAACAGGCCGCCACTCGGCTCACTGGCCCGGGAGCGTTGGTGGCCTTGTCCCAGGAAGCGATGGAAGCGAGCAAGGCCGATGCGGTCGCCAGCAATGAAGACGCCCAGGAAGCCGACCCTCGCCTGCAGATGCTGCGCAACCTCATCGAGTACCTGACTGGCAAGCCGATGCGCGTCTTCCGGATGAGCGAGCTTGCGGATCCCAATCAGGTCGCGTCGGCAACGCCGTCCCCGGGCGACGGGGGACGCGCAGCCGGTTTCGGCTTCGCCTACGATTTCAGCTCCGTGCGCAGCGAGTACGAACAGGTGAGCTTCCAGGCTCAAGGCAGCATTCGCACCGCCGACGGCCGCGAGATCCGCTTCGAAGTCGGTTTCGAGATGTCGCGCAGTTTCGCCGAGCGCATCGACATCTCGCTGCGCGGTGGCGACGCCCGCCTCACGGATCCGCTGGTACTCGACTTCGGCGGACCGGCGGGCGCCCTGTCCGATCTGCGCTTCGAATTCGATCTCGACGCGGACGGCACGCCCGATGCGATCCCGATGCTTGCCGGTGGCACCGGCTACCTCGCGATCGACCGCAACGACAATGGCCGCATCGACGACGGACGCGAACTGTTCGGCCCGACCAGCGGCAACGGCTTTGCCGAACTGGCGGCGCTGGACAGCGACGGTAACGGCTGGATAGACGAGGCCGACCCGGCCTACGCCCAACTGCGTATATGGCGACCTGACGCCAACGGTGGCGGCACCCTGACGACGCTTGCCGATGCCGGCGTGGGCGCCCTCTACCTGGGCAACGTCGCCACGCCCTTCGAACTGCGTGGCGCGAACAACGGCACCCTGGGGGTGATGCGGGCGAGCGGCATTTATCTGCGGGAGAACGGCAGCGTAGGCACGATCAGCCAGATCGATCTGAGCGTTTGAGGGGCGGGCGTCGCCCGTTCCTCAATGCGACCCCGTTGCCGGGGATCAGCTATCCACCAACTGCAGGTCCAGCCCACCGGTGGCCGTCAGTTCGCCACGCACCGCCGGTTCTCCGTAGCGGGCGAGTTCCTTGCCGGCGCGGCCGAGCCGCTTGGCGGCCGTGGTCGCGAGCAGCGTGTGGAATGAGTCACGTACTTCGTCAGTCGCCAGCGCCAGCGCGGAAGGGCTGATCTCGATGAAGGTCAGGGGCTCGGTGACAACCACCGTCATCATGTGGCGATGGTCTATGCTGTCGAGCCAGGCGAGTTCGCCGAACACTTCGCCGGCACCCAGCCGGTCGACCCGGCGACCGTCGACCGAGATCTCCACCTCGCCCTCGATCACCACACCGAACCGCTGGTCGGCGTCCCCCTCCTTGTAGAGCGTGGTCTTGGGCTCGGCGCGCCGCCATGAGGACAGGCGCAACACCTCCCACAAGTCGATGTCGTCGAACTCGGTGAACACCGTGAGCTTGCGCAACACCGAGAAGCGGCTGGTATCGGGGGGCAGATACTTGTCGTCCAGTATCTTGTAGCGGACCGCCGACAAATCCTTGGCGAACTCGGCGCCATTCTTGTAGCGCGAATACAAATCCTTGGCGAGCGCCTTGCGGATGACGGCGTCCATCGATTCCGGAAGATCCGGATTGAGCTGCGACACCGACGGCGGGTCGGCGTTGATGATCTTGTAGACGAGTTGCGCCGGATTGGAGGCACGGAACGGCAGGCGTCCGGCAAGTAGGTGAAACAGCACCACACCCAGGGAATAGATGTCGGTCTTCTGGTTGAGCGGATAGCTCTTGATCTGCTCCGGGCTCATATAGGCCGGCGAGCCCACGCCCATGATGAAGGTCGAATCGGTCTCGATCTTCTTGTTGATGTTCAGCGCCAGGCCAAAGTCGGTGATCTTGACGTTGTCCTGATCATCGACCAGGATGTTGGCCGGCTTGATGTCGCGGTGCACCACGCCGCGCATGTAGGCGTGATCCAGCGCCATGCAGCACTTGAAGACGATGCCGATCGCGCGATGAACCGGCAGCAGCCGCTCGAAGCTGCAATAGCGCTCCAGACTGTCGCCCGCGAAGTACTCCATGACAACGTAGGCTTCCTCGGGGTCGATCACCGCCTCGAAGATGCGAATGATGCTGGGATGATCCAGGCGCTTCGCCACCGCCTCCTCGGCCTTCAACAGCTTGAGCAGGCGGCGGTTCCACTTGGCCTCATCCTTGGACTTGTCCTTGAAGCGGACATGCTTGACCGCCACTGGCTCGGGGTAATGCGGATTCTCGGCCAGGTACACCACCGCGGTGGCGCCACGGCCGATTTCCTTGATGATCCGGTACTTGCCGATCTTTTCTGGTATCTCACTCATTCGTGCCTGGATCTCACGATCGTTCAACCGACGCGCCGCGCTGTTTCCACCCATCCCGTGCGAACCGCGCTCATTCTGGCACGATCCTCGGCCGACAGGGACAATTCGGCACGCGCACCGGCCCGCAGAAAAGAAATTCGACATTTCCCTCTTGAAATGCGCGCCCATGCCCCCACGTGCCCGCCAGTCAATGCACTGAACAACCGGAGGTCCATCCATGCAGGAAAAGAACGCACCCGCGCCCGAACTCGAGGCAGCAGCCGATCAGGTCGAGATGCAGCAGGACGCCGCCACGACGCCCGCCGTCGAACCGGACGTGCTGCCCAGCCTCGAATCCGCGCTGCGCGAGGCCGAATTGCGGGCGTCCGAACACCACGATGCATGGTTGCGCGCCAAGGCCGAGACCGAGAACGTACGCCGTCGGGCGCAGGAAGACATCGCCAAGGCTTCCAAATTTGCCGCTGAAAAGTTCGCCGCCGCGATGCTGCCCGTCCGCGACAGCCTGGAAGCCGCGCTCGCGACCGAGAACCAGACCCTGGAAAGCCTGCGCGAGGGGGTGGAACTGACCCTCAAGCAGCTCGCGGCTGCCTTCGACGGGGCCGGCATCACCGAAGAAAATCCGCTCGATCGGAAATTCGACCCGAACAAGCACCAGGCGATCAGCGCGGTTCCCGCCGACGTCGAGCCAAACACGGTGATCAACGTATTGCAAAAGGGCTACCTGATCCACGAGCGCGTGCTGCGCCCGGCCATGGTCATGGTGTCCAAGGCGCCCGAGTAATCGACACACGCCAGGGCGAGTGCGTCGTGAGCTTGAATCCGCCGCACGCCACCCCATATTGATCACCAGACAGGCCGCGACCGCGGCCGATCCGAATCAAGAACATCCAAATCAAACGCATCCCAATCTTCATCAAGGACACGAAAATGGGCAAGATCATCGGCATCGACCTGGGCACCACCAACAGCTGCGTCTCCGTCATGGAAGGCGGCAAGCCCAAGGTCATCGAAAACTCGGAAGGCGCACGCACCACCCCGTCGGTGGTCGCCTACGCCGAAGACGGCGAAATCCTCACGGGTGCTCCGGCAAAACGCCAGGCCGTCACCAACGCCAAGAACACCCTCTTCGCGGTCAAGCGCCTGATCGGCCGCCGCTTCGAGGAAAAGGAAGTTCAGAAGGACATCGACCTGATGCCCTACACCATCGCCAAGGCCGACAACGGCGACGCCTGGGTAGAAGTGCGCGGCAAGAAGATCGCGCCGCCGCAGGTTTCCGCCGAAGTGTTGCGCAAAATGAAGAAAACCGCCGAAGACTACCTCGGTGAAGAAGTCACCGAGGCGGTCATCACCGTGCCGGCCTACTTCAACGACAGCCAGCGCCAGGCCACCAAGGACGCCGGCCGCATCGCCGGGCTCGAAGTCAAGCGCATCATCAACGAGCCGACCGCCGCGGCGCTCGCCTTCGGCATGGACAAGAAGCCTGGCGATTCCAAGATCGCGGTGTTCGACCTTGGCGGCGGTACCTTCGACGTGTCCATCATCGAGATCGCCGACATCGACGGCGAGCACCAGTTCGAAGTGCTGGCCACCAACGGCGACACCTTCCTCGGCGGCGAGGACTTCGACCAGCGCATCATCGACTACGTGGTGACCGAGTTCAAGAAGGAGCAAGGCGTCGATCTCAAGAACGACGTGCTCGCCCTGCAGCGCCTGAAGGAGGCCGCCGAGAAAGCCAAGATCGAACTGTCGTCCGGCAGCCAGACCGAGATCAACCTGCCCTACATCACCGCCGACGCCACCGGGCCCAAGCACCTCGCGATCAAGATCACCCGCGCCAAGTTCGAGTCGCTGGTCGAGGATCTGATCGAGCGCACCATCGAGCCGTGCCGCATCGCAATCAAGGACGCCGGCATCAAGGTGTCCGACATCGACGACGTGATCCTGGTCGGCGGCCAGACCCGCATGCCCAAGGTGCAGGAGAAGGTCAAGGCGTTCTTCGGCCAGGAGCCGCGCAAGGATGTGAATCCGGACGAGGCCGTCGCCATTGGCGCCTCCATCCAGGGCGGCGTGCTGCAGGGCGAAGTCAAGGACGTGCTGCTGCTCGACGTCACCCCGCTGTCGCTGGGTATCGAGACGCTGGGCGGCGTCATGACCAAGCTCATCCACAAGAACACTACCATCCCGACCAAGGCCAGCCAGGTGTTCTCCACCGCCGACGACAACCAGTCGGCCGTGACCATCCACGTGCTGCAGGGCGAGCGCGAAATTGCCGGCGGCAACAAGAGCCTGGGCCAGTTCAACCTCTCCGACATTCCGCCTGCACCGCGCGGCATGCCGCAGATCGAGGTCACCTTCGACATCGACGCCAACGGCATCCTGCACGTGTCGGCCAAGGACAAGGCCACCGGCAAGGAGAACAAGATCACGATCAAGGCCAACTCCGGCCTGTCCGATGACGAGATCGAGCGCATGGTGCAGGACGCCGCGGCCCACGCCGAGGAAGACCGCAAGACGCATGAGCTGGTCGACGCCCGCAATCAGTGCGACTCGCTGATTCATTCGGTGAAGAAGGCACTGGCCGATTATGGCGACAAGGTGAACGCGGACGAGAAGGCGAAGATCGAGGCGGCCATCGGCGAAGCCGAGGAAGCGCTCAAGTCCAACGACAAGGATCAGATCGAGGCCAAGAGCCAGGCGCTGGCCGTGGCCAGCCAGAAACTCGGCGAACAGATGTATGCCCAGGGCCAGCAGCAGCCTGGCGCTGCCGGTGCTGCCGAGGGCAAGACCGCCGACGCCGATGTGGTGGATGCCGAGTTCACCGAGGTCAAGGACAACAAGTAATCGCCGCTGCGCGTGGCGCGATCATCGGCCACGTCGCCCTGCAACCCATCGGGCGGACAGGGGCGAAAAGTCGGGACAGCCGTCGTAATGCCGGCCTCCCGACTTTTTGTCGCTGGCCGGCGATGATTCACCGGACCTGATCATGTCGAAACGGGATTACTACGAAGTACTGGGCGTCAATCGCGACGCCGGGGCCGACGAAATCAAGAAGGCCTATCGCAAGCTCGCGATGAAGCACCACCCCGACCGCAACCCGGGCAACAAAGACGCCGAAGACAAGTTCAAGGAATTGTCCGAGGCCTACGAGGTTTTGTCCGACACAGACAAAAAGGCCGCCTACGACCGCTACGGCCATGCCGGCGTCGACCCATCCATGGGCGGCGGCACGGGCCGTGGCCAGCCGGGCTTCGACGGCTTCGCCGACGCGTTCTCGGACATTTTCGGCGACATCTTCGGCGGTGCCCGCGGCGGCCGTTCCAATGTGTATCGCGGCGCCGATCTGCGCTACAACCTGGAAATCACGCTGGAAGAGGCCGCACGCGGCGCGGAAAAGACCATCCGCATTCCGACCGTGGAGGAATGCGGCACCTGCAACGGCTCCGGCGCCAAGCCTGGCACCCAGCCGCAGACCTGCACGACCTGCGGCGGCTCCGGCCAGGTGCGCATCCAGCAGGGCTTTTTCTCGATCCAGCAGACCTGCCCGAAGTGCCACGGCACCGGTCGCATCATTCCCGATCCATGCACCACCTGCCGCGGCGCCGGCCGGGTCAAGAGTCACAAGACACTGGAAGTCAAGATTCCCGCCGGCATCGACGAGGGCATGCGCCTGCGCCACTCCGGCTACGGCGAGCCGGGCGTCAACGGCGGCCCGTCGGGCGATCTTTACGTCGAAATCCACATCCGGGCGCACCCGGTGTTCCAGCGCGACGGCGACGATCTCCATTGCGAGATGCCCATCAGTTTCACCACCGCAGCGCTCGGCGGCGAGATCGAGATTCCCACGCTGGACGGCATGGCCCGGCTCAAGATTCCGGCCGAAACCCAGAGCGGCAAGGCCTTCCGCCTGCGTGGCAAGGGCATCAAGAACGTCCGCACCCACGCCCAGGGCGATTTGATGTGCCATGTCGTGGTCGAAACGCCGGTGCGCCTCACCGAACGGCAGAAGGAGTTGCTGCGGCAGTTCGAGGAAGAGTCCAGCGGCGACGTCGAGCGCCACAACCCCAAGGCCAAGTCCTGGATGGACAAGGTCCGGGATTTCTTCACGCCCTGACGTGATCGCGGCGGCGGGTATGGCCCGCCGCCGCGATCAAACTGCATCGGCCGTAACGGCCCGATGAACAACGATCAAGCGGTCGCCGGGAACATCGGACGACCGCTTGATCGTTTACCGCCACACCAGCGGATCAGTTGCTCAAGCCCCCCATCTCTTCAATGATGCGCTTGTAGCTGGCGATCTTGGCGGACAAATCCTGATAGACCGCGTCACCATCCAGGAAGACTACCGGCATCAGGATTCGCTCTTCGGTGATTTCGATGAAGCGCGGGTCCTTGGTGGCGGCTTCGAGGGCTTCCGCGAGGCGCTGAACATGGTTGTCAGGCGCGTTCTTGGGCAGCATGACGACGCGGATTTCGCCCGGATCGATCTCGTAGCCCAGTTCGCGAAGCGTGGGAGCATCCGGGAAGGCCACCAGCCGCTCGTCGGCCAGACTGACGAGCACCGGCATTTCGCCCGTATTGGCGTAGCCGGAGTGGGTGCCGCCGCTGTAGGCGAAGTTGACGTCGCCCGACAGGATGAGCGGTGCCATACCGGCGCCACCGGAGGTCGGCACGATGCGCAGGTCCAGCCCCTCCTGGCGGGCGATGAAGTCGATCAGAAAGCGGTCGAAGGCGGTCTGGTTGGCGTAGCTCACGCCCGGGTTGGCCTTCGCGTGCGCGATCAGTTCCTGCCAGTTCGAGAACGGCCGGTTCTGGCCGGTCACGATGGCGGACTGCCCCAAGGTGACGCCGGCAGCGTAACGGAAGCTGTCGAGGTCGTAAGTCGCCGGCGCGGACAGCGGTCCGAAGGTCACGGTCATCGATGTGCCGAAAACGAAGGTGTAGCCGCCATCACGGCTGTTTGCGAGTTGGGCCAGCGCAACGCCGCCGCCTGCACCGGGGCGGTTGACGACATTGACCGGCTGGCCGAGTTGCTCGGACAGCACCGTTGCCAGTACGCGCCCCTGGATGTCGGTGCTCCCGCCGGCTCCCCAGCCGATCACCATGGTCAACGGTTTGGAGGGAAAGTTGTCGGCGTGTGCCAGGCCACCAAACACGAGGCCGCCTGCGAGCAGGAGCGTGTTGACGAGATTTTTTGCTTTCATGGGTCTGTCCTCTGTTGAGTGAGTTCGACTGCCGCAGGCGACAGCACTTCATGGTCGGGCGCCAAGCGCCCTCCTGCGCTGCCGGTACGCACTCCAGCCGAACCAGGCAAGCAGCATCAGGGTTGCAACAATGAACACCACCGCGATCGGGCGTTGCAGCAAAACACTCGGGTTCCCGCCCGAGAGGATGAGCGCCTGCCTGAGATTGAGTTCAAGCATGGGCGTCACGATGAAGGCGACCAGAAAGGTGACGAAGGAGTAGTCGAACTTCTTCAGGAAATAGCCGAGGATGGCGAACACGAACACCACGACGAGACCGAAGGTGCCAAGCCCCTGGACCTGGATGCCAGCCAGGCAGAGAAAGGTCACCACCGGAATGACGATGTGCGGTGGAACGCTGGTGACGCGGGCGAACACCCGCAGCCCGTACCAGCCTATGCCGAGCATGAGCAGGCTGGCCACGATCATGCCGGCGAAGATCGAGAACAGCATCTCGGGCTGCTCGCGCAGCATCAGCGGGCCGACGGTCACGCCATGGATCATGAAGGCGCCGACCAGCAGTGCAGCCGAGACACTGCCCGGGATGCCCAGACCGAACAAGGGAATGTAGCTCGCCGGGATGACGGCGTTGTCGGCGGACTCCGAGGCTGCGATGCCGCGCGGGTCACCCTTGCCGAAGGAGTCGGCATCCTTGGCCATGCGTTTGGCCACCCCGTAGGACATGAACGAACCCACCGAGGGTCCGAGGCCGGGCAAGGCGCCGATGAACGCTCCGATGCCGGTGCCACGCAGTATGGTGGGCATCACGAACTTGAACTCGGGCCAGCTCAGTTCGTCCTTGTTGCCGCTGTCGAGGTCGATGGACTTCATGTCACGGTTGCGGCGGTATTCGTCCAGCTGGACGAACATCTCGGCCAGGGCCAGCGTGCCGATCACCAGGGGCAGGATGGGCACCCCGTCCATCAGTTCGATGACCCCGAAGGTCAGGCGCATCGCGCCGGTTTCGGGGTCCATGCCGACGGTGCCAAGCACGATGCCCAGCCCCCCTGCAACCATGCCCTTGAGAAACGATCCGCCGGCCATGCCGGCGATGAAGACGAGCGCAAAGACGAGAATGGCCGCGAGTTCGTAGGGGCCGAACTTCAGGGCCACGGCGGCGAACGGAATCGCGACCAGAATGAGCAGCAAGGTGGCCAGCAGATCGCCGATGACCGACGCGAACAGGCCGATCTGCAAAGCGGTTCGCGGTCTTCCGTCACGCGCCATCGGGTAGCCGTCCAGACAGGTCGCGGCCGAGGACGATTCGCCCGGCGTGTTGAGCAGGATTGCGGACACCGCGCTGCCCGCCGCAGTCCCCTTCGAGAGCCCGATCAGGAACGAGATGGCGGCATAGGGCGACATGTAGAAGGTCATGGGGATCGCGATGGCGATCGCGACCGAGCGGTTAAGCCCTGGAATGACGCCCACGAGATAGCCGAGCAGCACGCCGCCGAACACCACTGCGATGGAATCCCATGCCAACGCGACGGCAAAGGCGTCGATCATTGCATCGTAGCCCGGCATTCAAACCACCCCGATTTTCATGAGATACACCGTGAGCACGTAAAGGCCCGCGGTCGGCCCCAGGGTTGCAAGCACGAGAACCGGCCAACGTCGCTCGCCGAGCATGAACAGCAAGCATCCGATCAACAACGGGGCAATCCATGTGAGCGGCAGATAGGCCGCCGCGACGATGAAGGCGAGTACATAGGCGAATGGCCAGATGTGATGCCAAAGCGCACCAAGGCCTGGAACGACGACGAGCGGCGCCCGCAGCCGGAGCAACCCGATCAGCGACTGCAGCGTCAGGCCAAGCGCGAAAACGAGCATCACCCAAGCGCCAATCGTCGCCACCAGTTGCGGCGGCAGGCCATAGGCGAATCCCCCGCCACCATGCTCGGGGACCACCCAGGCGAGCAAGGTCACCGCAAAGACAACGCAAACAACACCGGTCCAGAGGTTGATTCTCAAGCTACCACTGCTCATATCTCACGACCGCTCAGTACAACAATCCAATTCGGCAACGACGTCCGGAGCAACGCCAGGAAAGAGCGGAGACAGATCCCAATAGAATTTACAGAAATGTCGCACCGCCCCCTCTTGCCTGCCGTCCCCGTGCCACCATGCGCCCGCACATCCGTCAGTCGCAGGTGACACACGCCACACGCAACGCTGCCCGTCTGCGGACATTATGCACGCTATTCTCACCATTCCCGAAGCCGATGTCCTACGAGCAAGGCGAACGCCCATGCGGACTCCATGCTTGGCCGCCGGATCAAGGCCCAGGAACGAATCCCGATCGACTTAATCCGAGCGCGGCGAAACGCATATGCCATGCATCGACCCGATCCGGACGAGCGCTCGAGCGCTTCGTGCTGCACGCGGCCGCAAGGATCGTGGATTCCTTGGTTGACCGCTTATTGCGTGTCTGGACAGTGCATCCATGCACACGTTTCGCGTTTCGTGAGGGATCACCGAACAGGTGAGTTCGCTTCGTACCCGAGGAATCCAGGATCATCGCCGCCGTGTGCAGCGCACACTATCCCGTTGCGTTCGCCAATAGGGTATCGTTTCGGTCGCGGCATGGTGCGCGCATCCGCCCCCACCGGGGAGTCATCGATCCCCGGCATGCGCGCACGCACCGCACACAATAACGATAGGAGACAACATGATTTTTTTGCGACGCGTCATCGCGGTCGCGGCGTTTGCGCTCGTCGGCGCGAACCTGCCGGCCGTTGCCGAAACACCACTCGGCGATACCATCCGACTCGGCCAGTCCGGCCCGCAAACCGGCCCACTCGCCGAACTCAACCGAGACTACTTGTCCGGTATCTCGCTCTACTTCGATCAGGTCAATGCCGCAGGCGGCATCCACGGGCGCAAAATCGAAATCGTGGCGGTGGACGACGCCTACGACCCCGAACAAACCGAACGCAACGCCCGCAGCCTGATCGAGGAACGGGGCGTATTTGCGTTATTCGGCGTGTTCGGAACGGGGCAGAACCGCAAGGCGATCCCGGTTGCAACTGCGGCGGGGGTGCCTTACTTCGCTCCCTATACCGGGGCAGACCTTCTGCGCGATCCGCCCCATCCGCTGGTATTCCACTTCCGGGCCTCGTATGGCCGGGAAATCGAAGCGATCATCGATCATCTCACGACATCGGGTGTTACCACGATTGGACTCGTGCACCACGCCGACGCATTTGGCGAAGCGGGTCTGCGCGCGGCAGAACAGGCACTGTCGGCGCGCGGGCGGCCGCCCCTGGTTGCCGTGGCGAGCATTGCCGCCAATGGCGACGGTGCCGAACAGGCTGCAGCCCAGATCGCCGGTAGCGCCCCGGCCGCCGTAATCCTCGTTGCGGCGGGCCGCACACCGCCGATCCTGATCCGCGAAATGCGCGCGCGTGATCTGAATCCGATGCTGTTCGGCCTGTCGGTCGTGAGCAGCCGCGAACTGGTCCGCGAACTCGGCGCCGGCGCGCACGGCGTCGTGCTTGCACAGGTCACGCCTTCGCCGTTCCGGATCGACCATCCGGTGGTGCGGGACTATCAACGCGCTGCCAAGCAAGTGGGACAGGATTATGGCTACGCCGCACTGGAAGGCTATATGGCGGCGAAAACCTTCAGCGAGGCACTGCGGCGCGCGGGACGCGAACTGACCCGCGGGACGCTGGTGAAGTCACTGGAAAGCCTCAAAGGGTGGGATGTCGGCGGACTGACGATCGACTTCTCCGCAACCCACCGCGTAGGCCTGAGCTATGTCGACCTGTCCGTGGTCAGCCACGGACGATTCAGCCACTGAACATCACTGGACACGCCGCCAGACGGCAAAACTGCTCGAAAACAAGCGACCGGGGCGGGGGCCCCCCCGTGGCGGGGCCCCGCCCCGGGGACCCGGCCGGCGCCACTGTAACGGCC